>NZ_CP138377.1:5027500-5847500 GCF_047902425.1 Pseudomonas macauensis | reverse complement strand
GAATGCTGACATGAGTAACGACAATGGGTGTGAAAAACATCCACGCCGAAAGACCAAGGGTTCCTGCGCAACGTTAATCGACGCAGGGTTAGTCGGTCCCTAAGGCGAGGCTGAAGAGCGTAGTCGATGGGAAACAGGTTAATATTCCTGTACTTCTAGTTACTGCGATGGAGGGACGGAGAAGGCTAGGCCAGCTTGGCGTTGGTTGTCCAAGTTTAAGGTGGTAGGCCGAACACTTAGGCAAATCCGGGTGTTCAAGGCCGAGAGCTGATGACGAGTCGTCTTTTAGATGATGAAGTGGTTGATGCCATGCTTCCAGGAAAAGCTTCTAAGCTTCAGGTAACTAGGAACCGTACCCCAAACCGACACAGGTGGTCGGGTAGAGAATACCAAGGCGCTTGAGAGAACTCGGGTGAAGGAACTAGGCAAAATGGCACCGTAACTTCGGGAGAAGGTGCGCCGATGAGGGTGAAGCATTTACTGCGTAAGCCCATGTCGGTCGAAGATACCAGGCCGCTGCGACTGTTTATTAAAAACACAGCACTCTGCAAACACGAAAGTGGACGTATAGGGTGTGACGCCTGCCCGGTGCCGGAAGGTTAATTGATGGGGTTAGCGAAAGCGAAGCTCTTGATCGAAGCCCCGGTAAACGGCGGCCGTAACTATAACGGTCCTAAGGTAGCGAAATTCCTTGTCGGGTAAGTTCCGACCTGCACGAATGGCGTAACGATGGCGGCGCTGTCTCCACCCGAGACTCAGTGAAATTGAAATCGCTGTGAAGATGCAGTGTATCCGCGGCTAGACGGAAAGACCCCGTGAACCTTTACTGTAGCTTTGCACTGGACTTTGAGCCTGCTTGTGTAGGATAGGTGGGAGGCTTTGAAGCGTGGACGCCAGTCTGCGTGGAGCCAACCTTGAAATACCACCCTGGCATGCTTGAGGTTCTAACTCTGGTCCGTCATCCGGATCGAGGACAGTGTATGGTGGGCAGTTTGACTGGGGCGGTCTCCTCCTAAAGAGTAACGGAGGAGTACGAAGGTGCGCTCAGACCGGTCGGAAATCGGTCGCAGAGTATAAAGGCAAAAGCGCGCTTGACTGCGAGACAGACACGTCGAGCAGGTACGAAAGTAGGTCTTAGTGATCCGGTGGTTCTGTATGGAAGGGCCATCGCTCAACGGATAAAAGGTACTCCGGGGATAACAGGCTGATACCGCCCAAGAGTTCATATCGACGGCGGTGTTTGGCACCTCGATGTCGGCTCATCACATCCTGGGGCTGAAGCCGGTCCCAAGGGTATGGCTGTTCGCCATTTAAAGTGGTACGCGAGCTGGGTTTAGAACGTCGTGAGACAGTTCGGTCCCTATCTGCCGTGGACGTTTGAGATTTGAGAGGGGCTGCTCCTAGTACGAGAGGACCGGAGTGGACGAACCTCTGGTGTTCCGGTTGTCACGCCAGTGGCATTGCCGGGTAGCTATGTTCGGAATAGATAACCGCTGAAAGCATCTAAGCGGGAAACTAGCCTCAAGATGAGATCTCACTGGGAACTTGATTCCCCTGAAGGGCCGTCGAAGACTACGACGTTGATAGGTCGGGTGTGTAAGCGCTGTGAGGCGTTGAGCTAACCGATACTAATTGCCCGTGAGGCTTGACCATATAACACCCAAACAATTTGTGTGTTCGATGGTGAAGTCGACGAACCGAAAGTTCGTGTGAACCGCAAAGACTGTCACATACCCGAATCTGGATGAGCGTGTGCGAATGCCACGAGCGTCCTAAAGAATTGCTTGACGACCATAGAGCGTTGGAACCACCTGATCCCATCCCGAACTCAGCAGTGAAACGACGCATCGCCGATGGTAGTGTGGGGTTTCCCCATGTGAGAGTAGGTCATCGTCAAGCTCCTATCCCAAAGCCCCTGGTTAGCGAAAGCTGGCCGGGGGCTTTGCTTTTGCGCGCGGAAAAGTTGGGCTGGGTGCAGCCCTCCACCCTACCCCGAACCTGTAGTGCGCGCTGAGACGGTGGCCATCGCGGACGGAGTCCGCTCCTGCGGGTGCAATGTCCAGATCGGAGCGCATGCGACGCTGCGTGCTGTGGCGTCATTTCATCGATTATGACGGTGTGGCTGTCTGTTAAGGCTCTCGAGCAAGCTCGCTCCTACAAGGGCATACAGGGCCCTTCCGCGGCTCTGGAGCACACCTTTCGCCATTTCCCCACGACTGTTTTGCCCTGCCATGCCGTTCGTGCAATCGGCTGATGGCATTTCATCCAACTGTCACATTCGCGTCATAGAGTCTTCATGCGGCCTGACGATACTGGCCCCCGTTCCATCCAACCCCATTCTCCTCAAGGAGCAAGGCATGAAACTCAAGCGTTTGATGGCGGCCCTGACCTTTGTCGCCGCGGGCGTAGGCACCGCCAGTGCGGTCGCCGCAATTGATCCGGCCCTGCCGGAATACCAAAAAGCCAGCGGTGTGTCGGGCAACCTGTCGAGCGTTGGCTCCGATACCCTGGCCAACCTGATGACCATGTGGGCCGAAGAGTACAAGCGCCTGTACCCGAACGTGAACGTGCAGATCCAGGCCGCCGGTTCCTCCACCGCGCCGCCGGCTCTGACCGAAGGCACCGCCAACCTGGGCCCAATGAGCCGCAAGATGAAGGACGTCGAGCTGCAGGCCTTCGAACAGAAGTACGGCTACAAGCCGACCGCTGTTCCGGTTGCCGTGGACGCCCTGGCGATCTTCGTGCACAAGGACAACCCCATCAAAGGCCTGACCATGCAACAGGTCGACGCCATCTTCTCCTCCACCCGTCTGTGCGGCGGCAAGTCGGAAGTGAAGACCTGGGGTGATCTGGGCCTGACCGGCGATTGGGCCAACAAGCCCGTGCAGCTGTTCGGTCGTAACTCCGTATCCGGCACCTACGGCTACTTCAAGGAAGAAGCCCTGTGCAAAGGCGACTACAAGCCGAACGTGAACGAGCAGCCGGGTTCGGCTTCCGTGGTTCAGTCGGTCAGCCAGTCCCTGAACGGCGTTGGCTACTCCGGTATCGGTTACAAGACCGCTAGCGTGAAGACCGTTGCCCTGGCCAAGAAGGAAGGCGGCGAGTTCATCGAAGACAACGAAACCAACGCCCTGAACGGTAGCTACCCGCTGTCTCGCTTCCTGTACGTCTACGTCAACAAGGCTCCGAACAAGCCGCTGAACCCGCTGGAAGCCCAGTTCCTGAAGATGGTGCTGTCCAAGACCGGCCAGCAGGTCGTGGTGAAAGACGGCTACATCCCGCTGCCGTCGAAAGTCGCCGAAAAAGCGATCAAGGACCTGGGTCTGTAATCAGCCCGCCAACCGGGCGGCCAGTGCCGCCCGGCATGGGCTGACGCCTTCCCGACCGGGCCCGCCAGCATGGCTCTGCTGGTGGGCTTTGTCGCGTCACCTCCATGTCATCTTTCTGTCACACAGAGCCGCTAGGGTGTCACTGCATGAACGACCTGGCCAACTCCCCGATGACTTCTTCTCTCCCCGAGCGGATCGATTTCAATACGCCTGCGCTGCAGCGCAAGCGCCGCATGCGTGCGCTCAAGGATCGACTCACCCGCTGGTACGTGCTGGTCGGCGGTCTCGCCGTCCTGGCTGCCATTACCCTGATTTTCTTCTACCTCGCCTATGTGGTGCTGCCGCTGTTCCGTGGCGCCACGCTGGAGGCGCGCGACCCCCTGGCTCCGGCCTGGCTGAAGACGGCGCAAGCGCCGCTGCTGCTGAGCATCGAAGAGCAGAACATGGTGGGCATGCGCGTCGCCGCCAACGGCGAGGTGGTGTTCTTCGACGCGAAGAAAGGTGACGAGATGGACCGCGTCGCGCTCAAGCTGCCTGCGGGCACCAGCGTGACCTCCATCGCCGAAGACCAGCCGGGTCAACCGACCGTGGCTCTGGGCCTGTCCAACGGACAGGCGCTGGTGTTCAAGCACACCTATAAGGTCACCTACCCGGACAACAAGAAAACCATCACCCCGCAGATCAGCTACCCCTATGGTGAGACCGCGATCAACCTGGATACCCAGGGCCGCCCGCTGGAGCACGTAGCGATCGTCTCGGGTGATGAAGGCCTGCTGCTGGCCGCCTCCACTGGCAGTCAGATGCTCCTGCTCAGCCTGACCAGTCAGGAAAACATGCTGACCGGCGAGACCTCGCTGGAAGAAGAACGTATCGACCTGCCGCAGATTGCCGAGCCGGTGAAGGCGATCTACATGGACCCGCGCAAGCAGTGGCTCTATGTGATCAATGGCCGCGCGCAAGCCGACGTGTTCAACCTCGGCACCCACCAGCTCAACGGCCGCTACAAGCTGCTGGATGACGCCTCCGCCGAAGTGACCGCCAGCAGCCAGCTGCTGGGAGGCATCTCGCTGATGGTCGGCGACTCCAAGGGCGGCATCGGCCAGTGGTTCATGGCCCGTGGCGAAGACGGCGAACCGCGCCTGTCCCATGTGCGCGACTTCAAGCTGGGCGACCAGCCGGTGACCGAAATTGCTCCCGAGCAGCGCCGCAAAGGCTTCCTGGCGCTCGACAAGCAGGGCAACCTCGGCATCTTCCACAGTACTGCGCATCGCACCCTGCTGGTGGAAAACGTTGCCCCGTCGGCCGGCCTGATGGCTCTGTCGCCGCGCGCCAACCGCCTGATCGTCGAGCAGGGCGGTGAACTGCGCCGCTTCAGCCTCAGCAACCCGCACCCGGAAGTGTCCTGGAGCGCGCTGTGGGGCAAGGTCTGGTACGAGAGCTACGACAAACCCAGCTACGTCTGGCAGTCCACCGCCGCAACCACTGACTTCGAGCCCAAGCTGAGCCTGTCGCCGCTGACCTTCGGCACCCTGAAGGCCGCGTTCTACGCGATGATCCTCGCAGCGCCGCTGGCCATCGCCGCCGCCGTCTACACCGCCTACTTCATGGCTCCGGGCATGCGCCGCAAGGTCAAGCCGGTCATCGAGCTGATGGAAGCGCTGCCGACCGTGATCCTCGGCTTCTTCGCCGGCCTGTTCCTCGCGCCTTACGTCGAAGGCCACCTGCCGGGCATCTTCAGTCTGCTGCTGCTTACGCCGCTGGGCATCCTGCTCGCCGGCCTGATCTGGAGCCGCCTGCCCGAACGCATCCGCCTGAGCCTGCCGGCCGGCTGGGAAGCGGCGATCCTGATCCCCGTGGTCCTCGCCACCGGCGCCTTTGCCCTGTGGATGAGCCCGCACCTGGAGACCATGTTCTTCGGCGGCGACATGCGCCTGTGGATCAGTCACGACCTGGGTATCACCTACGACCAGCGCAACGCCCTGGTAGTGGGCCTGGCCATGGGCTTCGCGGTGATCCCGAACATTTTCTCCATCGCCGAAGACGCCATCTTCAGCGTGCCCAAGAGCCTGACCTACGGCTCCCTGGCCCTGGGCGCCACGCCCTGGCAGACGCTGACCCGCGTGGTGATCCTGACCGCCAGCCCCGGCATCTTCTCCGCCCTGATGATCGGCCTGGGTCGTGCGGTGGGTGAGACCATGATCGTGCTAATGGCCACCGGCAACACCCCGGTGATGGATGTGAACATCTTCCAGGGCATGCGCACCCTAGCGGCGAACGTCGCGGTGGAAATGCCCGAGTCGGAGGTGGGTGGGACTCACTACCGCGTGCTGTTCCTCTCGGCACTGGTGCTGCTGTCCTTCACCTTCGTGATGAACACCCTGGCAGAGCTGATCCGTCAGCGCCTGCGCAAGAAATACGCGTCGCTCTAAGCGACGCCCGACGAGGCTAGTTCCGTGAAACAGAAACAGGAATCCGTCAAAGCGTGGTTCGCCAGCGGTACTCCCTGGGTGTGGATGAACGCCGGCGCGGTGTCCATCGCCGTGATCATGACCATCGGCCTGCTCGCCGTGATCGCCGTGCGCGGTCTCGGCCACTTCTGGCCGGCGGACGTGATCGAGGCGACCTACACCGTTCCCGGTGAAGCGCCCAAGACCCTGATCGGCGAAGAGGTGCAGGTCGAGCAGGTACCGCGTGAGCGTCTGCGCGGTGCCGGTCTGCCGGTGCCGGACAACGGCCCGGAGTTCATGACCCGCGAGCTGCTCAAGCTGGGCAACCGCGACCTCTACGGCAGCGACTTCTCCTGGGTGATCGGTGAGTGGCTGGGCGACAAGCGTCACCCGGCCGATCTGGTGACCCTGGAGCGCCGCGAGTGGGGCAACTTCTATGGCTATCTGCTGAACGTGAAGGAAAACGGCAAGGTGGTCGCCGAAGGTCCGGCCGCCATTGCCGAGCTGCAGACCCGTCTGAAGCGCGTCGACGAGCTCTACGCCAAGCTGTACCAGCTGGAGAAGAAGGACATCGGCGGCATCAACCACGGCCTCGAGCGCCTGCGCCTGAAAGAGCGCGGCCTGCAGCTCAACGGCAAGCTGGACGCCGCCGCCGAAGCCGATATCGCCGCCAGCCGTGCCGAGCTGAACGCCCAGTACAAGGTGCTGGAAGAGCAGCTCAATGCCCTGCACCAGGAATTCAACCGCGACAGCATCGCCATGCGCGATGCTACCGGCAAGGAAACCGAGATCACCCTGGGCAAGCTGGTGCACGCTTACCAGCCCAATGCCATGGGCATCGGCGCCAAGCTGAGCTTCTACTTCCAGAAGCTGTGGGAATTCCTCAGCGACGACCCGCGTGAAGCCAACACCGAGGGCGGCATCTTCCCGGCCATCTTCGGCACCGTGATGATGACCCTGGTAATGGCCGTGATCGTCACCCCGTTCGGTGTGATCGCCGCGGTCTACCTGCGCGAGTACGCCCGCCAGGGCCTGCTGACCCGCATCATCCGCATCGCGGTGAACAACCTCGCGGGCGTCCCGGCGATCGTCTACGGCGTGTTCGGCCTGGGCTTCTTCGTCTATGTGCTGGGTGGCTCAATCGACCGGATGTTCTTCCCCGAAGCCCTGCCGGCGCCGACCTTCGGCACGCCGGGCCTGTTCTGGGCTTCGCTGACCCTGGCGATCCTCGCCGTACCGGTGGTGATCGTGGCCACCGAGGAAGGCTTGGCGCGTATTCCGCGTGCCACCCGCGAAGGTTCCCTGGCCCTGGGCGCGACCAAGGCCGAGACCCTATGGAAAGTGGTCCTGCCGATGGCCAGCCCGGCCATGATGACCGGCCTGATCCTCGCCGTGGCCCGTGCCGCCGGTGAAGTGGCGCCGCTGATGCTGGTGGGCGTGGTGAAGCTGGCCCCGGCGCTGCCGGTGGACGGCAACTACCCGTACGTGCACCTGGACCAGAAGATCATGCACCTGGGCTTCCACATCTATGACGTCGGCTTCCAGAGCCCGAACGTCGAGGCCGCGCGCCCGCTGGTGTACGCCACCGCGCTGCTGCTGGTGATGGTCATCGCCCTGCTGAACTTCTCGGCCATCGCCATCCGTAACCGCCTGCGCGAAAAGTACAAGGCGCTGGAAAACTGATTCTGCCGGCGGCGGGCCAGGCCCGCCGCCAAGCCTCCAAGGGAGACTGAAGATGCAACAAGAAACCGCTACCCACGGCATCGACATCGGCGCGCTCGGCCGCGGCGACCGCCAGGGCATGAACCTGGAGAGCGAGACCGTCGCTCTCGAAGTACCCGGCCTGAGCCTGTTCTACGGCGAGAAGCAAGCGTTGTTCGACGTCAGCATGAACATCCCCAAGCAGCGCGTGACCGCCTTCATCGGCCCGTCCGGCTGCGGCAAGTCGACCCTGCTGCGCTGCTTCAATCGCATGAACGACTTGGTCGATGGCTGCAACGTGAAGGGCGAGATCCTTCTGGACGGCCACAACATCTTCGCCAAGAACGTGGACGTCGCCGAACTGCGCCGCCGCGTCGGCATGGTGTTCCAGAAGCCCAACCCGTTCCCCAAGAGCATCTACGAGAACGTGGTGTATGGCCTGCGCATCCAGGGCATCAACAAGAAGCGCGTGCTCGACGAAGCCGTTGAGTGGGCGCTGAAAGGCGCGGCCCTGTGGGACGAAGTGAAGGACCGCCTGCACGAGTCCGCCCTCGGCCTGTCCGGCGGTCAGCAGCAGCGTCTGGTCATCGCCCGCACCATCGCCGTGGAGCCGGAAGTCCTGCTGCTCGACGAACCCTGCTCGGCACTGGACCCGATCTCCACGCTGAAGATCGAAGAGCTGATCTACGAACTCAAATCCAAGTTCACCATCGTCATCGTGACCCACAACATGCAGCAGGCCGCGCGCGTCTCCGACTACACGGCGTTCATGTACATGGGCAAGCTGATCGAGTTCGGCGACACCGATACCCTGTTCACCAACCCGGCCAAGAAGCAGACCGAGGACTACATCACCGGTCGTTACGGCTAGTTTCGCGGTATTGCGTGCGCGGTAGAACTTCCCGGAGAACATCACAAGCCAGCGGCCCGGAGCCAGCGGCTTTCGCGGAGCGAACATGATCAACAAAGAAAGCCTGACCCACCACATCTCGCAGCAGTTCAACGCCGAGCTTGAAGATGTGCGCAGCCACCTGCTGGCCATGGGTGGTCTGGTGGAGAAGCAGGTCAACGACGCGGTCAACGCGCTGATCGACGCCGACTCGGGCCTGGCCCAGCAGGTGCGCGAGATCGACGACCAGATCAACCAGATGGAGCGCAACATCGACGAGGAATGCCTGCGCATCCTCGCCCGCCGCCAGCCGGCCGCCTCCGACCTGCGCCTGATCATCAGCATCTCCAAGTCGGTGATCGACCTCGAGCGCATCGGCGACGAAGCCTCGAAGATCGCCCGCCGCGCCATCCAGCTGTGCGAGGAAGGCGAGTCGCCGCGCGGCTACGTCGAGGTGCGCCACATCGGCAACCAGGTGCGCAAGATGGTGCAGGAGGCGCTGGATGCCTTCGCCCGCTTCGACGCAGACCTGGCGCTGTCTGTGGCGCAGTACGACAAGACCGTCGACCGCGAGTACAAGACCGCCCTGCGCGAACTGGTCACCTACATGATGGAAGACCCGCGCGCCATTTCCCGCGTGCTCAACGTCATCTGGGCCCTGCGTTCGCTGGAGCGCATCGGCGACCACGCACGCAACATCGCCGAACTGGTGATCTACCTGGTGCGCGGCACCGACGTTCGTCACCTGGGCCTGACCCGCATGAAGGAAGAAGTGCAGGGCACCGGTAACGGCAACAAGCCCGAATAAGGCTTGCGCCAGCGGCACCGACGAACCCGGCCAGGCGCCGGGTTCGTCATTTTATGGCCGACCGGTTCCGCGCCGATGGCATGTCGCCACTTAGCGAGGCTATTCTTCGCCCTATCGTTCGAAGGAGCTGCCGATGGGCAAGGTCAGTGTGCTGGTGGTGGATGACGCCCCGTTCATCCGGGATCTGGTGAAAAAGGGGCTGCGGGACCATTTCCCCGGCCTGCAGATCGAGGAGGCGGTGAACGGCCGCAAGGCGCAGCAGTTCCTCGCGCGCCAGAGCGTCGACCTGATCCTCTGCGACTGGGAGATGCCCGAGTTGTCGGGTATCGAGCTGCTTACCTGGTGCCGTGAGCAGGACGGCCTGAAGACCACGCCGTTCATCATGGTTACCAGTCGTGGCGACAAGGACAATGTGGTGCAGGCCATCCAGGCCGGCGTCTCCGACTTCATCGGCAAGCCGTTCTCCAATGACCAGTTGGTGAGCAAGGTGAAGAAGGCGCTGTCCCGCGCCGGCAAGCTCGAGGCACTGGCCGCCCAGGCGCCGCAGCGCAGCCTCGTCGGTTCCATGCCCAATGATTCGCTCAGTGCGCTGACCGGTGGCAAGGCTGATGTGGTGCGTCCGGCCCCAGCGCCACGTCCTGCTACTCCTGCTGCTACCCCGGCTGCCGCTGCGCCTGCCGCGCGTCCCGCCGCGAAGGGGCAGCAGGGCCAGTTGCGTCTGCCCCAGGCCAGCCTGCCGTGTGTGATCAAGGCCTTGAGCCTGAAGGAAGCGTTGCTGGTGGTGAAACGCGGTTCGCCGCTGCCACAGGTGCTGGAAAGCGCCGTGCTGGACTTGGAGGAAGACAGCGATGTGGCGCGGCTCAATGGCTACCTGCACGCCGTGGCAGCGCTGGAGCCCAAACCCGACAGCGAGTGGCTGCAGCTCACGTTCCGCTTCGTCGACCGCGATCCGCAGAAGCTCGACTACCTGTCGCGCCTGATCGCCCGTGGTAGCTCCCAGAAGCACTACGTGCCCGGCGCCTGATTGCGCGCCGACCGGTGGGCGGCACTGCTTCACACGCCGGCTGTCGGCAGGTCGCTCCGGGTCTGCCGCGCTGCTAGTCTTGCGGTTGTCGCCATACCTATAACCAGAGTCGACATGCTAGGGCGCAGTATCTTCCTGTGCGGTCTTTTGGCCGCATCAGGGACGGCTTCGGCCGTGACCATCTACAAGTACACCGACGCCAATGGCGTGGTCACCTACACGGACAAGGCCGTGCCGGGTGCGGCGGTGTTCGTCTTCCGCGACCGCATGGTCGAGCACCTGGAGCAGCAGGTGAAGCTTGAGACCAAGAAGCACGCCGGCGGCGAGACGCTGCAGGTGCGCAACGACCTGTACGCGCCAGTGGAAGTGGAGCTGAGCGTGACCGGTGCGCAGAACGCCATTGGCGTACCGGAGCGGCCGATCCGCTGGGTGCTGCCGCCGCGCAGCGCCATCCGCCTGGCAACGCTCACTCCGCGCGAGCCCGGCAAGCCCATGCTGTACAAACCCAAGCTGCGCTATGCCTTGGGCGATCCGCGTCCGCAACCGCTGGCTTACCAGTACGCGTTGCCCTGGGTGGGCGGCCCGTTCCGCCTGACTCAGGGCGCCAATGGCCGCTACAGCCATTTTACGCCCAAGGGGCGCTACGCCATGGACATCGCCATGCCGGTGGGGACGCCCATCATCGCGGCCCGTGGCGGCATGGTGGTGAAGATCGAGAACGGCCAGGACGGGCGCGGCAAGAACCCGTCCGGCAACTTCGTGCGCATTCTGCATGACGACGGCACCATGGGGGTGTACCTGCACCTGATGCGTGGCTCGGTGCTGGTCCACGAGGGGCAGCGCGTCGCCACGGGCACCTCCCTGGCGCGCTCGGGTAACACCGGCAACAGCAGCGGCCCGCATCTGCACTTCGTGGTGCAGCGCAACGTCGGCCTGGATCTGGTATCGATTCCCTACAACTTCGCCCAGCCGGTGGACACCCTGCCAAACTTCGCGGTGGTGAAGGAAAACTGAGACGTAATCCCCTACAATCAATGCCAGGTCTGCGGCTTTCGCTGTGCGCGAAAAAGCCGGACCGCGGAGAAGCTCCGCTCCTACGAGGGCGTACATGGCCAATAAAAAAGGCTGCCCGAGGGCAGCCTTTTTCGTTCATGGGCGTAGCCGTCAGTCCAGCTTCACCACCTTGGCGAGGACGATCTTCGGGCCTTTCATCTTCTTCACGATGATGCGCAGGCCTTCGGTATCGAGCACTTCCTCTTCTTCCGGCACGCGTTTGAGCGTGTCGTAGACCAGGCCGGCGAGGGTATCCGCCTCGACGTGGTCGAGGTCCAGGCCCAGCAGGCGCTCCAGCTTGAACAGCGGCGTGTCACCACGCACCAGCAGCTTGCCGGGCTGGTAGGCGACGATTCCGCGCTCGGCCTTGCGGTGTTCGTCCTGGATATCGCCGACCAGCACTTCCAGCACGTCTTCCATGGTCAGGTAGCCGATCACCTTGTGGTCGGCTTCCTCCACCAGGGCGAAGTGCGAGCCGCCCTGGCGGAACTGCTCCAGCAGGCGCGCCAGCGGCATGTGCTTGGTCACCATTTCCAGCGGATGGGTCAGCTCGTCGAGGTCGAAGGACTCCGGCAGGCTTTCCAGCGTGGTCAGGGCCAGCAGCAGGTCCTTGATGTGCAGCAGGCCGATGAACTCGCCCTTGCCGCTGTCGTACACCGGGTAGCGGCTGTACTTGTGGCGGCGGATGGTGGCGAGGATGTCGTCCAGCGGCGCGCTGCGTTCCAGGTAGACCAGATCCTCGCGGGAGTTGGCCCAGTCCACGACTTCCAGTTCGCCCAGTTCGACTGCGGAGGCCAGTACGCGCATGCCCTGGTCGCTGGGGTCGTGGGCGCGGCTGGAGTGCAGGATCAGCTTGAGCTCGTCACGGCTGTAGTGATGTTCGTGGTGCGGGCCCGGTTCACCCTGGCCGGCGATCTTCAGGATGGTGTTGGCACTGGCATTGAGCAGCCAGATCGCCGGGTACATCAGCCAGTAGAACAGGTACAGCGGCACAGCGGTCCACAGCGACAGCAGCTCGGGCTTGCGGATGGCCCAGGACTTGGGCGCCAGCTCGCCGACCACGATGTGCAGGTAGGAAATGATGAAGAACGCGGTGAAGAACGACACGCCGCGGATGACTTCCTCGGAGTGCACGCCGACCGCGCCCAGCAGCGGCTCGAGTAGTTCGGCGAAGGCCGGCTCGCCGACCCAGCCCAGGCCCAGGGAGGCCAGGGTGATGCCGAGCTGGCAGGCGGAGAGGTAGGCGTCGAGCTGGTTGTGCACCTTGCGCAGGATGGTGCCCCGCCAGCCGTGCTGCTTGGCGATGGTCTCCACGCGGGTGGAGCGCAGCTTGACCATGGCGAACTCGGCGGCCACGAAGAAACCGTTGAGCACGACGAGGAAGAGAGCGAAGAGAATCAGGCCGAAATCGGCGAAGTAGGTCAGGAAGTTGCTACTAGGGGAAGGGTCCATGGTTCTGTTGGATAAGGAATGGACGGACAAGAATGCGGTTCACGGACGCCACTGGCAAGCCCGCTGATTGCAAACTCATGTGTACGAGCGCCCTCAGGCGCGACGCTCGACTTGTTGCGGCGGGAAGTGGCAGGTGAAGCTGCTGCCCTTGCCCGGCACGCTGCTGATATCCAGGGTGCCGCGATGGCGCAGCAGCACGTGCTTGACGATGGCCAGCCCCAGGCCGGTGCCGCCGGTACTGGCGTTGCGGCTGGAGTCGACGCGGTAGAAGCGTTCGGTCAGGCGCGGCAGGTGCTTCGGATCGATGCCGATGCCGCTGTCCTGCACCGCCAGGTGTGCGCCCTGGTCGTCGGCCCACCAGCGAATGCGGATCTCGCCTTCCTCGGGGGTGTATTTCACGGCGTTGAACACCAGGTTGGAGAAGGCGCTGCGCAGCTCGGTCTCGCTGCCCTTGAGCTTCACCTTGGCGTCGGCCTCCAGGCTGATGCGGTGGTTGCGCACGCCGGAGAGCGCCTGGGCATCGTTACGGATCGACAGCAGCAGCAGGTCGATCGCCACCGGCTTGTTGTCGCCCGGGTAGTCCGTGGCTTCCAGCTTGGCCAGCAGGAGCAGATCGTTGAGCAGGTTCTGCATGCGCCCCGCCTGCTGCTGCATCTGCTGCAGCGCGCGGGTCCAGCGCGGGTTCACGTCCTCGACGTTGTCCAGCAGCGTCTCCAGGTAGCCGGCGATCACCGTCAGCGGGGTACGCAGCTCGTGGGAGACGTTGGCGACGAAGTCCTTGCGCATCTGTTCCAGCTGATGGACGCGGGTCACATCGCGCACCAGCATCAGGTGCTCGCCGGCCCCGTAGATGGTGATGTGGAACTGCAGGCGCAGGTTGTCGTTGATCGGCGAGGTGAGCTCCAGCGGCTCGCGGTAGTCCTCGTGGGCGAAGTATTCCTTGAAGCGCGGATGGCGGACCAGGTTGGTCACCGGCTGGCCACCGTCCTGCGGGCTCTTGAGGCCGAGCAGGCGTTCGGCGGACTGGTTCCACCACTCCAGGTTGCCGTCGCGGTCGAGCAGGATCATGCCGTCGCGCAGGGCCGCGGTGGACTCCTGCATGCGGTCGATCACTGCCTGCAGCCGGCCGCGCGCCTTCTGGTTGCGCCGCTGCAGGTGATAGATGCTGTCGAACACCTCGCCCCACAGGCCGTAGCCGTCGGGTGGGGCCTCATCGCTCTGGTGGGTCTTCAGCCACTGGTAGAGGCGCAGCAGCTGCCAGAGGGTCCAGCCGAGGTAGGCAGCCAGGGCCGCTGCCAGGGCCCAGCCCCATTGGCCGGAGATCAGTCCGACCAGCAGGCCGCCGCCGACGACTAACAACAGGTGGCGAATCAGCACGCCACTCCAGTTCTGGGTCACGAAATTCCGTTCCTTGTACCCGTCTTTGAGGGGCTGATGACGCTTCGCCGCGAGCCGCGTTGCTGCGTCATCAGACCCTCTGGGCCTGATCAGCTTTTGGTCGAGAAACGATAGCCGGTGCCGCGCACGGTCTGAACTAGATTTTCGTAGACCTCGCCCAGGGCCTTGCGCAGGCGGCGGATGTGCACGTCGACGGTACGTTCTTCCACGTAGACGTTGCCGCCCCAGACCTGGTCCAGCAGTTGGCCGCGGGTGTAGGCGCGCTCCTGGTGGGTCATGAAGAACTGCAGCAGGCGGTATTCGGTCGGGCCCATCTCGGCCGGCTTGCCGTCGATGGTCACGCGATGGCTGATCGGGTCGAGCATCAGGCCGCCGACTTCGATCGGCGTCTCGCTGTCGCCGGCGCCGGTGCGGCGCAGCACGGCTTTCAGTCGGGCCACCAGCTCGCGCGGGGAGAAGGGCTTGGTGATGTAGTCGTCGGCGCCGACTTCCAGGCCCTGGATCTTGTTGTCCTCTTCGCCCTTGGCGGTGAGCATGATGATCGGGATACCCGAAGTCAGCTCGTCGCGCTTGAGGCGGCGGGCCAGTTCGATGCCGGAAGTGCCCGGCAGCATCCAGTCGAGCAGGATCAGGTCCGGCTTGCGGTCGACGATCACCGCGTGGGCCTGCTGGGCACTGTCGGCCTCAAGGCATTCGTAGCCGGCCATCTCCAGGGCCACGGCGATCATTTCCCGGATCGGAGCTTCGTCATCGACGATGAGGATTGTCTTGCCAACCATGCTGGTGCCTCAGGAATTTTCGTATTGCGCCGCATTAGATAACGGAATTATTTCAGGGATGTGACATGGGAATGTTAGCCGGGCCTCGTCGTAGAGCGCTCGTCTATGCTGAATCAGCGGCCGCGATTTCCGCTTGCGGCCGGCAGGCAATGCACCGGCCCGGTCGGCGGTGCGGCTGGCGCTGCGGCGCCGGCATGCCGCGATGACGGTTGCGAGTGCGTAGTCGACGTCGCCCTTGCGATAACACCCGCGCCGTTCCACCTCACCAGAGGAGACACGCGATGAAGAGGTTGCTCCCGGCCCTTGCCTTTGGGCTGGCCCTCCCGGCGATGGCCGTGCTGGCGGCCGAGCCGGCGATGGAAAAGAACGGCATGATGGTCGATGCCAAAGGCATGACGCTGTACACCTTCGACCAGGACAGCGGTGGCAAGTCGATGTGCAACGGTGGCTGCGCGCAGAACTGGCCGCCGCTGAAGGCCGCCGCCGACGCCAAGGCCATGGACGACTGGACGCTGGTCAAGCGCGATGATGGCAGCATGCAGTGGGCGTACTACGGCAAGCCGCTGTACACCTTCATTCAGGACAAGAAGCCGGGCGACATGAACGGCGAAGGGAAGATGGGCGTCTGGCACATGGCCAAGCCGCAGTAGCTCCAGCCGCTCGGTAGAGAGCTCTTGTAGGAGCGAGCTTGCTCGCGAACCCATGTCCCGTTGCCGGGGTTCATTCGCGAGCAGGCTCGCTCCTGCGCAGGGCTGGCCTCAGCGCAGCGCGTAATCCAGTACCGTACTGAGGAAGATCGCCAGCCCCGCCCAGTGGTTGTGCAGGAAGGCCTTGAAGCATTTCATCGGCTCGCGGTCCCGGGTGGAGTGGAACTGCCAGGCGAAGCAGCCCGCCGCCACGGCCAGGCCCAGGTAGTAATACAGGTGCATCGCCAGCTTGTTGCCGGCCAGGATCAACAGCAGGAGCATCAGGCCCTGCAGGGTCAGGTTGATCGCCCGGTCGGCGTCGCCGAAGAGGATCGCCGTGGACTTCATGCCCATCTTCAGGTCGTCCTCGCGGTCGGTCATCGCGTAGTAGGTGTCGTAGGCCACAGTCCACAGCACATTGGCGAAGAACAGCAGCCAGGCCGCCGCCGGCAGCGTGCCGCCCGCCGCGGTGAAGGCCATGGGGATGCCCCAGGAGAAGGCCGCGCCCAGCACCACCTGCGGGTAGTAGGTGTAGCGCTTCATGAACGGGTAGAGCGCTGCGATCGCCGCGCCGCCGAAGGACAGCCAGATGGTCTGCGCGTTGGTGCACAGCACCAGCAGGAAGCTCAAACCCAGCAGTACGAAGAAGGTGATCCAGGCTTCGCGCACGGTGATCTTGCCGGTGGCCAGCGGGCGGGCCTTGGTGCGCTCGACATGGCCGTCGAGCTTGCGGTCGGCGAAGTCGTTGATCACGCAGCCGGCGGCGCGCATCAGCACGGTGCCGACGACGAAGATCAGCAGGTTCTTCGCGCTGGGCACGCCGCCGCTGGCCATCCACAGCGCCCACAGGGTGGGCCACAGCAGCAGGTAGATGCCGATCGGCTTGTCCATGCGCGTCAGCTGGAGGAAGTCCCAGGCGCGGGGGTGCAGGCGGGCGAGGGGTTTGATCAGGGCGACGAACATGGCGGCCTCCGGAAACGATCCGGGGATTATACGGACTGTTCTTCCAGCCGGTGCCAGAGCGTGGGCAGGAATACTTCGGCGACCAGTACGCCGAGGCCGTCGCGGCTGAACAGCGAGCGGCGCCCCCAGGGACGCTCGACGCGCACGTCGGCGGGCAGGCAGGCGGCCGGATAGCGGCACACTTCGATGGGGCCGCGGTGGAAGGCGCGGTCGCTGAACAGCAGTTCGCCCAGGGAGCGGCTGCCGAGCAGGCGCAGGTCGAAGCCGGAGCCTTCCAGCGCGTGGTGCGCGGCGACGCTGCGGGCGAACACCCAGGGCTGGCCGTGGCCCTTGAGGTACACCTCACGAACCCAGCCCAGGCTGCCGTCGGCTACGCCCAGGGCGGTGCATTCGTCCGCGCGCATCCGGTGCCAGCCCTCGGCCAGCGGTTGCACTGCGAAGCCGCCGTCGGACAGTGCGGTCAGCCGGCGCGTCAGCGAACCCTCGTCGAACAGCCAGTCCAGAACCTGGGCGGAAGGCGCGGGATGCAACTGGGCGGCGGAGAGCCAGCGGGGCGGGTGGGACAGGGCTGCGTCGGGCACGGTGATGACTGCGGGTGACCAGGGACGCGGCAGCTTAACATGGCGGCTTTGCGCGGCCGATTGTGTTCTCTGCAAGAGTGCTTTACGCCATACCCCACCAAAGGTTTGGCCGGTCGGTCGGTACTTGCGCGCCGGCCCCATCGCCAGTACAAAGCCGGACATTGGATGCACTGACGTCCAAGCGACAAGAACACGAGGGTGAGAGCCGATGAAGAAGTGGCAGTGTGTGGTGTGTGGCCTGATCTATGACGAAACCAAGGGCTGGCCGGAAGAGGGCATCGCCGCCGGTACCCGCTGGGAAGACGTGCCGGAAGACTGGCTGTGCCCGGATTGCGGCGTGGGCAAGCTGGACTTCGAGATGATCGAAATCGGCTGATCCCATCTGGATGGATTCCCGCGACGGCGGCCTTCGGGTCGCCGTCTGCGTTTGTGGCTCCGGCAGGGCCGTGCCTGGCGGCGTAAACTGGAAAAGCGCCGGGTTGGCCCAGCTGACGACCCCCGGCGGCGCTGCCGCCGTTGGCCAGTGCGCGCAAATTCGTTAGCTTCACCGGGCAATCGCAGGAGGGCTTGGCCGATGCGCAAATGGCAATGCGTGATCTGTGGCTTCATCTATGACGAGGCGCTGGGGCTGCCGGACGAGGGCATCGCGCCGGGTACCCGCTGGGAA
Organism: Pseudomonas macauensis; assembly: GCF_047902425.1. NCBI lineage: Bacteria > Pseudomonadati > Pseudomonadota > Gammaproteobacteria > Pseudomonadales > Pseudomonadaceae > Pseudomonas > Pseudomonas macauensis. Next base: position 5,829,723 of record NZ_CP138377.1, on the reverse strand, counting down.
GACATTCCCGCGGACTGGGTGTGTCCGGACTGCGGCACGGGCAAGATCGATTTCGAGATGATCGAGATCTCCTGAGAACCCATCCATGACCTGGTTGCGCGTCGGCATAACTGCGTTGGAAACGACCTCGAGATGCTCATGTACTGAAGTACATTCCGCTCCCTCGCTCGTTTCCGCCTTGTTCTGCTCCAGCTCGCCAGGTCCTGAATGGATTCTTGATATCGGAAACCAACTTGCGACGGCCTTGACCGCCGTGGCGTCTTTACGAGGTGGAGAGAGCAATGAGTGACAACGCACCGCTGGTGATCATCGGTACGGGCCTGGCCGGCTACAACCTGGCGCGCGAGTGGCGCAAGCTCGATGGCGAGACGCCGCTGTTGCTGATCACTGCCGACGACGGCCGCTCCTACTCCAAGCCGATGCTCTCCACCGGGTTCTCCAAGGACAAGGACGCCGACGGCCTGGCCATGGCCGAACCGGGCGCCATGGCCGACCAGCTCAAGGCGCGCATCCTCACCCACACTCGCGTCACCGGTATCGATCCGGGCCACCGGCGCATCTGGATCGGCGAAGAGGAAATCCGCTACCGCGACCTGGTGCTGGCCTGGGGGGCGGACACCATTCGCGTGCCGGTGGAAGGTGACGCCCAGGACCTGATCTTCCCGATCAACGACCTGGAAGACTACGCGCGCTTCCGCAGCGCGGTGGCCGGCAAGCGCCGTGTGCTGCTGCTGGGTGCCGGGCTGATCGGCTGCGAGTTCGCCAACGACCTCTCCAGTGGCGGTTTCCAGATCGAGGTGGTGGCGCCCTGCGAGCAGGTGATGCCCGGCCTGCTCCACCCAGCCGCCGCCCAGGCGGTGCAGCAAGGGCTGGAAAGCCTCGGCGTACGCTTCCACCTCGGACCGGTGCTGAATCGCCTGGTGCGCGCGGGCGATGCCCTGGAAGCGCACCTGTCCGACGGCAGCGTGATTGCCTGCGACCTGGTGGTTTCCGCCGTGGGCCTGCGTCCGCGCATCGACCTGGCCGCCGCCGCAGGGCTGGACGTCAATCGCGGCGTGATGGTCAACCGCGAGCTGCGTACCTCCCACGCCAACATCTATGCCCTGGGCGACTGCGCCGAGGTCGATGGCCTGAACCTGCTCTACGTGATGCCGCTGATGTCCTGCGCCCGTGCGCTGGCGCAGACCCTGGCGGGCAAGTCGACCACCGTGGCCTATGGCCCGATGCCGGTGACTGTGAAGACTCCGGTGTGCCCGCTGGTGGTGTCGCCGCCGCCGCGCGGCAGCGAGGGCGAATGGCAGGTGGAAGGCTCTGGCGCGGACCTCAAGGTGCTTTATCGGGATACCGCCGGTCGTTTGCTCGGTTATGCCCTGACCGGGGCGGCTGTCGGCGAAAAGCTCTCGCTTAACAAAGAGTTGCCGGCCCTGTTGGCGTAAAAGCCCTCTTTGGCGACGGTTTTACTGTGGGAATGTGCTCCAAAATTGTCAGACGATACTGGCGCGCCTGCGTGCGGCGTGCCATTCTCCCCCCGTCTGCCGCAGCCTAGAGCCTGTACGGCAAGCCTGCGGTGCCTTGGGCGCTGTTGGGAAGACAGCACGGACACAACAACAACAAACCGTCAAAGAGGCATCTATATCTATGCGTAAACCAGAACTGGCCGCCGCCATCGCCGAAAAGGCCGACCTCACCAAAGAACAAGCCAACAAGGTGCTGAATGCGCTGCTGGATGAAATCACTGGCGCGCTCAACCGCAAGGACAGCGTTACCCTTGTCGGTTTTGGTACCTTCATCCAGCGCCACCGTGGCGCCCGTACCGGCAAGAATCCGCAAACCGGCCAACCGGTAAAGATCAAAGCCAGCAACACCGTTGCCTTCAAACCCGGCAAGGCACTCAAAGACGCAGTCAACTGATCGCTCGCAGCCCGGAGCCAGAGCGGCTCCGGGTCGCCCCTCCGGTTACATAAACCCACCAAAAGATCGGATGTAGTCCCTTTTCACAGTGGCTACAATGCGCAGACTTTTGTCTCGAAAATCGAGGTTTGTGCATGAAATTTCGTCTTCTGCTGTGGTTGCTCGGGCGCATGATGGCCAAGGCCAGCCGCGAGAATCCGGCATTCCAGAAGCAACTGGAAGGCAAGGACCTGGTGTTCCAACTGCACACCCTCGACGGCAAGGTTGCCCGCCACTACATCGTCAAGGACCTGCGCGTCAGTGCCCGTCGCGGTACCCATCCGCAGCCGGCCTTCGCCCTCGGCTTCAGGGATGGCGCCTACGGCTTCGCAACCATGACCTCGAAGAACCCGCAGCTGGCGTTCATGCAGGGCATCCAGAACAAGGACATCCAGATCCAGGGCAACCCGGGCCTGGTGATCTGGTTCCAGGGACTGGTGAAGTACCTCAAGCCAAAGAAGAAAGCGGCACCGGCCAGCGATAAGAAGGCCGCCTGAGCCATTTCGCACCATGAAAAAAGGCCCCGGATGGGGCCTTTTTCATTTCAGCTGCGCTCAGTGCGGCGCGTTGAACTGGCTGGCCAGCTCGCGCAACGCGGCTTCGGCGTCCAGCACCTTGCGCACCGCGTCCTCGGCCTTGTCGCGGCTGATGTTCAGGCGCTCCAGCAGGTCCTGCGGAATGCCTGTCTCCGGGCCGCCGCCGATGCCATTGTTGCGCAGCAGGCGGGTCGCCAGGCACACCAGGTTGGCGTAGGTCGCGCAGTCGCCAGCGTAGCTGGGGTCGTGCTGGAAGCGCAGGGCGGTGTAGATCTCTTCCGGCATGTCCCAGGTGCGCATCAGCCAGGCGCCGATCTGTTCGCGGGTAATGCCCAGCAGGTGCTGCTCGACCAGGTTGTGTTCGACGTGCGGGTTCACTTCCAGGTGGCGGCAGATCAGCGAGAAATGCGGCGGGAAGATGTGCGCCAGCACCAGGTAGCCGATGCTGTGCAGCAGCCCGCCGAGGTAGGTCAGGCCGGCCTCCGGGCGCTCGGTGCGCGGGATGGCACGGGTCAGGCCCTCGATCACCGCGGCGGTGTAGATCGCCTGGTGCCAGTAGGGCGTGGCGTGCTGCGGCTGGTCCTTGGGCAGGCTCAGGGTCTTGCCCAGGGCGAGGCCCAGGGCCAGGTTGATCACCAGGTCAAAGCCCAGCACGCGGACGATGGCGTCTTCCACCGAGCGGATCTTGCCGGGGGCGGCGTAGTAGGGCGAGGCGGCCCAGCTGACCACCTGGGCGGCCAGCGCCGGGTCGGTTTCCACCACGCCGGTGATGTCGTCCACCGTGGCGTTGGGATCGACGCGCAGCTTGATGATCTTCTGTGCGGTTTCCGGCAGCGGCGGAATCTCGATGGTTTCCTCGAGGCGCTGCTGGATGCGCCGGGCGGTGAAGGCCTGCACGGCCTGGGTGATTTCGTCGCGGTCGTCGTCCGGGCGGTCGAGGTTCGGCCGGATGGCCTCCAGCGGAACGCCGAAGCGTGCGGCGCTGGCCTTCTCCAGCAGGCCGCGGAAGGCCGGGGTGGCGATCTCCAGCAGGACGCCGGCGGTGCCGGATTCGATCAGCAGCTGCGGTTCCTGCAGCAGGCGGTCGTCATACAGGCAGGGCGAGCTGGTCAGCGGCGGCAGCGCCGGCAGGCGGCTGAGCTGGTGTTTGCCGAGCATGCGCTCCATGCGTTCGGGCTTGACCGCCACCAGCTTGCGACCGGTCAACTCGGCCAGGCGATTGAGGTCGAGCAGTTGGCTCTGCGGGAACAACACCAGCAGCGTGCCGACGCTGTCTTCCAGCAGGCCTGCCTGGATGCGTCGAGTGCTGGACAGGGACGGGACGTCGCTGACCTCGCGATAGGCAATCCCCAGCTTGTCGAGCTGCTGCAGGATGACCTCGGGGGCCCGCGATGAGGCGGAAGTGGCGCGTGCGGCGTCGCTCATGAATGTGATCCGGTTATCAACGGCTGGGTCGGAGTATAACCAGCCAGTCAGCGTGACCGCGCAGTCAGCCGACCGGCGAGAGTGAACTGGATCACACTTGCCCGTATTGCTGGCCGTGGCGCAGCCAGCGCGCCAGCAAGGGGCTGACCGATTGCGGCCAGTGCGCCAGCAGCGCCTGCGCCGCGTCGCGCACGGCCGGCAGCAGGTCGGCGTCGCGCATCAGGTCGGCGACCTTGAATTGCAGCAGGCCTGTCTGGCGGGTGCCGAGCATTTCACCGGGGCCGCGCAGTTCCAGGTCCTTCTCGGCGATGACGAAGCCGTCGCAGGTCTCGCGCATGATCCCCAGGCGCTCGCGGCCGATCTGTGACAGCGGCGGGTGGTAGAGCAGCACGCAGTGGCTCGCCGCGCTGCCCCGGCCGACGCGGCCGCGCAGCTGGTGGAGCTGGGCCAGGCCGAGGCGCTCGGGGTTCTCGATGATCATCAGGCTGGCGTTGGGCACGTCCACGCCGACCTCGATCACGGTGGTGGCGACCAGCAGTTGCAGCATGCCTTCCTTGAAGGCTTCCATCACCACGGCCTTGTCTGCCGGCTTCATGCGCCCGTGGATCAGGCCGACGCGCAGCTCGCCCAGCGCCGAGGAGAGTTCCTCGTAGGTGGTTTCAGCCGCCTGGCAGGTCAGCTCTTCGGACTCCTCGATCAGCGTGCACACCCAGTAGGCTTGGCGGCCTTCCTGGCAGGCGGCGCGGACCCGCTCGATCACTTCGATGCGGCGGCTGTCGGCCACCAGCACGGTATTCACCGGTGTGCGGCCGGGCGGCAGCTCGTCGAGGATCGAGGTATCCAGGTCGGCGTAAGCGCTCATCGCCAGGGTCCGCGGGATGGGCGTGGCGGTCATGATCAACTGGTGCGGGCAGAGCCGGCCGTCCACGCCCTTCTGGCGCAGGGCGAGGCGCTGCTGCACGCCGAAGCGGTGCTGTTCGTCGATGATCACCAGGGCCAGGCGCTTGAACTTCACTTCGTCCTGGAACAGCGCATGGGTGCCGACGATCATCGGTACGCCGCTGGCGATCTGCTCCAGCGCGCTGGCGCGGGCCTTGCCCTTGAGCTTGCCGGCCAGCCATGCGACCTCGATGCCCAGCGGCTGCAGCCACTTGCTGAAGTTGAGGAAGTGCTGCTCGGCGAGAATTTCGGTCGGCGCCATCAGCGCCACCTGGTAGCCGGCCTCCAGCGCCTGCAGGGCCGCAAGGGCAGCGACCACGGTCTTGCCGGCGCCCACATCACCCTGCACGAGGCGCAGCATGGGTTCGGGTTGGGCGAGGTCGTAAGCGATTTCCGCGCCGACCCGTTGCTGCGCGCCGGTGGGCTTGAAGCCGAGATTCTTCAGGTACAGCGCCGGCAGGCGCTTGGCCGGCGGCAGCTGCGGTGCCGCCTGGGAGCGCACGCTTTCGCGCAGGCGTTGCAGCGACAGCTGATGGGTCAGCAGCTCCTCAAAGGCGAGGCGGTGCTGGGCCCAGTGACGGCCTTCGGCGAGCTCTTCCAGGTCAGCGTCCGGCGGCGGCCGGTGCAGGTAGCGGATGGCTTCGTCCAGCGGGCCCAGGCGGTAGTCGCGGGCCAGCTCCGCCGGCAGCCAGTCCGGCAGACTTGAGGGCCCCAGGCGCTGCAGTGTCTGCTCGCTGAGCTGGCGCAGGCGCTGTTGGGTGAGGCCTTCGGTGGTCGGGTAGATCGGCGTCAGCGTCTGCTCCACCGGCGCGGCGACGGTATCGGTGAGCGAGCGGTATTCGGGGTGGTAAATCTCCAGGCCCGAGGCGCCGGGGCGCGCTTCCCCGTAGCAGCGCAGGTGCGTGCCACGCTTGAGGTTTTCCTTCTGCGCCTGGCTGAAGTGGTAGAAGCGCAGGCTCAGGGTGCCGGTGCCGTCCTGCAGACGCACCAGCAGGCTGCGGCGCTTGCCCATCACCACGTCAGCGCCGGAGACCACGCCTTCGACCACCGCATCCTGCCCCGGACGCAGCGCACCAATGGGCGTGATACGGGTACGGTCCTGGTAGCGCAGCGGCAGGTGGAAAAGGATGTCCTGGAGGTTCTCCAGGCCGACCTTCGCCAGCTTCTCTTCCAGCGCGGCGCCCACGCCCTTGAGCGCGGTGACCGGGACGTTCGACAGCTCGGTCATGCCGGCTCGGCTTCACCCTTGACGGTCGGCTTGGCGACCGAACACAGGCGGATCGAGTCCGCCAGCACCTCGATGGCGCGCGGCCGCGGGAAGCTGGCGCGCCAGGCGATGGCGACGGTACGGAAGGGGACCGGCGCGGTGAACGGGCGAACTTCGATCACGCCGGGCGCGTAGTGGTGGCTGTCCACGGCGGAGAACGGCAGCACCGACACGCCCAGGCCCGAGGCGACCATGTGGCGAATGGTTTCCAGCGAACTGGATTCCACCGTGGTGTGCTTGTTCTCGTCGCCCTTGCGGGTGGTCGGGCAGGCTTCCAGCACCTGGTCGCGGAAGCAGTGGCCCTCGCCGAGCAGCAACAGGCTCTTGTCGTTGAGCAGTTCGGCGTCGATGGATTTTTTCGCCGTCCAGGCGTGGTCGGCGGGCATCAGTACGTAGAACGGTTCGTCGAACAGCGGCAGGGTCAGCACGTCGGCTTCCTGGAACGGCAGGGCGATGATGATCGCGTCCAGTTCGCCGGTGCGCAGCTTGTCGCGCAGGATGTGGGTGAAGTTTTCCTCGATGTACAGCGGCATCTGCGGGGCGACCCGGTGCAGCTGCGGAATCAAGTGCGGGAACAGGTACGGGCCGATGGTGTAGATGGCCCCGACCTTCAGCGGCGAGGTCAGCTGGTTCTTGCCGGCCTGGGCCAGTTCACGGATACCCTGGGCCTGCTCCAGCACCTTCTGCGCCTGCGCCACGATGCCTTCACCGACCGGAGTCAGGCGCACCGCGCTCTTGCTGCGTTCGAAGATCAGCACGCCGAGCTCGTCTTCCAGCTTCTTCACGCCCACCGACAGGGTCGGCTGGCTGACGTGGCAGCGCTCGGCGGCGCGGCCGAAATGTTGCTCCTGGGCAAGCGTGACGATGTAGCGCAGTTCGGTAAGGGTCATGGCATTGAATCCGTTGAGGTGGCCCAAGCATAGCGGCTGCACCGCCGCGAACCAACCGCGCTAAACTCCCAGACCCGATTCACGGAGCCCAGCATGAGCACGAACACCTTCCCAAGCCTGATGATCGTCGGTTGCGGCGACGTCGGCAGCCGTCTGGGACGCCAACTGGCCGCGCGCGACTGGCGCGTCCATGGTCTGCGCCGCAACATCGCCGCATTGCCCTTCGAGGTGCTGCCGGTGTCCGGCGATCTGGCCCAGCTCGAATGCCCGGACACCTGGCCGGTGGGCAAGCTGGATTACCTGGTGTTCTGCGCCGCCGCGACCCAGCATGATGAAGCCGGCTACCGCGCCGCCTACGTCGAAGGCCTGCGCAACACCCTCGGCTGGCTGCGGCAGCGCGGGCAATTGCCCAGACGCCTGCTGTTCGTCTCCAGCAGTGGCGTGTACGCCCAGCGCGAGGGCGAGTGGATCGACGAGAACTCCCCGGCCGAAGCGCAGAGCTACTCCGGCAGCGTGATGCTCGAAGCCGAGCGGCTGGCGCTTCAGAGCGGTATCCCCGCCAGCGTCGTGCGCCTGACCGGCATCTACGGTCCCGGCCGCGAATGGCTGCTCAAGCAGGTGCGCGAGGGTTACCGGGTGGCTAGCGAACCGCCGCTGTATGCCAACCGTATTCACGCCGAAGATGCCGCCGGCCTGCTGGCTCATCTCCTGGAGGCCGACCGCAGCGGCGTGGCGCTGGAAGACTGCTACCTCGGCGTCGACAACGATCCCGCTGCGCTGCACGAGGTGGTCGCCTGGCTGCGCGAGCAACTGGGCGTGACCCAGTGGTCCGAAGAGCAAGCCGTGCGCCGTGCCGGCAGCAAGCGCTGCAGCAACGCCCGCGCCCGTGCACTGGGCTGGGAGCCACGCTACCCGAGCTTCCGCGAAGGCTACGCGGCCATCCTGGCCGGCAAGCAGGACTGAGATGGACGCCAACCGGCTGCTGGCGCGCCCCTGGTTGCCGGGGGTGGAGTTGTTCCATGCGGACTTCTCCGGGCAGCCGTTCGGCCGCCACAGCCACGATGCCTTCGCCATCGGCGCCATCCTGCAGGGCGCCGGCGGCTACCAGTGCCGCGGTGCGCACCATGTGCTGCCCGCCGGCACCCTGTCGCTGATGAACCCGGAGGAGCCGCACACCGGCAATGCCGAGTCCGAGCGGCTGGTTTACCGCATGCTCTACATCGAGGAGTCGCGCCTGCTGCCGCTGCTCGGACGCAAGCAGTTGCCGCGCGGTTTCCAGACGCTCAACCCGAACGACGACGGGCAAGTGGCAGAGGCGCTGCGACGCGTGGCGACGGAGTTCGAGCGCAACGACGCGCTGGCGCTGGAAAGCGAATTGCTGGCGTTGCTGGAGCTGGTATTCGTCCGCCACGGCGGCATGCGTCCGACTGCTTCGGCGGCTCGCGACGGCAGTGTGACGGCGAAGCTGCGCGATTACCTGGAGGCGCATTACCGCGACGCGGTCAGCCTCGAAACGCTGGCCGAACTGCTGCAGCGCCATCCGCGCCATCTGATCGAAGCCTTTCGCAATGCCTATGGCGTGCCGCCGCACACCTACCTGCTGCAGCGACGCATCCGTGAGGCCAAGCGCCTGCTGGTGGCCGGCGAGAAGCCGCTGGACGTCGCGCTGGCGCTGGGCTTCTACGACCAGGCGCACTTCTCCGGCACCTTCCGCCGCTTCACCGGCGTCACTCCCGGACGCTTCCTGCGCTCCACGCGCACCTGAGTTTCTTCCAAGACTGCCCGAGGCTGGCCCTTCCAGACTGCGCGACGCCGCATTCGGGAGATCGCCATGTTCGCTGCCTTCGCGCTGGTCGCCAGCACTCACTTCGCCGCCCTGCTGTCGCCGGGGCCGGATTTCTTCCTGCTGATCCGCGCCGGGCTGTTGCGCGGGCGCCGTCATGCGGATGGCTGTGCAGCCGGAATCGCCCTGGCCAATCTGGCGAGCATGCTGCTGGTGCTGTTCGTCCTTGGCCTGTTGCCGAACGTGGCGAGCCACGGGCTGCGGGTGGTGCAGCTGCTGGGCGGCGCCTACTTCGTCTGGCTCGGTGCACAAGCGCTGCTGGCGCGGCGGGAGCTGGAAATTCCTACGGAGCTTGGCCAGCAGCGGGCCGGAGGATTTCTGCGCGGGGTACGCGAGGGCTTTCTGGCCAGCAGCCTGAATCCGAAGCTGCCGATCTTCTACACCGGGTTGTTCGGCGTGCTCGGACAGTTCCATCTGCCCGGTTGGGCACTGGGTGTCTGCGTGTTGTGGATGGGCGCGGTGGTGCTGCTGTGGGATATGTTGCTGGTGCGCCTGCTGGATCGGCCGCGCTGGCGCGGCTGGCTGAAGCGTCGGGTGACGGCGCTGGACCGCTTGTGCGGCGGCCTGCTGCTGGCGCTGGGGGGGTGGTTGCTATGGAGCGGCCTGCGCTGAGCGCCTGCATACGATCTGCTGCGCGTCGGCGGAGGGCGTTGGAAAGTGCCCTCAGATGCTCATTTACAGCCGTAAACTCCGCTCTTCGGGCACTTTCCGCCTACTCCAGCGCTAGCTCGCGAGATCGTAAGCAGGCGCTGAGGCTGCCCGCTCGCCCGGATCAGTCGCGCTCCAGCGTCCAGACCTTGTTGCCTGGCGCGTACTGCGGCATCTCGTCGGCCTGGGCGCGGTTCACCGCTTCGAACAGCTCCAGCTTGTCGCCGTCCCGTTCGAACAGGTACTCGCGGCCCTGCTGGCCCTGTTGCAGCCAGATGCTGTCGTTGTCGCCGCTCATGGCCGCGCAGTCGCCGGCCAGGCACAGCGCGTAGCGATCGGCGCCGGGCATGCCTTCGAGACCGCCGTTGGGCAGGAACTTCACCTTGCTGCCCTTGCCCTGGCCTTCTTCGATCACCCAGGTGCCCTTGAGGTAGGCGTCGTACAGGGCGTTCTGGAAGGTGCTGCCGGCCGGGCTCTGGGCGGAGGGCTGCTGCTCGGGGCGGACGAAGCGCTGCTCGGGCCAGTTGTCGCTGCCCACCTGCACCAGCTCCTTGCCGTCCAGCTGCAGGGCTTCCTGGTTGCTGCCGTAGAAGTCGACACGGTAGTGCTTGGGGTCTTCGGCGGTCAGTTGGCCTTCGCCCAGCTCGAAGCCGTTGCTGAAGGTGGCCTGCTGGGCCTTGGTGTCCAGCTTCCACTCCAGGTTCGGACCGTAGGCCAGCAGCGCCTCGCGCAGCTTGCCACCCTTGCCGGCGGCGTCGATGGCGGCCTGGTTGACCCAGACACCGGAAGGGTCGGACGGGGTGCCGGCGCAGCCGGTGAGCAGGCCGATCAGGGCGCTCAGGATCAGGGCGCGACGCATGTTTGCTCCTTGCAGACAAGAGAACGGGGCCGCTAGGGCCCCGTGGGAATTACGTACCGCTTATTCCAGGACGACGATGGCGTCCATCTCGACCTGGGCGCCCTTCGGCAGGGCGGCAACGCCGATGGCAGCGCGGGCCGGGTAGGGCTGGGTGAAGTACTTGCCCATGATCTCGTTGACCTTGGCGAAGTGCGACAGGTCGGTGAGGAAGATGTTCAGCTTGGCCACGTCGTGCAGGTAGCCGCCGGACGCTTCGATCACGGCCTTGAGGTTCTCGAAGACCTGGACGGTCTGCTCTTCGAAGCCCTCGACCAGTTCCATGGTCTGCGGGTTCAGCGGGATCTGACCGGAGACATACACGGTGTTGCCAGCCTTGATCGCCTGGGAGTAGGTGCCAATGGCGGCCGGGGCTTTGTCGGTGTGGATAACGGTCTTGGTCATGTCGACTCCTTAGGGTGGGATCAGCTGCGCATGCGGGTGATGCGGATCACGCCCTTGAGCGCGCGCAGCTTCTTGATGACGCGGGCCAGGTGCACGCGGTCGTGCACGCTGACGACCAGCTGGACCACGCTGATGCGGCCATCGCGTTCGTCCATGCTGATCTTTTCGATATTGCCGTCGGCGGCGTTGACGCTGGTGGCGAGCAGGGCGATCAGGCCGCGCTGGTGCTCCAGTTCGACGCGCAGTTCGACGTTGAATTCGCCGGTGACATCCTTGGCCCAGCTGAGCTGAATGCATTTTTCCGGGTTGTGGCGAATCTCGCTGATGTTCTTGCAGCTCTCCAGGTGCACCACCATGCCCTTGCCGGCGGAAAGGTGGCCGACGATCGGGTCGCCCGGGATCGGCGTACAGCACTTGGCGTAGCTGAGCACCAGGCCCTCGGTACCGCGGATCGCCAGCGGCCCTTCGCTGCTCGGTGCGGCGGCCTCGCCTTCGCTGGACAGCAGGCGGCGCGCGACCACGTAGGCCATGCGGTTGCCCAGGCCGATCTCTTCGAGCAGGTCCTCGAAGACTTCCATGCGGTATTCGGCGAGCACGCCCTGGATGCGCTCCTGGGGAATCTTCTCCAGGTGGCTCTCGAAGCCGGCCAGGGTCTTGTTCAGCAGGCGCTCGCCAAGGTTGATCGACTCGGAGCGGCGCTGCAGTTTGAGCGCGTGGCGGATGTGCGTACGTGCCTTGCCGGTGACCACGAAGTTGAGCCAGGCCGGGTTCGGCCGGGTGCCCGGCGCGGTGACGATCTCCACTGTCGCGCCGCTTTGCAGCGGTTCGGACAGCGGCGCCAGACGACGGTTGATGCGGCAGGCGATGCAGCTGTTACCGACGTCGGTGTGCACCGCGTAGGCGAAGTCGACGGCCGTGGAGCCCTTGGGCAGCTCCATGATGCGGCCCTTGGGCGTGAAGACGTAGACCTCGTCCGGGAACAGGTCGATCTTCACGTTCTCGATGAATTCCAGCGAGTTGCCGGCGCGCTGCTGCAATTCGAGGATGCCCTTCACCCACTGTCGGGCGCGGGCATGGGTGCCCTTGGGCGACTCGTCCTCGCTGGACTTGTACAGCCAGTGCGCGGCGATCCCGTGGTTGGCCATCTCTTCCATCTCACGGGTGCGGATCTGGATTTCGATGGGTACGCCGTGCATGCCGAACAGCGTGGTGTGCAACGACTGGTAGCCGTTGGCCTTGGGAATCGCGATGTAATCCTTGAAGCGACCGGGGAACGGCTTGTACAGGTTGTGCACGGCGCCGAGCACGCGGTAGCAGGTGTCGACCTTGTCGACGATGATGCGGAAGGCGTAGACGTCCATGATCTCGTTGAACGCCTTGCGCTTGCCGCGCATCTTCTTGTAGATGCTGAACAGGTGCTTCTCGCGGCCCAGGACCTGACCTTCCATGCCTTCGCGGGCGAGGCAGTTGACCAGCGATTCCTGGATCTTGCCGACGATCTCGCGGCGGTTGCCACGGGCCTTCTTCACCGCCTGGCGGATGCGCTCGGAGCGCATCGGGTGCATGGCCTTGAAGCCCAGGTCCTCGAATTCCACGCGCATGCTGTGCATGCCCAGCCGGTTGGCGATGGGGGCGTAGATTTCCAGGGTTTCCTTGGCGATGCGGCGGCGCTTCTCGCCCGACAGCACTTCCAGGGTGCGCATGTTGTGCAGGCGGTCGGCCAGCTTGACCAGGATCACGCGGATGTCGCGCGCCATGGCCATGGCCATCTTCTGGAAGTTCTCGGCCTGCGCCTCGGCCTTGGACTCGAAGTTCATCTGGGTCAGCTTGCTGACCCCGTCCACCAGTTCCGAGACGGTTTCGCCGAACTGCGCGGTGAGCGCTTCCTTGGCGATGCCGGTGTCCTCGATCACGTCGTGCAGCATGGCCGCCATCAGGCTCTGATGGTCCATGTGCATGTCGGCAAGGATGTTGGCGACGGCGAGCGGGTGGGTGACGTAGGCCTCGCCGCTGCGGCGGCGCTGCCCGTCATGGGCCTGCTCGGCGTAGTAGTAGGCGCGGCGGACCAGGTTGACCTGGTCCGGGCCTAGGTAACTCGACAGTCGGTCGGCGAATGCATCTATGCCCGGCATGGGATCACCCCCTGCCGAGCAGCACGTCGCGGCGCGCCTTTTCGTCGGCCCGACATCGACTTACAGGGCCTCGTTGTTGGCCTCGTCTTCGAATGCAGCGAACAGCGGCTCTTCTTCAACCACGTCCTCCTGCTGAACGATCTCAGCATCCACGAGGCCCGAGGCGATTTCGCGCAGAGCGACGACGGTGGGCTTGTCGTTTTCCCAGGCTACCTTCGGCTCCTTGCCGCCGGTGGCCAGCTGGCGAGCGCGCTTGGTGGCGAGCATGACCAGCTCGAAACGGTTATCGACGTTGTCCAGGCAGTCTTCAACGGTGACGCGGGCCATGGTGTTCCTCGTTACGAAAATGGATGCCCGGAAATACCGGGCGGACTGAATAGTCTAAAAAATCGCCAATCTTTATGGAAGAGCCTTCGCGCTTCCCGTTCAGGCCAGCAATCGTTGCAGCAGTTCGGTGTGCCGCTGCTGCTGGGCGTCCTGGCGCAGCTGGCGAGCGCGGAAGATCGCCTTGAGGTCTTCCAGCGCATGGGCGAAATCGTCGTTGATCACCAGGTGATCGTACTCGACGTAGTGGCTCATCTCGCTGACAGCTTCCTGCATGCGTCGCTCGATTACGTCCTCGCTGTCCTGGCCACGGTTGGTCAGGCGCTGGCGCAGGGCTTCCTGGCTCGGCGGCAGGATGAAGATCGATTGCGCCTGGGGCATCAGCCGGCGCACCTGCTGCGCGCCCTGCCAGTCGATCTCGAGGATCAGGTCGAAACCTTCCTTCAGGGTCTTTTCCACCCAGCGCTGCGAGGTGCCGTACAGGTTGCCGAAGACTTCCGCGTGTTCCAGGAACTCGTCCCGTTCGAGCATTGCGGTGAAGGTGTCGCGACCGACGAAGTGGTAGTTCACGCCGTCCACTTCGCCCGGACGCATGCCACGGGTGGTGTGGGAGACGGAGACGCGCACGGCGGGCATGGCGTCGAGCAGCGCCTTGACCAGGCTGGTCTTGCCGGCGCCGGACGGGGCGGAAACGATGTACAGAGTGCCGGACATGGCGCTTTCCTGGAGTTGCGGTTGACGGTGGTAGCCGGGAAGTGCCCGGTTTACTCGATATTCTGGACCTGCTCGCGCATCTGCTCGATCAGAACCTTGAGGTTGACGGCGGCCTGGGTGGAGCGCGGGTCGAAGGCCTTCGACCCCAGAGTGTTGGCCTCGCGGTTGAGTTCCTGCATCAGGAAGTCCAGGCGACGGCCGGCGGCGCCGCCGGCCTTGAGCACGCGGCGTACCTCGGTGACGTGGGTGGTCAGGCGGTCGAGTTCTTCGGCGACATCGCTCTTCTGCGCCAGCAGGACCATTTCCTGTTCCAGACGCTGCGGGTCGAGTTCGGCCTTCATCTCGGTGAAGCGGTCGAGGATCTTCTGGCGCTGGTTGGCCAGCATTTCCGGTACCAGCTGGCGCAGGTTGGTCACCTCTTCCAGCATCGCGGCCAGACGCTCGTCGATGATCTTCGCCAGTTCGGCGCCTTCGCGGGCGCGGCCGGCCTTGAGGTCGTCGAGGGCCTGGTTGAACGCGGCCATGGCGGCGGCGTTGAGCGCCTGCGGATCGGCGACGTCGGCCACCAGCACGCCCGGCCAGGCCAGCACGGCCAGCGGATCGAGCGGGGCGGGTTGCTGGATCAGGCCGGCCACGGTCTCGGCGGCGGCGACCAGTTGCGCGGCACGCTCGCGGTCCACCTGCAGCGTCTTGCTGGCGTTTTCCTCGATGAAGCGCAGCGTGCATTCGACCTTGCCGCGCGACAGGCCCTGGCGCAGGGCTTCACGCACCGTGCCTTCGAGGTCGCGGAAGGCCTCGGGCAGGCGCAGGTTGGGTTCGAGGTAGCGGTGGTTGACCGAGCGCAGCTCCCAACTGAGCGTCCCATGGGTCCCGGCTCGCTCTACGCGGGCGAAGGCGGTCATGCTGTGCACCATGGGGCTACCTCTCTGGCTGTTCGTGACTGGAAATCTGACGCTTGCAGTCCGAAGAAAATGGGCCGACAGGTCGTCGGAAACCGGTAATTGTACCCCAGCGTGGCGCACAGCCGCACGCCGGCGGTGGTTGCGTCCGTCCGCTGGCCTCTATAATGGCGGTCATTCCCCCGCCAGCAACTCTGTACAGGATGCCTCCATGAACCGTCCCAGTGGCCGCGCCGCCGACCAACTGCGCCCGATCCGTATCACCCGCCATTACACCAAGCACGCCGAGGGCTCCGTGCTGGTCGAGTTCGGCGATACCAAGGTGATCTGCACCGTCAGCGCCGAATCCGGTGTGCCGCGCTTCCTCAAGGGCCAGGGCCAGGGTTGGCTGACCGCCGAATACGGCATGCTGCCGCGCTCCACTGGCGAGCGTAACCAGCGCGAAGCCTCGCGTGGCAAGCAGGGTGGCCGCACCCTGGAAATCCAGCGCCTGATCGGCCGCTCCCTGCGCGCCGCGCTGGACCTGACCAAGCTGGGCGAGAACACCCTGTACATCGACTGCGATGTGATCCAGGCCGACGGCGGCACCCGCACTGCCTCGATCACCGGCGCCACCGTGGCGCTGATCGACGCGCTGGCCGTGCTGAAGAAGCGTGGCGCGCTCAAGGGCAACCCGCTCAAGCAGATGGTCGCCGCCGTATCCGTGGGCATGTACCAGGGCGAGCCGGTGCTGGACCTGGACTACCTGGAAGACTCCGCCGCCGAGACCGACCTGAACGTGGTCATGACCGATGCCGGCGGTTTCATCGAAGTTCAGGGTACCGCGGAAGGCGTGCCCTTCCAGCCGGCTGAGCTGAATGCCATGCTGGAACTGGCGCAGCAGGGCCTGCGCGAACTGTTCGAACTGCAGCGCGCCGCACTGGCCGACTGAGCCGACTGAGCCGACGAACGGCGTACCCGCCCGATCTTCACGTGCAAGGAGTGAGAGGATGAGCGAAGAACTGCCGGTACAACACAGCGAACCGGGCCGCGAAGCCCGGCAATGGGCGATGTTCTGCCATTTCGCTGCCTTCCTGTGCCTGGTCTTTCCCTTCGGCAACCTGATCGGGCCGCTGATCGTCTGGCAGATCAAGCGTGAGTCGGACCCGTTCGTGGACCGTCAGGGCAAGGAGGCAATGAACTTCCAGATCACCGTGAGCCTGGCGATCGTGGTCAGTTGCCTGCTGATGCTGGTGGTGGTCGGCTTCTTCCTGCTGGGCCTGGTCAGCGTCGGTGCGCTGGTCCTGACCATCATTGCCGGGATCAAGGCCAATGAAGGGGTCGAGTACCGCTACCCCTTCACCTGGCGTCCGATCAAGTAACCGCCCCGCGGACATGAAAAAGCCGGCTCGGAGCCGGCTTTTTTCTGGCTGCATCGGATGCAGCGTACGAAATGGGCGTCAGATGCTGAGCGCCCAGTCGTAGTCCACGATCAGCGGCGCATGCTGGGAGAAGCGCGGCTGGCGCGGCAGCTTGGCGCTGCGCACGAAGCGGCGCAGGCCCGGGGTCAGCACCTGGTAGTCGAAGCGCCAGCCCAGGTTGAGCATCTCGGCCTGCTCGCTGTCCGGCCACCAGCTGTACTGGTCGCCTTCGCGATTGACCTCGCGCAGGGCATCGACATAGCCCATGGTGCCGAACACTTCATCCATCCAGCCACGCTCCGGCGCCATGAAGCCGGGCATCTGCTGGCATTCGCGCCAGTTCTTCACGTCCAGCTTCTGGTGCGCGACGTACAGCGAGCCGCAGTAGATGTATTCGCGGCGCTTGCGGCGCTGCTTGTTCAGGTACTGGGCGAAATCGTCCATGAACTTGAACTTGTGGTTCAGGTTCTCGTCCCCTTCCTGCCCGGTAGGCAGCAGGAGAGTGGCAATACTCACCTTATCGAAATCGGCTTGCAGGTAGCGCCCGTAACGATCGGCCATCTCGAAACCCAGCCCGCTTATGACGGCCTTGGGTTGCAGACGGCTATAGATTGCGACGCCACCCTGACTGGGCACTTCGGCATCGCAGGCGTACAGGAAGTAGCCGTCCAGTTGATAGGACGGGTCATCCAGATCGAAAGCGGAGGCGCGGGTATCCTGCAAGCAGATCACGTCGGCATTCTGGGCTTGCAGCCAACTGAGCAATCCACGCTCGGCTGCAGCCTGAATACCATTCACGTTCACACTGATGATCCGCATAAATGGCCCCCAAAATCACGTGTGTGTATGATACCCGAGCTCAAACGGTTTAGCTAAATTCATACCGGCCGGTTCTCTCCTATGCAGGCATATCAACGCGATTTCATCCGCTTCGCCATCGAGCGCGGCGTACTGCGCTTCGGCGAATTCACCCTCAAATCCGGGCGCACCAGTCCCTATTTCTTCAACGCCGGCCTGTTCAACACGGGCGTGGCGCTGGCCCAGCTGGGGCGTTTCTACGCCAGCGCGGTGGTCGACAGCGGCATCTCCTTCGATGTGCTGTTCGGTCCGGCCTATAAAGGCATCCCGCTGGCGGCCGCAACCGCCATCGCCCTGGCCGAACAGCACGGCCGCGACCTGCCCTGGTGCTTCAACCGCAAGGAAGCCAAGGATCACGGCGAGGGCGGCACCCTGGTCGGCGCTCCGCTGACCGGCCGCGCGCTGATCATCGATGACGTGATCACCGCTGGCACCGCCATCCGCGAGGTCATGCAGATCATCGACGCACAGGGCGCCCAGGCGGCCGGCGTACTGATCGCGCTGAACCGCCAGGAACGCGGCAAGGGCGAGCTGTCGGCGATCCAGGAGGTCGAGCGCGACTTCTCCATCCCGGTCGTCAGCATTGTGTCGCTGGAGCAAGTGCTGGAATATCTTGCAGGTGATGCACAGCTGAAACAGCACCTGGCTGCTGTCGAGGCGTATCGCGCGCAGTACGGTATCTAACCGGAACAAGGTGTCGGGCATGGCCGAGCAGGGTGCTTTGAGGGTATTGATCGGACTTCTGGGAGCCATGCTTGCGACCCAGGCGCTGGCCGTGGAGCCCAAGGGCTCTTCGGTCGAGCTGTATCGCTACGTCGACGACAAGGGCGGGATTGTCATCGACCGCCAGGGCGTGCCGTCGGAATACATTGGCAAGGGCTACGAGGTGCTCAACGATCAGGGCCGCGTGATCCGTGTGGTACCGCCGGCGCCGACGCCCGCCGAGATCCAGCAGCGCAAGGCCGATGCCGCGCGCGCCAATTCCGACGCGCAGCTGCTGCGTCTGTACACCAGCGTGAAGGATGTGGATCTCGCCCGTGACCGCAAACTGACGGAGCTGGACGCCTTGTCCAGCGTGTCCAAGGGCAACCTGCAGGCGCTCAAGTCGCAGCATGCCACCCTGCAGGCGCGGGCCGCCGACCAGGAGCGTGCCGGCCGCCAGGTGCCGGCCGAGCTGGAGGCCCAGTTGTCCGACCTGCGCGATGAGGAAAAGCGCCTGGAGCAGGACATCAACCGCTATCAGCAACTGCGCGAACAGGCTATCGCCAGCTTTGCCGCCGACCGCGCGCGGGTGGCGCAATTGCTCGGCGCTTCCCACTGAGCCTTGCGGCTCACTGCTGCGGCGTACACCGTTCGAATTCGTTGATCTTCCCGCGCAACCAGTCCGGCAAGGGCTGGCTGGTGCGGTCCTCGCCGGCATAGGCGTAGATCAGTTCACCCAGCGTCAGCAGCTGCTCGTCGCACCAGATTCCTAGCTGGAAAGTCAGGCTGCTGCGGCCCAGGCGGCTCACTCGCACACCCAGCTCCAGCCAGTCGTCGAAGTGCGCCGGCGCCAGGTATTCCAGGGTGGTTTTCACCGCGAACAGATCGCCGCCGCCGCGCAGCAGGTCGGCCGGGTAGCTCACGCCCAGGTGGCGGTAGTACTCGGTGGTGGCGACGTCGGCGTAGGTCAGGTAGTTGCCGTTGAAGACGATCCCTTGCGGGTCGACCTCCGACCAGCGCACGCGCAGGCCGTGGAAGAAGCTGAAATCGTTGCGTGAAACGGGAGACGCGGCCATGTCAGACAAACTCCTGAAGACCTGTTCGAGGCTGGGTATTCATGGCGTCTGATGAGGCCTCGAACAGGCAGAAAAACACCCGCGAGGATCGCTCCTGGCGGGTGTCTTGATCAGTGGTGCTTGCGGTTGGTGATCAGGGTGCCGACGCCGCTGTCGGTGAAAATCTCCAGCAGCACGGCGTTGGGCACGCGGCCATCGATGATGTGCGCGCTGGTCACGCCGCCCTGCACCGCTTCCAGGGCACAGCGGATCTTCGGCAGCATGCCGCCGTAGATGGTGCCGTCGGCGATCAGCGCGTTGACCTGCTCGGTGGTCAGGCCGGTGAGCACCTGGCCCTGCTTGTCCATCAGACCGGCGATGTTGGTGAGCAGCATCAGCTTCTCGGCCTTCAGCGCCTCGGCCACCTTGCCGGCCACCAGGTCAGCGTTGATGTTGTAGGACTCGCCGTTGGCGCCGACGCCGATCGGCGCGATGACCGGGATGAAGTCGCCCTGCACCAGCATGTTCAGCAGGTCGACGTTGACCCCGGTGACTTCGCCCACGTGGCCGATGTCGATGATTTCCGGCGTGGTCATTTCCGGCGTCTGGCGGGTGACGGTGAGCTTCTTCGCGCGGATCAGCTCGGCGTCCTTGCCGGTCAGGCCGATGGCGCTGCCGCCATGACGGTTGATCAGGTTGACGATGTCCTTGTTCACCTGGCCGCCGAGGACCATCTCCACCACGTCCATGGTCTGCGCGTCGGTGACGCGCATGCCATCGATGAAGTGGCTCTCGATCGACAGGCGGCTGAGCAGGTCACCGATCTGCGGCCCGCCACCATGAACCACCACCGGGTTGATGCCGACGGCTTTCATCAGCACCACGTCGCGGGCGAAGCTGTTCTTCAGCTCGTCCGTTTCCATGGCGTTGCCGCCGTACTTGATCACCAGCGTCTTGCCGACGAACCGGCGGATATAGGGCAGGGCTTCGGCAAGGACGCGGGCAACCTGGGCGGCGTCATCGCGGCTCTGGGTCATGGTGGGCTCCGGCAAATAGGTCAAAAGGGCAGGCTGAGGGCGGGGTCGACCGCTTTCAGCTGGGTGCGGAACACGTCCTTGATGCGTTCCAGTTCGTCCTGGGTGTCCGCCTCGAAGCGCAGCACCAGCACCGGCGTGGTGTTGGAAGCGCGTACCAGGCCCCAGCCTTTGGGGTAATCCACGCGCACGCCGTCGAGGGTGGTGAGGTTGGCTTCGCCCCACTGGCCGCGGGCCTGCAGCGCCTCGATCAGGGCGAACTTGCCCTCGTCGGTGACGGTGATGTTGATTTCCGGGGTGGAGATGTCCAGCGGGAAGGCGGAGAACACGCGCTCGGCGTCACGCTTGTCCTGGCTGATGATTTCCAGCAGGCGCGCGGCGCTGTAGATGCCGTCGTCGAAGCCGAACCAGCGCTCCTTGAAGAAGATGTGGCCGCTCATCTCGCCGGCGAGCAGGGCGCCGGTTTCCTTCATCTTCTTCTTGATCAGCGAGTGACCGGTCTTCCACATCACCGGACGGCCGCCGTAGCCGCTGATCAGCGAGATCAGGCGACGGGTGCATTTCACGTCGAAGATGATGTCGGCGCCCGGGTTGCGCGAGACCACGTCCTTGGCGAACAGCATCAGCAGGCGGTCCGGGTAGATGATGGTGCCTTCGTTGGTCACCACGCCCACACGGTCGCCGTCGCCGTCGAAGGCCAGGCCGATGTCGGCGCCGGTTTCCTTGACCTTGGCGATCAGGTCTTCCAGGTTTTCGGGCTTGCCCGGGTCCGGGTGGTGGTTGGGGAAGGTGCCGTCGACGTCGCAGTACAGCGGGATCACGGTGCAGCCCAGGGCTTCGATCAGCTGCGGGGCGATCACGCCGGCCACGCCGTTGCCGCAGTCCACCACCACTTTCAGCGGCTTGGCCACGGCGATGTCATCGCGAATCTGCTGGAAGTAGCGCGGCAGGATGTCGAGCTGCTGAACGCTGCCCACGCCGGTGGCCAGGTCGTTGTTCTCGATGCGCTCGCGCAGGGCCTGGATCTGCTCGTTGGCCAGGGTTTCGCCAGCGACGACGATCTTGAAGCCGTTGTAGTTCGGCGGGTTGTGGCTGCCGGTGAGCATCACGCCCGACTTGCCTTCCAGGACGTTGGCCGCGTAGTAAAGCACCGGGGTCGGTACCATGCCGATGTCGGTGACGTTGCAGCCGCAATCGAGCAGGCCCTGGATCAGTTGCTGCACCAGCTCGGGACCGGACAGGCGGCCATCGCGGCCGACGCTGACGTTCGGTTCGCCGCGCGCCAGGCTCTCGGAGCCGATGGCTCGACCCACCCAGTAGGCGGTCTCGGCGGTCAGGGTATCGCCGACCACGCCACGGATGTCGTAGGCGCGGAAGATACTGGCGGGCAGTTGCGGGGCTTTAGGCGTGCTCATAGCGGTGGTTTGCTCCAATCCCAGGAGGTCCTGGTCTTCATCAAGTATGTCGATATCCAGAATGTCGGTGCTCTGGAATTGCGGGTCGACCAATGGCGTCTCGGTGGCAGCAGCCGGGGCGCGCGCCGGGGTGGCCACGGGGGCCGGTTGGGCGGGAGCGTCGGCGCTGCTGGCACCGGGGGTTTCGGCTTTGCGACGTGGTTGGCGGGCCAGCGCCTGAGCTACGGCCTGCAGACTTGGCAGGCTCAGCTCAGGAACTTTGGCAGTGCGTTGGCCGGCGAGTTCCTGAGCGAACTGGCCGAGGGTCTGGGCGTCCTTGTTCACACGGCGCTGCAGGCCGCTCTGCGCGAGATAGGCGCCGAGCAGCGAGCCGGCCAGGGCGAGCAGGGCGGCGAGACCGAGCAGGACGGGGGAGTAGAGCGGTGCGACCAGGGCCGGGCCTGCGGTGAAGCTGAGCTTCCAGTTCGGATTGCCGCTACTGAGCGGTTGCGCTGGAGCGTCGGCGGCCTGGCCGGACTGCAGCAGCACTTGCGCCGGCGAATTGCCGAATTGCTGGGCCAGTTGCAGTTGGCCGACATCGGCGGGCATCGATGGCAGGCCATTGAGCAGGCGTTGCAGATCGAACACCAGCAGCAGGCTGCCCTGGATCGAGTTGTCCGCGGCGCGCAGTGCGGTGGCGCTGTAGAGGAGCCAGCGCTGACCGACCTTGTAGGCCTCCGGGGCGACCACCTGGCCAGTTTCGACGCGGTGCAGCATGTCCAGCACCGCGTAGTTGAGCGGGCCGGGGCGCTGGCTGTCCTGCGCGGCCTGGCCGTTGGCGTTCAGGTGGACGTCCACCAGGCCGTCCAGACGCCATTGTGCGAGGGCTTTTTCCAGCGCGGCGATGCGGGTGGGGTCATTGCTCTGCAGCGTCGGCAGCAGCTCCGGGTTGCCGGCGATGGTGCGACTGTCGGCGGCCAGCTGATTCAGCGATTGGCGCAGGGCGCCGGCCTGGTTTTCCGACCAGGCGCTGGCCAGTTGCTGGCGATGAACCTGCTCGGCACTGCCGAACAGGCTGAACCAGAGCAGGGCGCCAGCGGCGGCGACACCGGCAGCGGCGGCGCCTATCGCGGGCACCAGGGGCTTCAGATCGACCTTTGCGGCGGCGGGCGCGCGCTTGCTGGCCTTGCCTGCCGGTACGATCTCCGGCAGGTCACCTGCGTCCTTGGCGGTGCGTTGGAAAAGTTTCATGCAACGTCTCCTCGGCGATTCATCCTGAAGTGAGCGATCAGTGGCTGCCCGAATGTCCGAAACCGCCGGCGCCGCGCTGGGTTTCGTCGAAGGTTTCGACCAGCTCGAAGTGCGCCTGCACCACCGGCACCAGCACCAGTTGCGCGATGCGCTCGCCCACGGCGATGTTGAAGGCGCTCTGGCCGCGGTTCCAGCAGGAGACCATCAGCTCGCCCTGGTAGTCCGAATCGATCAGTCCGACCAGGTTACCCAGCACGATGCCGTGCTTATGGCCCAGGCCCGAGCGCGGCAGGATCATCGCGGCCAGGCCCGGATCGGCGATGTAGATCGACAGGCCGGTGGGGATCAGCACGGTCTGGCCCGGTTCGAGGACCAGGTCTTCCTTGAGCATGGCGCGCAGGTCGAGGCCGGCGGAACCCGGGGTGGCGTACTGCGGCAACGGGAATTCGTTGCCCAGGCGGGGGTCGAGGATCTTGGCTTGCAGAGAGTGCATTGAGTTCTCAGTGTCGTTTGGTGCGGTCAGCGATGAAGGCGATCAGCTGGCGGGCGATCTTGCCCTTGCTGGTCTGGGCGAACGCAGTTTCGTGCAGCCCGCGGTCGATGACCGTGATGGCGTTCTCTTCACTGTTGAAGCCGATCGACGGATTCGCCACGTCGTTGGCCACAATCAGGTCGAGATTCTTGTCCTTGAGCTTGCGCGAGGCGTACTCGAGCAGGTTCTCGGTCTCGGCGGCGAAGCCGACGCTGAACGGGCGGTCGCTGCGCTGCGCGAGGGTGGCGAGGATGTCCGGGTTGCGTACCAGCTGCAACAGCAGGCCGTCGCCTTTGGTGGGGTCTTTCTTGAGCTTCTGCGACGCGACCACTTCCGGGCGGTAGTCGGCCACGGCGGCGGCGGCGATCAGGATGTCCGCCGGCATCGCGGCCTCGCAGGCGGCGAGCATGTCGCGGGCGCTGACCACGTCGACGCGGTTGACCCGGTCGGGCGTGGGCAGGTGCACCGGACCGGTCACCAGGGTCACGCGGGCACCGGCTTCGGCCGCGGCTTCGGCCAGGGCGAAGCCCATCTTTCCGGAGCTGTGGTTGGTGATGTAGCGCACCGGGTCGATGTTTTCCTGGGTGGGGCCTGCGGTGATCAGTACGTGCTGGCCGGTCAGGTCCTTGAATTCGAAGCAGTCGGCGGCGCGTTGCGCCAGCTCTTCGGCTTCCAGCATGCGGCCGGGGCCGACATCGCCGCAGGCCTGGCTGCCGGCGGCGGGGCCGAAGAAGTGCAGACCGCGCGAGCGCAGCAGTTCGGCATTCACCTGGGTGGCTGGGTCGCGCCACATGGCCTGGTTCATGGCCGGGGCGAGGGCGATCTGCGCGTCGGTGGCGAGCACCAGGGTGGTCAGCAGGTCGTTGGCGATGCCCTGGGCCAGGCGCGCCATCAGGTCGGCGGTGGCCGGGGCGATCAGCACCAGGTCGGCCCAGCGGGCCAGCTCGATATGGCCCATGGCCGCTTCTGCTGCGGGGTCGAGCAGGTCCAGGTGCACCGGATGGCCGGACAGCGCCTGGAGGGTGAGCGGGGTGATGAACTCGCGGCCGCCCTGGGTCATCACGACACGCACCTCGGCGCCCTGATCGCGCAGGCGGCGAACCAGTTCGGCGCTCTTGTAGGCAGCGATGCCGCCGCCGACGCCCAGGACGATGCGTTTACGATAGAGCCGCTGCATAGGTCAGCCTTGATTTACGGAAATGGATGACGCGCGCTGAAGCCGGCGACGCCTCCCCAGGCCCCCGGCTGCGCGAAGCGAGGGGGGTAAGATATCACAGCGCCCGCATGGGAACAGCGGGCTGGCGTGACTGGGAGGTCTAGTGAGCATTCGTGATTGGCCCGCGGCGGAGCGCCCGCGGGAGAAACTCCTCGAACGAGGGGCGGCGAGCCTGAGCGACGCCGAGCTGTTGGCCATCTTCCTGCGTACCGGCGTGGCCGGGTGCAGCGCCGTCGACCTGGCGCGGCGGCTGCTGGGTGAGTTCGGCAGCCTGCGCGCGCTGCTGGAGGCCGATCTTGAGTCGTTCTGCAGCCACTTGGGCCTGGGCGTCGCCAAGTTCGTGCAGTTGCAGGCCGTGCTGGAAATCGCCCGGCGCCACCTCGCCGAGCAGCTGAGCCGAGAGTCGGCGCTGGAAAGCCCGCAGGCGGTACGCGATTTCCTCAAGGCGCGGTTACGCCACGAGCCCCATGAGGTGTTCGCCTGCCTGTTCATGGACAACCGGCACCGGGTGCTGAGTTTCGAGGTGCTGTTCCATGGCTCCATCGACAGCGCCAGCGTCTATCCGCGGCAGATCGTGAAGCGCGCGTTGGCGCACAATGCGGCTGCGCTGATCCTCACCCACAACCATCCTTCGGGCATCTGCGAGCCGAGCCAGTCCGACCGCCTGCTGACCCGGCGCATCATCGATGCGCTGGCGCTGATCGACGTGCGCGTGCTCGATCACTTCATCGTCGGCGATGGTGAGCCGCTGTCGATGGCCGAGTACGGTTGGCTGTAGCCCGCCGTACTCGACTCAAGTGGTCAGAAGGTGATCCTGGAGTAGTCCTGGCGGCCGAACGGGCTCACCGCATAACCCTTCACGTCCTTGCGGATGATCGCCGAGGCCGTCGGGTGGGCCAGCGGCAGCCACAGCGCCTGGTCGTGGATGATCTGCTGCGCCTGGTGATACAGCTCGCTGCGCTTGGCCTGGTCGGCCAGCGTCTTGCCCTGGCTGATCAGGCCGTCGAGCTTCTCGTCGCAGTAACGGGCGAAATTGAGCCCGGACTTGACGCTGGCGCAGGAGAATTGCGGGGTGAGGAAGTTGTCCGGGTCGCCATTGTCACCGGCCCAGCCCATGAACAGCAGGTCATGCTCGCCGGCCTTGGCGCGGCGGATCAGCTCGCCCCATTCGATCACGCGGATTTCCGCCTGGATGCCGACCTTCGCCAGGTCCGACTGCAGCAGTTGCGCACCGGTGCTGGGGTTGGGGTTGAGCAGGCTGCCAGAGGGGCGGGTCCAGATCGTGGTCTTGAAGCCGTCCTTCAGCCCGGCCTCGGCCAGCAGGGCACGGGCCTGGTCCGGAGCGTACGGGTAGCCGGGGATGTCCTTGGCGTAGCTCCAGGTGTTCGGCGGGTAGACGCCGTCGGCGGGGGTGGCGCTGCCGGCGAAGACTGCCTGCAGGTAGCTGCGCTTGTCGAAGGCGAGGTTGATCGCCTGGCGGACCTTGGAGTTATCCAGCGGCGCATGCTGGCTGTTGATGCCGACGAAGGCGGTCATGAAGGCCGGGGTCTGCACCACCTTCAGGTCAGCGGTCTTGGCGGCCGCCTCGACGTCCACCGGCTTGGGCGACAGGGCGATCTGGCATTCGCCCTGCTTGAGTTTCTGGATGCGCACGGCGGCGTCCGGGGTGATGGCGAACACCAGGTTATCCACCGCCGGCTTGCCGCCGAAGTATTCGGCGTTGGCGGCGTAACGCACCACGGCGTCCTTCTGGAAGCGCTTGAAGACGAAGGGGCCGGTGCCGATCGGCTGGGCGTTGAGCTTCTCCGGCGTGCCGGCCTTCATCAACTGGTCGGCGTACTCGGCGGAATAAATAGAGGCGAACCCCATGCTCAGCATCGGCAGGAAGGTGGCATCCGGGTGGTTCAGGGTGAAGCGCACGTGGTGGGCGTCGACCTTCTCCACCGCTTTCACCAGGCTTGGCAGTTGCATCGACTGGGCGTGGGGGAAGCCGCTTTGCGCCACCTTGTGCCAGGGCTGCGTGGGGTCGAGCATGCGCTGGAAGCTGAACACCACGTCGTCGGCATCCAGCGCGCGGCTGGGCTTGAAGTAGTCGGTGTGATGGAACGTCACCGCGTCGCGCAGCTGGAAGTCATAGGTCAGGCCATCGGCGGAGACCGTCCAGCGCTCGGCCAGGCTCGGGACCAGTTCGCCGCGGCGGGCGTCGAAGTCCACCAGGCGGTTCATCAGCACGTCGGCCGAGGCGTTGGTGGTGGTCAGCGAGTTGTACTGGACCACATCGAAACCTTCGGGGCTGGCTTCGGTGCAGACGCTCAGCGAGGCGGCGCTGGCAAAGGCCGGGGCAATCAGCAGGGCAAGCAGGGCGAGACGCATGACGGACTCCGTGTGAGCTGGCAAGATGCCCATCCGCGAGGCTGGGCGGGTCATGCAAGGCTGATGGCAGCCTCGAAGGAGCTACCCTAGACCAAGCCGCCGCCCGTCACAACGATGACAGGCGACGAACGGCAGCAGTGCCATGCCCCACGGGGGCTGGCGTCCGCTTCCCGGAGTGGTGCTCGCCCTTGCAGCGCGAAGTGTCTTTCTGATATAAAGCTGCGCTCTTTTCTGGGGCCCTGCTCTGATCTTGCGACCCGATCGCGGCGATGTGGCAGTTAAGACCCCGGTGAAACTGAGAATCCAATTGAGTTAAGCAGCCAACCCATGCCGGGTTTGGCATGTGGTTTACAGAGGGCTGAGCCATGTCGAGAGTTTGCCAAGTGACCGGTAAGGGTCCGGTTACCGGGAACAACATTTCCCACGCACACAACAAAACCCGCCGCCGTTTCCTGCCGAACCTGCAGCACCACCGTTTCTGGGTTGAGTCCGAGAAGCGCTTCGTGCGTCTGCGCGTTTCCGCCAAAGGCATGCGTATCATCGACAAGCGTGGCATCGAGGCCGTTCTGAACGACCTGCGCGCCCGCGGCGAAAAATTCTAAGGAGCACCGTCATGCGCGAACTGATCCGTCTGGTGTCCAGCGCCGGTACCGGCCACTTCTACACCACCGACAAGAACAAGCGTACCAAGCCTGAGAAAATCGAGATCAAGAAATACGATCCGGTTGTTCGCAAGCACGTGATCTACAAGGAAGCCAAGATCAAGTAATTGATCTTCGCCCTTGTGAAGAAACCCGCCCCTCGTGGCGGGTTTTTTCTTGCCCGCAGTTTGCCCATCCGGGCGGCGGGCACAAAAAAGCCCGCCGATTGGCGGGCTTTTTCACATCTGGCCGATCAGGCCTTCTGCTCGAAGATCACGTAGACCTTGCGGCAGGGCTCCAGCACTTCCCAGGTGCCGCTGAAGCCGGCCGGAATGACGAAGCGGTCGCCCACGCGCACGGTCTTGGCGCCGCCGTCGGCGTCGCGGATCACCGACACGCCCTGGAGGATCTCGCAGTATTCGTGCTCGGTGTAGCTGACGTTCCAGTGGCCCGGCTCACCTTCCCAGATGCCGACGTTGAACTGGCCGCAGGGGCTGGCGTAGTGGTTGCGCACGTTCTGCGCCGGATCGCCCTTGATGATGCGCTCGGGAGCGGGGCGGTAGTGTTCCGGGGCGGTGGTGGCCTGGGCGAAATCGACGATCTGATCGACTTTCATGACGGTCTCGATTCTTGTGTGTTGTTGGCGAGCGGGGCGCCTGCACGGTGGGCGCCGTTGGATATTCCGTTCGGTGCCGACTATGAAAGACCTTCCAGCACCGATCAGAGGGGAGTCTATGTTTAATAAAACGAACGTGACAAGGCTGTTTTGCCGTCTAGTGTAAAAAATATTGAAAATTGCCGCCCTCCGGTTTAGGGTGGCGGACAGCATGCGTTTGCTCCGCCTTGCGGAATATTTGACAGCGCGCCCGCATCGGGCGCCTGGACCTTAGATAAGTACATTAATAAGAGGACACGTTGTCATGGGTACCCTCACTCGCGCCGATTGGGAAGCTCGCGCCAAGGATCTGAAGATCGAAGGCCGCGCCTTCGTCAACGGTGAATACGTCGCCGCCGTCTCCGGCGACACCTTCGATTGCATCAGCCCGGTAGACGGCCGCTTCCTGACCAAGGTCGCCAGCTGTGACCTCGCCGATGCCGAACGTGCCGTGCAGGTTGCCCGTGCCGCCTTCGACTCCGGCGTGTGGTCGCGCATGGCGCCGGCCCAGCGCAAGAAGGTGATGATCCGCTTCTCCGAGCTGCTGCTTGCGAACGCCGAAGAACTCGCCCTGCTGGAAACCCTGGACATGGGCAAGCCGATCAGCGACTCGCTGAGCATCGACGTGAACAGCGCCGCCAACAGCCTGCGCTGGAGCGGTGAAGCGATCGACAAGATCTACGACGAAGTCGCCGCCACCGCCCACAACGAACTGGGTCTGGTGACCCGCGAGCCGGTGGGCGTGGTTGCCGCCATCGTGCCGTGGAACTTCCCCCTGCTGATGACCTGCTGGAAACTCGGCCCGGCGCTGTCCACCGGTAACTCGGTGATCCTCAAGCCCTCCGAGAAGTCCCCGCTGACCGGCATCCGCATCGCCCAGTTGGCCATCGAGGCCGGTATCCCGAAAGGCGTGTTCAACGTCCTGCCGGGCTTCGGCCACACCGTGGGCAAGGCCCTGGCCCTGCACATGGACGTCGACACCCTGGTGTTCACCGGTTCGACCAAGATCGCCAAGCAGCTGATGGTCTACGCCGGCGAATCGAACATGAAGCGTGTCTGGCTGGAAGCCGGCGGCAAGAGCCCGAACATCGTCTTCGCTGACGCGCCGGACCTGAAGGCCGCCGCCGAAGCCGCCGCCAGCGCCATCGCCTTCAACCAGGGCGAAGTCTGCACCGCCGGCTCCCGCCTGCTGGTGGAAAAGTCGATCAAGGCCGAGTTCGTGCCGATGGTCGTCGAAGCCATCAAGGCCTGGAAGCCGGGCAACCCGCTGGACCCGGAAACCAACGTCGGTGCGCTGGTCGACACCACCCAGATGAACAACGTGCTGAGCTACATCCAGGCGGGCCACGACGACGGCGCCAAGCTGGTGGCCGGCGGCAAGCGCACCCTGGAAGAGACCGGCGGCACCTACGTCGAGCCGACCATCTTCGACGGCGTGACCAACGCCATGCGCATCGCCCGTGAAGAGATCTTCGGCCCGGTGCTGTCGGTCATCGAGTTCACCGATGCCGAGGAAGCCGTACGCATCGCCAACGACACTCCGTACGGCCTGGCCGCTGCGGTATGGACCAGCGACCTGTCCAAGGCGCACCTGACCGCCAAGGCGCTGCGCGCCGGCAGCGTGTGGGTGAACCAGTACGACGGTGGCGACATGACCGCTCCGTTCGGTGGCTTCAAGCAGTCCGGCAACGGCCGCGACAAGTCGCTGCACGCGTTCGACAAGTACACTGAACTCAAGGCCACCTGGATCAAACTCTAAGGACGGTTCGTAGGGGCTGCGCGTCGGCCATGCTGCGTTGAGAACGAATTTTGGCTGCTCATTTACAGAAGTAAACTCCGCACCAAAATTCGCTCTCGTCTTGCCTGGCTCTAGCTCGCGCCCTCCGTGGCGAACTTCGCGATTCAAATGTTTTTAGGTCGGCCCCGCTCGGGCCGCTCTGACAAGAGCCAAACCTGCGGCCGGGTTTCCTTTGGGAAGCCCGGCCGTTTTGCATTGCGCATCGGGCATCTTCACTAGCCCGGAGTGCGCTCCGGATGGAACAGGAGAAAGACAATGCGTTGGGGTGCTTATTCTGCGGTCTGCCTGTCGGTCATCAGCATCGGCCTGGCCCTCGGATTGACCATGCCACTGGTATCGCTGCGCCTCGATGGATGGGGCTACGGCAGCTTCGCCATCGGCGTGATGGCGGCGACGCCCGCCGCCGGTGTGCTGCTCGGCGCCATGCTCGCCGGCCGGCTCGCGGCGCGTTTCGGTACGCCGCGGCTGATGCAGCTGTGCCTGATTTCGGGTGCCTTCTCGGTCGGCCTGCTGGCGCTGCTGCAGAGCTATCCGATCTGGCTGGTCCTGCGCCTGCTGATCGGTGTGCAACTGACCGTGGTGTTCATCCTCGGCGAGAGCTGGATCAATCAGCTGGCCGTCGAGAAATGGCGCGGTCGCCTGGTCGCCCTGTATGGCACTGGCTATGCGCTGAGCCAGCTGTCCGGTCCGGTGCTGCTGACCTTCATCGGTACCGACGACGACCGCGGCTTCTGGTTCGCCGTGTGCCTGCTGGTCGGCGGTTCCCTGCTGTTGCTGGGTCGTGGCGGCGCGCCCAAGGTCGACCCGCACAGTGCCTCCGGGCGCGGGCTGTTCGGCTTCTGCGCCAAGCTGCCGGCGATCGCCTGGGCGGTGGTGCTGTTCGCCGGCTTCGAGGCGATGATCCTCACTCTGCTGCCGGTCTACGGCGTGCAACAGGGCTTCACCCAGGCGGTGGCGCTGGCGATGGTCAGCACGGTGGTGGTCGGCGATGCGCTGTTGCAATTGCCGATTGGCTGGCTGGCCGACCGCATCTCCCGGCAGACGCTGTTCAAGGGCTGCGGCACGGTGCTGCTGGCCAGCAGCCTGGGCATTCCGCTGCTGCTGCACAGCCCGGCGATCTGGCCGGTGCTGGTATTGTTCGGCGCCAGTGCGGGCGGTCTGTTCACCCTGTCGCTGATCCTCATCGGCGAGCGCTACCGGGACGACGCCCTGGTGCGCGCCAATGCCCACATCGCCCAGCTCTGGGGCATCGGCTGCCTGATCGGCCCGCTGGCCACGGGCGCCGCCAGCCAGTGGATCAGCGGTCATGCGCTGCCGATGGTGATGGCGCTGGGGGCGGCGGGTTTCGTCGTGCTGGTGTCCTTCCGCGGCCTGCCGCCGGTGATGCAGGCGACCGACGCCGAGCTGCAGCAGGAGCGCTCCTAGAGCATCTTCTCCAGCCCGATGGCGCCGGCGATCCAGGCATTGAAGCGGCGCCACAGGCTGCCCGGCTCGTGGTGCCGGGTATGGCGCTCGCCGTCGCGCTCGTTGACCCAGACCAGGCGGGGCGGACTGCTGTTGCGGTCGATCTTCACCTGGTAGCTGACGTTCGGCGACATGCCGGCCAGCGCCAGGCTACGCACCTGTTCGGCCAGCTCCGGACTGTCGACGATGACCCCGACCTCGGTGTTCCACAGTACCGAGCGCGGGTCGAAATTCAGCGAGCCGACGAACACCTGCCGGCGATCGAAAACCGCCGCCTTGCTGTGCAGGCTGGCGCTGCTGGAGCCGCGCACCATCCAGGGCGCGCCATCGATGCGCCGGTCCGGTTGGGCGCGCAGCTCGTAGAGCTTCACCCCGTGTTCCAGCAGGGCCATGCGATACGGCGCATAACCGGCATGCACGGCGGGTACGTCGGTAGCTTCCAGCGAGTTGGTCAGCAGGCGCACGCTGACGCCCTGGTCGGCGCGGCGGGTCAGGTAGTCGAGACCGGCGCGGGTGGGCACGAAGTACGCCGAGACCAGGATCAGCTCGTGGGACACCCCGTCGAACAGCGGTTCGAGCTGGGTGCTCAGCATCTGGCCGGGCCTGGGCTCGTTCTGGTTGAGCACCTTCAGCGGGTCGTCCCAGATGGCGCGGGACGGCGCCCACACCAGGTCGTCCAGCCAGTTGTCCAGGTGTGGCCGGTTGCTGTTGCGGTTGAGCCGCGCGATATAGCCCGAACGCTTGACCCGTGCGCGCTCCAGGTAGCGGTCGAGCCGGCGCCTCATGCGGTCCAGCTCGACCTTGTCCGGCCGGTCCCACAGGTAGTCATCGATGGGCCGGCTCAGGGCGCTGTTCCAGTACTGGTCGAAGCTCAGCCCGAGCGACTGAGCGATCGGCCCGACACCGAGCAGGTCGAGGTCGCTGAAGTTCATCTCGGCCTTGGCGTCGAAGTACTCATCCCCCAGGTTGCGGCCGCCGACGATGGCCACGCTGTCGTCCGCCAGCCACAGCTTGTTGTGCATGCGCCGGTGCTGCTCGGAGAGATTGAGCAGGCGCCCCATGTTACGGGTGATACCGGTGCTGCGGCCCAGGTGCAGCGGGTTGAACAGGCGGATCTGGATGTTCGGGTGGGCGGCGAGGGTGCCCAGCTCGTAGTCCCAGCCGTCGCTGCTGGTGTCGTCGATCAGCACGCGCACGCGCACGCCCCGGTCGGCGGCGTGCAGCAGCTCGCGGATCAGCGCGCGGGTGGTGAGGCCGTCGTGGACGATGTAGTACTGGATGTCGAGGCTGCGCTGGGCCTTGCGGATCAGCTCGGCGCGGGCGAGGAAGGCGTCGATGCTGGAGGCCAGCAGGTGGAATCCCGACTCACCCGGATGCGCGGCGGCGCGCTCGCGCACTGCGCTGTCCAGCGCGGTCCCTTGCGCGGGGAGGGTGTGCGACGGGGTGGGCGGCGGCGCGCTGGCGCAACCACCAAGGAGCAGCAAGGCCAGCAGCAACAGGCGTGAAAGCAAGAAAGGGTCTCCGACAGGCCGCCCGGGGCGGACTGCCGGAGATTCTAGCCGTTGCTCGCTGCAGGTGGTCAGCTGGAGAGCGCTTCCTTGAAGCGATACCAGGCCATGCCCAGTGCCAGCAGCGGCGAACGCAGCAGCTTGCCGCCGGGGAAGGTGATGTGTGGAACCTTGGCGAACAGCTCGAAACCGTTGCTGTGCTGGCCGGCGATGGCTTCGGCGAGTAGCCGGCCGGCCAGGTGCGTGGCGTTCACCCCGTGGCCGGCATAGGCCTGGGCGAAGTACACGTTGGGCTGGTCGGGCAGGCGGCCGATCTGCGGCAGGCGGTTGGCGCCGATGCCGATCATGCCGCCCCACTGGTAGTCGATGCGCACGTTGGCCAGGTGCGGGAACACCTTGAGCATCTTCGGCCGCATGTAGGCCGCGATGTCCGCCGGGTCGCGGCCCGAATAGTGGCAGGCGCCGCCGAACAGCAGGCGGTTGTCGGCCGAGAGGCGGTAGTAGTCCAGCGCCACACGCTGGTCGCACACCGCCATGTTCTGCGGCAGCAGGGCATGGGCCTGCTCGGCGGAGAGTGGCTCGGTGGCGATCACGTAGCTGCCGGCGGGCAGCACCTTGCCGTCGAGGTAGGGGTTCAGGCCGTTCTGGTAGGCGTTGCAGGCGATCACCAGGGTCTTGGCGAGCACGCTGCCACCGGCGGTGCGCACGCGCACTTCGCGGCCGTAGTCGATCGTGATCACCTTGGAGTTCTCGAACAGGCGCACGCCCAGGCTCTGCGCCACGGCGGCCTCGCCCAGGGCGAGGTTGAGGGGGTGCAGATGGCCTGAGCCCATGTCTACCATGCCGCCGACGTAGAGGTCGGAGCCGACGATGGAGCGCATTTCCTCTTTCGGGACCATGCGCAGTTCGTGGCGGTAGCCGAGGCCCTTCAGTTCATCGAAGTCTTCCTGGAAGCCTTCGACGTCGGAAGGCTTGTTGGCGAGGTCGCAGTAGCCCCAGGTCAGGTCGCAGTCGATGCCGTATTGCTCGACGCGGCGGCGGACGATTTCTACCGCTTCCAGGCCCATCAGCTTGAGTTGGCGCACGCCGTCGGCGCCAATTACCGGTTCGAACTGCTCGACGCCGTGGCCGACACCGCGGATCAGTTGCCCGCCATTACGCCCGCTGGCGCCCCAGCCGATCTGGTGGGCCTCCAGCAGCACCACCGAGAGACCGCGCTCGGCCAGCTCGATGGCGGTGTTCAGCCCGGAGAAGCCACCGCCGATGATGCACACGTCGGCCTTTTCCTCGCCGGCCAGGGGCGGCACTTCGATGCGTCGGTTGGCGCTCGCGGCGTAGTAGGAAGGGGCGTGCTGGTCGGTGTGCACCGGCTGGTGAACGCGGGCGTTCATGTGCGATATCCTGATTTTTGTGTTGTTAAAATTTTACGCAGGATAAACGCCGACTTCCCGCCACGCCAAGAGCTGGAGCCGTAAAAAGAGCCTGAATGTTGTAAAAGTTCGGCAGATTGCCGCGATCAGCCAGAATTCAATCCGGAATCGGCAGAGTCAGGCTTTCTTTTACCTCTTCCATGACGATGTAGCTCTTGGATTCGCGCACGTGCGGCAGCTTGAGCAGGATGTCGCCCAGCAGCTTGCGGTAGGAGGCCATTTCCGAGATGCGCGCTTTCACCAGGTAGTCGAAGTGGCCCGACACGAGGTGGCACTCCAGCACGTGGGGCAGCTTGAGCACCGAGCGGCGGAAGTCCTCGAAGGTATCGCCGGACTTGTAGTCCAGGCTGATCTCGACGAACACCAGCAGGCTGGCCTTGAGGTACTGCGGGTTGAGGCGGGCGTTGTAGCCCATGATGATCCCCTCGCGTTCCAGTCGCCGCACCCGCTCGGTGCACGGTGTGGTGGAGAGGCCGACCCGCTCGCCCAGTTCGGTGAAGGAGATGCGACCCTCCTCCTGCAGGATGCGCAGGATGTTGCGATCGATCTTGTCCAGTTCGCGGCGGCTTTGATGCTGGGTTCTCATCGGAATGACTCGGAGGTCGGCCTTGGGGGAATATCGGCAATATAGTCGGTTGCGCAGGGAATATCACTGGCAACGCTTGAACTTCCGCCGCTCGTTGGCCAGCCTGTACACCTATTACTCCCGCCGCAAGGCGCGGAGCCAGACGTTTTCCCGGAGCCTGGCATGTCGCTACCGCGCCTGCGCACTGTCCTTCTGCTGCTGTTGCTGATCCTGGCGCTGGCTGCGGGCGGCTTGTGGCTGGCCGTGCCGCGGTTGCTGGCTGGCGCCGGCGTGAGTATCGAGCAGTGGCAGGGCTTGGGTATTTCGCGCGCGGGGTTGCTGCTGGAGCACCTGGCGTTGCAGCGGCAGACCCCGGAGGGCGGGCGGATCGCGGTGCGCCTGGAGCAACTGAAACTGGGCTGGCCGCAGCATGCGGACGACCGCTGGCGGCTGGCGGAGGTCTCGGTCGAAAGCGTCGACGTGCGGCAGTGGCCGGACGCGGTGGCGACAGGGAGCGACGGTGCGTTGCCCGCGCCGGAACAACTGGCGCGCTGGCTGGCGCTGCTGCCTGGCCGTCTGGCCCTGGAGCGGGTGAGCGTCGAGCTGCCCTGTGCTCGCCAACAGCGCTGCACGCTGAACGGCAGCGCGCATTGGGAGCAACTGCAGGGTGGCGCCGCCGCCCTGGGCGGGGAGCTGCGCCAGGGCGGCCAGCAGTTGGCTTTCAACGGACTGCTGCAGCCCGGCGAGGGGCAATGGCGCCTGCAGCTGGACAGTTTTCTGGATAACCAGCCGCTGCTGTCCCTGCAGTCCAGCTGGGCACCGGCCAGCCGCCAGTTGTCCGGAACCCTGGCCAGCCCGGCCGTGCCGCCGATCCAGGCGGTGCGCAACTGGCTGGGCATTTGGCTGCCGACCCCCAACCTGCCGCTGCCGATACCCGAAGCCGGGCGCCTGCGCCTGAACTGGGACACTACCCTGGCTGGTGATGCCGCCTGGCCGGACTGGCCGGGGCTGCGTGATGGCCGGGGTAACGTCGATCTTGCCTTGCAGCTCTCCCAGCCGTGGCCGCTGCCCGGCCTGGGCAACCTGCAGGGGGACCTGCGGCTAGTCGCCAACGCCGGTGAAAAAGGTTGGCGGCCCTCGGTGGTTGGCGGCGATCTGCGCTTGTCCGATCTCTATGGCGACTGGCTGCAGGCGCTGCCGGTCGGACTTCGCCCGGCGCGCCTGACGCTGCACCTGGAGCCCGGCGTGGACGATGAAGCCGGCAGCGTGCGGGCAGATCTGCGCGCCGTGGGTGCCGCCGATCTGCGCCTGCGCTCACGTGTGGCTTTGCTGGAAGCCACGCCGTTGGCGCTGCAATTGAATGAGGCACGGCTGGAGGGCAAGGTCCCGCATCTGGAACTGGCCGGCGTGCGCGCGGACAACAGCCGCGTCGATCTGAGTTTCGATGGTCGCGTGGATGAGCAGTCGGCGACCCTGGCCTTCGCCGCCGGCCCGCAACTGCAGATCGGCAGCCTGAACGGGCCGCAAGGGCTCAGGATCAGCAAGTTCAGTGCGACCCTCGGCAAAGGTGCCTTCAACCTGGCGTACCCCGCTGACACACCGCTGGGTCTGCAACTGGCCGCGCCGCTGCAACTGGCGTTGGGCGAGCTGCGCCAGGCGCACCTCAAACCTCTGGCCTGGAACGCCAAGGGTGACCTGTCCGTCAGCCTTGATGCCCAGCAGTTCAAGGGTCAGCTGCAGAACGGCGGCGGACTTGACGCAACGGTCGACCTGACCAACGCCGCCGGCAAGGGCCTGAGCCTGGGCGCGCGTCTGCCGGAATTTTTCCTGCGCACCGGCAACCCGCTGGAAAAGTCACTGGCCGACTGGCCGCCGCTGCTCAGTCTGAACAGCGGCAAGGCGAGTCTGGACCTGAACTGGCGCCTGTCGCCGGGCAGCGCGCCGCAGAGCCTCGACCTGAACCTGCGCGGGCAGGGGCTCGAAGGCGTCTACGACCGCAGCGAAGTCCACGGGCTGGACCTGCAGGCGAAGGTCGACCTGAAAGGCTCGCAGCTGGAGCTGCAATTACCGCAACTGAAGGTCGCTGCGCTCAACCCCGGCGTGACCCTGGGGCCGCTGTCGCTGCAGGGCAGCTACAAGGCATCGCTGAAGGCCCCGATGGCCGGCCGTGTCGATTGGCAGCAGGCGGAACTGGCGCTGTTCAATGGCCGCGCCTGGCTACCGGCGGGCGCGGTGGATCTTTCCGCGCCGGGCCAGGGTCAGATGCTCAGGCTGGAAGGCCTGTCGCTGGAGGCAATCCTCAAGGCCTATCCCGCCGAAGGGTTGACCGGCACCGGGACCCTCGACGGCACCCTGCCGTTGCGCCTGGAGAAGGGTAAATTGAATGTTCACGGCGGGCAGGTCGCGGCGCGCGAGCCGGGTGTGTTGCAGTTCCGCTCGGAGAAGATCCGCTCGCTGGGCCAGAGCAACCCGGCCATGCAGTTGCTGGCGACCGCTATCGACGATTTCCGCTACGACAAGCTCTCCAGCACGGTGGATTATGATGACACCGGCAAGCTGCTGCTCGCCCTGAGCCTGAGCGGGAGCAACCCCGCACTGGAACAGGGCCGGCCGATCAACCTCAACGTCAACCTGGAGGAGAACGTGCCCAAGCTGCTCACCAGCCTGCAACTGAGCGACCGGGTCAGCGACACCATCCGCAAGCGCGTGCAGGAACGCCTGCGCAATGACCCGGCCGCCGCGCCATGACCGCAAGGAGAACCCCGATGCGCCTCCGCGCCTTACTTCCTTTCCTGCTCCTGGCGGGCCTCGTCCAGGGCTGCACGCCCACCGTGCAACTGGCGGCGCCCAAGGAGCCGATCAATATCAACCTCAACGTGAAGATCGAGCACGAGATCTACATCAAGGTCGACAAGGCGCTCGACGGCATCATCAACGAGAACAGCGGCCTGTTCTGAGAAGGAGCCTTTTCATGAGATTGCACCGCAAACTGGGCACCGCGCTGATCGCCCTCTGCCTCAGCCTGCCTGTCATGGCGATGAGCCTGGAGCAGGCCATGTCCGCCCTCGGTGGCGCCAAGTCCCAGGGCCTGGTCGGCGAGCAGGCCGACGGCTACCTGGGCGTCGTCAGCAACAGCGGACAGGCTGCCGACATCGCCGCGCAGATCAACGCCGCGCGCCGCGCCGAGTACCAGAAGGTCGCCAGCCAGAGCGGCGCCACGCTCAAGGACGTGGAAAGCCTGGCCGGCAAGAAGGCCATCGAGCGTACGCCGTCCGGGCAGTACGTGCAGGTCAACGGCCAGTGGGTGCGCAAGTAGGCATCCCAAGGGAATTTCCCTGCTTGTCACCGCTTGCGGCGACAAGCAGGGGGATGGCCGGCGGAAGCAGGTAAATCGTGCTGACGGAATCTTGCGCGAGAGAAATTCCGGCAGATTGATAGTCGTTCGATATTTCTTCCTGTTCTGGTGAAATTTTCGCCAGATCCTCGACCATTCGGTCTCGGGTGAAAACACCCTTATCCTGGTGGATGTCCCTCCGCTAAACCGAGTTTTGCCAGGATTTTTCGTCAAATACCGCATCGCAAACAGTGAATATCGCTGAGCGGGACTTCCTATACTGCGCGCATCTACGTTCAGAATAAAAAACGTCCGTGTCCCTGACGCGGCGTGGGAGGCAAAAATGCGTGTTCTGGTGCTTGGCAGCGGTGTGATCGGTACCGCCAGTGCTTACTATCTCGCCCGTGCCGGCTTCGAAGTGGTCGTCGTCGACCGCCAGCCTGGTCCGGCCCTGGAAACCAGCTTTGCCAACGCCGGCCAGGTCTCCCCTGGCTACGCTTCGCCTTGGGCCGCCCCGGGCATCCCGCTGAAAGCCATGAAGTGGCTGATGCAGACCCACGCGCCCCTGGCTATCAAGCTGACCGGCGACCCGAGCCAGTACGCCTGGATGTGGCAGATGCTGCGCAACTGCAACGCCAAGAGCTACGCGGTGAACAAGGAGCGCATGGTGCGCCTGTCCGAGTACAGCCGCGACTGCCTCGACGAACTGCGCGCCGAGACCGGCATTTCCTACGAAGGCCGCTCCCTGGGCACCACCCAGCTGTTCCGCACCCAGGAGCAGCTCGACGCCGCCGCCAAGGACATCTCGGTCCTGGAAAGCACCGGCGTTCCCTATGAAGTGCTGGATCGCGCCGGCATCGCCCGCGTCGAGCCGGCCCTGGGCAAGGTGGCCGACAAGCTGGTCGGCGCCCTGCGACTGCCGAACGACCAGACCGGCGACTGCCAGATGTTCACCACCAAGCTGGCTGAGATGGCCAAAGCCCTGGGCGTGGAATTCCGCTTCGGCCAGGACATCCAGCGCCTGGACTTCGCCGGCGACCGCATCAACGGCGTCTGGGTCGATGGTCAGCTGGTCACCGCCGACCGCTACGTGCTGGCACTGGGCAGCTACTCGCCGCAGATGCTCAAGCCGCTGGGCATCAACGCCCCGGTCTACCCGCTCAAGGGCTACTCGCTGACCGTACCGATCACCAACCCGGACATGGCGCCGACCTCGACCATCCTCGACGAGACCTACAAGGTCGCGATCACCCGTTTCGACCAGCGCATCCGCGTCGGCGGCATGGCGGAAATCGCCGGCTTCGACCTGTCGCTGAACCCGCGTCGCCGCGCCACCCTGGAAATGATCACCACCGATCTGTACCCGGAAGGCGGTGACGTCAGCAAGGCCGAGTTCTGGACCGGCCTGCGCCCGGCGACCCCGGATGGCACCCCGATCGTCGGTGCCACCCGCTACCGCAACCTGTTCCTGAACACCGGCCACGGCACCCTGGGCTGGACCATGGCGTGCGGCTCGGGTCGCTACCTCGCCGACCTGATGGCGAAGAAGCGCCCGCAGATCAGCACCGAAGGTCTGGACATTTCCCGCTACGGCGATGCCTCGGAGGCCCAGAATGGCCATCCTGCGCCTGCACACTAATCAGCGGATGAGCCAGGTCGTCACCCACAACGGCACGGTGTACCTCGCCGGCCAGGTGGCGGACGATCTCTCCGTTGGCGTCGAACAGCAGACCCGCGAGGTCCTGGCCAGCATCGAGCGCCTGCTCGACGAGGCCGGCACCGACAAGTCGCGGATCCTTTCGGCGACCATCTACCTGAAGGACGTCGCGGCCGACTTCGCCGGCATGAATGGCGTCTGGGACCAGTGGGTCCCGCAGGGCTGTGCCCCGGCCCGCGCCACCGTCCAGGCGGCGCTGTGCTACCCGGAGATCCTCGTCGAGATCTCCATCGTCGCCGCACTGCCCTGATTGTTTTTTGCGTGGCCCGGCCGTAGCGCCGGGTTTTTTTCGCTCGTTTTCTTCGCGTCTGTTTCAACCTAAAAAGAGAGTCTCGCCATGCGTCCCGCCCGTGCCCTGATCGATCTTGCCGCCCTGCGCCACAATTACCGTCTGGCCCGTGAAGTCAGCGGCGCCCGAGCGCTGGCGGTGGTCAAGGCCGATGCCTACGGCCATGGCGCCGTGGTCTGTGCCCGTGCCCTGGAGGGCGAGGCCGATGGTTTTGCTGTGGCCTGCATCGAGGAAGCACTGGAGCTGCGTGAAGCCGGCATCCGCGCGCCGATCCTGCTGCTGGAAGGTTTCTTCGAGGCCAGCGAGCTGGAACTGATCGACGCCCATGATTTCTGGTGCGTGGTGCACTCGGCCTGGCAGCTGGATGCCATCGAGCGCGCCCGTCCGAGCAAGCCGCTCACCGTGTGGCTGAAGATGGACTCGGGCATGCACCGCGTCGGCTTCTTCCCGCAGGACTATGCCGCCGCGCTGGCTCGCCTGAAGGCGCTGCCCCACGTGGCCAAGGTCGTGCTGATGAGTCACTTCTCCCGTGCCGACGAGCTGGATTGCCCGCGCACCGAGGAGCAGGTCGCCGCCTTCCAGGCCGTGCGCGAAGCCGCCGGTCAGGGCCATGAGGTCAGCCTGCGCAACTCTCCCGGCATCCTCGGCTGGCCCGACGTGCCCAGCGACTGGGTGCGCCCCGGCATCATGCTCTACGGCGCCACTCCGTTCGAACAGGCGCACCCGCTGGCCGATCAACTGCGCCCGGTGATGACCCTGGAATCCAAGGTCATCAGCCTCCGCGAACTGCCCGCCGGTGAGCCGGTGGGCTACGGCGCGCGCTTCGTCGCCGATCGCCCGGTACGCGTCGGCGTGGTCGCCATGGGC
Organism: Pseudomonas macauensis; assembly: GCF_047902425.1. Classification (NCBI taxonomy): domain Bacteria; kingdom Pseudomonadati; phylum Pseudomonadota; class Gammaproteobacteria; order Pseudomonadales; family Pseudomonadaceae; genus Pseudomonas; species Pseudomonas macauensis. The sequence goes on along the minus strand of NZ_CP138377.1, from coordinate 5,788,773 downwards.
TATGCCGACGGCTATCCGCGCCATGCGCCGGACGGCACGCCGGTGTTCATCGACGGCAAGCCCAGCCGCATCATCGGCCGCGTGTCCATGGACATGCTCACCGTGGACCTGACCGACCTGCCGCAAGCCGGCCTGGGCAGCCGCGTCGAACTCTGGGGGCCGAACGTCCCCGCCAGCCAGCTCGCCGCGCTCTGCGGCAGCATTCCCTACCAGCTGTTCTGCAACCTCAAGCGCGTGCCGCGGGTCTATAGCGGCGAGTGACGGATACCGTCCGTAAAGTTTGCGCAGGATCGACAGCCGATCTGTTGTAAATACTGAACGGTGTTGCCATGATACGTGGCACTTGGAACCCGCTCGGCTCAAGCCGTTGGCGGGTTCTGCCTTTCAGCGCCTGCCTGAACACAAGAATAAGGAGGACCCCACCCTTGGACGTCGGTGCTCGTCTGCAAGCCATCCGTAAGCTCAAAGGTTTGTCCCAGCGCGAACTCGCCAAACGGGCGGGTGTGACCAACAGCACGATCTCGATGATCGAGAAGAACAGCGTCAGCCCCTCCATCAGCTCGCTGAAGAAAGTGCTGGGTGGTATTCCGATGTCCCTGGTCGAGTTCTTCTCCCTGGACCTGGAGCAGAACAGCAACACTCCGGTGGTCTACAAGGCAGACGAACTCAGCGACCTGTCCAGTGGCTCGATCATCATGAAGCTGGTTGGCAAGGACTATCCCAGCCGCGCCATCACCCTGCTCGACGAGACCTATCCGCCGGGCTCCGACACCGGCGACGACATGTATGCCCACGAAGGCGAAGAGACCGGCGTACTGGTTGAAGGCCGTCTGGAGCTGACCGTCGGCGACGAGACTTTCGTCCTGGAACGTGGCGACAGCTACTATTTCGACAGCACCAAGCCCCACCGTTTCCGCAATCCGTTCGATGCCCCGGCGCGGCTGATCAGCGCCACCACACCGGCAAATTTTTGAACAGCCGGTAGGACCGGCCAGACCAGCTGCGACCTAATGCCGCAAGGCCCGGCAAGGCAGAGCAATTGTTTCGAGCTTGTCGGCTTTGCCGTTATACTTGCGCCCGCCCGCGCGGCCCGAGACTGTGATGACTGCTACCGCGCCCGGGTGTGATAAGCCACGATGAGGGTGAAAGGGTGAACCTGATTAAAAAAATGCTGGCAGCCCAAGCTGCCGTGCTGGCCCTGTGGGCTGTAAGCGCTCAGGCCGCGACCAACGATGACGCCATTGCCAAGCGTCTGGAACCAGTGGGGAAAGTCTGCGTGCAGGGTCAGGAATGCGCAGGCGTTGGCGCCGTGGCTTCGGCCGGTGGCGGTGGCGCTCCGCGTTCGGGCGAAGAGATCGTCGGCAAGGTCTGCACCAACTGCCACGGCAGCGGCCTGCTGGGCGCGCCGAAGATCGGCGACAAGGCCGACTGGGGCAAGCGTGCGAAGGAACAGGGTGGTATCGACGGCCTGCTGGCCAAGGCCATCTCCGGCATCAACGCCATGCCGCCGAAGGGCACCTGCGCCGACTGCTCGGATGACGAGCTGAAAGCCGCGATTCATCACATGTCCGGCCTGTAATCGCTGACCTGTGCCGAAAGAGCCGCCTCCGGGCGGCTTTTTCATGCCCGCGATTTGCGGAGCATTGTGCGCCAGGACCGGTCCAAACTCCTGTCACTGACGCGAATCAGGAGGGAAATCCGGTGCAATCCTGCTCACTTGATACCGCCGTCGAACAATTGCTCCGGCGTCTGGATGGGCACATCCGTCTCGGCCTGCCAATCGGACTGGGCAAGCCCAACCAGCTGGCCAATGCGCTGTACCGACACATACGCGAGAATCCCCGGCGCCGCCTGACACTCTATACCGCGCTTTCCCTGGGCCGCCCGCAGGCCGCAGGCGAGTTGCAGCAGCGTTTCCTGGAGCCCTTCGTCGAGCGCGTCTACGGCGACTACCCCGAACTGGACTACCTGCACGATCTGCGCAACGGCACGTTGCCGGAGAACATCCGTGTCGAGGAGTTCTACCTGCAACCCGGCAGCCTGCTGGACAGCGCGCCGGCCCAACAGAACTACATCAGCTGCAACTACAGCCATGTGGCGCGGGACATCAATGCCAAGGGTATCAACGCCGTTGCCCAGCTGGTGGCCCGTGACCCGGCGCGGCCGGGCAAGCTTAGCCTGGCCTGCAACCCCGACGTCACCCTCGACCTGTTGCCGATGCTGCAGCGTCGCCGTGCAACGGGTGAGACCATCGTCACCGTGGGTGTGGTCCACGAGCAATTGCCCTACATGCCCGGCGACGCGGAGGTGGAGGAGGATTTCTTCGACCTGCTGGTCGATGCCCCGGGCGACAGCAGCACGCTGTTCTCCACGCCCAACCTGCCGGTGGGGCTGCAGGATCACTGCATCGGTCTGCATGCGAGCAGCCTGGTACGCGATGGCGGCACGTTGCAGATCGGCATTGGCATCATGGGTGATGCACTGACCTCGGCACTGCTCACCCGCCATCGCGATAACGCCTCGTACCGCGAGCTGCTGCGGCGAATCGATGTCGATGCACGGTATGCCGAGCTGATCGAGCGGGAGGGTGGCACTGGCGCGTTCGTGAAGGGTCTGTATGGCTGCAGCGAAATGTTCGTGCCTGGCCTGCTGGCATTGGCCGAAGCCGGGGTACTCAGCCGGCGGGTGGCCGCGCGGCCTGGTGCCGCGCCGGGCGAACCGGGCGTGTGGCTGCATGGCGGTTTTTTCCTCGGCCCGCAGGCCTTCTACCAGCGCCTGCGCGAGATGTCCCACGAAGAGCGGGCCGGTATCGGCATGACCGGCATCGGCTTCGTCAACAACCTGCACCGCGACGGGGAGCTCAAGCGCGAGCAGCGTTGCGACGCGCGTTTCATCAACAGCGCCTTCACCGCCACCCTGCTGGGGGCCGGCGTGGCCGACCAACTGGAGGACGGCCGGGTGCTCAGCGGTGTCGGCGGACAATATGACTTCGTCGCCCAGGCCCATGAGCTGGAGGGCGCGCGCTCCATCCTGATGTTGCGCAGCTGGCGCGAGTCGGAGGGCGAGCTGAGTTCCAACATCGTCTGGAGCTACGGCCACACCACCATCCCGCGTCACCTGCGCGACATGGTGGTGACCGAGTACGGCATCGCCGACCTGCGCGGCAGGAATGACGCCGAGGTGATCGCGGCGATGCTGTCGATCGCCGACTCGCGCTTCCAGGACGGGCTGATCGCCCAGGCCAAGGCGGCCGGCAAGCTGCCGGAGGATTTCGAGCTGGATGCGCGCTACCGCGACAATACTCCCGAGCGCCTGCGCGAAGCGACGCGCGGGTTGCACCGACTGCTGCCGGAATTCCCGCTGGGTTGCGACTTCACCGGGGAAGAGCGCGATCTGCTGCGGGCGCTGGAGTGGTTGAAGAGCAAGCTGCGTCTGAGCGAAATACTTGAGCTGGGCAAGGCGACGCTGGATGCGCCGGAGCCGGAAGACTATGCGGCGCATCTGGAGCGCATGGGGCTGGCGAGCCCGGAGGGGATACGCGAGGAGCTTTACCAGCGGTTGGTTTTGGTCGGTCTGAAGGCCAGCGCCGAGCCGGACCAGTAACCCCGTCGACCGTCTGTAGGAGCGGACCTTGTCCGCAAGTCTTCCAGGCTGTACGGCCGCCTGCCGGCGGATTGCGGATAGGATCCGCTCCTACGGAAAACCGGAATGCAGGCCTGAAAAAAGGCGGGCCCTTGCGGCGCCCGCCTTTTTCGTTGAGCGGTGGATCAGTCCTCGAGGAACTCGACCTTGCCGCTCGCCAGGGACTTCACCCGGGCCAGGGATTCCACCCGATAGCCTTCGCTTTCCAGCAGGGCGCGGCCTTCCTGGAAGGACTTCTCGATGACGATGCCCAGGCCGGCGATGCTCGCGCCCGCCTGCTGGATCAGGTCGATCAGCGCCTTGGCGGCGTGGCCGTTGGCGAGGAAGTCGTCCACCACCAGCACGTGGTCGGCAGCAGTCAGGTGCTTGGCGGAAATGGCGATGGTGCTTTCGGTCTGCTTGGTGAAGGAGAAGACCTTGGAGATCAGCAGGTCATTCTTCAGCGTCAACGACTGGAACTTGCGGGCGAAGATCACCGGAATGCCCAGCTCGAGGCCGGCCATGACCGCCGGGGCGATGCCCGAGGCCTCGATGGTGACGATCTTGGTGATGCCCTGGTTCTTGAAGCGTTCGGCGAACTCGTGGCCGATCTGCTTCATCAGCGCCGGGTCGATCTGGTGGTTGAGGAAGGCGTCTACCTTGAGGACCTGTTCGGAAAGAACGATGCCTTCGCTGCGAATTTTGTCTTTGAGAGTGTTCACGGGGGTGCTTCCGGAGCGGCTGCCGCTGATGAAGCGCGTAATTCTACAACGCCAGTGGGGTTCTGCGCGACGTTCCGACCAATGCAATTGCTGATCAGGTGGACAGTTTTTCGAGGGAGGGAGACTGCTGGCCATCGTAGGGCGTACAACCGTTCGCGGTTGTACGCCGATACACCGACCTCACCGCCAACTCCGTAGCCAATTTCGGAGTGCCGTGAGACCGAGGTCAGTCGGCGTATGACGCGGAGCGTCATACGCCCTACGGGGATCAGCGCTTGAGCATCGCCCGGATATCCGCCAGCGCGGAGTTGCCCTTGGCCACCTTGACCTCCACCGGCGCGTCCTCCTGGCCTTCCCAGACCAGGTCCTCCGGCGGCAGCTCGTCGAGGAAGCGGCTGGGCGAGCAGTCGATGATCTCGCCGTACTGCTTGCGCTTGGCGGCGAAGGTCATGGCCAGGTTCTTCTTCGCCCGGGTGATGCCCACGTAGGCCAGGCGCCGCTCTTCCTCGATGGTGTCGGCCTCGATGCTGGAGCGGTGCGGAAGGATTTCTTCTTCTACGCCGAGAATGAACACGTAGGGGAATTCCAGGCCCTTGGACGCATGCAGGGTCATCATCTGCACGCCCTCGGCGCCTTCTTCCTCTTCCTGCTGGCGTTCCAGCATGTCGCGCAGCACCAGCTTGGCGATGGCCTGTTCGATGGTCATGTCGCCTTCTTCGTCGCGCTCCAGGGTGTTCTTCAGCGCATCGATGAGGAACCAGACGTTGCCCATGCGGAAATCGGCGACCTTGTCGCTGGAAGCGTTCTGCCGCAGCCAGTTCTCGTAGTCGATATCCATCACCATGCTGCGCAGCGCGCCGATCGGGTCGTTGCCGGCGCACTGCTCGCGGACCTTGTCGATGAAGCGCTTGAAGCGTTGCAGGCGCTCGATGTAGCGGGCGTCCAGGTGTTCGGACAGGCCCAGCTCCCCGGCGGCGTTGAACATCGAGCAACCGCGCTCGGTGGCATAGTTGCCGAGCTTCTCCAGGGTCGCGGAGCCGATTTCCCGGCGCGGCACGTTGATCACGCGGAGGAAGGCGTTGTCATCGTCCGGGTTCACCAGCAGGCGGAAGTAGGACATCAGGTCCTTCACTTCCTGGCGTCCGAAAAAGCTGGTGCCGCCCGACAGACGATAGGGAATCTGGTGGTGCTGAAGTTTCAGCTCGATCAGCTTCGCCTGATAGTTGCCCCGGTAGAGGATGGCGAATTCGCTGTAGGGCCGCTGCGTCTTCAGGTGGATGGTGAGGATTTCCACGGCCACCCGCTCGGCCTCGGCTTCCTCGTTGCGGCAGCGGATCACCCGGATCGGGTCGCCTTCGCCCATCTCGCTCCACAGCTGTTTCTCGAACACGTGGGGGTTGTTGGCGATCAGGATGTTCGCGCACTTCAGGATGCGGCTGGTGGAACGGTAGTTCTGCTCCAGCATCACCACCTTCAGCGAGGGGAAGTCTTCCTTCAGCTGCATCAGGTTTTCCGGGCGCGCGCCCCGCCAGGCGTAGATCGACTGGTCGTCGTCGCCCACCACGGTGAAGTGCGCGCGCTGCTGCACCAGCATCTTCACCAGCAGGTACTGGCTGGCGTTGGTGTCCTGGTACTCGTCCACCAGCATGTAGCGCACGCGGTTGCGCCACTTATCGAGGATTTCCGGGTGCTCCTGGAACAGCTTCACCGGCTGCAGGATCAGGTCGTCGAAGTCCACCGCGTTGTAGGCTTTGAGCGTGCGCTGGTAATGCAGGTAGACCATCGCGGCGGTCTGTTCCTTGGGATTGCGCGCCTTTTCCAGCGCTTCTTCCGGAAGGATCAGGTCGTTTTTCCAGCCACCGATCAGGTTCTTGATCTCGTCCAGACCGTCATCGCCGGAATACTCCTTCTGCATGATGTCGGTCATCAGCGCCTTCACATCGCTCTCGTCGAAGATCGAGAAGCCGGGCTTGTAGCCCAGGGCCGCGTGCTCCTTGCGGATGATGTTCAGGCCCAGGTTGTGGAAGGTGGAGACGGTCAGGCCCTTGCCCTCGCCCGGGCGCAACAGGGTGCTGACGCGCTCTTTCATCTCGCGGGCGGCCTTGTTGGTGAAGGTCACGGCGACGATGTACTGGGCGCGGATGCCGCATTGCTGCACGAGGTACGCGATCTTGCGGGTGATCACGCTGGTCTTGCCGGAGCCGGCGCCGGCCAGCACCAGGAGCGGGCCGCCGACGTAGTTCACGGCCTCTTGCTGCCGGGGATTGAGTCGGGACATGAAGGGCGGGGGTCTGTAGTGGAGCGGGCGCGTATTCTAGCAGGCCGTGCCGGGCGTCGGGGTGCCGCTCGGAATAGCGGCGATCTGTGACGGGATCGTACTTCCTTATTTTGGATAAATCCGTACATGTATTAGGCTTGTGTGAGCAATACTTGAAGAAAACTCTTAAGAGTTTCTCTGAAGTCTCGTTTGTATCCGGGGAGCCGGAGGCGGCGGAGGCTTCAAAACCGGAAGGACGGGCACAGGGACGGCGCCAGGTTTCTTCCCATCGCATGACGGGGGTCGCGTGGCAGCGTCGGTCGAACCAGCGCGCCTGCTCCTGCTGGCGGAAGCGCCGCAGTGGGCCCAGCTACTTCGCGGATATCTGGCCGCGTTGGGGCAGGGCTATTCCCTGATCACAGCACCGTCCTGGCAGGCCGCCAGCAGCCTGTTCGATGAAGGCCAGGTCGGCCTGGTCCTGGCCACGCCTGGCAAGCTGCCATCCTCCCAGCAATGCCACCTGCCGATGGTCCTGCTGCTCGAACGCGAGCCCACACAGGAGCCGGTGGGCGTTGCCGACTGGCTGGCCGCGGAAAGCCTCAGCGTCGAAGTGCTACGCCGCTGCCTGCGCTACGTGCGCGAACGCGCCTCGCTGCAGAACACCCTGCAGAACCTGGCCGAACAGGATCCGCTTACCGGCATTGCCAACCGCCAGGGCTTCCAGACCCTGCTCGCCGCCCGCCTGAGCGAGTGCGGTGGCCGCGGCCTGGCGCTGGGGCACCTGGACCTGGACAACTTCCGCCACGTCAACGATGCCCTCGGTCACCAGTCCGGGGACCGGCTGATCCTGCAGGTGGTCGACCGACTCAAGGCCCAACTGGACAACGGTGATCTCATCGCCCGTCTGGGCAGTGACGAATTCGCCCTGCTGCTGGATACCCGCCACGATCCGGAGCGGGTGGAATGGGTCGCCGAACGCATCGTCGAGGTCCTCGGCGAGCCCTACCGGGTGGAGGGGGAAAGCCTGCTCTTGGGTTGCAGCCTGGGCATGGCCCACGCTCACGCCGGCGATGGCGCCGACCCGCTGATGTGGCACGCGCACATCGCCATGCAGCAGGCCAAGGCCCGCCAGGGCTGCACCTTCCATGTGTTCGACGAGCGCATCAACCGTGGCGCGCGCAGCCTCGCCGATCTGGAGAGCGAACTGCGCCGTGCCTTGCGCCGCGACGAGCTGGAACTGCACTACCAGCCGCGCCTGGACCTTAAGGATGGCCACATCGTCGGCCTGGAAGCGCTGGTGCGCTGGCGTCATCCCGAACGCGGCCTGCTGATGCCGGGGGACTTCGTGCCGCTGGCGGAGGAAAGCGGGCTGATCGTGCCGCTCGGCTACTGGGTGATCTCCCGCGCCCTGCGCGACATGCAATGGCTGCGCGGGCGAGGCCTGCCGCCGCTGCACATGGCGATCAACCTGTCGTTCCGCCAGTTCCAGGACGGCCAGTTGCTGCCGACCCTGGAGCGCCTGATCCGCCTGCGCGGCGTGGATGCCCGCTGGCTGGAGTTCGAGCTCACCGAAACCGCCGTGATGCGTCGCAGCGACAAGGTGCTGCAGACCATGCAGGTCCTCGGCCGGCTGGGCGTGCGCTTCTCCCTGGATGACTTCGGCACCGGCTTCTCATCCTTCGTACACCTCAGCAGCCTGCCGATCACCCTGCTGAAGATCGACAAGAGCTTCGTCGGCGACATGCAGGAGCGTCCAGAAAACCTGCAACTGGTGCGGGCGATGATCAACCTGGCGCACAACCTCAACCTCGAGGTGGTGGCTGAGGGCGTCGAGACCGTCGAACAGCAGGAACAGCTGAACCAGTTCGGTTGCGACCAGGTCCAGGGCTACGGGATCAGCCGGCCGCTGCCCCTGGCGGAGCTGGCGCGCTTCCTGGTGTTCGGCGGAACCCGCGCGCTACGCCTGCAGGACTCGATCAACAGCTAGCAAGTGCCGAGGACGCTGCCCGTCGCCTGCGGCCGCAGCAGTCGGGCGGTCTTGGCTTCGAACGCCAGGCACAGGCCGATCGCCGCACAAGCCAGCCCCGATGCCAGGCCCCACCATACGCCGCTGGGTCCCCAGCCGAGCGGGAAGGCCAGCAGCAAGGCCATCGGCACCCCGACCAGCCAGTAACCCGCCAGCCCGACCAGGAAGGTGGTGCGCGCATCTTTCAGGCCCCGGATCGCGCCCATGGCGATGCTCTGGGTGCCGTCGAACAGCTCGAACCAGGCGGCGATCGCCAGCAGGCTGACGGCCAGTTGCACCACCTCCTGGTTGGCCGGATTGTCGTGGTCGAGGAACAGGCCGATGACCAGCTCCGGGGCCAGCCAGAACAGCGCGGCGAAGGCGAACATGCAGGCGGCGCCGAAGCCGATTCCCAGGCGTCCGGCGCGGCGCGCCTCGACCAGCCGGCCGGCGCCGTAGTGTTGGCCGATACGGAAGGTCACCGCATAGGAAATCCCCACCGGCACCATGAAGGCCACGTACACCGACTGGATGGCGATCTGGTGTGCGGCCAGCGCGGTGCTGCCGATGGCGCCCATGCACAGCGTGGCCACGGTGAACATCCCTGACTCCACCGCGTAAGTGCCGCCAATGGAAAGGCCCAGGCGCAGGGATTCGCCGATCACCTTGAAGTCCGGCCGCGACAGCCCGCGCAGCAGCGGGTAGTCGCGGTAGGCGGGGTGCCAGCGCAGGTACAGCGCGAGTATCACCGGCAGGGCGTTCATCACCACCGCGGTGACCAGGCCGATCCCTGCCAGCCCCAGGCGCGGCAGGCCGAACAGGCCCTCGATGAAGGCATAGTTCAGGGCGAAGTTGGCCAGCGCGCCGAGCACGCTGATCGCCATCACCGGGCCGGTGCGCTCGATGGCGCTGGTGAAGCCGCGCAGCACCATGAAGACCATGTAGCCGGGCAGGGCGAAGACGATGCTGCGCAGGAAGCTCATCGTGCCGGCGACGGTTTCCGGCGCCTGGCCGAAGGTCAGCAGGATCGGCCCCAGGTTCCACAGCAGCAGTCCCGCCAGCAGCGACAGCGCGAGGCCGATCCACAGGCCGGCCTGGGTTGCCTGGACTACTCCAGAAGTGTCCCGCGCGCCGTGGCGAATGGCGACCAGGTTGCCGGTGGCCGCCACCACGCCGACGCAGAAGGTCGAGACCAGCGCGTAGCTGGACGCGCCCAGGCCGCCACTGGCCAGCGCCTCGCGGCCGAGCTTGCCCATCATCACGGTGTCGGTGAACACCATGGCCACGTAGGCCAGCTGGGCGGCGATCAGCGGGCCGGCCAGGCGCAGTATGGCGGCGAGTTCGTCACGGTACAGGCGTTTCATGAGTCAGGCTCAGTCAGCGGTGGCCCGCAGTGGGGCCTTCCGAATGGAAAGTGCCTCATTCTCTGGCGTGTGTACGGGCGGGCACAAAAGGAAAAAAACGATGCCATTCATGAGTCATACTCATGCCTGGTTGCGCCCTGGAGCCCGCGATGAACCGCCAATTGCCGCCCCTCTATGCCCTGCGCGCCTTCGAGGCCGCCGCCCGGCATGCGTCCTTCACCCGCGCCGCGGAGGAGCTGGCGATCACCCAGAGCGCCGTGAGCCGTCACATCAGGACCCTGGAAGAGCACTTCGCCTGCCGTCTGTTCCAGCGCCGTGGCCGAAAACTGGAACTGACCGAACCGGCGCGCCTGCTGCTGCCCGGCCTGCGCGATGGCTTCGACGCACTGGAGCGCGCCTGTTCCAGCCTGCGGGCGGAGGAGGGCGTGCTGCGCCTGAAGGCGCCTTCGACCCTGACCATGCGCTGGCTGCTGTCGCGCTTGAGCAACTTCCGCATGCGCAACAGCGATATCGAGGTGCAGTTGACCAGCGCCTGGATGGACGTGGATCAGGTGGACTTCGTCAACGAGCCCTTCGACTGCGCGGTGCTGCTCAGCGCCGGGCACTTCCCGCCGGACTGGGAAGGCACCCTGCTGTTCCCCGAGTGGCTGATTCCGGTGGGTTCGCCGGCGCTGCTCGACGACGGTCCGTGGGACGTCGAGCGCCTGGCCCGCGCCGAGCTGCTGCACCCCACGCCGGACCGCCGCGACTGGCGCCGCTGGCTGCAGCGCATGGACCTGAGCGAGCAGGTTTCGCTCAAGGGCGGGCAGGTCTTCGACACCTTGGAACTGGGCATAGTCGCTGCGGCGCGGGGCTATGGCGTGTCCATCGGCGACCTGGTGATGGTCGCCGAAGACGCCAACCAGGGCCGGCTGGCGCTGCCCTGGCCGAGCGCGGTGGCCAGCGGCGAAAGCTACTACCTGGTCTGGCCGCGGGCGCGCCGGCAGCAGGAGCGCCTGCGCCGGTTGCGCGACTTCCTCCAGGCCGAAGTCCAGGCCATGCAGCTGCCGCCGGTCGAACTGCTCGAATAGCGCTGCCGCAGGCAGACACGTCCTGGCGCGGACACGATGTTCCAGGTCGGCTTCAGTAGTCGAGTTGAAACAGAGCTTTGCTAGCGTCATGGGTGGACTAGTCCAGGGAGGAGCCCGCAACGGGCTCTTTCCAACCCAAAAGACCACCTCGGGGGAACCCCATGAAGCCCATGCGTACTCTGCTCGCCAGCCTGCTTCTCGCCAGCACCGCCGTTGCCGCCACCGCTAACGCCGCCACGGAGCTCAAGCACTGGCCGGAGCCGGCCGCGAAACAGCTCGACGCCCTGATCGCCGCCAACGCCAACAAGGGCGCCTTCGCGGTCTTCGACATGGACAACACCAGCTACCGCTACGACCTGGAAGAATCGCTGCTGCCCTTCCTGGAAATGAAGGGCGTGCTGACCCGCGAGAAGCTCGATCCCTCGCTCAAGCTGATTCCGTTCAAGGACGTGAACGGCCACAAGGAGAGCCTCAACAGCTACTACTACCGGCTCTGCGAAATCGACGACATGGTCTGCTACCCCTGGGTCGCCCAGGTGTTCTCCGGCTTCACCCTCAAGGAGCTCAAGGGCTACGTCGACGAGCTGATGGCGTACGGCAAGCCGATCCCCAGCACCTACTACGAAGGCGATGCGGTCAAGCCCATCGAGATCAACCCGCCCAAGGTCTTCACCGGCCAGACCGAGCTGTACAACAAGCTGATGGAGAACGGCATCGAGGTCTACGTGATGACCGCCGCCCACGAAGAGCTGGTGCGGATGGTCGCCTCCGATCCGAAGTACGGCTACAACGTGAAGCCGGAGAACGTCATCGGCGTCACCACCTTGCTCAAGGACCGCAAGAGCGGCGAGCTGACCACTGCGCGCAAGCAGATCACCGCCGGCAAGTACGATCCCAAGGCCAACCTGGACCTGGAAGTCACCCCCTACCTGTGGACCCCGGCGACCTGGATGGCTGGCAAGCAGGCCGCGATCCTTACCTACATCGACCAGTGGAAGCGCCCGATCCTGGTCGGCGGCGACACCCCCAGCAGCGATGGCTACATGCTGTTCAACGGCACCGCCGACAACGGCATCCACCTGTGGGTCAACCGCAAGCCCAAGTACATGGACCAGCTCAACGGCATGATCAAGAAGAACGCCGAGGCCCAGGCCAAGCTGGGCCAGACGGTCACCGCCGACAAGAACTGGGTGATCGTGAAGCCCGAAGAGATCCAGTAAGCCCGAAACGAAGAGGCCGGCATTTGCCGGCCTCTTTCATTCAGCGCACCACGTGCAGGAAGTGCAGGTGGCGTTCGTACTGGTCGAGGATGTCGCTGATCACCCCGTCGCGGCCCCAGCCCATGATGTCGTAGTCCTGGCCGCCCTCCTTGAGGTGCACCTCGGCGCGGAAGTACTTGCGCGACTCGCTGGTGTCCTCGGTATCGCGCATGACGAAACTGGGAGTGGTGAAGGCGCGCGGGCGGACTTCGTAGATGAAGTCGACCTCGGTGCCATGCCCGACCTCCAGCCGCACCCGGCGGTCGTCGCCCGTCGTCACGGTGGCATCGTAGCCCTGCTTGCGCAGTTCGGCCGCGACATCTTCGCAGGCCGGGCGCGCCACCTCATCGATGAAGCGGTTGACATGGCTGCGCCGCGGGAACATGGCGATGTTGCGCAGGCGGCGCTGCCAGCCCTCGCTGCTGCGGCTGCGGGCGGGGGAGAAGTTCAGCGCCTGGTGGCGGATGCCGCGCTTGGTGGCGTCCAGGTGCAGGGCCTTGAACAGCCCCCAGATCGAGGCGAGCAGGATGATCGCGAAGGGCAGCGCACTGGCGATGGTCGCCGTCTGCAACGCTTTCAGCCCGTCGGTCAGCAGCAGGGCGATGGCCACCACGCCCATCAGCACCGACCAGAAGATGCGCTGCCACAGCGGCGAGTGGTCGTGGCCGGAGGAGGCGAGCATATCGACCACCAGCGCGCCGGAGTCGGCCGAGGTGACGAAGAACACCACCACCATCGCCACCGCGACCAGCGAGATCAGGCTGCCCAGCGGGAAGTGTTCGAGGAAGGCGAACAGCGCCACCGAGCTGTCCTGGTTCACCACGTCCGCCAGTTGGGTGAAGCCGTCCTGGAGGATCATGTGGATCGCGCTGTCGCCGAACACGGTCATCCACAGCAGGGTGAAGCCGGCAGGGACGAAGAGCACGCCGCAGACGAACTCGCGAATGGTCCGCCCGCGCGAGATGCGTGCGATGAACAGCCCGACGAAGGGCGACCACGACAACCACCAGCCCCAGTAGAGCAGGGTCCAGCCGCCGATCCAGTCGGTGGGCTGGTAGGCGTACAGGTTGAAGGTCTTGTTGACGATTTCCGAGAGGTAGGCCCCGGTGTTCTGCACGTAGGTCTGCAGCAGGAACACGGTGGGGCCGAGGACCAGCACGAAGAGCAGCAGGATGACCGCCAGCCCCAGGTTCAACTCGGAGAGGATCCGGATGCCGCGGTCGAGGCCGCTGGCGACCGAGAGGGTGGCCAGGCCGCAGGTCACGGCGATCAGGATCACCTGCACCGTCTGGTTCACCGGCCAGCCGAACAGGAAGTGCAGGCCGCTGTTGATCTGCAGCACGCCGTAGCCCAGCGAGGTCGCCACGCCGAATACCGTGCCGATGATCGCGAAGATATCCACCGCGTGGCCGATGGGGCCGTAGATACGTTCGCCGATCAGCGGGTAGAGCGCCGAGCGCAGGGTCAGCGGCAAGCCGTGGCGGAAGCTGAAGAAGGCCAGGATCAGCGCGACGATGGCGTAGATCGCCCAAGCGTGCAGGCCCCAGTGGAAGAAGGTCAGCTTCATCGCTTCGCGCGCCGCTTCCACGGTGTGCGGCTCACCGACAGGTGGCGCGATGAAGTGCATGACGGGTTCGGCGACGCCGAAGAACATCAGGCCGATGCCCATGCCGGCGGAAAACAGCATGGCGAACCAGGTGGTGTTGCGGTAGTCGGGGCGGCTGTGGTCGGGGCCGAGCCGGATGTCGCCGTAACGGCTGACGGCGAGGAAGACCACGCTGATCAGCACCAGCGCCACGGCGAGGACATAGAACCAGCTGGCGTTGCTGATGATCCATTTCTGCACCAGGCCGAACAGCGACTGGGCTTGCTCCGGCAGCAGCGTCGCGAAGGCGACGAGGGCGAGGATGAGTACGGCGGAGGTATAGAAAACCGGAGGGTTCAAGGTGCTCCGGGGGCGGGAAGGTGTCTCCATCTTGAGCTAGCTCTCCTTGTTATCGGATTGCCACCCTGAGGGCGGAAGACGCAACATTCTAGCACAAATTGATAGCTTTCTTTGATCTGAATGCTGTTAGTCGATAGCTTTTTGGTATTTCAAGGCTGATCTCGAACATTCTCGAGGTTGTGTTCAGGTTGAGTGCCAGCCGTGACTTTCCCTTGCTCAAGACCTCGGTAGAAGCAGCCTGTCGAACGGCTGTGCCGGGAGGTGACGTCAGTCGGCGCCCTTGAGCCGGCCCAGCCCATATTCCAGGCTGGCGGCGGAGAGTTCGCCCATCTGGCTGTGTCTCAGGCGCCCCTGGGCGTCGTAGAACAGCGTGGTGGGCATGCCGTAGGCGCCGGTGGCCTGGCCCAGGCGGTTGCCGCTGTCGAGCAGCACCGCCGCATCGCTCAGGCCCTGGTCGCGGAGGAAGCGCTGCACGGCTTCGGCGGATTCGCCCTGGTTGACCAGCAGGAAGCGCACGTCGCTGCGTTGTTGCTGCGCGGCTTCCAGCACCGGCATTTCGCGTCGGCAGGGCGGACACCAGCTGGCCCAGAGGTTGACCACCAGTGGCCGGCCATCCAGGGCGCGCAGGTCGACCGGCTGGCCACGCAGGTCCAGCACCGTCAGCGCGGGAATCTGCTGGCTGCGGTCCAGCGCCGAAACCACGGCATTGCCTCCACCCCAGACGCAGGCCCCCACCAGCGCGGCCACCGCCAGCGGCCGGCGCAGTGCGGCCTTGCGCCAGGCCAGCAGGCCACCGACCACCACCGCCGCGAGGATGCCCGGCAGGGCGAGGAAGCCGCCGTCGCGGATATCCACGATGCCCAGTGGCGTGGCGGCATACTGCTCGGCGTAGCGCGCGACGAAGGCCAGCCGCGCCACCAGCAGGCCCCCGACGAGCATGCTGAACAGCGCGCCCTCGGGGTTGGCGCCGCGTTTGCGCCCGGCCAGCCAGCCGGCGAAGAGCGCGGCGAAGAAGCCGAGGTAGAGCAGCACGTGGGGCAGGGGAATGGCCAGGGAGCCGAGGGTGAGACTGGTCAACGCGAGCGCCTTGAATCGAGAGTGCCTTGCGGAAAGGCGGAAGGTACAGCAGCCCGGCGCCGCACGGCAGCGCCAGGCTGTGGATAAATGTTTCCCGTCAGGCCGGCAGCAGTTCCTCGTCCTGCGCGCGGCGCTCGGCGGTCAGCCGCGTGGCGCAGGCGCCGACCTTGCGCACGGCGTCCTCGATCCGCGCCAGGTCGCGGCTGGAGTAGTTCATCCGGATGCAATTGCGGTACTTGCCCGAGGCGGAAAAGATGTTGCCCGCCGCCACCTGCACGTTGTCGCGGCGCAGCTCGTGGTTGAGCCGCACGCTGTCGAACTGCTCGTCCATCTCCACCCAGAGCATGAAGCCGCCACGCGGCCGGCTGGCCAGGGTGCCTTCAGGGAAGTAGCGGCCGATCCATTCGGTCATCAGGTCGCGGTGGCGCTGATACTGCGCGCGCATGCGGCGGATGTGCGGCTCGTAGTGGCCGCCGCCGACGAACTCGGCCAGGGCCATCTGCGGCTGCGGCGCGCAGGTGCCGCTGGCGATGTACTTGAAGTGCAGGATGCGGTCCAGGTAACGCCCCGGCACCACCCAGCCGGTGCGCAGGCCCGGCGCCACGGTCTTGGAGAAGGAGCTGGCCAGCAGCACGCGATCGTCGGCGTCGAAGGATTTGATGCTGCGTGGCCGCGGGAAGGCATAGGCCAGCTCGCCATAGACATCGTCTTCCAGGATCGGCACGTCATAGCGCGCCGCCAGGCACAGCAAGGCGCGCTTGCGCGCGTCGGGCATGATGTAGCCCAACGGGTTGTTGCAGTTGGGGGTGAGCAGGATCAGCTTCACCGGCCACTGCTCCATGGCCAGCTCCAGTGCCTCCAGGCTGACGCCATTGATCGGGTCGGTGGGGATTTCCAGTGCCTTGAGCCCATAGGCCTTCAGTGCCTGCATGGCGCCGTGGAAGCTCGGCGAGTCGATGGCGACAATGTCCCCCGGCTGGCAGATGGCGCGCAGGGTGATCGCCAGCGCCTCCTGGCACCCGGTGGTGATGACGATCTCACTGGGCGGCACCTGGCAGCCGGAGTCGAGCATCAGCCGGGCGATCTGCTCGCGCAGCGCCAGCGAACCCTGGATGCCCTCGTAGCCGAGGCTGTGTACGTCGGTGCGTCGAGCGGCATGCACCATGGCGCGCTGCAGCGGCTTGAGCGAGGGGCTGGTGACATCCGGCGTGCCGCGCCCGAGTTGGACGAAGTCGCTGCCGGGTGCGTAGCGCACCTGTTCCAGCACCTGGTCCCATTGCGACACGTCCACCGGCCGTTGCGCCGGCCGGGTCATCGCCGGCAGCGGCGGCAGGTGGCGGCGTTCGGGCACGAAGTAGCCGGATTTCGGCCGTGGCTCCACCAGCCCGGAGTCCTCCAGCACGCGGTAGGCCTGCTGCACCGTGCTGATGCTGACGCCGTGTTCTTCGCTCAGCGCGCGCACCGAGGGCAGGCGGTCGCCGGGACGGTACAGCCCCTGCTCGATACGTTCGCCGAGGGTGGCGGCGAGCTGTGCATAGCGCTTCATGACAGATCTCCCAAGCCGGTCGTGGCTGGCTGAAAGCAGTACAGATCGAACAAAAATACGCCATTCAGAGGCTTTTAGCGCCTTTCTGTATGGAGAAAATTCAGAAGTGTTGAATCTGTAATGCTTTTTGCTAATTCGTCAGGCTAATCCCACATCCGGTGAACCCGAACGTGGAGGAGCGACGACATGACCGGCATGAGCGATGTACGCCTGACCCTGTATCAACAGGAACTGCTGGGCCTTCCCGAGGCCCGCGTGATACCGGGTGGCCCCCGGGAAAACCGCTGGCAGCAGTTCTGGCGCCGGCTGCGCACCCGCAAGCAGCTACTGGAACTCAGCGACGAGCAACTGCGCGATATCGGCATCAGCCGCGAACAGGCGCGGCTGGAGGCGATGCGGCCGTTCTGGCGCTGCTAATGACCGGTGCGGTATTGCAGCGCTTCGGCCAGATGCGTCCGGCCGATGGCTTGCGCCTGCTGCAGGTCGGCGAGGGTGCGGGCCACCTTGAGAATCCGGTGCAGGGCGCGCAACGACAGGTTCAGGCGCTCGCCGGCCTTCTCCAGCCAGGCCTGGTCCTCGGCGCTCAGTGCACAGAATTGGTGCATCTTCTTCAGGTCGAGGAAGGCGTTCGCGCAACCTTGCCGGTCCAACTGGCGCTGGCGTGCGGCGGCGACCTGCACGGCCAGTTCGGCGCTGCTGGTGCTGGGGCCGCTGGGCGCCAGGCTGGTGCTTTCGCGGCTGACCGTCAGGTGCAGGTCGATACGGTCCAATAGCGGCCCGGACAGCTTGGCGCGGTAGCGCTGGACCTGCTCCGGCGTGCAGCGGCAGCGGCCGCTGGGGTCGCCGAGATATCCACAGGGGCAGGGGTTCATCGCCGCCACCAGTTGGAAACGCGCCGGGAAGCGCACCCGGCCGCTGGCGCGGGCGATGACGATTTCGCCGCCTTCCAGGGGCTCTCGAAGCACCTCAAGCACCTTCCTGTCGAACTCCGGAAGCTCATCGAGGAACAGCACGCCTTCGTGAGCCAGGGTGATTTCACCCGGCTGCGGGCGGCTGCCGCTGAGGCAACACGAAATAGGTGAGACGTTTTACCCCTGAAAGGCCCATTGCTACGTCGATTTAGTAGGTAATTATTGGGACAAAATCCACCAAATAGCTGAGATTGGGTCCAAAAACCAAAGCAATAGCTGAGAAAGGTTTTCGGCTCGTAGCGGAATCCTTCGTCACGCTGCGGTAATGAAGGAGGAGTACCGTTTTTGAGCAGTCCATTGCTGGATTCAGCAATTGGACCCAGGCTGAAGCTGCGACAAGGACCAGATGTACAGTCCGGAGGAGTTCTGTCCCTCTGAGGGGGTCGGATTGGGCCGGTCAGCCGCAGAGCACTGGGTAACATCCCTGGCATGTAAGCCAAAGGGTGCCCTATGTCCTCTACCGTCTATAAAGGCCAACTGATCTCGCAGACCAGGCGAGCCAGATCAATGACGCGGAGCCTCTCCGGAGTCATCCCATTCCGTGGCCAAGGGATCTATTACGAATCGGGTCTGGAGCGGGACTTTATCCGCATTTGGATGCTGGATTCGGACGTGGTAGCTATTGTCGCTCAGCCGGCGCAGATCCCCTTCACTGCTCTCAACGGACGGGACTACATCTACCCCCCCGATTTCTTTGTTCACTTCGACGAGCGAACCGGCCGAAAGCCTCTGCTGGTGGAAGTGAAAATGCGCGAGCAGTGGACGGCGAACTGGCGAGAGTGGCTGCCCAAGTGGAAAGCTGCCTATCGCTACGCACGGGAGCGCGGTTGGCAGTTTCGGGTTTACGACGAGACTAGGATTCGTGGCCCGGTCCTTCAGAATGTCGAGTACCTCCAGCGTTACCGGAACCTTGATTTCGATCCCGCGTTTACGTCCAAGGTCCTGAACACGCTTGCTCTTATGAAGGCGGCGCCCTTCCACCATCTTCTGGCTCTGCACTTCACCGGAAACGAGGCTATCGGACGCTCGCACCTGCTGCATCTGATAGCCACTGAGCAGGTACATACGGATCTCGAGCTTGAGCTGGATGATCATTCGATTCTGAGGATGCGCCATGAAGGGCGTTGAGACAGAAGGCCATGCCCTGAATCGGGCAACTGTATCGCTGGAGATTGGGGCATATGTTGGCCATCGGCAATCGACGTACCGTTTGACCGCAACCGTCGACTTTGCCCACGTGCTAGGCGTCGACGTCGTCATTGGCACTTCAAGGATCCTGCCGATTGCAGAGCTCACGCGCGCGTCATTGGGGCGTGTTAAAGGCCCATACGCCAACTACTCCCTGGATGACATTGCCGACAAAAGTTGGCTCGAGGCTGAGCGACGCATGGCGATCATCCAACCCTTACTCCAAGGTGAGATGTTCGTTAAAGGAGCAGTCGAAGCTCGGGCGAAAGAGTGTGGAGTCGGCAAATCTAGCGTCTATCGGTGGTTGTCGGCGTATACCGAAGGCGATCAATTCCTCAGTCTGATTCCGGAGAAGCGGGGTTGGAAATCCGGGAATAGCAGGGTGTCCGAGGAAATTGAAAAGATCATTGCCGAAACAATCAGGAGTGTCTATCTATCCACAACTCGCGGCACGCAGCTTGATGTTTTTAATGAAGTAAAGAGGGTCTGTGAGGCCCAAGGGTTACTGAGTCCGTCAATACCTGCTGTGACAAAACGGATCAAAAAAATCCCACAAAAAGTGGTCCTGCAGTCACGAGGCTATGGGAAGTTGGCTCAGCGACACGAGCCATCTCCGAATACCTTCGACGCTGACTACCCTCTTCATAGGATACAAATAGACCACACTCCAGGAGATGTAATCCTGGTCGATGACAGGTATCGCCTCCCTATCGGTCGGCCTTGGGTAACTTTGGCAATCGATATGTATACGCGGATGATCGTGGGCTATTTCCTATCGCTTGATGCACCTTCAGCCGTATCGGTCGCTATGTGCTTGGTGCATACAATGCTACCGAAGCATAAATGGCTTAATTTGCATGGTGTTGATGCCGAGTGGGCTGCTTGGGGTAAGCCTTACGAAATTCATTCGGATAATGGCCCAGATTTTAAAACTCGTAGTTTGATCGCCTCTTGCACTGCGCACGGCATAGAACGTGAGTTTCGCCCTAAGGATAATCCCAAGTGGGGCGGAAAAATCGAATTTCTTATGAATACTAAAGCGAGGGCCTTTGCGACTTTACCCGGAGCGACAGCTCGTAACATCGATGAAAGAGGTGATGTAAACCCCGAGGGCAAGGCCGTAATTTCGTTCTCCGCATTTGAAAGATGGTTCATCGCCCAAATCATCAAATACAATAACACCTCTCACTCCGCTATAGGTTCCATGCCACCCGTTGCGAAATGGCATGAAGCCTTTTTTGGAAGCGCACTCTGCAAGCCAATCTGTGGCTTGCCCCCCATTCCGGCAGACCCACTAACGCTGGAGATTGACTTTCTTCCCTCCAAAATGCGGACCGTGCAGACCTATGGTGTCGAGTGGGATGCGTTTTATTATGCCGAAGTCCTACGGCCCTGGATTGGGCATAAAGATCCTGGCACAAAGGATACGAAGAAATTCTTATTCCGGCGCGATCCTAGAGATATTAACTTTATTTGGTTCTATGAGCCTGTGGAGAAAAAATACCACAAAATACCTATAACAACAGGGCCTTATCCTGGGGTCGGAGTAGAAGCTTATAAAAAGGCCAAGCTGAAGGTTAAGAAGTATGGGCTGAGCCTTCAAGATGATCAGCAAATTCGTAAGCTTACTGCTTTCCAGGTGGCGCTAATAGAAGAGGAGTCAGCCAAATCCAAAAGCGCCAGGCGAGCGCAGCAGAAGAGCAAGAATCAACCGGAAAAAACTACTCCGGCGGCAGTGTACATGGAAGGCGAAGACGATATGGATCTCAATAAGGCTAATCCCGTATTTCCGGAGCTTGGCGACTTGGATGACGAGGAAGAGGCGGAGCTTTACGGAGGTGTAGCATGACCGAATATTTGCATATACTTCCTCAGTTTCGCCCTTTGATGGAACTTTCTGACGCTGATCGGCTTGCTTCAATTCAATCGCGCTGGGTTGACTACGAGTTTGCCGATAAGGTCCATGCCATGCTCTATGCCAAGCTGTCTGGCCATCGAGATCAGCCGGATATTTTCTTGCTTGGCGATTCCCGCATGGGCAAGACAACTATGATCAAACGATTCATCGAGGTTCATGCGCCGGAATATATCAATCAGGAAGGCTACAGAGAAAAGCCTGTTCTGCTTATCGAAGTGGATCATCCGAGTCCAAAGCAATTTCTTATTGAGATTTTGGACACCTCCATCTCCCCCTACAACCCGGACTCGACTGTCGAGAAACTCTTCTTCCAGGTCATGAACATGCTTCGTGAGTGCAGAACGAAGATGTTGATCATCGATGAGGTGCATTCCCTAACCCAGGGCACAGCTCGAGAGGTCACCGCTATGGCGCGGCTGATCAAGCGCCTCAGCAACAAGACCGGCATCGCGATCGTTGGTGTGGGGGTGAAATCTGCCCGCCGACTACTTGCAACGGATGAACAGTATGCCAACCGATTCGTGACCGTGACGGTACCTGAATGGTCGATGGCCGGCTTCAGGGGACTGTTGAAGGGATTCGAGTCGTTTCTGCCCCTCAGGCTGCCCTCCAGGCTCTCAACGAAGCAGATGGCAGCGCTGATCTATGAGATGACCGGAGGAAACACATCCAGGGTCGAGGAGGTGCTGCTTGGCTGTGCTCGACAGGCAATCATCACCGGTAAGGAGTGCATTGACCAAGAGCTACTGAGCCAGAAGAAATGGTCGACAGATACCTTTGGCACTCGGGAAGTCGCCCTGTAAACCAGCGATGGCCGTTGGTCCCTGCGCTACGGGAGGACGAGCTCTTTTCGTCCTGGCTGATTCGATGCTCGCTCTGCCACGCTTGCGATCCTTTGGAAATCGCTCATTTGCTTTGGCCTGGACGCCGTCTCTGGACAAGGGACTGCGACCGAAGGGTCTGTACGCTCTCCATGGATAACCTCGCGCGAAACGCTGGCATCTCGGATAAAGAGCTTCGGGCTTCCACCCTAGATCCTGTCTGCCAATTGCTTCGCTTAGATAGCAGCTCCCGCGCTATCACTCCTTGGGTGCTGAGCATTGGCACTAGGAACATCAGCCGTGCTGGGGGATTGCAGTATTGCCCCGTCTGCTTCGCTGAGCCCAAGCCCTTTTATCGCCTTCAATGGCGCCTTGCGTGGTACACGAGCTGCCCAATTCACCAAGTGCGATTGAGGGATCGGTGCCCGCATTGCCAGGCGATCATTTCCCCGCATCGATTGGATTACATGGCCTCGGATCTGTCGTGTTGCCATGCTTGCCACGGCCGGCTTGCTGAAACGGATTTGGAGTCATGCGACTCAGGGGCGAGTGAGCTGGAGTCTTTCGCTGATTCAGTCGTTTGGGGAAATGAGGTCGGCTTCGGTGGCCTGATCATGCCGGCCGATGAGTGGTTTGTTCTTATACGAGGGTTGCATCAGTTGGTCAGAGCGCTATCCAGGCAGCGAACTGAAGGTGTGCGGGATTTCCTTTCCCGGCTTGATGTGGATCTGGACGTATTGCCGGACATCGGTCTCGGACTGCCGCTGGAATGTCTCTCTGTCTCGGATCGTGTCGCATACCTGGCCGTGGTGAACGCCATTCTGCAAGCCGGAGCCGAGCGTTTCTCTAGGGCTGCACAGGCTACGTCTCTCTGTCATTCCTACTACCTGGCCGCTGTTGGACAAGAGCATTCCTGCTTGGGTGTGCTCCTTCCTCACTCCCCTCCCAAAGCGCACACGCCAGGAAACAAGAGGCGCGACAAACCCCGTTCGAAGCGCTCGGTGCTGCGGAGTTGGCTGCGGTTCCAACGCAAAGCGCATCGGTGCGGGATGGTTCGATAAAGTTATCTATGTTGGAGGAACAGATTGAGCAATGAAGTGGTGGCGGCCTCGCAGCTCGATGCGGCTTGCGAGTGCAGTAAATGCGGCCGGTATATGAGTAAAGCCAAGAAAGTACACCGCGGTGCGAAGTACTGTGAGACCTGCTATGCCCGGCTCTTCAAGCGTGCTCTCTGCCCTGGTTGCGGCAATTTCGCCAGACTACCGAAGTTTCGTCCTAACGATGTTTGCAGGAAGTGCGAGCTGCTGGCGCCTTGCGTGCGTTGCAAGCGCTCGGGGCGCCCCGTTGGCAAGCTCACTGCCGAGGGCCCAGCATGCGCCTCCTGTGCCCCATATTTCCGAGAGTCTCGACCGTGCGAGCGCTGTTCGAGGCCATCGACCAGCTTGGTCCGGACGTCTGTAGACGGCCACCTGTTGAAATGCTGTTCAAGTTGCCGTTCAAGGCTAAAAACCTCGTGCTGCTCTGCCTGTCGGCGCCCAAGAGTCATCGTCACCGTCCAGGGACCAGCGCTGTGTAAGAAGTGCTTCGCCAACGGCGAGGTGCCTTGCCCTGTGTGCGCGATCCTAATGCCGGCTGGACGGGGAAAAGCTTGCGAGGCATGTGCGTGGGATAAGTCGCTGAGCAAACGGGTTAGGCTGGCTACTGAATACACCACCAACCCACGAGAGCGAACCGCGGTGTTGGATTTCTCCTCATGGTTGAAAAATCGGCGAGGTGCTCAGTTCGCGTCCCTGAATCTGAACCGTTTCTTGCCGTTCTTGCATGAACTGCACACTCGTTGGGATCACATTCCGACTTACGCAGAATTGGTGGAGCACACATCTGCTGAGGGGCTCAGGCGGGTACGGCTGGCGGTTTATTGGTTGGAGGACGCCCATCAACTTGTGATCAATTCGTCTACCCGAGAAGAGGCAAGTGAGCGTCGAAGGATCGCCAAGTTACTGACCTTTGTTCCCGGACAGCCAGGCTCGGGAGCGCTGCATGGATATCACCAGCTGCTGCTAACCCACATGAAGGAAGGCAGAACAAATTTGCGCTCGATCAGGCTCGCGTTGGGAGCCGCCGTGAGGTTGCTTCATAGTGCCGCCCCATCTGGGCAAAAGCTTCCAAATCAGGATGCGCTTCTCAAACTACTTCGTTCGCGTCCTGGTCTCATGGCTTCGCTCGCGGGCTTCGTGGGATATCTGAATCGCCTCTTCTCTTGCCAGATGACCACGAAGGTGGACGCCGAATGGGTTTCGAAAGCAACTCGAGCATTGAGGGAGAGGAACCTACTCGGGTTGTACGATGAGGGGGGCCAAGGAGAAGCGTTTGATCGCAGGTGGATCAGCGCAGCCTTGTCCCATTTCCATCAGCTGCGCCGTGTCGGTATGAGGGCCTTTCAGTATCAGTTGGATGAAGTAAACGGCTGCCCAGGGTTCAGTGTCAGCTACCGGGATGCGGAATATTGGGTTCCAAGGATCCCCGACAACCAACAGATGAAATCCTCGTCAGGATCGTTGCCTACCCAGGGTTAACGGCGACCATACACATCGCGGTTTTCATCCCATGGCACATGGCGAACTGGGTCAGTCTCGTAGCCGAACGAAACAGCTTTGATTTTGTGAACCGCGATGCGGCTTCGGTCTAGTCGCAAGGTCGTGACCCGGCTCGAGAGTTGGCCTCGGCTAAAGACGACATTTTGCGGCTGTGGTTTTGCCTCAAATATCTCAGGAGCGAAACGCCAGTCGTTTTCATCGGACTCCCAGAGTTCGACATGCTCAAGGGCATCATCCGTCCCGGTTCGTTCGACACCACTCGCTTTGTGAAATAGCACCACATTCTGTCCAGGAGCGCTGTCCTCCGGTGCTTGAACCGAAGGGAAAAGTATCCCATCGAGGTTCAGCTTTGGATGCGTTGCTAGGAAGTCGGCGATCGCCTGAGTGATGAGATAGTCCTGGTCTGCCGCGTTCGGCATCACAGGTATCAGCATTCGGTCCTTGAGCCGCTGAAGAAACGCACAACGCTCAGCTTGCTCTTGCCGGTCCGGATCAAAGTAACTCCGGTCAGCCCTCGGACGAACGCTCGATAGATCGGCGAGACTCAACAGCCGAAGTGGTCGGGTGAGATCAAAGACGGCAGTAGCGACAAAACCTCCTACTGGGGGACGCACCTCCGCGATTGCCGTTTGTTCGTCCGTTGATCCATAGAAGACCGAAATACCCTTGGCGTTCATCCTGCCTGCGGAGGCGATGCCCTTGGGGGTTGGTCCAAGGTTCAGCTCGGGATGACTAAGCGCATGAGCCAACCCGGCTTCAGATTCGAATGACCGTGCCCGGTGAAATGCGCGTATGGAATGCTCGGGACCTGCACTCACGATGGCAGAGCTCCCACCCGAGGCTGTCAGCTGCTCAATGTCTCCGAAGACCTTTTCCAGCACCTCCGCTACCGACGTATTTACCAATCTGGATTCGTACAGCAGGCTTTCCTGCATTGATCGCCAGTCAGCTGCCATTTGAGGCGAGGAGTCCGGCCTGTCCTCAAAATATGGATCGCCATCCTCCCACTCGGCCCACCGGACTCTCAGCTCGTACTCAATGTCTTCAAGCAGGCTGGTATCGCTTTTGGCCAGCAACACGCTCAATACATCGGCGACTGACATTCCGTAAGGAGGGTATCCGTAGTGGATCGCTGCGGCGGGCTGGGTGACGTAACTGAACGACGAGCAAATTGTGCTTTCACAGCAGTCAACGAGCTCCTCCAGCATTACAGCGGGAGCTATTTCCCCGCAGTAGCTGCATTCGTCCGTGTTGTGCCACTCAAAACGTCTCTGCAGGTATGGGTCAAGGATGCATTGAATGCACACGAATTTGGTCATCGCTATCTCCTTGGTGGACCAAAGGGCGTCGAACCAGCGAGGCCTTCCGACGCGAAGCTACAACTGCGCTTCTTCTCCGCGGCTCTTGAAGAATCTGACGATGATTGTGGCAAGCCGAGAAGTTGGATCCGCTGCCACGATACTCTTGCAGGCAGCGACGAACCGCTCAGCGACATCCCCAAAGCTCGGTTCATAGGAAGTCTTGTGGCGGACGAACATCATGCTTGGGAAAAGAATGTTCTGCAGATCTTGGCCGCTTGCCTTACGTATTTCGTCTTCGTACTCGGCCGCGCTGATGTTCTTCAACAGGATCTCTTCGGCCTCACCCCAGGCCTTGGTTTCGCGGATTTTCCGGCAAGCTTGAACCAGGGTTGTCGCACCTGAATGTCTCGAATAGGCAGCATTCAGCACTGCGTCGATGTCCGGGTGAATTGGTTTTGCGCTTGGCCAGGGTGAGCGCTCAAAACCGGCGGGAAACGCCTCATTCAATGCAGCTGTCCAGCGCGCTATGAACTCCTGGCCGAGCGTTTGATTCCCCGTAAGCTCGTCAGCAAGGACAATCAGATAGCTCAGCGAGGGTGGTTCGATGTGAAGCACTCCCGGAATGAGCGCGCGTAGCTCTTCGATCAGTGCGCCAGCGGCAATATCCGGGTGCCAGTTGTAGTGATCGAAAAACTCCGAGACCTTCTTCTGGACGTTCAGGATCTGGCCATCCATCTGATAGCGCTCGATGTGACTGCTAATCGCCTGTGTATCCAGTAGCCCAGTCTGCAGCACCTCAACGACGAGATGCTCAAACTCGCCACTATTTCGGATACCTACCTCGTTCAGTAGAGAGTCCCAGCGTTCATGCAGCGTGTCTTCTTCGCTTTGCTCCCCGCCTTCGAGCTGGGTTTTCATTGCCCGGACTGTCGCTGCATGCACGAAGTCTCGATCCAGCACGTAATCGAAGGTCGGGCCATCAGAGAGCCCCTTGTAGTAAATGGCACTCAGCAAGGCGATTGACGGCACCGTGCGGTCGATTACGTTAGGAGAAAGCTCACCGTGGCCCTCAAGGAGACGGTTCGCCACACGAATAATTCTACAGAGGATGCGTATGTTCGTGATCTCACAAGCTGCGGTGGCCTCCTGTAGCTGAGCGCTCCACCTCGTGGTTACAAGCCCATGCGCTATCTCAAATGCTTCGCGCGGCGAAGTGTCCAAGCGCAGTTCTTGGTCGATGACCTTCTCTCTAAATTGCTCCCAGATTTCCTTATCCTTGAGCTTGTCGTCGTTTAAAACGACCAGGATCCGACAGCCGTAGCACTGCACACACTCATCAATGAAGCCCAGAATCTCATCGATGCTGAGCTTGTCGTGCTTGCGCTCGATATCGTCAATGATGAGGAACTTGCCCTTCAGCAAGGTAGGTATGGCGAGCAGAGCGAGATCATCAAGTGCGGCGAAACCACGGTGCAAAGACTGGGCGACTTTCTTGGCTGCAGACAATGCGTTGGTGACATGGGCTTTTAGAGCGCTGTCATTTTCGAGCTTGGGAAGAAGCTCCTGAGCCATTTTCATCTTGAGATCGGTGATGCTACTGACGCCGAACAGCGATACCGAGGCTGCAGTCTTGATGGCCGGATCAGGCGACTGCTGTCGGACCTCCTTCCACAGGTGAGTCTTGCCGGTACCCCAATTTCCCGAGAGCGCTATGACTCGGTTAGATGGATCTTCCAAGGTCTGAAGTAGGTTTTGCTTGCAGCGCGCGATGGTCATTTGGATTCCGAACAGGAGCCGTAATGGTCGAACGAAGGTAGTGGCGAGATGCTGCTACATCAAGAGGTGCCGGAGGAGGCTGCATAGTGGCTTCGTGACTTTGGGCATTTTCCCTCAAGCCAGTACCCGCCACTCGGGCAAACAGTGGATAGCCGCCTACCCGGACATCGCCGGCTGAACGTCCGCTATGGGGCAGCAGTCTTGAGGATGATCGGTGTACTTGGTGTTGCGTGGCCGCAGAAACGATTGCTACGATGAGTGCGCGCATGGCAGGCGTACGACACCCGTCCTTCAAGCTGGCAACGGCACTGCTTTGATCTTTACGACCGACTATGACTTTGTTCGGTCCTAAGTAGCGGAGACGGGTGACGCTGCGTAATGGGCCGGGAGCAAGTCATGGTTACCATCGTAACTCCTCCGTCCACCATTGACGGAATTAAGCGCCTTGCCATCCGCATCAAGCGCGCTCAGCAAATCCCCCATCAAAAAGCCCTCGAAGCGGCCTCGCAGCAGGCAGGCTTTCAGAACTTCGTGCATGCCAAACATGTGTTGAACAGGGCGCTGGTTCAGGAGAGGCATGCCGTCTACCTGACGGCGTATTGGCTCGATCGCGAAGGTAGCCCTCGACGTGCGGGGCGTGAAACCCTGGAAGTCACTTTGTCGCGCAAGCTTGGAGACATCATTACCCGTCACCAGTTGGGCCGCGGTCGCAACCTGAAGGGTTTCAAGTGGGAGGCCGAAGACCACCTTGAAAAAGTGCTCGACAGCTACAGCCGGGAGAGCGCGCTGATAGCTTTGTATAGTGCAAGGGACGCACTGCACTTCCTAGATGCGACGGGGTTGATTCCGGCGCATACCCAGGCGCACTTCAATGCCATGAGGATTGCCAGCAGGGTCCCAGGCAGGGATCACGAGTCCTGGTGGATCGAGCCGCATACTAAAGCATGGCTGTCACTTGACGAGCCGTATGGCCCTCGCGCTCATAAAGAGCGATATGAATGGGCGCATGAGCACGGGCTGAAGCTCGCAGAGCCTCTGTGGGATGGACTCTACAATCCAGGGCAGTGCCATCCCTTCCTGCTTTCGCCCAGTGATGAAGTGCTCTCAAGGGTTAAGATCCAAGTTGAGGCGCTGCAGAAGCGTCCCCCGGCCCAAGGCTTTCTCATCTCGGATAAATACTTCTCCAACTTCGTCAGCCCATCACGGGTTGCCAGTGGCAAGACGAGAAGGCCTCGACCTCATCCATCATACGGTGACCGTATGGGTGCGACGCCTTACGGCGGCGCACCTGGAATGCCCTCTGACTGGAGGCCGGCAACGGCCATGTCGCTGGAGCTTCACATGCGGGTGGGGCCAATGCTGCATAAGCTTTGCTGCAGTTCCGCCAAGTCCACCGGCATCACGGCGCGGACCTACGGCAAGATCAACGCTGTGCGTTCCCGCCTTGAAGATTGGGTGTTCATTGAGCACAAGGCAGCTATTACTCGCGAGGTCGAGGAGAGGCTCTATTACGGGGCTGCGGTTGACGGTTATTCAAGTCCGCAACAGGCATTAGGCGCAATCGAATCGGTCGTTAGCACACTTCGTTCAGGGTATGGTGAGTGCAAGCCGCGGCGCGAACTGCTCGCGCTACTTGAAGCTGCGGCGGAAGGTGTCGTAGGCGCCACCACCTAACCTAGTCGTATCGAACGAGCAGACCTGGTTCTGCATCAAGCCCTCGATCAACGAGGGCTTTCCCAGCACGCCAGTGGCCAATTGCTCGCCCAAAATGGGAAGGACAGTACGTCGATGCCCTCCTCGTAACACAAACAATTTTTTGCTTTAAGTGGCTTTTTATCCATTAACACAAAGAATTATTTGCCTTCTCTATATCCCATCCTCAGCTTTTGAGCCTGAGCCGCAATTTCATCCATGGCTGCGCGGCTAGCAGCATCGCGCTGCTCCGTGTAGGCCACCAGATCCGTGAGTTTGACTCGACGATGGCTGCCGGCTTTCGTGTGCGGCATCACTCCTGCGTCCAGCAGTTTCACAAGAGATGGCCGCGATACGTTGAGAAGGTCAGCGGCTTCCTGAGTGCTCAGCTCTGCATGGATGGCGACCACTCTCACCGCATGGCCTACGGCAATTTCGCTAAGGATTTCTCCGAATAGGCGTAGGGCGAGTGCCGGCACTTGCAGGATCTGCTCGTCTCCGGATTCCGAAACCAGTGTCAAACGGTGGATCCCTGCTCTCGAGGAAAGAAGCTCCTTCATCTTGAGAAGCGATTCGACAGCGGCAGCAGCCTCTTGCTTATCGGGTAGCCGCAGTGAGAAGGCTTTTGGCATGAGTGGCCCCAATGCTTCGGGCGGAGATGTAGTCTGGGAGGAGTTAAGCATCTCCCTGGACGATCCGTACGACGGGGGGACCGGTGGAATTATGCGGAATTATGCGGAATTCCATAATTTTCGAATGCAGGGCGGGCGTGCCTCTGCGACACCCCATCGAACGGGACTCCTGTCACCGAAAAATGGGAAAAGAAATGTGAATGAAATTGCCGAATTTCGCCTGGGAATCTGCGTCATAGACGGCTTTAAATGCCTGGAAAAATCTGAATAGGCCAGCCCGTCTCCTTGCGGGTCCGCTCACCGGACAGCCAGGCAGGGGCCCAAACTAGTCAGTCGAAGGATCCCCTGCTCGCACGTGCGGAAGAGGCCGCGCACCGGCGGCAATTGCTAAGCGCTTGATCAATGTCAGAAATTGATTAATATTTCTGACATTCAGTTTAAACCGTGCTCGAGGCCTTATGACGACTCTTCCTGAAGCGATCATAGATCGCAGCAAGCTCTTGCCCGAAGGAGACATGCTTACGGCGAAGGAGTTCTTGCATCTGGGGAGCCGGGCAGCAGTCGATCAGGCTTTTTCGCGGTTAGCGAAGAGTGGTCTGCTCTTGCGGGTTACTCGCGGGCTCTACGTTGCGCCCAAGGCGGGGCTGCACGGGCGTGAAGCACCCGCGGTGGAAAAGGTTGTCAGTTCTCTGGCCTCCAAAACCCAGGAAGTCATTGCAGCCGATGGGGCGCAATCCGCGAAAATGCTCGACCTCCCAACGCAAGGTGCGGTTGGATACGTGTTTCTCACCAGCGGCCGGGCTCGCACGCTTAAAGTGGGTGGCGTGACAGTAGAGTTGCGCCATGCACCCAAGTGGATGCTATCGCTTGGGGCTTCGACTGCGGGTAGTGTTATTCGGGCCTTGGCGTGGTTGGGAGAGGCGCATGTCAGCCAGGTGATGGTGAAGCTGCGGGAGAATCTATCGACGGCCGACTGGCAGGCGTTGAGTTCAGCAAGGTACCTCTTGCCGTCCTGGATGGCTCAGGCCATAGGCCGTGAGGTGGTTTGACCGGCTGCAGTTCGGCGGAATCTTGTTTAAGGCATGCTGGAAGTGAACTAGGCTACGCCGCCATGCCGGCTGCCCTGTTACGACGTGCGAGCTTCGCGTGTAGATTTAAAGTTGATTAGGAATGGAGTCCTTAATTATGAAGGCCAAAGTGCGAGACGGGTTATTGCAAACTGGTTAGCCGCGATAGATTCAGTCGATGACTAA
This sequence comes from Pseudomonas macauensis, assembly GCF_047902425.1. NCBI lineage: Bacteria > Pseudomonadati > Pseudomonadota > Gammaproteobacteria > Pseudomonadales > Pseudomonadaceae > Pseudomonas > Pseudomonas macauensis. The sequence goes on along the minus strand of NZ_CP138377.1, from coordinate 5,757,758 downwards.
CTAAGTGGTGAGTAAGCAATAAACCAAAGGGTGGTGTAAAATGGCGAACGGGAAGATTCTTCGGCAGCTCTTCAGGGCAGGTACAGCAGGCGATGCAGATGCATTTCGCCTTGCGTCGAAAGCTGTTATCGAAGAGGAGCGGCAAAAGCAGCACCATCTACTCGCAAATGATCTTGAACAGATCCTTTACGGCGGCGACTTAAATTTACGGGCATCTGGTAGCACGCAACGCACTCAGTATGATGTTCCTGTAGATAAGGAACGAGGTCTACCGCTGCTGGATATCAGGACGCCCAAGCGTTCACTCGATGAAGTAATTCTTCCCCTGAGCAGTTCAGCCGCCCTTGAGGAGATCCTCGAGGAGAACAGGCGTGCGGATGTCCTGCGCAGCTACGGAATGAAGCCTGCCGGGAAGGTCATATTTTTTGGCCCTCCGGGTTGCGGAAAGACGCTGGCAGCAGAGGTCGTGGCATTCGAGCTTGACCGGCCGCTGGCCATCGTCCGCCTGGATGCCTTGGTTTCTTCATTCTTAGGCGAGACTGCCGCCAACCTTCGGAAAGTTTTCGATTTTATTGCCCAACATCCATTTGTAGTTCTGTTCGACGAATTCGATGCTATCGGTAAAGAGCGGGACAATAGCAGTGATCACGGCGAGCTGCGCCGAGTGGTAAACGCTGTCCTTCAGATGATGGACTCATACGAAGGTAGCAGTTTGATTCTCGCCGCTACGAACCATGAGAGGATCCTGGACTCGGCTATTTGGAGAAGATTCGATGAGTCCATTGAATTCCCCCTCCCGGATGAGAAGCAGCTGAAAGAGATTTTGCATCTGAAGCTGCGAGGTATCCGTCGTCAATTTGAGATTGACGACAAAGAAGTATTGAAGGAGTTTAAGGGTAAGAGCGGAGCGGACGTCGAGCGCGTCGTACGCCGTGCAGCGAAACGGATGATCCTGCGGGAGCAAGAGTTTCTGACCATCAAGGAGCTGAAGAACGCCCTTGTTCGGGAGGACCTCAGGAAGTCCTAACCATCAGCCTTCAAGGACGAAGTAGTGGCTACCTACAAGCACCTGAGCATTGCGCGAGAGGTGCTGGATAACCAGCGCCGGACCAAGAATCCTCCCCTTTTCGTGACCCGCGGAGATCTCCGCGGGCATGGCCAAAAGCTCAATGCCTACTTCGCCACGGCTGAAGGTCAGGCTAGAAAGCAAATCGGCTCCACAGCGAGCTCCCCCTATGTCCTCAAACTGAAATACGAGGGCGCTCTTACGTTCGCCAACCTGTCACACCACGGGTTGGAGTTCATCAGCCAGGAAGACAAACAGCTCTGCGTGGTCTTTGCGACAGAGGCTGGCTTGGCCATGTTCGCCGACCACCTGAAAAAGCTGGGTGTCCTCGGTACCAGCTTGACCTACCGCCAGATCCTGGAGGCGATCGAAGGGATCGAGGCGTGGTCGGCGGAGGATCGCAAGAGCTGGGCGCTTAAGAATGTCGGCCTTCCCGATACTCCTAGCTTCAAACTTGACGTCGAGCTCTGGCCTGTTGACGTAGCGAACCACCCCAGCCGCATCCGGCTGACGACCGCCTTCGAAGGCTGGCTGGAAAGCCAGAAGATCCGGAGGATCGACAAGGTCAATCTGGATAGTCTGCTGATGTACCGGGTAGAGGTCACTGCAGGCCAGGCGGAACTCCTGCTGGATCATCGCGATGTGCGGTTAGTTGACCTTCTTCCTGCCACCGGGATCAGCATTCGCCAGTTGAACCGTGACATCAACGAGCTCCCCCGCAACATTCCTTCCCCACCTGCTGATGCAGCACGGGTCTGCATCTTGGACAGTGGGATCAATGGGAACCACCCGCTGTTGAAGCCAGCCATGGCAGAGAGCGCCTCTTTCATCGATGAAGAGGGGGACGCCGATGAGGTCGGTCATGGTACGGCTGTAGCCGGCGTCGCTCTCTATGGTGATGTGGAGGCCTGTGACAACTCGAATTTCTGGCGGCCCGAGTTCTGGCTCTACAACGGCAAGGTGATGAAGAAATGTCCGCACACTGGAAATGCGGTCTACGACGAGCACTCGCTTGAGGCCTCCCTGACCAAGGCCGTCGAGTACTTCGTGGACCTCGGCTGCCGGATCTTCAATCTATCGCTGGGCAATAGCCACGCTCCCTATGATGGGGCCCATGTCCGTGGCCTTGCCTACATCCTGGATGTCCTTTCCAGGCGCCACAACGTCCTCTTCGTGGTGTCGACGGGCAACTTCTGCGGATCCGAAAACCCACCGACACCCATCAACAGCTGGCGAGATGAGTACCCCGAGTACTTGCTGGCAGAACAGAGCGCCATCATCGACCCTGCGCCTGCTATGACGGTGCTGACGGTAGGGAGCATTTCTCGGCACAACGCTACCTACGACGCCCAGCGGTTCCCTGAGATCCAACAGCTCTCACCGGCTTCGGAAAACCAGCCATCTCCCTTCACCCGTCACGGTCCCTCGGTGAAAGGCGCATTCAAGCCAGAGCTCGTTGCCGCGGGTGGTAATCTCGCGAGTCCCATGCGGCAGAACAACGGGCAGTGGCGCCCAGATATGCGTGGGTTGGGTGTGCTTACCCTCAATCACCAGGTGATCGGAAACACGCTGTTCAAAGAGGTGAGTGGTACCAGCTTCGCGGCTCCCTACATTACGCATCTGGCTGGACGTTTGCTGAACGAGTATCCAGCGGCATCTGCCAACCTCCTTCGTGCCATGTTGGTCAATCAGGCCTATTTGCCGGAGCAGGTCCTCTCCACCTTCTCGGATGAGTTCAGAAAGGCCTACAAGGAGGACAAGAGCACCTACAACCGTGAGGTCGCGCGGGATGTGGCCGGCTATGGAGTCGTAAGCGAAAGCGATCTCTTCAGGTCCTCCGACAACGTCGTCGTTTTGATGTCGGAGGAAAGCATCGAGAATGATTCCTGCCAGTTCTTTGAGCTGCCGCTGCCGGCCGAATACTTGCGTTCCGCCCGCGCGACACGGGAACTCTCCGTGACACTGGCTTATTCGCCTGCAGTCCGCACCACCAGGATCGACTACGTGGCTACGCAGATCAGCTATCGCTTGGTGAAAGGCACGTCGCTGGATGACGTTCAGAAATACTTCAACCAGCTGAAGAAGGCTGAAACCGAGACGCGAAACGATGACGCGACTACCAGTCGTGACATCGCAGCTCAGGCGCGCAGCCGCGGAACAGTTCAGTCCTCGCGTTGGACCTTTAAGCAGCGCAAGCCACATGAAAAATGGTACGTGGTGGTGATCAGGCAGGATCGCGAATGGAGCCATCCTGATGTGCTGGACAAGGAGCCTTACGCGTTGGTGGTCACCGTGGCGGACCGGGAAAACGAGAACGCAAAGCTCTACACCCAGATCCAGGCCCTGATTCAGCAGCAGGTTGAAGAAAGGGAGCAGCTGCGGGCTGCGGCTCGCTTGCAAAACAGAGGGTAAGTCTGTGGGAGCTCTTGGTCGTAGCCAGAGCCCCCTCTCTCCTTCGCACTGGCGTCGCCAGCAGCCTTTAGGCCTTCACGAAGTAATTCGCTCCACTAGTTCGCAAACCCCGCCATCCTGGCAATCTCTGGACGTCTGGAGTAGGGAGTAGCCCTGCGGAATTGCTCACCACTTGACCAGCCTATCGGTATGCAACCAAGGGCAGCGTTACTGATGCTCCATCCAGCCATTCCTGTAGAACTCCAGGAATTGATGAGAAAACTCTTCAGTCAGCGCCTGTTGAGAGTTTCGGCTGGAACGGATGACAAGAAATCCAGTGTCAACTTTCACCGACAGCGGGCGAATTTCGAGCTCTTTAAACGTTTTTTCGTCGCAACTCGTGCGGGAAAAAGCGCCACAGCGTTCTTGCTCATAGGAATGATGGAGTTCGGGCGGCGGTACTGAAGCACTTCACCAGATGATTTGTCAGCAAGCGCCGCACTATTGCCCGAACAACGCAGCTCTGGGAGCGCCTTGGAGCTGTCCTTCGTAACTGGAATGGAGCTGTCTGCAATGAAAGGGTGGGGATTTAGGGTTAGCGCGCTGGGTTTCAGCCTGGAAGCTATGAACCTCGGGAAAGGGCATCTGTGGGCAATTTTCATCCACCTCGACGCGTGGATCCTTCACCAAGGACTGGTTTCGAAATGGGCGCTTGCTCAAGCGGTGACGGGTGTTGCCTGACAGCTGAACTCCCCGACGTTCGTCTCTTGCCCGCTCTGCCAAGGCAATTGATGAAATCACGCAACCGTGGTTAGATCCGCACGAGGCCTTCTGCAGAGGCCTGCCATCCGCTACAGCGAACCCTTATAGGGACTGCATTCCTCTGTTTTTCATACGACGACTTGATGCTGTCTGCAGCCTCGTCGGTATTTGCGGATGATGCCGCTCGGCTGCGTAACGTCGAGGAACTCGTATGAGCAGCTATTCGTCTCGATTGGACCGCCACCTCAAGAACCAGGCTCGAAAGCTTCGGCAGGCTGGCGAGCTCACCAATCAACAAGCACTAGACCGCGTCGCTATCGACTTTGGCTTCACAGGCTGGAAGCAGGCCCGCCAGCATATGGCTTGGGCGGACGCGAGGATCCGTGAATGTGAGTCGTCTCTTCCTCAGGAAATCGCACATTTTGCAGTGCAGCTCCGTGCCACCGTTGGGTATCCCTATGCCGCGGATGACCGTGTCGGTATCCGCTACATGCCCCGCGAGGCCCAGCATGTCGAAAACGTTGCGAAGCGCCTTGTGTACCTGCGTTTGTATGAGCATATCCACGCTCCGGAGCATCTGAACCGAACCGATAATGCCAAGCTGTGGTTCCGCCCGGTGTTGCTGCTGGAAGACGCGGAAGACCAGATTGCAATCGGTCGAATGAAGCTGCAGTCACTGGCTGCCGCGCTGATCGATCCGACCGCGCCTTCCACGTTTCCTCGCGAGCGTGCCCCGCTAACACCGGAGCTTGTCCGTACTAGAGTGCTGACTTACCTACATGCGTTGCACTCGATGTCGCTGATCAGGTGCTTAGGAAATCGGCCCGAATCGGTGCTGGAGCATCCCAGCTTCAAATCATTCGTCGGCTACGCTCTGGCCGGGCTGCAGGCGCATGCTCAGCTCGGCAGTTCTCACCGCATCGTCATATCCTTCGCGGGAATGTCCGAGTGGGCGCAACCTGGGCCCGCCCGATTCGATTCACACGTGTTGCGATGGGTGGATCAGCCTGCTGAGTTGCTGGAAACGAACAAAGCCGCCCCACTATCCGGTGGGGCGCCAATAAAGCAGGCGAGTAGACCGGCTCATCCCCTACCTCAAGATCAGCACCGTTGGCTGGCTGAAAGCCTGCATTCGATCGAGCAGCTTCTCCCTGAACAGCCAAGTATGCGGAAGCGGTTGGACGTCGTCCGAACCACCTTAGCAGGCTGGCTAGCGGCCGAATCCGACAGCGCTGAAGTGGCAAGCGAGGTCTACTTCAAGGCAACTCGAAACTACAGGTCTCGAGCGTTCTTGGCTCCAGCTGAGGAACGGAGGGTCTTGAGTCTTCTCCAGAATTTGCGTCGGTGGATCGAGGAAGGTTATGCGCCGTGTGTTCCCTGTTCGCTCCTTCTCGGCAGGCTGGCGAACCTGGAGCTTACGCTAGGGCGCTGGCTGGAGCGTACACGCCATCATTGGAAGAAGACCAACCTGAAGGTATTGATGGACTCCATAGGATTGGTAGCGGTGGATCCCAAGCAAGACGTGCTGCTTGAGGACGAGTCGAACTGGAAACGGACAGAGCTGATGGGGACGAGCTGGGAAGGTAGCTTGGTCTCGTCAATTCGCCCTCACCTCTTCAAGTACTGGCGTGAAGAAGACGAAGCTGACGGGTATCCCTTCGATGAGTCTTCGGAGGACAGCGAAGATTCCTTAGTCGAGCACCTCTACGGCCTGGCTTTCTATCGGTACGTCGGGAAGGCATCAACGCCGGCAGCCTTTATGCGTGAGGCTCACAAGGCGTTTTACTTCGGGGTGGAGCACGCCTGGTTTAGGCAAAAGCTTCTCCAGGGATAGCCGGCGAAAGCCATTGCGGACTGAGGTCTGTGGTGGCGAAAGCGATTCCCTGCTGCGCATCAACGCTGCCAAAGCATATAGAGGCGGCTAGGAAAATAGCTCGGAGGATGAGACCGGCGATGTTTGAAGAAACAATCCGCGCACTGAAAAAGCTTGGCGACGAAAAATCTACTGTCTCCATCTCAGCAGACGATGACAACTACTTCGATCGGGAGTGCCCCGCGCCTGAATGCTTAGCTCAGTTTAAGGTGTTGATGGCCGACTGGACGGACAAAGTCAGGGACGAGGAGGTCTTTTGTCCATTTTGCGGCCACACCGCTGATGCCCAGAAGTGGTGGACGCAGGAACAACTTAATCACGCTCGGAACGTTGCGCTGGCGAATATTCAGGGGGCAATCGGTGGTGCGCTTCGTCGTGACGCGCAGAAATTCAACCAGAGACAGCCCAAGGGCGGTTTCATATCGATGAGCATGAAGGTGGATAGCCGGCCTCAGCATGTACCGATTCCCTATGCCGCGGCAGCGCCCATGCGACTCAAAATCACTTGTGGTGAATGCGGGTGTCGATATGCCGTTGTCGGTGCGGCGTATTTCTGTCCGTCTTGTGGAGCAAATGCCGCGGAGCTTGTCCTCGATCTCACGGCCCAGGGCATCCGGCAGTCGCTCGAAGCCGTTGACGCCATCAGAGCCGCCATTCCAGATGCGGACACTGCAGAGAATACGTGCCGTCTGATCGTCGAGAGCGCTTTGCAAAACGCGGTAACGGCATTCCAGCGGAGTGCAGAGGCGCTTCACGCGCGTGTTGCGCCGAAAACCAAGATTCGGCGCAACGCATTTCAGAACCTTGCAGAGGGTTCAGCTCTTTGGGTTGCCGCCATAGGGCACGGTTACGATAAGCACCTTACGGCCGTCGAGATGGAGCAGCTGACGACAGTCTTCCAGCAGCGTCACCTGCTCGCCCACACTCAGGGCGTCGTCGATGATGATTACATCAGGAAAACCGGTGACACGCGGTATAAGTCTGGGCAGCGATTGGTGATCAAGCGTGAGGCAGTGGCGGAAGCATTAACTCTGGTACAGCAATTGACGCGCGGTATCCGCGAGGACGCCAAGGATAATGGGTAATCTAATCAGCGGTTGCTTTTGGCCGGTTTCTGCTGGTCGTGATGAGCAGAAACCGGCCAAAAGTGGTCATACAGACGAAGGACGTGCCTCACTTTGCGACAGAAAGGTCCGAACAAAGAGCGTCAATGGAGTCAGCCTTCTTCCGTATTACGTCTTTTGAGTATTGTGCGACCAGCCTCGCTGAAACTTTCTTGCACCAGGTCGGACTTTTAAGCTCGTTTTTGTAGTCAAATGTTTCAGAGGCCTCGCCGACAACTTCAGCGTTCAGATCTAACGCGAGCGACTTGGCCAAGCTCCCAAAGAGCTCGATCAATTCTACCTGCCGTCCAGACGAGAGAATTCCTTTCATGTTCTTTAACATTGCCGCACCAGTCGGCTCGGTGCGGATAAGACTTACAACTGCATAGGCCAAGAAATACTTCGTAAGGTTATAGTAAGCAAAATGCTTGTCCTCGATCGCATCAAGCGCTGAAGCAACCGACTTGAAGCACTCCCAATAACCCAAAATCCTCTCGCCCGTAACGTCAGGCCTGCCGAAGATGTCTGAATGAAGCTCATCCATTACCTTATATTTCTGGTGACAACTCCAGGGCTGCGCAAGATCCATTGCGAGCAGGATCAGTCCTGCCTGCTCGTTTGATACAACAGTCTTGCCCTTGTTGTCTTCGCCTTGTTTGATTTCATATGCAACATTCTTGCTGATGACGCTGACTTCAGCCTTTAGTCGCTGCTGAATGTTATGGTTGGACTTTAAGTCGCGTGCCTTGATTGCATTCTGGTTGTTACTGTTCGTAGTAATGCGCTGAGACAGAACTGTGTCATCTTTCGTCTCAATCAGTTTTACCAATATTTTGAGATCGTCTGTAATCTTCGACTTTTCGGCGATCAACGACGTGAGGCTTTGTGCGCCGTTAACTACTACGTAATCCTCGACCTCTATCCGCTCTTCTGACTCAGTAACAATCTTTCTGCATAGTACATTGATTCCGTTGTGATAGAGCGGAAAATTCTTGTGCTCCCCCCTTGCCCTGATACTTTCTCGGAGTCCTTTATTGACTTTAGTGTTACCCAAGGCCAATCGGACGTTCTGCTCAAAGAGACGCCCATCCGCAATTCCGTCCATCTTGAGAAGGTTCAGGGCTGGCGCCAAAAAAAGTCGGGCAGTCGCACCGCCGGCGTCATATTTGATGACATCAGAGTCAGAAACATCGAAGTAGTAGGTGTCCTTGATTCCGCCATCTACATCTAAATCGACGTAATCATTGGCTATCGCAATAGCGTCGTAGAGTTCGATCTTTGGAAGTTTTGCGAGAACTGCTTTTGCATCGCCGTTTGCTCGCGCATTACTTATGAATATACCAAGTACGTCATACCCGCTATCCACCTTGGCGGCAAGGTCCGCCCTCAAAATGGTCTGCTTCAGTCTGTCATTCTTCGTTTCGGAAAAAATCTCGTCTATCTTCTTTTTGCTATCGAATTGCTGGAGGGTGCCGTAGAACTCCTTAAGCTCTGTGTCGCCGAACTCTGCATTATCCTTAATTTTAGTTTTCGCTTGAATTATGTATACGGTCTCGGCGACATCGTCAACATAAATGGCATCCACGCCTTTATCATGCTTGGCATCCACGCAGGAATCATCGGCGCTAACCTCATCCAGACGATAAATGTTCTCTAAAAACCATCTGACAAATCGACCGGAGAAATCAGGAGCCCGCTTTTCATAAGATTTAAGCTCGCGCTCAGAGAAAGCGCTGTGGTTAAGATTTTTATATTCCATGAACTTTCCTTGTTTGCATAAAATTTAAGTTTGGTCGTGAGTCACGTTTTCTGGAAATTGGAGCAGAAAATTTCTGGCGGAGATTGACAATCATGTCATGCCGAATTGCATTAATCTACTGATGCCGAACGCTGATTCAGGAGCAAGCTCTCGCTACCCAAGGTTGCCTGAGGAGCAAACAACGGCGTGCGTTTTTCTCGGATTTCAAACGCGAGGCTGTAGCCTTGGCGCTAGATCAAGGCTACAGCCATTCCGAGGCCTGCCGTTTACATCGTCCAAACTTTCTAGATAGTTATGAGCCCTTTTGGCCGTTCTCTACCCATCATGTTTACAAAGCATGCTGGTCATATCCGATGCAATTTGTGGTCAGAGCGCATGAAAATGACCGGTCAGGTCGAATGCAAGCGGATGGTCAGGTGGAGTGCAATTCCGCATTTAGGGTTGCACTATTGTGGTGCAACGAGTCGCCTGCTCTCTTCGAGGGTGGCGCTTCACCTTTACTCCCACTTTCTGGAGAGCCAGGACTGCAGTTGCGTCGTACCACGCCTCCTTGTCACTGGATGGACGGTGCTCAAAAGTGCGTATGTCGGGGGGAAGGATGTTCTCGAGGCGTGAGGATTTTCCTTCGCAGCGGGGAAGCTCTGCATCGAGGAAGGCGATGGTTTCGCCTGCCTCGTTTGAGTCTGCAATGGGGCAAATGAAGCCGCAGAACGACTCTTCCACTAGTCGTCCTTTTCTCTGCTGCTGGTCGCGCTGGATTTCTACGACCAAGTATTTATCTCCGGCGACGATAACAATCAGCGCAAGCATTCCCCTGGCGCTACCGTCCTTCAAGCTCAACCATTTCGTCTGGTCGGAAGTCCTGCCTTCATCAGAAAACAAGACACATGTTGGCGGGTCGGTGCGGCGAATGTGCTCGGGAGGTAGGAACCATCCTACCGTTTCGATCTGCTTAGCCTCCTGCAGGCGCTTGAAGGACTTCCACATCTCCTGCAGAACGCCTTGTGAGTTAACGCCGAGCTCTCTTGTGGCCATGACAACCTTTCCTGTCGTCTGGTCGCGTTGGCCCTGAGGATCTCCGGTGCTGTATTTCTCTGGCGGTACCTCATCCTTGGGAGTCGACTTCCGTCGCTCGTATGGCTTCGCGACCTTGACCCTCTCCACGCATCTGTCGCCCAAAACTTCGAAGGAGTCGTCTTCGATTTCTTCGCGTGGATAGGAGCTTCGCGGCTGTGACCGATCCGTAAGAGCTAGCGAATCGAGCTCATCTGGAGTCAAACGGCTGCCTTCCCCCGCCAGCAGATCTTCAGTGGCTCCTTCGACCTGCTCAGCCTTATCTCTCCTGACCTCAATCGGGAGTCCCGATGGCATCTGCATCCCCACCAATTCGGTGCACAGGAAGCTTTTGCCATCGCTGTTCCAAAAGCCGCGGCATCTCAGCTTCGTCGCGCTGTTAAACCAGGGGCGAACCTGCAGTTGTTGGGAGTAGCCCGACTTGAATTTGTCGTTATTGAGCTGGGCATGTAGGAGTCGCGCCGAAGTCGCCCCATACGGCTCATCGTTTGCCAGATGGGCTAGAAGGAGGTCGTCGTCCTTCTTCATGTCCTTGTGGGGGTAAACGATCCACTTTTCGTTGCCAGTTAGTGGCTTTTTCTTGGGAATGAGCTCGTCAGGAGGTGTGTCCTTTGAGAAAAGCCGGGCTTTTGCCTCAGACCAACCGTAAGTGGTGAGGATCCTCGGAATTTCTGACCCCCTGGAGTAACCCCGGACGAGGAGTTCTATGCAGTTCAATTGCAGGCGTTTCTTGCCCATCGAGAATTCGATAGCCCAGTCGCCATGACACTTGGGAGGCAGGGGGTAAGGGCTGTTCTCCTGGCATAGCCCCAAGTCCTTCGCAGTCCGGAAGCTCCAGTGAGACCCCTCGAAGGAAAAGCTCACATCAAACCAAGCGGTCTCGTAGACGACTCTTTCAGCCACTTTGTTATCAACCAATATCAGGCCAGGTTGATAGAAACACAGGCGGCTCAGCGCGATTTCACGCTTATCGAACGTGTCAGTGAGGGTGTCACCGTCGAGACGCCGAAAAATGACGTTCACCAGCGGGACTGTGTTGTCGCTCGTGTTGCGAACCAGTGAGCTGTACCACCAGACAAGCCAGTCGCCAGGAGGTAATTCAAGGTCCAGCTCGTAGGTCCTGCTCCGAGATGGAGAGGGGTAGTATTTGACGCGCTTGAGTACGTGCGGCACCGCGGATTCCCTGTGCTAGGGCCACTGCGAAGGAAAAGGCTCTCTCAAATCATACGAGGGGACGGCGCGCCAACGGAAGTGTTTTAGTCGGGCGAGATAGTGCTAAATCTGTCTCAGAATATTCTTTATTTTCCCAATTATTTCTTGTTGCCTCAGCCGCCACCGACCAGCGCTGGCGCTGACGCCGTATGGTGCGGTTGGCGGAAGGGCCGCTGCGGCCAGTGGGTCAGCGGCCCGCGACCGGCCACGGAATGGATCGCCGCCACCTGCAAGGCCTCGTCTTCATCCAGCGGCGGCATCAGGCCGGGCAGGCGGCTGGCCAGCAGTGTCTTGCCGGTGCCGGGCGGGCCGCTGAGCAACAGGTTGTGCGCGCCGGCTGCAGCCACCAGCAGGGCGCGCTTGGCGGCTGTCTGGCCCTGTACGTCGGCCAGGTCGGGGTAGGGCGGCGTGCTGCGCAGCAGGCCGTTCGCCTCGTAGGGCCGCAGGCGTTCCTGGCCGCTGAAGTGCGCGGCCAGCTCCAGCAGATGGCCGACCGCATAGACCGTCAGCCCACTGGCGAGGCTGGCTTCCTCGGCATTCTCCTTCGGCACCACCAGCGCCCGCCCGGCGGCGCGGGCGGCCAGGGCGGCGGGCAACACGCCCGGCACCGGACGCAGGGTGCCGGAGAGCGCCAGTTCGCCCAGGCATTCCAGGTCATCCAGGCCACCGGCATCGGCGAGCTGTCCGCTGGCGGCGAGGATGCCCAGGGCGATGGCCAGGTCGAAGCGCCCGCCATCTTTCGGCAGATCAGCCGGGGCAAGATTGAGGGTGATACGGCGGGCGGGGAAGTCGAAACCTGAGTTGAGCAGGGCGCTGCGCACGCGGTCCTTGCTCTCTTTCACCGCGCCTTCGGGCAGGCCGACCAGGGTCAGCGACGGCAGGCCGTTGGCCAGGTGCGCCTCGACGGTAACGCCGGGCGCTTCGACGCCGACCTGGGCGCGGCTGTGGACGATGGCGAGGGACATGGATCACTCCTTGATCACATGCCGCCCCGCCGGTGGGGCTTATTCGGCGTGTTCGGCCGGGGCCTCGGCGGGCGGCGAGAGCTTGGCTTCCATTTCCGCGACCTTGGCTTCCAGTGCTTCGAGGCGGGCGCGGGTGCGGGCGAGTACCACCATCTGGCTGTCGAACTCGTCACGGCTGACCAGGTCGAGCTTGCTGAAGGCGCTCTGCATCAGAACCTTGAACTGGGCTTCCAGCTCGGCCTTCGGCAGGGGCGATTCGCCGCCGAACAGGCGTCCGGCTTGTTGGCTGATGGCATCGAGGAAGGCTTTGGGCGGCAGCATGGTTCATGGGTTCCGGATTGAATCAGAGCGCAGTCTATCACGCAGCCAGCACTGGCAGCGGGGCGGGGGATTGCACGCTTTTTGAGCAGTATGCCCGCTGCGCGTGCGCGCTTTCGGTGCGCCCGATGGCCACTGGCGATTGGCCAGAAGCCCCGGACTTCCAGCAAGTGGCTGAAAGCACGGGCATTTCACCGAGCTGGCAAGGTTCATGCTTTGGGGCATGCATGGCGTGCACCGATGCAGTTCCGGTGCTGCAGGCGAGGCGGTGGATTGCTTCGATCAAGGCAGTCGGAGTGCTGAGGTAGGGCGGCCGGCGCATTACAAAAGCCAGACACTGCGCTTAGACTTGTCCCCGGGTTCGTTCTTCCTGGGGCGGGTCCACCAAAACACGGGAGAGAGTTACATGAAGCTAGTCACAGCCATCATCAAGCCGTTCAAGCTGGACGACGTTCGTGAGTCGCTGTCCGAGATCGGCGTGCAGGGCATCACTGTGACCGAAGTCAAGGGCTTCGGCCGGCAGAAGGGCCACACCGAGCTGTACCGTGGCGCGGAATACGTCGTCGACTTCCTGCCCAAGGTGAAGATCGACGTCGCCATCGCCGATGACCAACTGGATCGTGTTATCGAAGCCATCACCAAGGCCGCCAACACCGGGAAAATCGGTGACGGCAAGATCTTTGTCGTAAACCTGGAACAGGCCATTCGTATCCGTACCGGCGAAACCGGCACCGACGCGATCTAAGCCAAGCCCACACCGAACCCCACGCCCCAGGAGAAACAACAATGACTCTGCGCAAATACGCAGGGCTAGGCGCCCTATTGCCTCTCGCAATGCCCGGACTGGCCCTGGCTGACGAAGCCGCGGCCCCCGTCCTGAACAGCGGTGACACCGCCTGGATGCTGATTTCCAGCGCGCTGGTGCTGCTGATGACCATCCCCGGTCTGGCCCTGTTCTACGGCGGCATGGTGCGCGCCAAGAACGTCCTGTCGATCATGATGCAGTGCTTCGCGATCACCGCGCTGATCAGCATCCTCTGGGTCGTCTACGGCTACAGCCTGGCCTTCGACACCGTCGGCATGGAAAAGGGCGTGGTCAACTTCGCCTCCTTCGTCGGTGGCCTGGACAAGGCCTTCCTCAGCGGCCTGACCAACACCGGTCTGACGTCCGCCGCCGCGCTGTTCCCCGAAAGCGTGTTCGTGATGTTCCAGATGACCTTCGCGATCATCACCCCGGCGCTGATCGTCGGTGCCTTCGCCGAGCGCATGAAGTTCTCCGCCCTGCTGATCTTCACCGCGCTGTGGTTCACCCTGGTCTACGCGCCGATCGCCCACATGGTGTGGAGCGGTGACGGCGGTCTGCTGTGGGACTGGGGCGTGCTGGACTTCGCCGGTGGCACCGTGGTGCACATCAACGCCGGTGTCGCGGGCCTGGTCGCCGCTCTGGTGATGGGCAAGCGCAAGGGCTACCCGAATGCCGCCATGGCACCGCACAACCTGGGCTACACCCTGGTCGGCGCGGCGCTGCTGTGGGTGGGCTGGTTCGGCTTCAACGCCGGTTCCGCTGCTGCCGCCAACGGCACTGCCGGCATGGCCATGCTGGTCACCCAGATCGCCACCGCCGCCGCTGCCCTGGGCTGGATGTTCGCCGAGTGGATCACCCACGGTAAGCCGAGCGCCCTGGGCATCGCCTCCGGCGTGGTTGCCGGCCTGGTCGCCGTTACCCCGGCCGCCGGTACCTGCGGCCCGATGGGCGCCATCGTGATCGGCCTGGCTGCCGGCGTGATCTGCTTCTTCGCCGCCACCAGCCTCAAGCGCGCCATCGGCTACGACGATTCCCTGGACGCCTTCGGCGTGCATGCGGTCGGCGGCATCGTCGGCGCCCTGCTCACCGGTGTGTTCGCCGCGCCTGCCCTGGGCGGCTTCGGCACCGTGACCGACATCGGCGCCCAGCTGTTCATCCAGTTCAAGGGTGTGGCCTTCACCATCGTCTACACCGCGATCGTCAGCTTCGTGATCCTCAAGGTGCTGGACCTGCTCATGGGCCTGCGCGTCAGCGAGGAAGAGGAAACCATGGGTCTGGACCTCTCCCTGCACAACGAGCGCGGCTACAACCTGTAAGGGTTCGCGCAAGTTCGACGAAGGGCGCCTACGGGCGCCCTTTGTTTTTTTGAGCATCACGCTAGAATGCGCGCGCATCACCGTTCCCGACGGAGGAGAGCCCGCCATGTGGCAGCAGAAATCCATCACCCTGCGCCCTCGTTCGCGAGGTTTCCACCTGGTCACTGACGAGGTCCTGGCCGCGTTGCCGGAGCTTGCGAAGTGCCGTGTCGGCCTGCTGCACCTGCTGTTGCAGCACACCTCGGCGTCGCTGACGGTGAACGAGAATGCCGATCCCTCGGTGCGCCGCGACTTCGAGCGATTCTTCAATCGCCTGGTGCCGCAGGGCGAGGGCGGTTACGAACATGACTACGAAGGCCCGGACGATCTGCCGGCGCACTTCAAGGCCAGCCTGCTGGGCTGCCAGCTGACCCTGCCGATACAGGATGGCCACTTGGCAATGGGCGTCTGGCAAGGTATCTATCTCGGCGAGCACCGTGACCACGGGGGCCCGCGCAGGATACTGGCGACCTGGCAGGGCGAGCTTGTGTGAATTTTTTCCAGCTGCGTTCGTCAAAGCGCGCAGCTGGGCTATAACTAACGTGCTTTGCAGCACCACAGAGGTTGAACAATGAGCGACGAAGAACTGGAACAGGACGAGCTGGACGGCGCCGATGAGGACGATGGCGAGGAACTCGCCGCGGCTGACGATGGTGAAGCCGAAGGCAACGATGGGGATGAAGCCCCTTCTTCTTCCGGTGGCGGCAAGAAAGCCAAGGCCGCGGTAGAGGAAGAGGAACTGCCCTCGGTCGAAGCCAAGCAGAAGGAACGCGATGCCCTGGCCAAGGCGATGGAGGAGTTCCTCAATCGCGGTGGCAAGGTGCAGGAGATCGAACCCAACGTGGTCGCCGATCCGCCCAAGAAGCCGGATAGCAAATACGGCAGCCGCCCTATCTGATATCTGACGCGACATGAAAAAGCCCCGCCATTCCCGAGAGGGAGTGGCGGGGCTTTTTCATGGAACTCGTAGAGTTGTCGCCGTCAGGAGCGTAGGGCGTATAACGTTCGACGTTATACGCCGTTTGACCTTGGTTTCCGGCCGCGCGGACTCCAGCCCGGAAGTCTCTTACCGAGCGCTTCGAACTCAACCCACCCGCCAGCTGGCAATCAGGGTGTATCGGCGTACAACCGCGAACGGTTGTACGCCCTACGGTCGCGTGACGGCCTTACAGCTTCGCGAGCACCCCCGGCAGCTCCGCCAGGTTGTGGATGATCGCGCTGGGCGCCTCTTCGCCATCCCAGTCCTTGCGCCCCGGATTGAACCAGACCGCCTTCATGCCGGCGCGCCGCGCCCCGGCGATGTCATCGCTGGGATGGTCGCCGATGTGCACGGCCTGCTCCGCCGCCACGCCACCGCGCTTGAGCGCTTCCTGGAACGGATGCGGGTCCGGCTTGCCAACCCCCAGCTCCTCTGCGCACAGGGCGAACTGGAAGTAGTCGGCCAGGCCCAGGCGGCGCACGTCGGCATTGCCGTTGGTGAGCACGCCTAGGATGAACTGGTTGGCCAGCCGCTCCAGCGTCGGATGCACCTCGGGGAACAGCGCCACCTGGTGCCGCGCGTGGAGGAAGGTCTGGAAGCCGGCTTCGGCCAGGTCACCCGCCTCGGCCTGTGGATAACCGGCGTCGAGCAGCGCGTGGAACAGGATGCGCCGACGCAGTTCGCTCAGGCGGTGCTTGAGCATCGGGTCTTCGCCCTGCAGGCGCGAGCGGATCGCCCACAGGTGTTCGATGGGCACCGGGCCCAGTTGTGCGGCGTTCACCGCCAGCCATTCGCGCAGGGTGGCTTCCGCGCTGTTCATCACCGGGGCGACGTCCCACAGCGTGTCATCGAGGTCGAAGGTGACCAGACGGATACTCATTCTTCAGCTCCCGGCTCGCCATCGTGCTTGCGGCGCGCCCGTGGGTGCGCCTGGTCGTAGACCGTGGCGAGGTGTTGGAAATCCAGGTGGGTGTAGATCTGCGTGGTGGCAATGTCGGCGTGGCCGAGCAGCTCCTGTACGGCACGCAGGTCCTGGGACGACTCCAGCATATGGCTGGCGAAGGAGTGTCGCAGCATGTGTGGATGCAGGTGCTGGCCCAGCTCGCGCACGCCGGCTTCGCGCACTCGCAGCTGGATGGCGCGTGGGGTCAGGCGCTTGCCGCTGCGGCCGATGAACACCGCGTTGTCCTGCGGCGAGGCCAGCGCCCGCAACGGCAGCCAGGCTTCGATGGCCTGTCGCGCGGCGCGGCCCACGGGCAGTTCGCGCACCTTGTTGCCCTTGCCGTGCACGCGCACCAGGCCTTCCTTGAGGTCGAGCCACTCCAGGTCCAGGCCGACCAGCTCGGACAGGCGCAGGCCGGAGGAATAGAACAGCTCCAGCACGGCCTGGTCGCGGCGGGCGATGAAGTCGTCCTCGACACCACCGTCGAGCAGTTGTGCAGTGCGGTCGGTATCGAGGGTGCGCGGCAGCTTGCGCGCGCCCTTGGGCGCGGACAGGCCGTCGGCGGGATTGTGCCGGCAGCGGCCTTCACGAATCAGGTACTGGAACAGCCCGCGGGTGGCCGACAGCAGGCGCGCCAGGCTGCGGCTGGCGAGGCCTTGCTGGTGCAGGCGGGCGACGAACAGGCGCAGGTCCCGCACCTGAAGTGCCGGCCAGTCGCTGAGCGAGGCTTTTTCGCAGAGGGATGCCAGGCGCGTCAGGTCGCGGCGGTAACCGTCGAGCGTGTGGGAGGACACCTGGCGCTCGCTGCGCAGGTGTTCCAGGTAGGCGTCGATGTCGGCTTCAAGCTTCAAGCGTCAGCTCCAAGTACAGGCTGTCCTCTTGCAGCTTACAGCGTGAGGCGTGCCGCTGCTGTTATCGAACCGACCGCAGCGGCGTGGAAAAGCGCGGCAGGGTGCGCGCGAGGACTTCGGCGACGTAGCCGAGGAACAGGGTGCCCAGCGAACTCTTGTAGTGCTGCGGGTCGGGGCTGCCGATCGCCAGCACGCCGTGCAGACCCTGGAAGGTCAGCGGCACCACGGCGGCGGAGCCGACCTGCTCGCGTTCGTCTTCGCAGAACAGGAAGGCCAGCTCGTGGGGGCGCAGCACGCCGCAGACGGTCTTGCCGCCCGACAGCAGGCCGCCGATGGCCTGGTGCGCCTCGGCGCTGCTCACCGAGCGGCCCACCGGCAGGTTGTTGTCGCTGAACAGGATCAGGCTGACGTAGGGCACCTGGAATTCGTGGCGCAGGCTGTCTTCCACGGTGCTGACGATGTCTTCCAGGCTGGTGGCGTCGAGCAGGTCGAGCACCAGGCGGCGGGTCTTGTCGAACAGCCGGTCGTTGTCGCGGGCCACGTCCATCAGCTGCGACAGGCGATGGCGCATCTCGATGTTGCGCTCGCGCAGCAGGCGCACCTGGCGTTCCACCAGCGACACGGCATCGCCCGGCTGGTGCGGAATGCGCATCTCCGGGATCAGCTCGTCATGGTCGACGAAGAATTCCGGGTGCCGACGAAGATAGTCGGCGACCTGGTCGGCTTCGAGGGTAACGGTGGGTTCCTGCGGAGTATCGGTCATAAGCGTCCCGGTTTATTGCCTGCGCCTGTTCATGCGGCGTTGGAAACAGGCCTTATAGACGTACCTGGCCTTCGAACACCCGCACCGCGGGCCCGGTCATCATAACGGGCTGACCCGGTCCTGCCCACTCGATGGACAACCGTCCGCCGGGAAGCTCGATCTGTACCGGCGATTGCAGCCAGCCCTGGCGGATTCCGGCGACCGCCGCCGCGCAGGCGCCGGTGCCGCAGGCGAGGGTCTCGCCGACGCCGCGCTCCCAGACGCGCAGGCGCGCCTGGTGCGGGTCGACCACCTGCAGGAAGCCGATGTTGGCCTTCTGCGGGAAGCTTTCATGGATTTCGAGTTTCGGCCCCAGCGTGCGCACCGGGGCGCTGTCCACGTCATCCACGCGCAGCACGCCGTGCGGGTTGCCCATGGAGATCGCCGCCAGCTGGTAACTCTGGCCGTCCACTTCGACGCCGTAGCTCAGCGCCTCGGCGTCGGCCTGGAACGGCACCTGCTCGGGCGCCAGGCGCGGCGCGCCCATGTTCACGGTGACCTGGCCATCGTTGGTGATGGTCAGTTCGATCATCCCGCCCTTGGTTTCCACGCGGATGGTCTTCTTCACCGTCAGGCGCTTGTCGACCACGAAGCGGGCAAAGCAGCGCGCGCCGTTGCCGCACTGTTCGACCTCGGTGCCGTCGCAGTTGAAGATGCGGTAGCGGAAATCCGCCTCCGGCGTGCTCGGCGGCTCAACGATCAGCAACTGATCGAAACCGACCCCGAAATTGCGGTCGCCCCACTGTTTCACGTGGCGTGGTTGCACATGGGCGTGCTGGCTGACCAGGTCCAGGACCATGAAGTCATTGCCCAGCCCATGCATCTTGGTAAAGCGCAGAAGCATCGTCGTCTCGGCCTCAGTCCGGCAGCAGGCTTTCGCCGGCGAACAGCTCTTGTAGTGTCTCGCGGCGACGCACTTCGTGCGCGGCCGAGCCATCCACCAGCACCTCGGCGGCGCGGCCCCGGGTGTTGTAGTTGGAACTCATCACGAAACCATAGGCGCCGGCCGAACGAACGGCCAGCAGGTCACCTTCTTCCAGGGCGAGGCTGCGGTCCTTGGCGAGGAAGTCGCCGGTTTCGCAGATCGGCCCGACCAGGTCGTAGGTGCGTGCTTCGCCGTCACGGGCGACGACCGGGGTCACGTCCATCCAGGCCTGGTACAGCGCCGGGCGGATCAGGTCGTTCATCGCCGCATCGACGATGGCGAAGTCTTTGTCTTGGGTGTGTTTCAGGTACTCGACGCGGGTCAGCAGCACGCCGGCGTTGGCGGCGATGTTGCGGCCCGGCTCGAACACCAGCGCCAGCGGGCGGTTGCCCAGGCGCTCGCGCAGGGCGCGGATGTACTCGGCAGGCGCAGGCGGCGTTTCATCGCGGTAGCGCACGCCGAGGCCGCCACCCAGGTCCAGGTGGCGGATGGCGATGCCGCGCGCGGCGAGGCGATCCACCAGCGCCAGCAGGCGGTCGAGGGCGTCGAGGAAGGGTTCCAGGCTGGTCAGCTGCGAGCCGATGTGGCAATCGACGCCGATCACGTCCAGGTTCGGCAGCTGCGCGGCGCGGGCGTAGACCGCCTCGGCGGCGTCGATGGCGATGCCGAACTTGTTTTCCTTCAGGCCCGTGGCGATGTACGGGTGGGTCTGCGCGTCGACGTCCGGGTTGACCCGCAGGGACACCGGCGCCTTCACGCCCAGTTCGGCGGCAACCGCCTGCAGGCGTTCCAGCTCCACCTCGGATTCGACATTGAAGCAGTGCACGCCGACCTGCAGGGCTCGGCGCATGTCCTCGCGGGTCTTGCCGACACCGGAGAACACCACTTTCGCCGGATCGCCACCGGCGGCCAGCACGCGCTCCAGTTCGCCACGGGAGACGATGTCGAAGCCCGCGCCCAGGCGCGCCAGCACGTTCAGCACGGCGAGGTTGGAGTTGGCCTTGACCGCGAAGCACACCAGATGCGGCACGCCCGCCAGGGCGTCAGCGTAGGCGCGGTATTGCTGCGTCAGGTGCGCGCGGGAATAGACGTAGGTCGGCGTGCCGAAGCGCTCGGCGATCGCCGACAACGGCACGTCCTCCGCGAACAGTTGCCCGTCGCGGACGGAGAAGGCGTCCATGGGAGCTACCCTCAGAGACCGTAGCGGTCCTTGCTGTGTTCGCTCTTGGCCTTCTCGTCGTCCGGCAGGTACAGCGGGCCTTTCTGGCCGCAGCCGGCCAGCGCGGCGGTCAGCACGGCCAGCGCGACGAAGGGAAGCAGCAGTCGCTTCATGGCGGAATCCTTGTAATAAAGCGTCAATTGGACCGGAGTATACCGACCCCCCGCCGGCTTGCCTATTCGAGCGGGCTCCCGCCCGGCGGGGCTTGCGGGTCGCGCCGGGCGGGCAACTGGCCCTATGATGCGGGCAAAAAACGGAAAGCTCGATGGACTATCGCGATCCCCTGCCCAGTTCGGTATCGGTGGCCTACCTGCAGGGCCTCGTGGAGCATCTGCAGCGCCAGGGCGTAGAGCCTGCGCAGCTGCTGGCGACGGTGCACCTGGAGCCTTCGATCCTCGCCCAGCGCGATCAGCGCATCGCTGCCAGCGCGTACCTGGAACTGGTCGGCGCTGGCGTGCGGCTCAGCGGCGACGACAACCTCGGCCTGCACCTGGGCGAGGCGGTGCGCCCGGGCTACTACGGGGTGCTGGGCTACCTGATCATGAGTTGCGCGACCCTCGCCGATGCGTTGCATCGCCAGGCTCGCTACGCCGCGCTGGTGGGCAACCTGGGTCGCGTGGAACTGGCCGACGAACCGCCGCGCGCGGGCTGCGAAGCCCTGGTAAAGCACAGCTGGGAGCCGCTGCTGCCGCAACAGCAGCGACAGATGAGCGAGGAGACCCTGGCCGGCTGGGTCAGCTTCGGCCATTGGGTCAGCGGTGTGGACGAGGCGCCCTTCGAGGTGCGCTTCCGCCACGGCGCGCCGGCCGACACCCGCGAGCATCAGCGCATCTTCCGCTGCCCGGTGCTGTTCGATCAGCCGGACAACGCCCTGGTCTTCCCCAAACGCCTGCTGGCGCTGCCGCTGGGCCAGGCCGACGCCGAGGTGCGGCGCACCCTGGACGCCTACGCCGAGCGCCTGCTGGCGGAGATCAACAAGGGCGACAGCGTGCTCGACCGCGCTCGCCTGGAGCTGGCGCGCCAGTTGCCGGAGCAGGGCGCGGACCTCGAGCGCCTGTCGCAGACACTGGCGCTGAGCCCCCGCACGCTGCAGCGGCGGCTGCGCGATACTGGCCTGTCATTCAGCCAGCTGGTGGACGAAACCCGCCAGCAATTGGTGCTGCACTACCTGCGCGACCCGGCGCTGGACAGCGCCGACCTCGCCTATCTGCTGGGTTTCAGCGAGGCCGGCTCGCTCGCTCGCGCATTCCGGCGCTGGACGGGGCAGAGTCTGGGCCAATACCGGCGTAAACTGGTGCCTTTGACCGATCCCGAGGACGATGCATGAGCACTTTGAGCGAAGCCCGCTTCCATGACCTGGTGGATGCCGTACAGGTGACGGTGGAGGACGCCTTCGACGACAGCGACCTGGACGTGGACCTGGAGAACTCCAGCGGCGTGCTGACCGTGCGCTTCGAGAACGGCACCCAGCTGATCCTCAGCCGCCAGCCGGCGCTGCGCCAGCTGTGGGTGGCGGCGCGCTCCGGTGGCTTCCACTTCGACTACGACGAATCCGGCTCGCTGTGGATCAGCGACAGCACCCGCGAGCCGCTGGGTGCGCTGCTCAACCGCGCCACGCTGGAGCAGGCGGGCGAGGATGTCGACTTCCCCGGAATCTGAGCCGCAGGCGAGGGTCGCCTCGCCCTGCTGCCGGCGCTGTTGCCTGGACGAGGCGGACATCTGCCTGGGCTGCGGCCGCACTCTGGGCGAGATCCTGGAGTGGGGCGCAGCGGACAACGAGCGGCGCCGGACGATCCTGGCGGACTGCGAAAAGCGCCGAAACAACCCCGCACCGAAGTGGTGACTGGTCGGTGTTGCTTATTTTCTGTGCTGTGTTAGTGTCCGGAAAAACCCCGCCTTAGGGCGGGGTTTTTCATTTTTCGAATTCCAGAACGCTTTCAGTAGTCACTAGCTTTCGATACCAGAGAACCAGGGCCCCGAGCGCGCGAGCGTCCGGGGCTCTCCTGTAAGGAGACTGCCAACCATCATGACCACGACACCCATCACCGTTACCCGACTCGACCTGCAACGTCTGGAGCGCCTGCTCGACAGCCTGGATGAGTACGGTCCCGCTGCCGAGGCGCTGGAGGCTGAACTGGCCCGTGCCACGGTCGTCGGCCACGACGAGGTACCGCCGGGCGTGGTCACGATGAACTCCACCGTGCGCTGCCGCGAGGAAGGCAGCGGCAAGGAATACCACCTGACCCTGGTTTACCCGGCCGACGCCGGCGGCGAAGGCAAGGTATCGATCCTCGCCCCGGTGGGCACCGCGCTGCTGGGCCTGACCACCGGCCAGAGCATCGATTGGCCGGCGCCCAGCGGCAAGACCCTGAATCTGACCCTGCTGGAAGTGGAATACCAGCCCGAGGCTGCCGGCGATTTCGACCGCTGAGCGTTCAGTCTCTGAAGACCCCGCCTCCGGGCGTTTCGCGCCGCGGCCACTCAGGCCTCGGCCAACGCCCGGTTCAGAGCCAGCTCCAGGCTCTGCTTGTAACGCAGGAAATGCACCGTCTGTAGCTCGCCGCCTTCCTGCATCGCCGTCAGGTCGAGGTCGGTGATGTAGCAGGGGTAGCGCTCCTGGCCGCTGCGCTGGCTGAGGATGTGCCGGGCCACCGCCTGGAACAGCCCGTCGCCGTACTCCAACTCGGAGAATTCGCGGTGGTTGCAGTACAGCGTGGTGCGGGCGCGTTGCCCGTCGCCTGGCTCGATGATCGCCTGCACGTTGTAGTACGGCATCGCTTCCAGTGCCTGCGGGGCGGTGCGCCGCTCGATCCGCTGCGCGCGCTGGTGGCCGTTGGGCAGGACCTCGTAGAAGAGTATCTCCGCGCCCACCGTGCGTTGGCCTTCGACCAGCGGCAGCAGCGCATTGCGCCGGTACTGCACCGATTGCAGGAAGCGTTGCAGCGGTAGCAGCAGGCTTTCCTCGTTGTCGTAGGCCTGACGACGGCGCCAGAGCGCATTGCGTTCGTCGAGGACGCTGATCTCGGCGGTCCCTTCGTCCAGGCGATAGAACACCTGCACGCAGTTGGCCCGGCCCAGCGGCAGGATCAGCGCCAGGTCCTCGCCTTCCAGCGCATGCCGGTCCAGTTGCAGGACGCCGTTGTCTTGCTGGGTGTCGCCCAGGTGTTCGATCAGCGCCGACATCCCTTCCACCACCCGGTGGCTGACGTCGCCCGGGGTCAGTTGCAGCAGGTGGAAGTGCTGCCGCACCTGCAGCAGGAAGCGTCCGCCGCGCCCGCTGGCGAGTTGTCCGTGGGCATCGCGGATCAGGTCTTCCACGCGCTGGGCGATGGCGACGGCGCGGTTGCGGCAGAAGCAGCGCACCAGCAGGCGCGGCGGCGGGGCGTCGGTCGGCAGGCCGTTGAGGATGTCGCGCAGGCAGTCGAGCAACGCGTGGGGACCGGCGAAGCGACTGACCACCAGCTCGTTCCAGCTGTTCAGGGTGATCTGGTCGAGGGTCAGCACCAGGTTGTCGCGCACGCCGGAGTAGCCGAGGGAGTCGGTGCGCTCGGTGGTCATGTGCACGTTCATCTGGCTGTGCTGGCGCAACGGGTCGAGGCCGACGTTCACCAGGATCAGCGTCTGCGCCGGCACGCTGCTGCGCAGCAGGGCGCTTTCCGGCACGTCGGCGAGCGGCAGCGGGAAGGCCTGCTGCAGGCAGCCCAGCAGGTTCTGCAGTTCGAATTCGCTGAGGTCGCTGGCGCCCGGTTGCAGGGACAGGCGCGTGGTGGCGTCGATCACGCCATTGCGATGACTCCAGGCCAGCAGCTCCATCAGGTCGCGGGCGCGGCGCAGCGGGGCGAAGTCGGCCATTTCCTGCAGTGACAGGCTGCCGCTGAACAGCGCCCAGTACGGCGGCTTGCTGGCTTCGGCGGGCAGCTGGGCGAGGGTGAGGATGTCTTCGGCGACGTCCGGGGCAATGCCCGGGTTGATGAACTCGACCTTGCCGGCCTTGCGCTCGAAGGCGGCGTACAGGCGCCGGCCGAGCACGCTCAGGTCGCGCGGGTCGATGCCGCTGGCGGCCTGCTGCAGGCGGGCGAACTGGGAGAGGAAGCGGTAGCTGTGGGTCAGCTCGTTGACCAGCGCGCGGCGCTCCAGCAGCACCTGGCGGACCTTCCACTGGCTGCGGCTGTCGAGCAGCCCGTAGGTGCGGCTGTCCCAGTTCCACTCGGCGGACAGGCGCTCCATCAGCTTGCGCTGCCAGCTCTTGTGGCCCTGGCGCGGCGGGCGGCTGAGTTTCTTGCCGACCTTCAGGTAAAGGCAGCGGCGGATCAGCTCCAGGCGCTCCCGCTCGCCGCGCGCCGAAAGGTATTCCTCCAGGCGCCGGTAGAGCATCACGTAGGGATCGAGCTCGTCCTCATCGAGCCGCCCGGCGTAGATCGCCTGCTTGTAGCGCAGGCTCAGACAGGCGCCGTTCGGGTGCTCGCTGGCGTAGACCTCGGTGAGCAGCAGCTTGAGCACCGACTTGTAGGGCGACTCGATGCCCTTGAACAGCTGCCACATGCCCGCGCCGATGAACTCGCCGGGCGGGATGCGCGCCAGGTGGCCGAGGTCGAGGACATCTTCGGCGCGGATGAAACGCTTGCTCAGCAGCGTCTGGCAGTACTGCGCGTAGCGGCCTTCGTCATAGACCGGCACCAGCCACCACAACGGCGTGCGCCCGCCGAGCCAGATGGCGGTGCGGTAGAACTCGTCGAGCAGCAGGTAGTGCTGGCTGGTGCCGCAGTCGTCGGAGGTCAGGCGGGTATCGCGCGCGCCCTGGGTGAAGCGCTGCGGCTCGATGAAGAAGCAGTGAACCTCGGCGCCCTGGGTCGCGGCCCACTGTTCCAGCAGGTCGCACTTGCGGCGCAGTTCGCTCAGTTCCTGCGGGGAAAGATCGGAGGCGTGGCAGACCCACAGGTCCAGGTCGCTCTGCTCGGCCTGGGCGACGGTGCCCAGGCTGCCCATCAGGAACAGGCCGTGGATCGGCAACGGCGGGTCGCCGCGGCGCGGCTTGTAGCTGAAGGAGCGGGTCAGGCGCTGGGCTTCGGCGAGCAACTCGTCGTCCGGGACGAAGTTGGACAGGCCCGCCGGCGTTGCCGCCGACACATAGCCGGGCAGCAGTGGATGGTTCACGTCCAGCAGCAGCGGCAGCAGCTTCAACACCAGTTGCTGGCGGGTGGACAGCGCTTCGCTGGCGCGCCGCAGGCGGCCGGCATTGACCTTCAGGAAGCGCTGGCGCAACTGCGCCAATACCTTGCGGTCGATGCCGTCGTCGATGTCCGGGCGAATCTCGGGGGTGAGCGTCATGGCGTACTACGGCCTGGCCAACGGCGCCGCATCAGGGTGTGCGGCGCCCGGAAATTTGCCAGGTTATCGCCCGCTCATGGCGAATCTTGAGATCAGCTGCGCAGGATGCCCAGCAGGACTTGGGCATGCTCGGCGGCGTCGAGACCCAGGCTGGTCAGGTAGCCGCCGTCGGGTTTGTCGATCAGCCCCTTGGCGTGCAGGCGTTCGGCGGCCGCGACGGTGTCCCGCGAGGCGTCGTGGTGGACTTTCAATCCCGCCTGGCTGTTCTCCAGATCGAAGAGTGCCAGCAGATCCAGTTCCGCAACCATATCTTTGGTGAAAGCCATACGCGCAACTCCCAATGGTCAGTGAGGCCTCAGTTTAGTCTCAAGTCCGACCGGTTCGGCAAGCGCTCTTATGCCTCGGTACCGTCGGGCAGGGTCGGCAGCGCGCGCAGGGCCTGCTCGTACCACGCGCCGTCGAAGGCGCGGTCGTCGGCCAGCATGGCCTCGATTTCGTGGGCGAGCACCAGGGCCATCAGGTGCAGCGCATCCTCGCGCTCGTAGCCGACCAGGGTGAGCTTGTTGAACACCGCGCGGGCGGCCGGCGGGCTCTCGCTCTCGATCTGGTTTTCGATGGCCTGGATCAGGGTGTCTTCGGCGAAGGACTCTTCGCCATCGTCGTGGTCGGTCATCACGTTGCTCTCCGATGGGCTTGTGAAGCGGCGGGAAGTTGGCCAACCTGCGGGCAACTTCGGCTTGTAGAAGGACTGTCGGGCGACATGATCACCTATTACACCCTCGTCGGCGACCGCCTGGTGCGCCACAACGGCAGCGAATGCCACGGCATGCCCAAGGACACCCTGTGGATCGACCTGTTCCAGCCCACGCTGGAAGAGGAGCAGCTGTTGGAGTCGATCATCGCGGTGGATGTGCCGACCCGCGAGGAAATGGCCGAGATCGAGGACTCTTCACGTTTCTACGAGAGCAACGGCGCGCTGTATATGACCACCACCGTGGTCGGCGGCATCCGCGAGCACAAGCCGAGTACCTCGGAAGTCACCTGCGTGCTGACCCCGCACTGGCTGGTGACGGTGCGCTACACCGACCTGCTGGCCTTCCGCACATTCGAGGCGCGCACCCAGCGCGGCGGCTGCCAGGGCAAGAGCGACCAGTTGTTCGTGACCCTGATGGACAGCGTGGTGGACCGCATCGCCGACGTGCTGGAGACGGTACAGCAACAACTCGATTCGCTGTCCAACGGCATTTTCCAGGAAGGCCAGGCCAGTGGCGGCAAGACGGACCTGCAGGGCATCGTCAAGCAGCTGGGGCGGGGCAACTCGCTGCTCTCCAAACTCAACGAAAGCCTGCTGAGCATCAGCCGGCCGCTGTCCTACTTCCGCCAGGGCAGCAACGGCTGGATCAGCGAGGAGACCAAGCTGGGCATGAAGTCGGTGGAGCGCGACGTGCGCTCGCTGAGCGAGTACCAGTCGAAGATGTCGGCGGAGATCACCTTCCTGCTCGATTCCACCCTCGGCCTGATCAACATCGAGCAGAACAGCATCATCAAGGTGTTCTCCATCGCCGCCGTGCTGTTCCTGCCGCCGACGCTGGTGGGCACCGTGTACGGCATGAACTTCCAGCACATGCCGGAGCTGGCCTGGATGGCCGGCTACCCGATGGCGCTGGTGGCGATGGTGGTCTCGGCGATCATTCCGTACTACTGGTTCAAGTACAAAGGCTGGTTGTAAGGCGTTGATGCGGGTCAACGAGGGCCCGCGATGCGGATTGCACAGTGGAGGGCCGACCCCGTCTCACAGGAGGAGACCATGCCGCAGCCCGACGCCAACAAGCCCCTTCCCGCCCATACCCCCACCGCCGGTGGCGAGGACATCCGCGCGCAAAGCCACGGACCGGTGGCGCTGACCGTGGCCATGGCTCCGCGCGGCAGCAACGAGGACTCCACGTCCGCCGAGCTGCCCGCCGGCTACCCCTACCGCACCCGCCTGCAGCGCAAGGCCTACGAGAAGCAGAAGGCGCAGCTGCAGGTCGAACTGCTGAAGGTGCAGAGCTGGGTGAAGGAAACCGGCCAGCGCATCGTCGTGCTCTTCGAGGGCCGCGACGCCGCCGGCAAGGGCGGCACCATCAAGCGTTTCATGGAGCACTTGAACCCGCGCGGCGCCCGCGTCGTGGCGCTGGAGAAACCCAGCGACGCCGAACGCGGGCAATGGTACTTCCAGCGCTACGTCCAGCATTTGCCCACCGCTGGCGAGATCGTCTTCTTCGACCGCTCCTGGTACAACCGCGCTGGCGTCGAGCGGGTCATGGGCTTCTGCTCGCCGCGCCAGTACCTGGAGTTCATGCAGCAGACCCCGGAGCTGGAGCGCATGCTGGTACGCAACGGCATCCACCTGTTCAAGTTCTGGTTCTCGGTGAGCCGCGAGGAGCAACTGCGCCGCTTCGTCTCGCGCCGCGACGATCCGCTCAAGCACTGGAAGCTGTCGCCCATCGACATCCAGTCGCTGGACCGCTGGGACGAGTACACCCAGGCCAAGGAGGCGATGTTCTTCCACACCGACACCGCCGATGCGCCCTGGGTGGTGATCAAGTCTGATGACAAGAAGCGCGCGCGGCTGAACTGCCTGCGCCACTTCCTGCATTCGCTGGACTATCCCGGCAAGGACCCGAGGATCGCCCACGCCCCGGACGAGCTTCTGGTCGGCCGGGCCGCCGAGCTGGACCGTGACGAACTGGAACGCCTGGTACCGGCCCCCGTGGCGGAGCCGGTCCCGGCCTGAGTCCTTATTGCTGGCTGAGCTGCATCAACTGGCCGGACACCGCCCGGGCGTTGCGTTCGACGATGATCGGCGCCCAGGGCCGGCCGGAGGCGCTGACCACGGTGTTGCTCCTGCTGTTCATGTCCTGCAGCGCCTTGCTCAGGTACTCCCAGCGGGTGCGCAGCTTCTTGGTCGCGTCGCTGTCCGGCAGTTGCTCGATGCGCTGCGACAGCAGCGGCACCAGCACGCGCTCGTCCTGGCCCAGGTACTCCTGGGATTGTTCGCGCGCCAGTTCCAGCCCGCTCAGGTAGGCGCGGCCCAGGTACTGGGTGGCGAGGAATTCGACCCGTACCGGCAACTGCCATAGCGGAATCTGGCTGGCGTCGGCGCTGGCGGGGACGAAGCGTTCGATCTGGCTCAACAAGTCGCGCACGGCGCGGCTGAGTTCCTGGTTGTAGCGCCAGGGCAGGTCTTCTTCCTTGGGGCCGTAGGAAACGCCATTGCGTATTTGTGTAACGAAGGCGGCGTGGGCTTTTTTCAGCGCCTCATCGGATTTGGGGTAGGTCTTGACCGCCTGGTCCAGCGTGGCGAGGTCTTTCTCCAGTTGGGCGGCGTGTTCTTCCTGGAAGCCTTCGCCGCGCAGCAACAGCAGGCTGTTGATCGAGCGGCAGGTGTAGACCTGCAAGGTCTGCAGCTGCAGTTCGTCGCTGGGCAGGTTGGCCTGGGCGGTGAGAGCGAGGAGTCCGAAACAGCACAGCAGAATACCGCGAAGCACATCGAGCTTTCGGAGCATGGCGGGCGTTTCCTTGTTGTTATTGTGTGCCGCGCCAGGCGTCGGGGTGTGGGCATCTTGGCGCCAGAGTCGCAGCTACTCCAAGGCTAGCGCTGAACGGTGCCTCTGCAACCATCCAAAAGGAGGATTCGTCAGGATGCAGGCTTAGGCATGTGCGGCGTGGCGCAGGCGCTCGCGGTCGAGAATCTCGATGCCGCCATAGCTCAGGCGCAGGATGCCCTGAGCTTCCAGCTCCTTGAGGATCTGGTTGGTGGTCTGCCGCGACAGCGACAGCATGGCCGCCAATTGGTCCTGGGGCAGGTGCAGCTCGCGCTTGGCGGTGGCCGACTCGCCGTAGCCCTCGGCGATCATCAGCAGGCGCCGGGCCAGGCGCGGCGCGGCCGGCAGCAGTGACAGCTCCTCCAGCACGGCAAAGGTGATGCGCAGCTTGTGGCTCATCAGCAGGGCGAAGTCGCGCCAGTACTCCGGGTGTTGCGCCAGCAAGGCCTGCAGCGGCGCCAGGGGCACCTGCAGGAGGACGGTGGCGCCCTCGGCGTAGGCGTCGTGGGTGCGCGGCTGGCCGTCGAACAGGCAGATCTCGCCGAACCAGTTGGGCGGCTCGACCAGGGCCAGCAGCGCTTCCTTGCCGCTCTCGCCGACCACACTGACACGGATCGCGCCTTCCACCACGCAATACAGACCGCAGGGCGCATCGCCACGGGCGAACAGCCGCTGCCCGGCCGGTAGGCGGCGCACCAGGGCGGCGGCGCACAGCGCGTGGCGCAGGCTTTCGGGCAGGGCCTGGAACCAGCGGCCTTCGTTGAGGCGGGGGAGGAAGGGTTTGGCGTCGGTCATGGGCTTTGTCGGCTAACTGACAGAGGTGGAAAGCGCGCAAACGCCATCATGCCAGCACCTTGCGGGAGAACAACAATGAAAACGCTCGTCGATCACCTTGCCCAATATGCCGCCTACCACCGTGACCGGCGGAATATCGTCAGCCACTTCATCGGTATTCCGATGATCGTCCTGTCCATCGCCACCCTGCTGTCGCGCCCCGGCCTCGAGCTGGCCGGCCTGACGCTTGCGCCCGCCACACTGCTGGCGCTGGTCTCGGTGGTGTTCTACCTGCGCCTGGATCTGCGCTTCGGCGTGCTGATGGCGGCGTTGCTGGGGCTTTCGCTCTGGGGCGGGGCCGCCTTCGCCGCGGGCTCCACCGCATCCTGGCTGGCCTGGGGCATCGGCCTGTTCGTGGTCGGCTGGATCATCCAGTTCGTCGGCCACTGGTACGAAGGCCGCAAACCGGCGTTCGTCGATGACCTCACCGGGCTGATCGTCGGCCCGCTGTTCGTCGCCGCCGAGGCGGCTTTCCTGCTGGGGCTGCGCGATGACGTGCGGCATGCCGTGGAAGAGCGCGCCGGCCCCACCTGCATCCGCGAAAAGAAGGCGACCGCCTGATTCAGCTCATTCTGTGCCGCTGAGCTGGCGCAGGATGCGCGCGCTGTCGGGGTCGGCGGGGAAGAAGGTTTCCAGCGCCAGCTCCGACAGTGTCACGTCCACCGGTGTGCCGAACACCGTGATGGTGCCGATCAGGCTGCACACGCCCAGTTCGGTCTGCAACTGTACCGGAATCAGCACCATGTCGCCGCTGGCCGTCTCGTCGTAGGGCGGCGCCGGGTAGGCCGCCACTTCGTCGCGCAACGCCGCCAATGCCGGGTCGCCGCTGGCCTCGAAGTCGTGCTGCAGGCGCTCCACCACGTGCGCCTTCCACGCTCCGAGATTGAGGATGCGCGGCGCCAGGCCCTTGGGGTGGAGGCTCATGCGCAGCACGTTGATCGGCGGTTGCAGCAGCTCCGGATCGACGCCGATCAGGAAGATATCCACCGTGCGGTTGGACGCCAGCAGGTTCCAGTGGCGGTCGACCACCATCGCCGGGTTCGGCTCGTGGGCCTTGAGCAACTGGTCGATGGCCTGTTTCGCCACTGTCAGCGCCGGGTCGTCCAGGCCTTTTTCCGAATACACCGGGGCGTAGCCGGCGGCGCTGAGCAGGCGGTTGCGTTCGCGCAGGGGAATGTCCAGCTGTTCGGCCAGATGCAGGAGCATCTCGCGGCTGGGCAGGGCGCGTCCGGTTTCGACGAAGCTCAGGTGGCGCGTGGAAATCTCCGCGTCGCAGGCGAGGTCGAGCTGGCTGAGTCGGCGGCGCTGGCGCCATTGGCGGAGCAGGGCGCCGACGGGGTGGGTTGGGCTGTTCTGGGCTGGACTGTTCATGGCATCGAACGATAGACCTTGCACTTCATTACGGCCATTACCTGGCAGGTAATCGACGCGCGGCAGGCTCGGGCGGATTCTGCAGCCACACGCCGCCAACCGGTGGCGACACTTGAAGGAGCTTCGCCATGACTCTGCTGCAACCGTCCCCGCTGCTTCGCCTTACCTTGAAGATCGACGCCCTCGCCGGTGGCGCCATGGGCCTGCTGATGGCCCTGGCCGCGCAGCCGCTTGGCGAGCTGTTTGACCTGCCTTTCGTCCTGCTGATGGTGGCGGGCATCGTGCTGTTGCCGCTGGCGCTGGTGCTCTACTGGATGAGCAACCAGCCGGCGCTGTCCCGCACCGGCGTCTGGGCGGTGATCGCGCTGAACGGCCTGTGGGTGGTGGAGAGCGTAGCCTTGCTGGTGACCGGCTATGTGCAGCCGACCACTTTGGGTTACGCCTTCGTGATTGGGCAGGCGCTGGTGGTCCTGCTGTTCGCCGAGCTGGAGTTCTTCGGCCTGCGCCGGTCGGCTGTGCTGGCGCTGTGAATGCAACAAAAGTAGGGCGCATAACGCGCCAGCGTTATCCGCCGGACCGGAGCCGGCGGATAACCTGTTCCAGGTTAAGCGCCCTACGGTGTTGTTTCGCTTCCGTTCTGGCCTTGGGTTCGCGAGCAAGCTCGCTCCTACAGGGTGCGCTCTTCGTAGGAGCGAGCTTGCTCGCGAACCGCT
Source organism: Pseudomonas macauensis (assembly GCF_047902425.1). Lineage (NCBI taxonomy): Bacteria > Pseudomonadati > Pseudomonadota > Gammaproteobacteria > Pseudomonadales > Pseudomonadaceae > Pseudomonas > Pseudomonas macauensis. The sequence goes on along the minus strand of NZ_CP138377.1, from coordinate 5,725,523 downwards.
TTACGCCAGGGCTTCGCGAACGAAGTCGAGGCGATCCTGGCCGAAGAACATCTCGTCACTGACGAACATCGTCGGTGCGCCGAACATCCCGCGCTTGATCGCCGCCTCGGTGTTGGCCTTGAGCGCATCCTTCACTTCTTGCTCGGCGGTCAGTGCCAGCAGCGCCTGCGGATCGAAGCCCGCCTCGGCAAGCAGTGGCCCGAGCACGGCCGGGTCGCCCAGGTTCAGCGCGTCCACCCACATGCCCTTGAACACGCAGGCCAGCAGCGCCTCGAAGCGTTCCGGCTGGCGCATCTGGATGCCGGTGGCGGCGCGCATCAGGGTGAGGGTGTTGATCGGAAAATGCGGGTTCATCTCCAGCGGCACGCCGTAGCGGCGGGCGAAGCGCAGCATGTCGATCAGGGTGTAGCGGCCCTTGGCCGGGATGGCGATGGGCGAGGCGTTGCCGGTGGCCTGGAATACGCCGCCCAGCAATACCGGACGATAGACCAGCTCGGCGCCGGTTTCGGCGCAGATCTTCGGCAGTTGGGTGTAGGCCAGATAGGAAGTCGGGCTGCCGAAGTCGAAGTAGAACTCGACGCTCTTGCTCATGAGTGGCTCTCTTTGTTGTTGTCGTTATGGGTGGATCACCAGCGCTCGATCCACGGGCGCAGATCCAGTTCGAAAGTCCAAGCATCCCTGGGTTGGGAGTGCAGATACCAATAGCTGTCGGCGATGTGCTCGGGGTCGAGGATGCCGTCCTGGTCCTTGAGCTTGTAGCGCTCGGGGAAGGTCTCGCGGATGAACTCGGTGTCGATGGCGCCGTCCACCACCACGTGGGCGACGTGCAGACCCATCGGCCCCAGCTCGCGGGCCATGCTCTGGGCCAGGGCGCGGATGCCGTGCTTGGCCCCGGCGAAGGCGGCGAAGCCCGAGGCGCCGCGCAGGCCGGCGGTGGCGCCGGTGAAGAGGATCGTGCCGCGCTGGCGCTTGACCATGCGCTTGGCCACTTCGCGGCCGGTGAGGAAGCCGGAGAAGCAGGCCATCTCCCAGATCTTGAAGTATTTGCGCGCGGTCTCTTCGAGGATGCTGCAGGGCACATTGGCGCCGATGTTGAAGACGAAGGCTTCGATGGGGCCGATGTCGCGCTCGATGGTTTCCACCAGCTCGATCACTGCCTCCTCCTTGCGCGCGTCGGAGGCGAAACCGTGGGCCTCGCCGCCTTCGGCGCGGATGGTGTCCACCAGCGGCTGCAGCTTGTCCGCCGAACGGCGGGTGACGCAGGCGACATAGCCTTCTCGGGCGAAGCGGCGGGCGATGGCGCCACCGGTGGCGTCGCCGGCGCCGATCACCAGTACGACTTTCTTGTTCTGCGACATCCTCGTTTTCCTCTTTGGTAAACGGTCGTTAGGTAAACGAACGTTATGCTATTCTCCGGCGGACCGTCAACACGCTTTCCGGAGTCGCCCGATGCGCTACTCAGCCACCCACAAGGAAGAAACCCGCCAGCGCCTGATCGACAGCAGCGGCGCGATTGCCAAGCAGGGCGGCTTCGCCACCACCGGCGTGGACGGGCTGATGAAGGCGGTGGGCTTGTCCGGCGGGGCGTTCTACAACCACTTCGGCTCCAAGGACGAGCTGTTCGCGGCCATCGTCGAGCGCGAGTTGCAGCAGAGCGTCGAGCGGCTTGCGGCGAAAGGCAAGGTGCTGGATCGCGCCCGTCTTGAGCGTGGGCTCAAGCGTTATCTGAATGTCGCCCATGTGCAGGACGCGGCTGCCGGTTGTGCGATTCCGGCGTTGGGGGCGGAGATCGCCCGTGCCGACGTATCCGTGCGACAGAGCGCAGAGGATGCGTTGGTGGAATTGCAGCAGGCCTGGGCCGAGGTGTTGGGTTCGCAGGAAGATGCCTGGGCGCTGCTGGCGCAGTGCGTCGGCGCACTCATGCTGGCGCGGATGGCGGCGAGCGAGAAGGTGCAGAAGGCGATCGTCGAGTCGAGTCGGGATTTCCTGTCGCGTCACCTGGACGAGAAGTCGCAGGGCTCAACCGCGTAGGAGCGAGCTTGCTCGCGAACAAAACCCGCTGCAGGGCCTGGTTCGCGAGCAAGCTCGCTCCTACGAAAAGCGCCATTGCCCCGGCACGGGGCGCGATCAGATATTCGCCACCGGCTGATACGCCTTCGGCTTGAAGTACAGCGTCTCGCCACGGGCGAGGCCGGTCAGGCTGTCGTGGTCCTTCACCACTTCGGCCTCGATCAACTCGTCCTGGCCTTCCACTTTCAGCGTCACCCGGGTGATCGCACCCAGCGGACGGATGTCGCGGACTTCGGCGGCGCGGTGCTCGGCCACTTCGGAGCGTGACAGCGAGATCTCGTGCGGACGGAACAGCACGTGCTCGTCACCGCCGATGTGCAGGCGGTTGGAGTCGCCGAGGAAGTGGTAGACGAAATCGCTGGCCGGGTTCTCGTAGACCTCGCCCGGCGAGCCGATCTGCTCGATCACGCCTTTGTTCATCACCACGATGCGGTCGGCGACTTCCATCGCTTCTTCCTGGTCGTGGGTGACGAACACCGAGGTCAGGTTGATCTCCTCGTGCAGGCGCGCCAGCCAGCGGCGCAGCTCCTTGCGCACCTTGGCGTCGAGGGCGCCGAAGGGTTCGTCCAGCAGCAGAATCTTCGGCTCCACCGCCAGGGCGCGGGCCAGGGCGATACGCTGGCGCTGGCCGCCGGAGAGCTGTTCCGGGTAGCGGTCGGCCAGCCAGTCCAGCTGCACCATGTTCAGCAGTTCGTGGACTTTCTCGGCGATGCGAGATTCGCTCGGGCGTTCCTTCTTCGGCTTCATGCGCAGGCCGAAGGCGACGTTGTCGAACACCGTCATGTGGCGGAACAGCGCGTAGTGCTGGAACACGAAGCCGACGTTGCGATCGCGCACGTCGTGCTGCGAGACGTCCTCGCCGTGGAACACGATGTTGCCGGCGTCCGGGGTTTCCAGGCCGGCGATGATGCGCAGCAAGGTGGTCTTGCCGCAGCCCGACGGGCCGAGCAGGGCCACCAGTTCGCCGCTGTGGATATCCAGGTTGATGTCGTTCAGCGCCTTGAAGGCGTTGAAGTTCTTGCTGACGTTACGGATCTCGATGCTCATGGTGTGGCTCTCACTCTTCGTCAGCTTTGACTTTGGCGCGGGTCAGGCGCGATTCGCTCCACTGCTTGAGCAGCAGGATGACCAGGGCCATCAGCAGCAGCAGGGTGGCGACGCTGAAAGCGGCGACGTGGTTGTACTCGTTGTAGAGGATTTCGACGTGCAGCGGCAGGGTGTTGGTGACGCCGCGGATGTGCCCGGAGACCACCGACACCGCGCCGAACTCGCCCATGGCCCGCGCGGTGCACAGCACCACGCCGTAGATCAGGCCCCATTTGATGTTCGGCAGGGTCACGTGCCAGAACATCTGCCAGCCATTGGCGCCTAGCAGGCGCGCGGCTTCCTCTTCCTGGGTGCCCTGTTCCTGCATCAGCGGGATCAGTTCGCGGGCGACGAAGGGGAAGGTGACGAAGATGGTGGCCAGGACGATACCGGGCACGGCGAAGACGATCTGGATGTCGCGCTCCGACAGCCATTGTCCGAAGTAGCCCTGGGCGCCGAACAGCAGCACGTAGATCAGACCGGCGATCACCGGGGAGACCGAGAACGGCAGGTCGATCAGGGTCACCAGGATGCTCTTGCCGGGGAACTCGAACTTGGTCACGCACCAAGCGGCGGCGACGCCGAACACCAGGTTCAGCGGCACCGAGATGCCCACGGCGATCAGCGTCAGCTTCAGCGCGGACAGTGCGTCGGGCTCCAGGATGGCATCGAAGAAGGTGCCAAAGCCCTGCTTCAGCGCCTCGCTCAGCACCACGAACAGCGGCAGCAGCAGGAACAGCGCGAAGGCCAGCCAGGCCAGCGCGATCAGGGCGCGGCGGCCCCAGACATTACCCCGGCGAGCAGCATTGGCAGCGGCCGCGGCGGAAAGGCTTGCGGTACTCATGGCGCGCTCCTCAAGGCGTTTCGATGCGGCGTTGCAGCAGGTTGATCAGCAGCAGCAGGACGAAGGCGACGACCAGCATCAGCACGCCGATGGCGGTGGCGCCGGTGTAGTCGTACTGGTCCAGCTTGACCATGATCAGCAGCGGCAGGATTTCGGTCTTCATCGGCATGTTGCCGGCGATGAAGATCACCGAGCCGTACTCGCCGACGCCGCGGGCGAAGGCCAGGGCGAAACCGGTCAGCCAGGCGGGGAGCAGTGCCGGCAGCAGCACGTGGCGGAACACCTGCAAAGGCTTGGCGCCCAGGCAGGCGGCAGCTTCCTCGACTTCACGCGGAATGTCCGCCAGCACCGGCTGTACCGTACGTACGACGAAGGGCAGGACCACGAAGGTCAGCGCCAGGGTGATGCCCAGCGGGGTGTAGGCGATCTTCAGGCCGATCTCGGTGGCGAAGCGGCCGACCAGGCCGTTGGGTGCGTACAGCGCAGTGAGCGCGATACCGGCCACGGCGGTGGGCAGGGCGAAGGGCAGGTCGATCATCGCGTCGATGATCTTGCGCCCCGGGAAGCGGTAGCGCACCAGCACCCAGGCCAGCAGGGTGCCGATCACGCCGTTGATCAGGGCGGCGATCAGCGCGGTGCCGAAGCTCAGCTTGAGCGCGGCGATGACGCGCGGCGCGGTGATGATGGTCCAGAACTGATCCCAGGAGAGTTGGGTCGTCTTGAGGAACATGGCCCCCAGCGGAATCAGCACCAACAGGCTGAGATACACCAGGGTGTAGCCCAGAGTCAGCCCGAAGCCGGGTATGACCGGGGAAATGCGTCGTGACATTGGCTGTCCTTTCTCTCTAACGCGTTGAGCCCCCGCCATGGGGCGGGGGTTTTTCCTTCCTCGCGAGCTGTGCACCGGCTCGCGCGGATCGGGTCGCCCGGCGCGAGGCCGGGCGGGTGGCGCATCACTGCGCCTGGTAGATCTTGTCGAAGATGCCGCCGTCGTTGAAGAACTTGGGCTGCGCGACCTTCCAGCCACCGAAGTCCTTGTCGATGGTCACCAGGTTGAGTTTCGGGAACTGGTTGGCGAACTCGGCAGCGACCTTCGCGTTACGCGGACGGTAGAAGTTCTGCGCGGCGATGCGCTGGCCTTCTTCGCTGTACAGGTACTTCAGGTATTCCTCGGCGACCTTGCGGGTGCCCTTCTTGTCGACGGTCTTGTCGACCACGGCCACCGGCGGCTCGGCCAGGATGGAAACCGACGGTACGACGATCTCGAAGTTCTCGCCGCCCTGTTCCTTCTTGGCCAGGAAGGCTTCGTTCTCCCACGCCAGCAGCACGTCGCCGATGTTGTTGTTGACGAAGGTGATGGTCGAACCGCGGGCGCCAGTGTCCAGAACCGGGACGTGCTTGTACAGGTTCTTCACGTATTCCTGGGCTTTCTCGTCGCTACCGAACTCTTTCTTCGCCCAGGCCCAGGCGGCCAGGAAGTTCCAGCGGGCGCCGCCGGAGGTTTTCGGGTTCGGGGTGATGACTTCCACACCCTGCTTGGTCAGGTCGCCCCAGTCCTTGATGCCCTTGGGGTTGCCCTTGCGCACCAGGAACACGATGGTCGAGGTGTAGGGGGTGCTGTTATCCGGCAGGCGCGCCTGCCAGTCGGCGGGCAGCAGTTGGCCCAGTTTGTTCAGCTCGTCGATGTCGCCGGCCAGGGCCAGGGTCACCACGTCGGCCTTCAGGCCGTCGATCACGGCGCGGGCCTGCTTGCCCGAGCCACCGTGGGATTGCTGCACGGTCAGGTCGTCACCGCCCTGGGCCTTCCAGTGCTTGATGAAGGCGGCGTTGTAGGCCTGGTACAGCTCGCGGGTTGGGTCGTAGGAAACGTTCAGCAGTTGGGTGGCGGCGGAAACCGGGCCGGCAATGAGGGCGCTGGCGAGGGCGGCCAGGGCGAAACGACGGATGGACATGTGCAGCTCCTGAAAAAAATGCAGTTCTTTGTGTTTGTTTGGCAGGGTCTTTCGGAGGGCTATATCAGCCGCGCATTCGCGGCTGGCTGCTGCAGTACAGGTGGGGTAGGGCGGTCATGGCGACGCTCCGGTTGTCCAGTCATGTCACGCGTTATGAGGCGCGCCTCAGGCTCAGGCTTGCTTGCCGGGGCTCTGCTGCAGGCGGAATTTTTCCTTGCGCTCGATCTGCACGACCTGGCCGTTGTGCACGGTGATCTCGACGGCGCCGAAACGCAGGCCACGCAGGGCGCTCTGCACTTCGCGCAGGATGTTGGCTTCGTCCTGGCCGTCCAGGCTACGGAGGGTTGCGCTCATGGGTATCTGCTCCTAGTGAGTTGACCACCGGCCGTTTCACTGGCGGCGCGTGCGGTGTGAGCGCATCTTAGGCAGGAGCTGTATATTCTTAAAAATACTGTTTAAGAATTTTTATATATCAGAAAGTTTTTAGCGCCAGTTAGCTGGTCTGGCGCGGCAGTTTCGCCAGCAGGGCCTGCGCGGGCTGCGGCTTGTCGTACCAGTAGCCCTGGCCGAAGTCGCAGGCGTGGGTGAGGAGGAAAGCGGCCTGGTCGGGGCGTTCGATTCCTTCGGCGACCACCTGCAGACCCATGCTCTGGCCCAGGGCGATCACCGCGCAGGCGATGGCGGCATCCTCGGCGTCGTCGGGCAGGCCGGCGACGAAGCCCTGGTCGATCTTCAGCTTGTGCACCGGCATGCGCTTCAAGCGCATCAGCGAGGAATAACCGGTGCCGAAGTCGTCGATGGCCAGGTGCACGCCCAGCAGGCGCAGCTGGCAGAGCAGCTCCAGGCCTTGGTCGAAGTTCTGCATCACCGCGCTTTCGGTGACTTCCAGTTCCAGGTAGTGGGGTTCCAGGCCGCTCTGTTCCAGCGCCAGGGCGACGCGTTCTTCGAGGCCGCCGCGCCCGAAGAGCCGGCTGGAGACGTTCACTGCGATGAAGTCCAGGGTGATGCCGGCATCGAGCCAGGCGCGCATCTGCCGACAGGCCTGGTCGAGCATCCAGGCGTCGAGCGCGGTGATCAGTCCGGTTTCCTCGGCCACGGGAATGAACTCGCTGGGCGGCACCAGGCCGCGCTGCGGATGCTGCCAGCGCACCAGCGACTCGACACCGACCATGCGCCCGCTGGCCAGGTCGTGCACCGGCTGGAAGTAGATGCGTAGTTCGTCGTGGTCCAGCGCGTGGCGCAGCGCGGCTTCCACCTGCACATGGGAGCGCGCGCGGGCGGTCAGTTCCGGGGTGTAGAAGGCGTACAGGCTGCGGCCGCTCGCCTTGGCCTGGAACAGCGCGGCGTCGGCGTGCTGCATCAGGTGGTCGACGTTGCGTGCGTCCTCGGGGAACAGGCTCACGCCGAGGCTGACGGACATGTAGATGGTCTGTCCGTCGACCGCGAACGGCGCGTTCATCGCTTCCAGCAGGCGCTGGGCGAGGCTGCTGGCGTGCTGTTGCTGCGGGCTTTCGAGGATCACCGCGAACTCGTCGCCACCCAGCCGCGCCAGGGAGCAGCGCTCGTCGAGGCAGGTTTGCATGCGTTCGGCGATGGCCTTGAGCAACTGGTCGCCAGTGCTGTGTCCGAGGCTGTCGTTGATGTGCTTGAAGTGGTCGAGATCGATCACCAGCAGGGCGCCGCCGCCCTGTTCACGCTCGGCGCGGGCCAGGGCCTGCTCGATGCGCTCGCGCAGCAGCAGGCGGTTGGGCAGGCCGGTGAGCGGGTCGTGGTGGGCGAGGAAGTCCAGCTCATGCTGCGAGCGCTTGAGGCTGCTCAGGTCGGAAAACACCGCCACGTAGTGGGTCAGCTGGCCCTGGTCGTTGCGCACCGCGCGGATGTGCTGCCACTGCGGGTACACCTCGCCACTCTTGCGGCGGTTCCAGATTTCGCCGCTCCACACGCCGTCGCGCAGCAGGGCTTCCCACATGTGCTGGTAAAAGGCGGCGTTCTGCCGGCCGGACTTGAGCAGCGACGGTTGGCCGCCGAGCACCTCTTCGGCCGTGTAGCCGGTGATGCGCGAGAACGACGGATTGGTGTGCACGATGATGCCGCGGCTGTCGGTGACCAGCAGGCCTTCCTGGGTCGCCTCGAATACCGCTGCGGCCTGGCGCAGATGTTCCTCGTTGCTGCGCTGGCGGGTGACGTCGCGGCTGATGCCGGTCATGCGCAGCGCATCGCCCGTGGCGCTGCGCTCGACCCGGCCGCGGGCGTGAATCCAGCGATAGCCGCCGTCGCTGTGGAGGATGCGATAGACGCAGTCGAGCTGTTCGCTCAGCCCATCGATGTGGTCCTGGTAGGCCGCGAGGGCTGTGTCGCGGTCGTCGGGGTGCAGGCGGTTTTCCCAGAGCAGGAAGTCGTCGCTCAGGCGCTCGCAGGGCAGGCCGATCAGGTTGGCGTAGCCTGGCGAGTAATAGACGCGCTGGGTGCGCAGGTCCCAGTCCCAGACCCCGTCCTCGACCACGTTCAGCGCGCGGCTCAGGCGATTCTCGCGGTCGGCCAGGGCGCTCACGGTCGTCTGCTGGCGGCAGAGGTGTCGGGTCAGCAGCAGGTACAACAGCAGTGCGCTGACACCCAGGAACACGTACTTCTTGGCGATCATCCAACGCAGGAGCTGGGTCGGCTCGGTGAAGACCATTTGTAACCAATGGTCACCCAGCACCATCCAGAGGGCGGCGAACACCAGGTACAGCAGGCTGATGCGAAGGGCGCTAAGTCGAGGGTTCATGCGGCGGCAAGGTGGAGATATTGGCCAGGCAGTATAAAGGATGCCCGCCGACGGTCGTTCTTATCTAAAAGACCGGATGGTTTTCCGCACCCGCTTGGTGATAATGCGAGCTGGCTTTGTCCGACAAAGTCGCTCTTTCACACCACTTCCGAGGTTCATTGTCGACCATGTGGTACAACGGTTTTCTTGACCTGTCGCCGTGGCAACTGGTGGCGGTCACCCTGGTCCTGACGCATATCACCATCGTCAGTGTCACCGTTTATTTACACCGCTATTCCGCGCACCGCGCCCTCGAACTGCACCCCGTGCTGCAACACTTCTTCCGTTTCTGGCTGTGGATGACCACGGGCATGAACACCCGCGAGTGGACCGCCATCCACCGCAAGCACCACGCCAAGTGCGAAACCGCCGACGATCCGCACAGCCCGGTGTTCAAGGGCCTGGGCACCGTCCTGCGGCGTGGCGCCGAGCTCTATCGCGAAGAGGCGAAGAACGAGGACACCCTGCGCATCTACGGCAAGAACTGCCCGGACGACTGGCTGGAGCGCAATGTCTACAGCCGCTACCCGCTGGGCGGCATCGTTCTGATGTTCCTGATCGACGTCGCCCTGTTCGGTGCCCTCGGCCTGACCGTCTGGGCCGTGCAGATGGCGTGGATTCCGGTGTGGGCCGCCGGGGTGATCAACGGCCTGGGCCATGCGGTCGGCTACCGCAACTTCGAGTGCCGCGACGCTGCCACCAACCTGGTGCCCTGGGGCATCTTGATCGGCGGTGAAGAGCTGCACAACAACCACCACACCTACCCGAACTCGGCCAAGCTGTCGGTGAAGAAGTGGGAATTCGACCTGGGCTGGGCCTGGATCAAGGTCTTCAGCTTCCTGCGCCTGGCCAAGGTGGCCCGCGTGGCGCCGATTGCCCACCGCGTCGAAGGCAAGGGCAGCCTGGACATGGATACCGCCATGGCCATCCTCAACAACCGCTTCCAGATCATGGCCCAGTACCGCAAGCTGGTGATCGGCCCGCTGGTCAAGCAGGAACTGGCCAAGGCCGACGCGTCGGTACGCCACCTGTTCCGCCGCGCCAAGCGTCTGCTGTCGCGGGAAACCAGCCTGCTGGAAGAGCGCCACCACGCGCGCATCCAGGACCTGCTGGCGCAGAGCCAGTCCCTGCAGGTGATCTACGAGAAGCGTCTGGCGCTGCAGCAGATCTGGGTGAAGACCAGCGCCAACGGCCACGACATGCTCGCCGCGATCAAGCAGTGGGTGCAGGAGGCGGAAGCCAGTGGCATCCAGTCGCTGAAGGAGTTCGCCGAGCAGCTCAAGACCTATTCGCTGCGCCCCGCCGTGTAGCCGACTCCATCGTCCTAGGACGATGTGAGGCCGGTCGCAAGAAAAGCCCGCCGTTCGGCGGGCTTTTCGTTTATTTTGCAACCGCCTGGCGTAGTTTGCGGTCATAGCCCCGGTCGATGAGCGGGAGGCGCCAATACATGGATGAACAGAACAAGATGCCTGCGGATCAGGACGAAGCCCTGCTGGCGTTGCTGCACAGCCGCGCCGAGGTACAGCGGCTGAAGGAGCGCGAACAGCTCTTCAGCGTGCTGCTTGCCAGTATCAACTCAGTCCTCTGGGCCTTCGACTGGCAAGCCCAGCGCATGGTCTATGTGAGCCCGGCCTACGAGCGCATCTTCGGCCGTTCCGCGGCGCTGCTGCTGGCGGACTACGGCGAATGGCAGAACTGCATCTATCCCGATGACCTGGACTACGCCCAGAGCAGCCTGCTGGAGGTGCTCGAACGCGGCGCCATCGAGCAGCGCGAGTACCGCATCCTGCGAGCCGACGGGCAGGTGCGCTGGCTGAGCGACAAGTGCTTCGTCAGCCAGCACAACGACGCCGGCGTGCCGCAGATGATCGTCGGTATCGCCGAGGACATCACCGACAAGAAGCACATGGAGACCGAGCTACACCGCCTGGCCACCACCGACGTGCTGACCCAGAGCAGCAACCGCCGCTACTTCTTCGACAGCGCCGAGCAGGCCTTCCTCGACTGCAAGGCGACTTCCACGCCCCTGGCCTTCCTGCTGCTGGACGTGGACGACTTCAAGAAGATCAACGATGCCTACGGCCACCAGGTGGGCGACGTGGTGTTGCAACGGATTGCCCAGAGTGGGGCGGGCGCATTGCGCCGTGGCGACCTGTTCGGCCGCATCGGTGGCGAGGAATTCGCCGTGCTGTTGCCTGGATGTAACGAGACGATGGCGCGGCAGATCGGCGAGCGCCTGCAACGGGAAGTCCAGCGCCTGCGCTTCAACGAAGCCGAGCAGGTCTTCAGCGTGACCATCAGCCAGGGGCTGACCTTGCTGCAACCGGACGATCAGAACCTGTCGGCACTTTACAGTCGCGCCGATGCTGCGCTGTATCAGGCCAAGCGCACCGGCAAGGACCGCATAGTTCAAGGATGAAACACCACTCCTCGGATCAGGTGGCGGAGCTAATACTTTTCGGCTAATACCATTGTTTCATCGTGGAGAATAACTGCCGTTGCCAGTTTGATAATGTCATTATATTGGCGGCTTAATAATCAATAAGCTACAAGTTCGCTGTTGCCTTTTGTCGGATTATTGGCGGTTCGGGACTTCGTTGATTGACATACCTCCAGCCCCCCCTCTATTACTAATCACATAGCAATATCGAATGGTGTCTGGATGAGACACCAGGGGAGTTATCTCACGAGCGGCGTGTCACGGAAGATTTGATCCATCCCCTGTCTTCCCACCACCTCCTGTCCTCAGCTCACGCACTTCCGTGGCGCTCGCCGCAACGGAAGCGAGGCTTTTTTGCTGTCGTTTCCAGATTTTCGGAGTTGGCCGAGGGGCGGTAGCTTTGCCCGGCGGAACGTAACGGCCACGGCAGGGACAAGCAGCTGATCAATCGTTGATGGAATCGGGTCATTCGAACTCGGGCGGTAGCTTTGTCTTCGAATTTTTCCAGGAGCCCGATGCGCAGCGATTTCCGCTGGCGGAGCCACTACCGTGGATGAGCGAAGAAAGCAGGGCGGCAGGTGAGGCCCCAGGGGCTGCCGAGTCAAGCGGGAACCCCATCTGGTTACGCAGGAATGCACCTCCGGCAGGTTTGCCGGAAAAGTAAGCATTAATAGTTTCAAGTCCCGGAAGAAGTTTTATACGACCTTCTGATATATCGCCAATCGTATTTATCCCTTTCTTCCAGGCTTCGCTGTTTTTGAACTTCCTGTCGAACTTCAAAAGCACCGAACGCTATTTCCCTTATCGCAGAAAGTGCAACTTCGGCGGGTTTTCGAAGTGCTTTCTCCGGCACTCGTTCGCGATGTGCCGTTCACGCATCCGTCCCCGCTCTGCGCTCTGATCGAGCCCCTGCAGTGTGCGACGGAATTTCGGCGCGAACGCGCGCCCCTTGCCGGCCGGTCGTGCCGGCGTCACGACGAGGGCCATGTGCCCGAGCTCGCTAGGGAGTCAGGCTGATGACCGAGCAATCCTTTCGTTCCAGTTATGCCTGTGTGGTCGGTGGTGCCGGCCCAGCCGGCATGGGGTTTCTGTTCAATGCCTACAAGACCGGAGCGCTCGCCAGCCTGGCGCGCTCCGGCCTGTTGGTCGTGGATGCCGCGCTGGCGGTCGGCCGTGGCCGCCTGGGGGACTACCACATCACCGCCAACTCGGTGGGCGATGTGTTCCTCGACTGCCTGCGTGATCCGGCACTGCTGCCGATCTTTGCGCCGCTGGAACATTCGGCAGCCTTCCGCCGGCTGCGCGACGATCCCCACGGCGCGCCGATGCTCACGCAAGTGGGCGAGTTGTTGGCGCACGCCTCGACGCTGTTCATGCGCTACGTCACCCAGCACCTGGGTGTCGATGTCGCCCTGGGTACCCGCATCGAGAAGGTCACCGCCCACGGCGACGGCAGCTTCCAGCTGGCCCTGCGCAGCGGCTCCTGCTCCTGGCAGGTGGAGGCGGGCGGCCTGGTGCTCAACCTCGGCGGCCGGCAGACCCGCGAGTACCTGCACTGGAGCCTGGCCGAGCAGGACCTGCACCTGAGCGCCGACGGCCCCATCGTCTATTCCTCCGACGCGCTGCTCAGCCTGAGTCCCGCCGAACTGGTGGAACTGTTCAGCGATCGGGTGACGCCGGACAGCCATTTCACCGTGGTCGGCGGCTCCCACAGCGCCTTCTCGGTGCTCGACAACCTGGCCTGCGCCCTCGACTGTCTCGGCCTGGAACGGCTGACCCTGCTGCACCGCGCGCCGATCCGCCTGTTCTTCGAGAGTGTCGAGGAGGCGCTGGCCGCCGGTTACCAGGTGGACGAGAGCATGGATGTCTGCCCGGTGTCCGGCCGGGTCAATCGCTCCGGCGGGCTGCGCTACCGCGCCCACCAGGTGGGTACCGATGTGCTCGCCAACGGCCATGTCAGTGGTACCCGGGTGAAGGTCGAACTGCTGCGTCTGGAGGACCGCTCGCCGGCTACCCGCGAACGCCTGGAACGGTGTTGCAGCGAGCCGGGTGTGATGGTCCAGGCCATCGGTTATCAGCCCTGCCTGCCGGCAATGCGCCACGCCAACGGCGAGCCGCTGCAGGTGCGCGAGAGCAAGGGCGGGCTGGACTCTGACGCCGCCGGTTGCCTGCGCGATATCAACGGCCAGCCGATCCCCGGGCTGTACAGCTTTGGTCTCGGATCGGGGCTGGCGGCCAACCCGATGCTCGGCAGCGAGCGCTCCTTCGACAGCCGCATCTATGGCGTCTGGCAGTTCCACCACGACGCCAGCGGCAGGGTCATCGAAGCCCTTCAGGAACACCTGGCCGGCCACGCCCCGCAAGCACCCGAGCCGTCACTGGAAACCCCGCTCGACGGCACGCCTTTCGTGCTGTCCGCGCTGGGTTGAGTGGCAGAGGCACTTTTCATCCATCAGAGGGATGCGATTGTGATCAATGTGACCAAGACGTATCTGGGCGACCTGGACAAGTTCAAGCGCTACGTGGAGCAGATATACGCCACGGGCTGGCTGACCAACCACGGCCCCTTCGCCACCGCGCTGGAGGAGCGTCTGCAGGACTACCTGGGGGTGCGCAATGTGATCCTCACCTGCAATGGCACCATCGCCCTGCAGGTGGCGTACCGCGCGTTGGGCGTGACCGGTAGCGCGGTGACCACGCCGTTCAGCTTCGTCGCCACCAGCAGCACGCTGGAGTGGGAGCACATCCGCCCGCGCTTCGCCGATATCGACGCGCGCACCTGGAACCTCGATCCGCAACTGATCGAGGCGAGCCTGGCGCCGGACACCACGGCCATCGTCGCCACCCACGTGTTCGGCAACCCCTGCGCGGTGGAAGAGATCCAGGCGGTGGCCCAGCGCAATCGCTTGAAGGTGATCTACGACGGCGCCCACGCCTTCGGTTCGCGCTACCGCGACCGCTCGGTGCTGGCCTGGGGTGACCTGAGCACCCTGAGCTTCCACGCCACCAAGCTGTTCCACACCATCGAGGGCGGCGCCATCGTGACCGCCGATGACGAGCTCGCCCGGCAGATCCGCCTGCTGTGCAACTTCGGCATCGCCGGCGTGGACAAGATTACCGGCCCCGGGATCAACGCCAAGCTCAATGAGTTCTCCGCCGCCATGGGGCTGTGCCTGCTCGATGACATCGACAGCATCCTCTCCCAGCGCGAGGAAATCGCTGCCCGCTACACCGCTGCCCTGAGTGGCTACTACGACCTGCAGACCGTCCAGGCCGGCGCCCGGCAGAACAACAGCTACTACCCGATCGGCCTGCGCGACGAGGAGCAGGTGCTGCGCGTGCGCAGCGGGCTGAATGCCATCGGGGTCAACCCACGGCGCTACTTCTACCCCTCGCTGGACACCCTCGACTACCTCGCGCCGCAGCAGCCGCAAGCCATCTCGCGGGAGTTGAGCCAGCGCATTCTCTGCCTGCCGCTGTATCCGGGGCTGCCGCAGGATGTGCAGCACGCGGTGATCGAGGTGCTGCAGATGGACGTCGGCCGGGTGGCCGTGGCGGTCTGAGGAATCGGTCATGTCGGCCAAGCGCTCGCTGTCGATGATCCGCAATACCCTGCTGAACTACGTGGGGCAGGCTTATGCGATCGTCATCGGCATCCTGATCCAGCCGTTCTATCTCGGCCATCTGGGCGCCGAGGCCTATGGTCTGATCGGTTTCTTCGCGGTCCTGCAGTCCTGGCTGCTGCTGCTGGATGTCGGGCTCTCGCCAGCCCTGGTGCGGGAGGTGGCCCACGTCCGCGGTACCGAGGGCGAGTCCTATGGCCAGGCGAGCCTGCTGCGCTCCTTCGAGCTGATCCTGCTGCCGCTGACCCTGCTCAGTTCGCTGGCGGTGTATGCCGGCAGTTCCTGGATCGCCGGGCGCTGGCTGAACGTCCACGTGCTGAGCCCGGCGCTGGTGGCGCAGTGCATCAGCCTGATGGGCCTGCTGGTCGCCCTGCGCCTGTACGGCACGCTTTACCGCAGCGCGCTGCAGGGGCTGGAGCTGCACGGCTGGATCAACGGGATCAACGTCTTCATCACCACCCTGCGTTACTTCGGCGGCCTGTTGCTGGTGGTCAAGGTCAGCCAGGACCCGCTGGTGTTCTTCGAATTCCAGGTGGCGGTGTCGCTGCTCGAAACCCTGATGCTCGGCGCCAAGGCTTACCTGTGGATGGAGGTGCGGCTGTTCACGCGGTTCTGCTGGAACACGTTGCGGCCGGTGATTCCCTTCGCTCTGGGGATGAGCTTCACCTCCGGGCTGTGGATCATCCTCACCCAACTCGACAAGGTGTTGCTGTCGAGCCTCATGCCGTTGCGAGACTACGGCTATTTCTCCCTGGTGGCGCTGGTCAGCGGCGGCATCCTCAGTCTGGTCAACCCGTTGGCGCAGTCGCTGCTGCCGCGCATGACCATGCTGATCGCCGAGGGGCGTCACGATGACATGCAGCAGCTCTACCTGAAGGCGAACCGTTTCGTCTGTGTGCTGCTGCTCCCGATGGTCGCGGTGATCGCCGCTCATGGTCACGACCTGATCCTGGCCTGGAGCGGCGATCCCGAGGCCGCCAGATGGTGCCAGCCGGTACTGGTCTGGTATGTGCTCGGCGCCGGCCTGATGGCGGTGAGCAGTTTCCAGTTCTACCTGCAGTACGCCCACGGCCAGCTGCACCTGCACGTCTGGTACAGCGTGGTGTCGGCGCTGGTGAGCATTCCGCTGGTGGTGGCCAGCGCTTACCTGTACGGCGTGCTCGGCGTGGCGCTGTGCTGGTTCGGCCTGCGCCTGGCGTCCTTCCTGATCTGGCCGCCGATCGTGCATCGCCGCTTTGGCGATGACCTGCACTGGCCCTGGCTGCGCGACACCCTGCAGATCGCCGCGCTGAGCGGTGCCGGGCTGCTGCTCAGCGAACCCGTCTACGCGTTGCTGGCTCGTACCGGCGAGCGCCTGTCCCTGCTGCTGGCGTTGGCCGCCTGCGGGCTGATCACCCTGACCCTGGTGGGCGTGGGCTGCGCTGCCGCGTTGCTGCGTCTGTTCAAACCGTTCCAGAAGCCGAGTGCCTAGACATGGATATCCGCTCCGAGCTGCAGATTCTGTCCAATTGGCCGGAAGCCCCTGAACCGCT
This sequence comes from Pseudomonas macauensis, assembly GCF_047902425.1. Lineage (NCBI taxonomy): Bacteria > Pseudomonadati > Pseudomonadota > Gammaproteobacteria > Pseudomonadales > Pseudomonadaceae > Pseudomonas > Pseudomonas macauensis. The sequence goes on along the minus strand of NZ_CP138377.1, from coordinate 5,709,170 downwards.
GCTGAGTATCGTGTGCCTGGCCTACAACCAGGTGAACTACATCGGTCGCACGCTGGACAGTTTCCTCGAACAGATCACCGACTTCCGCTTCGAGGTGGTGATCAACGACGACGCCTCCACCGATGGCACCGCCGAGCTGATCGCCGACTACGCCGCGCGCTACCCGCACATCATCAAGCCGATCTTCCACAAGGAAAACCAGTACTCCAAGGGCGTCTCCCACGGCATGCCGACCTTCCGCAAGGCGCGTGGCCGCTACATCGCCTATTGCGAGGGCGACGACTTCTGGACCGATCCGCACAAGCTGCAGATCCAGGTCGATTTCCTCGAGCGCCATCCGGACTACGTGATCACCTATCACGATGCCTATGTCTTCGACGAGAACGGCGTCATCAAGCCGCGGCAGCTCACCGGGCGCTTCCGCCGTGATGCCAGCCGCCGGGAACTGCAACAGGGACGTGCGATTTCCACCCTGACTGCCTGCTTCCGCAATGTCCTGGGCGAGATGCCCGAGGAGCTGCGCACCACCCGCATGGTGGACCTGTGCTGGTGGTCGCTGCTGGGGGCCTATGGCAAGGGCAAGTTCCTCGAACAGATCGGCCCGGCCGCGTACCGCCGGCACAAGGGCGGGATCTTCTCCATGCAGGCGGACCGCGTGCAGCAACGGATGACGCTGCACACCTACTACTGCCTGTCGCGCTACTACCAGCGCATCGGCGACCAGGCGCTGCACGAGTACTTCCTGGTCCAGGTCTGCCGCCTGTCGATGGCCGCGATTCCCCTGCCGCGCAAGATCGAGGCGTTCCTGCTGCTGATCGGCAATCACAGCCTGAACCTGCTCAAGCGGCTGAACCCGATCCACGCGCGCTGAGCCGCGTCACGTCACCGGAGGATGGAAGTCCATGAGTATCATGCCCCACTCGTCCCTGGAGAATGTCCAGGACACCCGAATCGACGTGGCCGGCCTGCTACGCCTGCTCTTTGACCACAAGCGAATGATCCTCATCGTCACCGGGCTGTTCGCCACCCTGGGACTGGTCTATGCGCTGATCGCCACGCCGATCTACGTCTCGGGCGCGATGATCCAGGTCGAGCAGAAGAAGAACGGCCTCAACGGCACTCCCGAGGTGATCAACCGCCCCGACTCGGTGTCCCTGGCCGCCACCGAGATCGAGCTGTTGAAATCCCGTGCGGTGCTCGGCAAGGCGGTGGAGCTGCTCAAGCTCTATATCGTTGCCAAGCCCCGGCACATGCCGCTGCTGGGCGATTACATGGCGCGGCACTTCAAGCCGACCCCGGCCCAGCCGCTGGCCTCGCCGCTGTTCGGCATGGGCGCCTTCGCCTGGGGCGGCGAGCAGATCAAGGTGTACCAGCTGGAAGTGCCCGAAGAGTATCTCGGCGAACCGCTGACCCTGGTCACCGAGAATGGCGGCGCCTATGTCCTGCTCAATGCCGACGGGGAACAGCTGCTGCGCGGCGAGGTGAACAAGACCGTCATCGAGAAGGGCTTCACCATCGAGGTGGACGCGCTGGTGGCACATCCGGGCACCGAGTTCATCCTCACCCGCAACCGCCTGCTGACCACCACCCTGGAGTATCAGAAGGCGCTCAAGGTGGTCGAGGCCGGCAAGGATTCCGGAATCATCTACATGACCCTGGAGGACCCCAACGCCGGGCAGGCCGACCTCATCCTCGACAAGATCAGCCATCTCTACGTGCTGCAGAACGTCGAGCGCAGTTCCGCCGAAGCCTCCCAGCGCCTGCAGTTCCTGCGCTCGCAGCTGCCGATGGTACGCATGGAGCTGGAGCGCGCCGAGGCCGCCTACAACGCCTACCAGACCAGCGCCAAGTCCGCCGACATCAGCGTCGAGACCCGTGGCGTGCTGGACCAGGTCGTCGGCATCGACAACCAGCTCTCCGACCTCAAGCTCAAGCGCGCCGAGTACGACCGCCTGTACGCCCCCAGTCACCCGACCTACCAGGCGCTGCTCAAGCAGGTGGCGAGCCTGGAGGCCCGCAAGCAGGCGTTGCAGGGGCGTATCCAGGCCCTGCCTTCCACCCAGCAGGAACTGCTGCGTCTCTCCCGTGACATGCGCGTTACCCAGCAGACCTATACCACCGTGCTGGACAAGGCCCAGGAGCAGGACATCCTGCGCGCCGGCACCATCGGCAACGTGCGGGTGATCGACACCGCCCAGGCTGACGTGGAAAAACCGGCCAAGCCGATGCGCAAGATCATCGTGCTGCTCGCCACCCTGCTCGGCTTCTGTGTCTCGATGGGCATCCTGTTCCTGCGCCAGGCCTTCTACCGGGGCGTGGAGAATCCCGAGGCGATCGAACAGCTCGGCCTCTCGGTGCTCGCGGCGGTGCCGTACTCCCGTCAGCAGGAGCGTCTGGAAAGGGAGCGCAAGGGGAATATCACCGCGCATGCGCCCATGCTGCTGGCCGCTTCCAATCCGGGCGACCTGGCCAACGAGGCGTTGCGCAGCCTGCGCACCAACCTGCACTTCGCCCTGCTGGAGGCACGCAACAACGTGGTGATGCTCACCAGCCCGGCGCCGGGCGCCGGCAAGTCGTTCGTCTCCTGCAACCTGGCGGCGATCATTGCCCAGTCCGGCCTGCGCACCCTGCTGATCGACGGCGACATGCGCAAGGGCTACCTGCACCGCGTGTTCGGCCTGACCCCGCGGCATGGCCTGTCCGATGCGCTGAGTTCCCGTCGCCCGCTGAGCGAGGTGATCCTGCCGACCGAGGTGTCGGACCTGGACTTCATCTCCTGTGGTTTCGCCGCGCCGAACCCCTCGGAACTGCTGATGAATGAAAGCTTCGCCCAACTGCTGCGCGACGCTTCGGCGATGTACGACCTGGTCATCATCGACACGCCGCCGGTGCTGGCGGTGACCGACGCGTCGCTGATCGGCCGGCTGTGCGGCATCAGCCTGCTGGTGACCCGCTTCGGCCAGAGCCCCACCAGCGAAATCGATACCGCCCGCCGCCGCCTGGGCCAGAACGGCATCCATCTGCAGGGCGCGATCCTCAACGGAGTCAGGCGCAAGGCCTCGACCGCCGCCTACGACTACGGCGCCTACGCCTACCGCTACGACAACCGCAACTGAGGCCACGACGTCCGGCACCTTTCTGCCCGGCCCGCCACTCATGACGGGCCGGGGCTGGAACCGCCGGGCAACCATCACTGCCTACGGGGCCGCCGTTCCACGGCATGCCTGGCCCCGTCCTCACTCATCGCCTGCCCCGGCGTCGAGGCATACGCATCATGAGTCACGCTGAACCCCTTCATCGCTGGTACCTGATCCAGACCAAACCACACCAGGAGCTGCGCGCCGAGGAAAACCTGACGCGCCAGGGCTTCTGCTGCTACCGGCCAGTGGTCGGGCAGGGTCCGCGCCCGCAACCCCTGTTCCCCGGTTACCTGTTCATCCACCTGGATCAGCAGCACGACAACTGGTTCCCGATTCGCTCGACCCGCGGCGTGGCGCGCATCGTCAGCTTCGGTCCGCAACCGCTGCCGGTGGCCGATGAGCTGGTGGAGGACATCCGCCAGCGTTCCCAGGCGATGCCGGAGCGCGCGTCCGGGCACTTCCAGCAGGGCCAGGTGGTGCACCTGCACTGCGCCGGCAACTGCGAGGTGGAAGCGATCTTCCTCTGCGACGACGGCGCCGAGCGGGCGCTGATCCTGCTCAACCTGTTGCAGCGCGAACAGCGCGTGCGGGTGCCGCTGAGCCAGCTCTCGGCGGCCGGCGGGGAAAAAAAGAGGGCGGGCCTGAGTGCCCGCTGAGCGACGAAGGAGACGCGCCATCATGAGTGGATCGACCGTACTGGTGACGCTGACCTATGGCGATCGCCTGGCGTACCTGGAGGAACTGCTCGCCAGGGCCTTGCGCGAGCCGGACATAGCCCGTGCGATCGTCGTCAGCAACGCCTCGGTGGCCGAACTGGACCACTTGTTCAAGCTCTGGCCCAACCGCGTCCAGGTGATCGAGCTCAGCAGCAACACTGGCTCGGCCAACGGCTATTGCGTGGGCATCGCGGCGGCGTTGAACACCGGCTGCGATTACATCTGGCTGATGGATGACGACAACGCGCCGATGCCGGGCGCCTTCCCCCTGCTCAAGCAGCGCCTGCTCGACTGCGTGGAACGCCACGGGGCGGACCAGACTGCGGTGCTGGGCTTTCGCGCGGAGCACCAGGCGGACGTCGTCGCTGGCGTGCCGAGACGCTTCATCGCGCCGCCGCGCTCCAGCTACTTCGGCTTCCACGTGCACCAACTGCCCTACAAGCTCTGGCGCCGCACGCCCTGGGGCAAGCCCCACCCGCACCCACTGGAGCCTTTGCTGGAGCTGCCATTCGCCTACTACGGCGGGCTGCTGGCGCACCGCCGGCTGATCGAGCGCATCGGCCTGCCGCGCCGCGAGCTGGTGCTCTATGCCGACGACACCGAATACACCTTTCGCATCAGCGCCTGCGGCGGCCATCTCTACCTGGTACCCGATGCCGGGCTGGATGACCTGGAGCGCTCCTGGAACCTCAAGCAGCGCACCTCCAACATCTACGAGACCTACCTGCTCGGCAGCTCGGACCTGCGCGCCTACTACGCCGCGCGCAACCAGGCCTGGTTCGACAAGAACCTGTGGGTCACCTCACCGCTGATGTACCGCTTCAACCGCTGGGTATTCCTGCGCCTGTTGCACTTCTTCGCCCGCCGGCATGGCCGCGAAGGGCGCCTGCAACTGCTGCTGCGTGCGATCCGCGACGGCGAGTCCGGCGCACTGGGCATGAGCCGGACCTATCCGCTATGAAACTCCTGTTCCTCAACACCCTCTATGCCCCGCACATCGGCGGCGGCGCGGAGCTGATGGTGCAAGCCATGGTCGAGGGCCTGCAGGGGCGCGGCCATGCGGTGCAGGTGCTGAGCACGGGCCCCGACGCCGGCGTGCACGGCGAATTGCACAATGGCGTGCCGGTGTTGCGCGCCGGCCTGCGCAACCTCTACTGGCCGTTCGCCGGCCAGCGCCCCGGCCCGCTGCGGCGGCTCGCCTGGCATGCGCTGGACCGCTACAACCGGGGCATGCGCGATGTGCTGGCGCAGGTGCTGGCGCAGAACCGGCCGGACCTCGTGGTATGCCATAACCTGGCGGGCTGGTCGATCGCCGCCTGGGATGCGATCCGCGATGCCGGGATGCCCATCGTGCAGGTCCTGCACGACCAGTACCTCACCTGCCCGCGCGGGATGCGTTTCCACAAGGGCAAGCACTGCCAGCAGCAATGCGTCTCCTGCGCGCTGCTGCGGCGCTCCCATGCGCAGGCGTCGGCACGGGTCGACACGGTGGTCGGCGTCAGCCGCTACCAACTGTCTGCCCTGGTCGATGCGGGCTACTTCGCCCACAGCCAGCGCTATGTCATCTACAACTGCGCGCCGTTCATACCCTGGCAGGAGGCGCCGGCCGAGGTCACGCCACGCCGTCCGCTGCGTTTCGGCTTCATCGGCGCGCTCACCCCGAACAAGGGCGTGGAGTGGCTGATCGAGCAGTTCCAGAAGCAGGCGCTGGATGCTTCGCTGCTGATCGCAGGACGTGGTGAGGCGGATTATGTGAACACGCTGAAATCCCTCGCCGGCCCGCAGCACGTGCACTTCGTTGGCTATCGCAATTCCTGCGGATTCTTCGCCGAGATCGACGTGGCCGTGGTGCCCAGTATCGGCACGGAATCCTTCGGCCTGGTGGCGCTGGAAGCCTGCGCCCATCACTTGCCGGTGATCGTTTCGACCCGTGGCGGCCTCGTCGAGATCGTCCGGGACGGAGTCAACGGTCTGCACTGCTCGCCGGAGCGCCCCGACTCGCTGGGCGAAGCGCTGCGCCGCCTCAGCGAGGACGCGTCGCTACGCCAGCGCCTGGCCTCCCACGCCCGCGATAGCGTGGCGTCGATGCTCAGCGTCGAGCGGATGCTCGACGAGTACGAAGCCGTCCTGAACCGCACCCTGCTCAGCCGTGGAGCCCGCCATGGATCTGCAATCGCCGTATCCACGCTTTGAGCCCTCCCGTGGCATCACTTTCGACCGCTCGCTGCTGGTTCTGTGGGTAGTGGTGGCGGTGCTGCTGGTGGAGACCTTCAACGGGGCGTTGCGCTTCTACGCCGACCAGGTCGGCCTGTCGGCGCTGGTCTACGTGCCGAAGGTGGGCTGCGTGATCGCGGTGGCCTGGGAGCTGTTCACCCGGCCGCAGCAGCGCGGCCTGTGGATGCTGCTGATCCTGGCGGCGGCCTCGCTGATGCTCGGCCTGCTGCATGGCGCGAACTCGCTGGCCGGGGCCTTCAGCATTTTCATCTATGCGCCGCTGCTATTCGGCCTGCTCTGCGGAACCTATCTGGAGATGCACCGCAAGATGCTGGGCTGGGTCGTCTTCTTCTGCTTCGTCGCCTCGCTGGCGGGCATTGCGCTGGACATGCTCGGCAACGTGCCCTGGAAGGGATACACCTACGCCATGGCCGGTGTCGTGATCAGCGGCAACCGCGCCTGGAGCGCCTACGGACTGGACCGCATCGCCGGCTTCTCGCGGATGTCAGCGAGCCTGGCTTTCATGTTGTCGATCTTCAGCCTGTACCTGGGCTCGTTCCGCCTGTCGCTGCTGCTGCGCTGGCTGATCTACCTGGTGGCACTGGTGGGCATCGTCCTGACCACCAACAAGACCTCCGCCGTCGCCTTCGTCATCGTCCTGCTGGTGATGAATACTGCCGGGTACCGTCTGATATTCCTGCTGGCCACGCTGGTGGTGGTGTTCGGCGCGCTGGCGCTACCGCTCTACGGCTTGATCGTGGATGTCGAGCCGTACCTGGCCAGTTCCAGCAGCGACAATCTGCTCGGCTCGATGGTGGAGCGCCTGGTCCACACCTGGCCGGACCTGGTCAAGGTGATGACCTACAACGGTTGGGCCTACACCGGCGCCGGACTGGGCATGACCGGCAGCGCCTACGCAGCCTACCCGGTGTTCGGCATCGAGCAGTTGGCGGTGGCGGACAATACGCTGTTGTACCTCTGGCTGCTGTTCGGTGTCGCAGGTATTGGGCTCTACGTCCTGGCGATCCCGCTGCTGATGCGTCTACAGCGCCAGCCGGGAAGCGAGGCCCGTGCGCTGCTGGGCATCACCTACTGCATCCTGCTGATGGGCTGGACCAGCGACGTACTGGAAGCGCAGGTGCCGAGCCTGTTCCTGGGCCTGGCCATCGGCCGTGCGTTGCGCTTGCCGGAGGAGCTGGTCACGCCGCCGGCGCCGCAGGCCTGGCGTCTGCAGGGCAAGGGCGGGCTGCTCGGCCTGCTGCTGTGTGGCGCGCTGCTGTTCGCCGGAGCAGGGCAGGCGCCCCGCGCACTGGCCAACGAGGCGCCGGTGGCCGGGTCGGTTGCGCCGGATTTCATCGTCGGCGTCAGTACCCATCAGAACAGCCGCCCGGGCAACCGCGACGGCATCAATCGCCTGGCACAACAGGCCGGCATCCAGTCGTTCCGCGACGATGCCTTCTGGTCCAGCGTCGAGCGCGAACCCAATGTGCTGTCCATCTACGACAGTTGGCGCACTCAGCTGCGCAGTACCCGCAGCCTGGGCATCAGCACCTTGCTGATCCTGGGGGTGGAGAACCAGTTCCACGGCAACGCCAAGCCCCGTGACGAGGCTTCCCGTGCCGCCTACCTGCGCTATGTGCGCTATGTGGTGCGCAGCTTCAAGGGCCAGGTGGCGATCTACGAGATCTGGAACGAATGGGATGTGGAGAACCCCACCGACAAGGCTTTCAGCGACGAGTACCTGGTTCTGGTCCGTGCCACGGCGAAGGTGATCCGCGAGGAAGACCCACAGGCCAGGATCATCGCCGGCGCCGTGACGCTGCGCGGTATCCGCGAGGGCTTCGCCGAGCGCCTGGTTGCCGGTGGCTTGCTGGACGTCACGGACGGTCTGTCGCTGCACCCGTCGGTGTACTGCGAGGGCGACCTGGCGACACCGGAAAACTGGCTGGGGTGGTTCACGGGCGTCAACCAGCAGCTCGAACGGGCCGCCGGCAAGCCGGTGCCGTTGTACTTCACCGAGTTCAGCTGGCCGGCCAACGAAGGCGGCTGCGGACTCAGCCGCGAACGCCAGGCGGCCTACCTGGCGCGTGCCTACTTCCTGCTGCGCAGCTTGCCGAACGTGAAGGGCTCCTGGTGGTACGACCTGGTGGACGACGGCATCGACCGCCGCGAGATGGAGCACAACTTCGGCCTGCTCACCGCCGACGGCAAGCCCAAGCCGGCCTACCACGCGATGACCAGCGTGGCGGCGATCATCGGGCAGTACCACTTCGCCGGCCGGGTGCCCAACGACGACCCGAACGTCTACCTGCTGCGTTTTGCCAAGGCCGGCGACGAAATCCTGGTGGCCTGGACCCTGGGCCGCGAACAGAGCCTGAAGATCACCAGCCAGCCGGGCAGCTCCGATCTCCTCTGGCGCCTGCGGGACTTCGATGGCGTCAGCGCCAATCCGGGCGAAAAGGTGCCCTGGAACTGCCCCGCGGGTGGAGGGCCGTGCCAGGCCGACATCCGTATCGACAACGCTCCGACGCTGCTGCGCAGCGCTCCGGGCTATCAGCTGTCACTGCGCTGAATACGGCGCGACGACTCGCCGAGAGGGCTTCCATGATCGTTATCAACGCGCGTTTCCTGTCCCAGGAAATCAGTGGCGTGCAGCGCTTCGCCGAGCAGATCTCGCTGTCGCTGGCGCGCTTGCGTGGCGACGTGCATTTCGTTGCGCCACCCGGCCCGCTGCAGCGGGAGGAGGTCGCCCAGCGCCTGCACGTCGAGCGCATCGGGCGCAACCACGGGCACCTGTGGGAGCAGGTCGACCTGCCGCTGTGGCTGTTGCGCAACGGACGGCCGCTACTGGTGTCGCTGTGCAATACCGCACCATTGGCCTATGGCCCGCAATTGGCGACGCACCACGACATCGCCTACGTGCGGCATCCCGAGAGCTTTTCCTGGCGCTTTCGCGCGCTGTACCGGACGTTGACCCCGCTGATGCTGCGGCGGGTGCTGGCGCTGGTCAGCGTCAGCGAGTTCTCCCGCCAGGAGATCGCCTCGCACTACCACTTTCCCAGCGAGCGCATCCACGTGATCGCCAACGCGGTGTCCTCCGCGTTCTGCCCCGGTCCCGTGGTCTCGGGCGGGCGACCCTATCTGCTGGCGGTGTCCTCGCCGGCCGCGCACAAGAACTTCGCACGGATGATCGAGGCGTTCGACCTGCTGCACGATCTGGACGTCGACCTGCATATCGTCGGCTCGGCCGCCCGTGCCTTCGTCGATTACCGCTTGCAGTCCAGCGGGCAACACGAACGCGTGCGCTGGCTGGGACGCATCGACGACCAGCAGCTGATCGAGGAGTACCGCGGCGCGGCAGCCTTCGTTTTCCCGTCGCTCTACGAAGGGTTCGGCATACCGCCGCTGGAGGCGCAGGCCTGCGGTTGCCCGGTGATCGCTGCTCGCAGTGCCTCGGTCCCCGAAGTGCTGGGCACCTCGGCGCTGTACTTCGACCCCGCCGATACCCAGGCCCTGGCTACGGCGATGCGCCGCGTGCTGCGGGATGGGAAGCTGCGCACCAGCCTGCGCAATGCCGGGTTGGAGAATGTCCTGCGCTTCTCCTGGGACCTTTCCGCCCTGCGTCTCTCCACCCTGATCGACTCCTTTCTAGCCGAACGCGCGGACTATCTGCCGCGCTTCAAACCGCTCGAGTAGCCCGGTTCCCGGCTACCGCGCCAAGGAGGCATTGCCATGAAAGGCATCATTCTCGCCGGCGGCTCCGGCACCCGCCTGCACCCCATCACCCTCGGGGTCTCCAAGCAATTGCTGCCGATCTTCGACAAGCCGATGGTGTACTACCCGCTGTCGGTGCTGATGCTCGCCGGCATCGACGAGATCCTGCTGATCTGCACCCCCGCCGACCTGCCCAACTTCCGCGCGCTGCTCGGCGACGGCGAGCAGTTCGGCCTGCACCTGCACTATGCAGTGCAGCCCTCGCCGGACGGCCTGGCCCAGGCCTTCCTGATCGGCGAGGAATTCATCGGCAGTGATTCGGTGTGCCTGGTGCTGGGCGACAACATCTTCTACGGCCAGAGCTTCACCGCGACCCTGCGCGAGGCCGCCTCGCGCGAACGCGGCGCCACCGTGTTCGGCTATCAGGTGGCCGACCCCGCGCGCTTCGGCGTGGTGGAGTTCGACGCCGACGGCAACGTGCTTTCCATCGAGGAAAAACCCCGGGTGCCGCGCTCCAACTACGCCGTGACGGGGCTGTATTTCTACGACAACCGGGTGGTTGAAATGGCCCGGCAGATTCGCCCCTCGGCGCGCGGCGAGCTGGAAATCACCGACATCAACAACCTCTACCTCGAACTTGGCGAGTTGCGCGTGAGCCTCCTGGGGCGCGGCTTCGCCTGGCTGGACACCGGCACCCACGAATCGCTGATGGAGGCCGGTCACTTCGTCCAAACCATCGAGGCGCGGCAGGGGCTGAAGGTCGCCTGCCTGGAGGAAATCGCCTTCCAGCAGGGCTGGCTTTCCACCGAGGGCTTGGCCCTGCAGGCCGAGCGCCTGGGCAAGACCTGTTATGGCCGCTACCTGCAGCAATTGCTGCGCGATGCCCGTCCCTGAAACGTCTGGCCGATTGGCCGTGGCGGTGCGTCAGTGATCCATCTGCCGTGAGAGGCAGTGGCGCCAGGATGAGCGCCGAGTGTGGTGAGGTTTTCCATGTCCATTCGATCGAAGGGAATACTGCGGGCGAACCAGTCCCTCCTGGCGGTGGCGCACCGTTTGCTCGATCTGCTGGTCATCGTCCTTTCCGGGGCGATTCTCCTGAGTGACGGCAGCGGTATGCCGGATGCCCGCGTCTGGGTGACGGTCCTGCTGTGCGTGATGCTGTTCCACTGGCTGGGCGAGCTGAATCGGCTGTATGGCTCCTGGCGCGGTGAATCCATGTTGCGCGAGTCGCTGCTGGTCACCAGCTACTGGTCCCTGACGTTCTTCGCCGTGCTGCTGCTGGATGCGGCGCTGCGCCATGGCATCGTCATCGACGAACGCCGCTTCGCCTGGTTCGCTGGTGCACTGCTGGTGATGTGCGCTTACCGACTGCTCCTGCGCCTGCTCCTGCGCCTGGCGCGCCGGCATGGCTTCAACAGCCGCAACGTGGCCATCTACGGCACCGGGGAAGTCGGCGCGCACCTGGCCTCGACCATCCTCGACGCCCCCTGGATGGGCCTGCGCCTGGTCGGCTTCTACGACGACCGCCCGCAGCAGATGGCGCTGGAAGAGCGGGTGCCGGTCATGGGCGGGCGCCTGGCGCTGATCGAGGCGGCGCGCAGCGGACAGATCGACAAGGTCTACCTGACCCTGCCGCTGTCCCGCGAGCCATTGCTCAACGAACTGATTCGCGAACTTTCCGACACCACCGTGTCGGTCTACCTGATTCCCGACCTGTTCATGTTCGACCTGCTGCACGCGCGCAGCGAGAGCATCAACGGCCTGGAAACCATCAGCATCTTCGATACCCCCATGGACGGGCCCAACGCAGTGCTCAAGCGCATCGAGGACGTGGTCCTCGCCTCGCTGATCCTGCTGCTGGTGTCGGTGCCGATGCTGCTGATTGCCGTGGCGGTGAAACTCACCTCGCGCGGCCCGGTCCTGTTCCGCCAGACCCGTTACGGGATGGATGGCCGACCGATCCGCGTGTGGAAGTTCCGCAGCATGACCGTCATGGAAGACGGAGCGCAGGTGATCCAGGCCTCGCGCAACGACTGCCGCGTCACTCGCCTTGGCGCGTTCCTGCGACGGACCTCGCTGGATGAACTGCCGCAGTTCCTCAACGTCCTGCGCGGTGACATGTCGGTGGTGGGGCCCCGGCCCCATGCGGTCGCGCACAACGAGCAGTACCGCCGTCAGGTCAGCCACTACATGCTCAGACACAAGGTCAAGCCCGGCATTACCGGGTGGGCCCAGGTCAACGGCTGGCGTGGTGAAACCGACACCCTGGAAAAGATGCAGAAACGCATCGAGTTCGACCTGGACTACATCGAGAACTGGTCCGTCTGGTGGGACCTGAAGATCGTTGGGTTGACCCTCTTCAAGGGCTTCGTCAACCACAACGCGTTCTGAGGCAGTCCCCCCTACCAACACCCTGCTTCAAGGAATGATCGCCATGAAAACTCTGTTCGTGATCGGTCTTGTTGTCGGCAGTCTGACGCTACAAGGCTGTGTATTTTCCCCCGGTCAGCACATGACGGACTCCGATATCGAGAAAGAGGCGCGGGACCAAGGCATGCGCATCACCCTCGTCCCCATCACCCCGCAGGTGCTGCAAAGCCAGGACATGGCCCGTGCCAACCAGCAGCTGCCGGCGGAGCTGCTCAACTACAAGCCGCAGCAGGGTGAATACGTGATCGGCGCAGGGGACGTGCTGCTGGTCACTGTCTGGGACCACCCGGAACTGACCAGCCCCGGCTCGACGCAGCAGATGGAGGCCAACGGTCGTGTGGTCGGTGCCGACGGCAACATGTTCTTCCCCTACGCCGGTACCGTGGCGGCGGCTGGCAAGACGCCGACCCAACTGCGGGGACAACTGGCCAGTCGACTGGCCAAGAAGGGCATTGTCGACCCGCAGGTGGACGTGACCGTGCTGCGCTATGCCAGCCAGCACATCGTGATGTCCGGGGCCTTCCAGAACGGCGGCCAGGTGGAACTGAACAATACGCCGACGACGCTGGTGCAGGCGGTGAGCAAGGCCGGCGTGGTGGCCGGCGACGCGGACCTATCGGGGCTGACCCTCAAGCGCGACGGACGTGAGTACCTGATCGACGTCGATGCGCTCAATCGCAGCGGCTCCGCCTTGAGCGGCGTCTACCTGAAGAACGGCGACCAGATCCACCTGCCTTACAACGACCGCAAGAAAGTCTACATCGTGGGTGAAGTGCACCAGCCGACCGTGGTGACCTATCGCACCACTGGCCTGAGCCTGCTGGAAGTGCTGGGCAACGCGGGGGGCCTCAGCCAGGAAACCTCCGATGCCGACGCCGTCTACGTGATCCGCGCCGGTGACCTGCAACCGGACGCCAATGGTTCCCAGAGCGCCCTCACGGCGAAGGTCTTCCACCTGGAGGCGAAGAAGCCCACGGCCTTCGCCCTGGCCCGTGATTTCGCCATGCAGCCCCAGGACGTGGTGTTCATCGGCCCGGCCAACATTACCCGGTGGAACCGCTTCATCAGCCAACTGCTGCCGTCGGCCTCCTTCATCGGGACCAGCGCTACGGTCGGTCATAAGTAACCGGGGCACGCCATACAACGAAAGGAGAACTCGTACCTGGCAATCGGACTGGTCACAGGGGCGAGCGGCAATCCGACTGGCGACTATCCGCCGGGCTGTACAGGGCTGTGCACGCTCTTTCGGACCAGCAGAGCTCGGCACCGTCATTCTGCGTTTTCTTGGGCATCCCCTAGCAATGCCCATAACCCGCCCGTGTTGCAGCACGGGCGGGTTTCTTTTTTTTCCGCCCCTGGAAAACCACAGTCGGTCTCCTCGATCAACCGGGGTACCTCGTCAGAGGTGCAGTCCGGCGAGGTTTGGGCGTGATATCATATATTCCATAAAGAAATTACATTGTAATAATTAATTCTTTTTTGATTTATAGAGCTTCTTTTATCGTTGCCCCCAGCGCTGTCGTGAGGACGGTTGGCAAGTGCGGTTGGGGTGGCGGTTTCCCGCCAGCAAGGGCGATGTTCGTGGCGGTTTCCCGCTTAGTGGTCTGGAGGAAAAGATTCGCTGACAAGTCTGAAAGGCAGATTTGGCGGGGAGTCGGGCAGGCAAGGCCGGTTGGCCTGGGGATTGCCTAGCCAGTGGTGCATGCCCCGCGCATCGCCACGACAACAAGACACGAGAACAGACCCATGCCGTCCCTTTCAGCTGCTGCCTTCCCGCCTGCTTGCCTGCGCATCACCCCTGCCTAGGGGAGCGTTGCATCACCACTGAATAACCGTTGCCGCGCGTGTCCGCACGTACGCGCCGTGGCTTCTGCTTGCCGTTCGGTCGGGCTCCGGGGGAGCTGGTTGTCGCGCTGAATGGCCTGTTTTCCAAGATCAATAAATGGGGAAAATCCAATGAAAAGCCGCACTCTCACGCAATCGAGCCTGGCGCTCGCCATCGCTGCCGCGGGCCTGGCCCAGTCGGCCGTCGCCGGTGGGTTCATCGAAGACAGCAAGGCCAACCTCACCCTGCGCAACTTCTATATCAACACCGACAACCGCAACGGCCCCTCCGCACCGAGCAAGCAGGAAGAGTGGGGCCAGGGCTTCCTGCTCAACTACACCTCCGGCTACACCGAAGGCACCGTGGGCGTTGGCGTCGATGCGCTGGGCCTGCTCGGGGTTCGTCTCGACAGCGGCAAGGGCACACATTACAACCCGACCAGCTCGAACTTTTCCGGGACTGTATTCCCCACCGATAGCGATGGCCGCGCGGTGGACGATTTCTCCCACCTGGGCGCCACCGGCAAGGTGAAGGTGTCCGCTACCGAGCTGCGCTACGGCACCCTGCTGCCGAAGCTGCCGGTGGTCACCTACAACGACGGCCGCCTGCTGCCGCAGACCTTCGATGGCGGCCAGGTCACCTCCAACGAGTTCAAGGACCTGACCCTGATCGGCGGCCAGTTGGAGCACATGAAGGGCCGCAGCTCCAGCAACAACGAGGGGCTGTCCATCGCCGGCGCCAACAACGCCCGCACTGGCGAGTTCGTCAACAAGTTCTACTACGGCGGCGCCGACTACAAGCTGACCAAGGACCTGACGCTGCAGTACTACTACGGCAACCTGCAGGACTTCTACAAACAGCACTTCCTCGGCCTGCAGCACAACTGGGCGATCGGCCCGGGCGTGCTGAAGTCCGACCTGCGCTACTTCAACAGCAGCGACGACGGCAAGAACGGCCACGACAAGGCGTTCTACACCAACGGCTACTACGGTAACGGCGTGACCAAGGGCGAGGTCGACAACCGCGCCTGGAGCGGCCTGTTCACCTACACCCTGAGCGGCCACAGCTTCGGCGCCGGCTACCAGCAGCTCAGCGGCGACAGCGACTTCCCGTTCATCAACAACGGTGACGGCGCCACCGCCTACCTGATCACCGACGTGCAGATCGGCAAGTTCCTGCGTGCCGGCGAGCGCACCTGGCAGGTCCGCTACGGTTACGACTTCGCCCAGGCCGGCCTGCCGGGTCTGACCTTCCAGACCCTGTACCTGCACGGCGACAACATCGACACCAAGTACGGCGACAAGAGCGAGTGGGAGCGCGACATCTCCCTGGCCTACGTGATCCCGGACGGCGCCTTCAAGGGCCTGGGCTTCACCTGGAAGAACGCTGCCCTGCGCAGTGGCCTGCCTTACGAGGGCAAGGGCACCGCGACCCAGCGTGACCAGGACGAGAACCGCCTGATCGTCAGCTACACCATCCCGCTGCTGTAAGCCTCGCCGGCTTTTGTAGGAGCGAGCTTGCTCGCGAATGCCTCGGCAGCGGGGCTTGTTCGCGAGCAAGGACCGGGCATCCCCCGCGGTCCTACAGGGATGGTCTTCCGCAAAATGAAAAGGCCGTCGCTCCTTACGGGGCGACGGCCTTTTCAATGACCGCGAATCAGCGCTTCTGCGGCGCCGGCTGCTGCTGGGTGATGCAGTGGATGTTGCCGCCGCCCAGGAGGATCTCGCGGCCGGGCACCATTACCACTTCGTGCTCGGGGAAGATGCGCTTGAGGGTGGCTTCGGCCTCGGCGTCCGCCGGGTCGTTGAAGCGCGGGGCGATGATGCCGCCGTTGACGATCAGGAAGTTGACGTAGGAACCGGCCAGGCGGATCGACGGATCGCGCGGCTGAGTGCCGATCACCAGGTCGATGCCTTCGCACTCGGCTTCGGTGGCGTGGATCGGGCCGGGGATGACGATCTTGTGCACGGTCAGCTGGCGACCCTTGGCGTCGCGGGCGCTTTCCAGCACGCGCATGGCGGCCTGGCAGCGCTCGTAGTTCGGGTCGTTGACGTCGTCGGTCCAGGCCAGCAGGACTTCGCCCGGGCGCACGTAGCAGCAGAAGTTGTCCACATGGCCGTCGGTTTCGTCGTTGAACAGGCCGTCCGGCAGCCAGATCACGGTATCGATGGCCAGGTGATCGCGCAGGTTGGCTTCGATCTCTTCGCGGCTCAGGTGCGGGTTGCGGTTGTGGTTGAGCAGGCATTCCTCGGTGGTAATCAGGGTGCCTTCGCCGTCCACGTGGATCGAGCCGCCTTCGAGCACGAAGCCTTCGGTGCGGTAGCCGGCGCAGCACTCGATGCCGAGGATCTTGCTCGCCACCTGGTCGTCGCGGTGCCAGGGGAAGTACAGTCCGCCTTCCAGGCCGCCCCAGGCGTTGAAGGTCCAGTCCACGCCGCGCACTTCGCCCTTGTCGTCGGTGACGAAGGTCGGGCCGGTGTCGCGTACCCAGGCGTCGTCGTTGCTGATTTCCACCACGCGGATGTTGGTCGCGTCGGCCAACTGGGCGCGGGCGTTCTCGTACTGGCCGGCGGAGACGCCGACGGTTACCGGCTCGAAGCGGGCGATGGCGCGGGCCACGGCGCTGAAGGCGGCTTGCGCGGGCTTGCCGCCCAGGCGCCAGTTGTCCGGACGCTCGGGCCAGACCATCCAGGTCTGGGTATGGGGTTCCCATTCCGCCGGCATGCGGAAGCCATCGGCGCGGGGAGTGCTGGTCAGAGTGGTCATGGGGCGATCCTTGGTGAGGGCTTCGAAGGATGGGCGCAAGGCGGATACTTATCGATGAGTATCTCCGCGCTCCACCCATCCTGCGCAGTGGGTTATGTCATTCGAGAGGGCGTCGCCGTCGAGAGTCGCAAGGGGCCAGTATAGGTCGGCGGTTGCGGCGTCGCGTCGAGCTTCTCCCTAAATGGGAGAATTTATAGCCGATAAAAATCGATTTATGAAGGGCGTTTGAGAAATATTGGGCCCGTCTGTCCGGATGTTTGTCGGATAAAAATCGATTTATGGCAGTGGGGCGGGACGTTTCGGCAGGCAGGGCGGCAGGTACAGCGACAGGTAGGCATCGATCACCCGCATGCCTTCCTCGGCCAAGCGCTCGGTGATCTGCCCGTGACGCTGCACGGAAAGGGCGTAGACGCGGTCGCCCAGTTCGATGGCCAGGCTGAAGACTTCAAGGTCCTGCGGCAGCGGCGGTAGTTCGAAGTGCCGTTCGAACAGTTGGCGCATCGCGGCGCCCAGTTGCACGTCGTGCTGGCTGTCGGCCTGGGTGACCTCGGCCAGGCCGTGGCTGGCGAGGATCAGCTGGCGCGCCGCGGCGTCGCCCGCGTACACCGCCAGCGTGCGTTGCTCGACCTGGTGCGCGAGATCGCGCCAGTCGCGCAGGGCGGCGTGGTCGACGGGCTGTTCCAGGCAGGCGCGGAAGGCGGCGTGGACATCGCTGGTGAGCCCCTGGAGCAGGGCCGGCACGCTGGGGAAGAAGTGGTAGACGGAGGAGGGCGGTATCTGGGCGCGCTCGGCCACCGCGTAGATCGACAGGCTCGCCGCGCCGCTCTCGGCCAGCAGCGCGCGGGCGGCGTCGAGGATCACGGCGATGCGCGCCTGGCTGCTGGCGCGGGGCTTGCGAGTGGGGGCGTGTGCGGGCATGTCGACCTCCGGAGCTGGGCGGTTATTGGACGCCAGCTCCGGGGCGCTCGGCAAGTCAGCTGCCGCCGGCGCGGAGTTTGCTCCACAGCTCGGTGATCACCGGTGCGGTCTTCTCCGGCGCGGTTTCCAGGGCGAACAGGCGGCGCTTGGTCTCCTGGTCGGGATAGAGGCCGGGCTGGGCCCGCAGGGCGGCGTCGAGGAACTGCGCGGAGTCCTTGTTGCCGTTGGGGTAGAGCGTGGCGGCGGTGATCTGCGCGGCGACCTTGGGTTGCATCAGGTAGTCGATGAACTTGTGCGCGAGGTCGGGCTGTTCGGCCGAAGTCGGGATCACCAGGTTGTCGATGAACAGCACCGAGCCCTCCTGCGGCACCACGAAGCGCACCGGCTGGCCGGCGTTGGCGGCGTTCAGCGCGTCGCCGACCCAGGCCATGGCGACGCACAGCTTGCCGCTGTTGAGGTCCTGGATGTAGCGCTCACTGTCGATGTAGCGCAGGTTCGGGCGCAGTTGGGTGAGCACTTCGCCGGCGCGGCGGATCTGCGACGGGGCGCTGCGGGCGAAGTTGCGGCCCTGGTAGTTCATCAGCACCGAGAAGGCTTCGTCCGGCGCGTCCAGCAGGCTCATGCCGCAGTTCTTCAGGCGCTGGCTCTGCTGCGGGTCGAACAGCAGGCTCCAGCTGTCGGGCAGTTTGCCGCCGAAGGCCTTCTCGGCTTCCGGCTCGTTGATCGCCAGGCCCACGGCGCCCCAGAGGTAGGGCACGGCATGCTGGTTGTTCAGGTCTACCGCGGCCAGTTTGCTCAGCAGTTGGCTATCCAGGTGGCCACGGTTGGGGAGTTTGGCGAAATCCAGGGGGCGAATCAGCTTCTTGCGAATCAGTGCCGGCAGGTCGTTGTGGGAGGGCACCGCAACGTCGATGTGTTCACCCTGCTCCAGTGCCTTGAGCAGTTCCTCGTCGGTGCTGTAGGTGTGGTATTCGACGCGAACGCCGGTGTCCTTCTCGAAGTCCTTGAGCACTTCGGGGGCGATGTAGTCGTTCCAGTTGTAGACGCGGATGACCTGGTCGGCCCATCCGGACAACGGGCACAGCAGCAACAGCAGCAAGACGTACAGGCGTGGCATTGGCGATCTCCCTGATTTGACCACATGTCAGCGGGTGCGGCCTGAGCCGCTGATGGCGCAACAGCAAAGCACGACAGACGCGACGGACGCCCGAGTGGGCGGATGGAGGCATCGCGAGCAGAAGGGAGATGCAGGTATGGGTCGCCGCGGCGCCCCTCTCGCCGTTGCGATGTTGCAGTCCCCGGGATGTGCCAGAGGCACAAAGAAACGCCGGCGCGAGGGCCGGCGTTTCGTTACCACTTATACGGTATGCAGATACCAGTTGTACTCGAGGTCGGAGATCGAATATTCGAACTCCTGCATCTCGTGTTCCTTGCACGCGACGAAGATGTCGATGTACTCGGGGCTGATGTACTTGTTCATCACATCGCTGTCGTCCAGCTCGCGCAGTGCATCGCGCAGGTTGTTCGGCAGGCTCTGTTCCAGCTGCTCGTAGGCGTTGCCTTCGATCGGTGCACCGGGCTCGACCTGGTTGGTCAGGCCGTGGTGGATGCCCGCCAGCACGGCGGACAGCAGCAGGTACGGGTTGGCGTCGGCGCCGGCGACACGGTGCTCCAGGCGAACCGCTTCCGGTGCGCCGGTCGGAACGCGCAGGGCGACGGTGCGGTTGTCCAGACCCCAGCTCGGTGCGTTCGGCACGAAGAAGGCCGAACCGAAGCGGCGGTAGGAGTTGACGTTCGGGCAGAGGAAGGCCATCGACGCCGGCAGGGTCTCGAGCACACCGCCGATCGCGTGGCGCAACGCGGCGTTCTGCTCGGGATCCTCGCTGGTGAAGATGTTCTTGCCGTCCTTGTCGAGCAGCGAGACGTGGACGTGCAGACCGTTGCCAGCCTGGCCCGGGTAGGGCTTGGCCATGAAGGTCGAATCCATCTCGTGGTCGTACGCGACGTTCTTGATCAGGCGCTTGAGCAGGACTGCGTAGTCGCAGGCCTTCAGGGCGTCGTCAACGTGGTGCAGGTTGACTTCGAACTGTGCCGGGGCGCTTTCCTTGACGATGGCGTCGGCCGGAATGCCCTGGGCGCGGGCGCCGTCGATGATGTCCTGCAGGCAGTCGGCGTACTCGTCGAGGTCGTCGATGGAGTAGACCTGGACCGATTGCGGACGCTTGCCGGAGATCGGCGAACGCGGCGGCTGCGGACGGCCGTTCACGTTTTCCTGGTCGATCAGGTAGAACTCGAGCTCGAAGGCCGCGACGATGGTCAGGCCGATGTCGGTGAACCTCTGCACCACCTGGCGCAGCACTTCACGGGGGTCGGCGAAGAACGGCTGGCGCTCTTCCATCTCGTGCATGGTCATCAGCAACTGCGCGGTCGGGCGCTTCTGCCAGGGTTCCATGGACAGGGTGTCAGGGATAGGGAAGCAGACGCGGTCCGCGTCGCCAATGTCCAGGCCGAGGCCAGTGCTTTCTACAGTGGAGCCGGTGATGTCGAGAGCGAAGAGAGAGGCGGGGAGGTTGATGCCCTTCTCATAGACTTTGGGCAGGCTGGTGCGTTCGATGCGCTTGCCGCGAACCACACCGTTCATATCTGCAATAAGGAGGTCGACGAACTGGACCTCGGGGTGTTCCTTCAGGAACTCACTCGCTTCTTCAAGCGAAACGGCACTCTGGGGTACCGACATGATGCAACACCTTTATTGTTAAAAATTTCAATCATTCGAGGGCTGAGGTGTGAGTCAATCCGAATTGGCAAGGGTTGTCAATGTCGCACCAAAATAGGGCGTTGCATTCGCAGTAGGCCGTTTTTGGGGCGTTACAGGTCGCTTCGGGTGAGCGGAGAGCCTTGGCTGACGGGCTGTTCAGTGGGGCGTGTTTGATTTTTTACATTCCTATTGTGTAAAAAAATGAACAAGGCTAAGCTCGGCCTCAAGCCCATAACACATACAAACACGGGTGCCCCATGTCTCGCCTGCCGCTAATCGGCGTGTCCGCCTGCCTGAAGCAGATCGGTTCGAAACCCTACCACGTCACTGGCGACAAATACCTCAGAGCTGTGATCTCCGGGGCCTCGGGCATTCCGGTGATCATTCCCTCCCTGGGCGATGCCATCGACCAGGAAGCCATGTTGGCCGCACTCGACGGCCTGCTGTTCACAGGTTCGGCGTCGAACGTCGAACCTCATCATTATAGTGGCTCCGCGAGCGAAGCCGGCACTCTTCATGATCCCGCGCGCGACAGCACCACGCTGCCGCTGATTCGCCGCGCCGTCGCGGCCGGGATTCCGGTGCTGGGCATCTGCCGCGGATTCCAGGAAATGAACGTGGCCTTCGGCGGCACGCTGCACCAGAAAGTGCATCAGGTCGAAGGCTTCATGGACCACCGCGAGCCGGCCGACCAGCCGCTCGAGGTTCAATACGGACTGCGGCACGCGGTGAGCGTGCAGCCGGGCGGCGTCTTCGCCGGTATCGGTCTACCCTCGCAGTTCCAGGTCAACTCCATTCACGGCCAGGGCGTTGAACGTCTGGCGCCTGGCCTTCGTGTAGAAGCTCTGGCGCCTGACGGGTTGGTTGAAGCCTTCTCCGTCGAAGGTGTGGACTTTGCCGTCGGTGTGCAGTGGCACCCGGAGTGGCAGGTCGAAACGAACCCCAACTATCTCGCTATCTTCCAGGCCTTCGGCAAGGCCTGCAGCAAGAGGGCGGGGAACCGTTGAGCCTGGCGTTGGTGCCCGGCTCTCAACCCCCTGAGGTCTTTATGACTAGCAAGTTAGACCAGCTCAGCAGCTGGCTGAAGGAACGCAAGATCACCGAGGTGGAATGCATGATCGCCGACCTGACCGGGATTGCCCGGGGCAAGATCGCGCCGACTGCAAAATTCCTCAATGAGAAGGGCATGCGCCTGCCGGAGAGTGTTCTCCTGCAGACCGTGACCGGTGATTACGTCGAGGACGACATCTATTACGACCTGCTGGACCCGGCCGACATCGATATGGTCTGCCGCCCGGACGAGAATGCCGTGTTCCTCGTCCCGTGGGCCATCGAGCCGACCGCGATGGTGATCCACGATACCTACGACAAGATGGGTAACCCCATCGAGCTGTCGCCGCGCAACGTGCTCAAGCGTGTACTCCAGCTCTATTCCGACAAGGGCTGGAAGCCGATCGTCGCGCCGGAGATGGAGTTCTACCTGACCAAGCGCAGCGACGACCCCGATTACCCGCTGCAGGCTCCGGTGGGCCGTTCCGGCCGCCAGGAGACCGGTCGCCAGTCCTTCTCCATCGACGCGGCGAACGAATTCGACCCGCTGTTCGAAGACATGTACGACTGGTGCGAACTGCAGGGCCTGGATCTGGACACCCTGATCCATGAGGAAGGCACCGCGCAGATGGAGATCAACTTCCGTCATGGCGATGCCCTGGACCTTGCCGACCAGATCGTGGTGTTCAAGCGCACCATGCGCGAGGCGGCGCTCAAGCACAACGTGGCGGCGACCTTCATGGCCAAGCCGATGACCGGCGAGCCGGGCAGCGCCATGCACCTGCACCAGAGCATCGTCGATCTCAAGACCGGCAAGAACATCTTCTCCAATGCTGACGGCAGCATGAGCGAGCTGTTCCTGCACCATGTCGGTGGCCTGCAGAAATTCATTCCCGAAGCCCTGCCGCTGTTTGCCCCGAACGTCAACTCGTTCCGCCGCTTCCTGCCCGATACCTCGGCGCCGGTGAACGTGGAATGGGGTGAAGAAAACCGTACCGTCGGCCTGCGCGTGCCGGACTCCAACCCGGAGAACCGTCGTGTGGAAAACCGCCTGGCCGGCGCGGATGCCAACCCCTACCTGGCCCTGGCCGCCAGCCTGCTGTGCGGTTACATCGGCATGGTCGAAGGCATCAAACCCAGTGCCCAGGTCAAGGGCCGTGGCTATGAACGGCGTAACCTGCGTCTGCCCCTGACCATCGAGGCGGCGCTGGAACGCATGGAAGGCAGCAAAACCCTGGAGAGTTACCTGGGCGACAAGTTCATTCGCGGTTACGTCGCGGTCAAGCGCGCCGAGCACGAGAACTTCAAACGGGTGATCAGCTCCTGGGAGCGCGAGTTCCTCCTGCTTTCCGTCTGATCGGCGTGGGGCCCGGAACCCCGTCCGGGCCCTGTGTTACTTAGAGAGAGGTTTTTACGAGATGACTATCCAGACCAGCGCCAAGACCCAGCATTGGCAGGCGCTCAGCCGCGAACACCACCTGGCTCCGTTCACCGACTACAAGCAGCTGAACGAGAAGGGCGCTCGCATCATCACCAAGGCCGAAGGTATCTACCTGTGGGACAGCGAGGGCAACAAGATCCTCGATGGCATGGCCGGCCTGTGGTGCGTGAACGTTGGCTACGGTCGCAAGGAACTTGCTGAAGCCGCCTACAAGCAGATGCAGGAACTGCCCTACTACAACCTGTTCTTCCAGACCGCCCACCCGCCGGCGCTGGAACTGGCCAAGGCCATCGCCGACATCGCCCCCGAAGGCATGAACCACGTGTTCTTCACCGGTTCGGGCTCCGAGTCGAACGACACCGTGCTGCGCATGGTCCGCCACTACTGGACCATCAAGGGCCAGCCGCAGAAGAAAGTGGTCATCGGCCGCTGGAACGGCTACCACGGCTCCACCGTCGCCGGCGTCAGCCTGGGTGGCATGAAAGCGCTGCACGAACAGGGCGACCTGCCGATTCCGGGCATCGTGCACATCCCGCAGCCCTACTGGTACGGCGAGGGCGGCGACATGTCGCCGGAAGAGTTCGGCGTCTGGGCTGCCGAGCAGCTGGAGAAGAAGATTCTGGAAGTGGGCGAAGACAAGGTCGCCGCTTTCATCGCCGAGCCCATCCAGGGCGCGGGCGGCGTGATCGTTCCGCCGGAAACCTACTGGCCGAAGATCCGCGAGATCCTCGCCAAGTACGACATCCTGTTCATCGCCGACGAAGTGATCTGCGGCTTCGGCCGTACCGGCGAGTGGTTCGGCAGCCAGTACTACGGCAACGCCCCGGACCTGATGCCGATCGCCAAGGGCCTGACCTCCGGCTACATCCCCATGGGCGGCGTGATCGTTCGCGACGAAATCGTCCATACCCTGAATGAGGGTGGGGAGTTCTACCACGGCTTCACTTACTCTGGTCACCCGGTTGCGGCGGCTGTCGCGCTGGAGAACATCCGCATCCTGCGGGAAGAGAAGATCGTCGAGCGAGTGAAGGCCGAAACGGCACCGTATTTGCAAAAACGCTGGCAGGAGCTGGCCGACCACCCGCTGGTGGGTGAAGCGCGCGGTGTCGGTCTGGTGGCAGCACTGGAGCTGGTGAAGAACAAGAAGACGCGTGAACGCTTCGAGAAGGGCGTGGGGATGGTGTGCCGCGAGCACTGCTTCCGCAACGGCCTGATCATGCGTGCGGTCGGAGACACTATGATTATTTCGCCACCCCTGGTGATCGAGAAATCGCAGATCGACGACCTGATCACCCTGGCGCGCAAGTGCCTCGATCAAACCGCCGCAGCCGTTCTGTCTTGAGTCTTTCACCGGACCTTTGACAGACTGCGCCTGTGCGTTGGCCAGGCTCACCGGGTGGTGACGGTCGAACTGACCACGCCACCCGGAACATCAAAAAAACAAACGGAGCTACCCGCATGTTCAACACCCTCGGCAAATCCCTGCTCGCTGTGACTCTGGCGGGCGCTGTGGCCGGTATGGCGCAGGCAGATGACAAAGTGCTGCACGTTTACAACTGGTCGGACTATATCGCGCCGGATACGGCCGATAACTTCACCAAGGCAAGCGGGATCAAGGTCGTCTACGACGTCTACGACAGCAACGAAGTGCTGGAAGCCAAACTGCTGGCCGGCAAGTCGGGTTATGACATCGTGGTTCCGTCCAACTCCTTCCTCGCCAAGCAGATCAAGGCTGGCGTCTACCAGCCGCTGGACAAGTCCAAGCTGCCGAACTGGAAGAACCTCAACCCCGACCTGATGAAGACCCTGGAAATCAGCGACCCGGGCAACAAGTTCGCGATTCCGTACCTGTGGGGCACCATCGGCATCGGCTACAACCCGGACAAGGTCAAGGCCGTACTGGGCGACAACGCTCCGGTCGACTCCTGGGACCTGGTGTTCAAGCCGGAAAACATCCAGAAGCTGAAGCAGTGCGGCGTGAGCTTCCTCGACTCGCCGACCGAAATGCTGCCGGCTGCTCTGCATTACCTGGGCTACAAGTCCGATAGCCAGGACCCGAAAGAGCTGAAGGAAGCCGAGGCGCTGTTCCTGAAGATCCGTCCGTACATCTCCTACTTCCACTCCTCGAAGTACATCTCCGACATCGCCAACGGCAACATCTGCGTGGCCATCGGTTACTCGGGCGACGTCTACCAGGCCAAGTCCCGCGCCGAAGAAGCCAAGAACGGCGTGAAGGTCGCCTACAACATTCCGAAGGAAGGCGCGGGTGCGTTCTTCGACACCGTGGCTATCCCGAAGGACGCCGAGAACCCGGAAGGCGCTCTGAAGTGGATCAACTATCTGCTCGAGCCGAAAGTGATCGCCGAGATCAGCGATACCGTTTCCTACCCGAACGGCAACTCCGCCGCGACTCCGCTGGTGAGCGAAGCCATCCGCAAGGACCCGGGTATCTATCCGACCGACGAGGTGATGAAGAAGCTGTACGCCTTCCCGGACCTGCCGGCGAAGACCCAGCGTGCAATGACCCGCAGCTGGACCACCATCAAGTCCGGCAAGTAATCGGGTAGTCGCCGGCGCGTTTGCACGCCGGCCGATGTACCGGGTAGGTGGCGGGGGAGTTCGCTCCCCCGTTCTCCCGGCAGGAACTCCGTAGCTTCCATCAGTGGAATGGCTGCGCAAGTCGAGGCGCTCTCGCGCACCTGAAGGCTTCGGCGCTATCCACGGAATGGCCGTCGCCGCCAACCGACAGAAGAAGTTAAGACAACGAGAGGACTCACGTGTGCGCATTCCCTTCCGCAGAACCCTGATCGCCGCAGTCTCCGTATTCGGCCTGGCCTCGCTGGCCCAGGCGGGGCAGACCGTCCATATCTACAACTGGTCGGACTACATCGGCGAGACCACCCTGGCCGATTTCGAGAAGGAAACCGGTATCAAGCCGGTGTACGACGTCTTCGACTCCAACGAGACCCTGGAAGGCAAGCTGCTGGCCGGCCGCACCGGCTATGACGTGGTCGTGCCGTCCAACCACTTCCTCGGCCGCCAGATCAAGGCGGGCGCGTTCCAGAAGCTGGACAAGAGCCAGCTGCCGAACTGGTCGAACCTCGACCCGCACCTGATGAAACAGCTCGAGGCGAATGACCCGGGCAACCAGTACGGCGTGCCGTACCTGTGGGGCACCAACGGCATCGGCTACAACGTCGACAAGGTCAAGGCCGTTCTGGGTGTCGACAAGATCGATTCGTGGGCTGTCCTGTTCGAGCCCGAGAACATGAAAAAGCTCAGCCAGTGCGGCGTCGCCTTCCTCGATTCGGGCGACGAGATGATGCCGGCTGTGCTCAAGTACCTGGGTCTGGACCCCAACAGTACCAACCCGGACGACTACAAGAAGGTGGAAGAGAAGCTGATGGCGGTGCGTCCGTACGTCACCTACTTCCATTCCTCGAAGTACATTTCCGACCTGGCCAACGGCAACATCTGCGTAGCGGCCGGTTTCTCCGGTGACGTATTCCAGGCCGCCAACCGCGCCAAGGAAGCCGGCAAGGGCGTGAACATCGCCTACGCCATTCCCAAGGAAGGCGCCAACCTGTGGTTCGACATCCTCGCCATTCCGAAGGATGCCTCCAACCCCAAGGCCGCCCATGCGTTCATCAACTACCTGCTCAAGCCCGAAGTGATCGCCAAGGTCAGCGATTACGTCGGTTACGCCAACCCGAACCCCAAGGCTGGCGATTTCATGGATGAGTCCGTGCGCAACAATCCTGAGGTGTACCCCCCCCAGGAGGTTCTCGACAAACTCTTCGTGCAGCATGAGCTGCCGCCGAAGACCCTGCGCCTAATGACCCGTTCCTGGACCAAGATCAAGTCGGGCAAGTAAACCCGGGTCCTTCCGAGTTCCATCCGTGCGGGCACGGTGCGTCGGAGCGATCTCGGAATGCCCATTTGGCGCACGTAAACTGCGCCAGCCTGTAGTTATCCAAGCATGCCCGGCCGCGGGGGCCGGGCCTCTATGATTTGGGAGTTGTGGTAATGGCAATAGCCTCCGGTGCCTACAAGAAAGCCCTCAGCGGCGACCAGAAACCTAAAGAGGTTCTGGTAAAAATCGACCGGGTCAGCAAGCAGTTCGACGAAACGTTGGCTGTGGACAGCGTGTCCCTGGATATCAAGAAGGGTGAGATCTTCGCCCTGCTCGGTGGTTCGGGTTCGGGCAAGTCGACCCTGCTGCGTATGCTGGCTGGTTTCGAGCGTCCCACTGAAGGTCGCATCTTCCTCGATGGCCAGGACATTACCGACCTGCCGCCCTATGAGCGGCCGATCAACATGATGTTCCAGTCCTACGCCCTGTTCCCCCACATGAGCGTGGCGCAGAACATCGCCTTCGGCCTCAAGCAGGACGGCCTGCCCAAGGACGAGATCGACAAGATCGTCGACGAGATGCTCAAGCTCGTGCAGATGACCCAGTACGCCAAGCGCAAGCCGCACCAGCTCTCCGGTGGCCAGCGTCAGCGCGTGGCCCTGGCCCGCTCGCTGGCCAAGCGTCCGAAGCTGCTGCTGCTCGACGAGCCGATGGGCGCCCTGGACAAGAAGCTGCGTTCGCAGATGCAGCTGGAACTGGTAGAGATCATCGAGCGCGTGGGCGTGACCTGCGTGATGGTGACCCACGACCAGGAAGAGGCCATGACTATGGCCCAGCGCATCGCCATCATGCACCTGGGTTGCATCGAGCAGATCGGCAGCCCCATGGACATCTACGAGACCCCGGCCAGCCGCCTGGTCTGCGAGTTCATCGGCAACGTCAACCTGTTCGACGGCGATATCGTGGAAGACCTGCAGGACCACGCGGTGATCGCCTGTCCGAAGCTGGAAAACCCGATCTACATCGGCCACGGCATCAGCACCCGTGCCGAGAACAAGCGCATCACCTACGCGCTGCGTCCGGAAAAGGTCATGGTCAGCGCGCAGAAGCCCGAGAACCTGGAGCACGAAGGCTGCAACTGGGCCCAGGGCACCGTCTATGACATCGCCTACCTGGGCGGCCACTCGGTGTACTACATCAAGCTGGCCTCCGGCATGATCGTGCAGGCCTTCATGGCCAACGCCGAGCGTCACGTGGCCCGCCCGACCTGGGACCAGCCGGTGTACATCAGCTGGTATGACGACAGCGGCGTGGTACTGCAAGCATGAACATTGGCGCATCGATCCTGAAACGTATGCCACGGGGGCGGCATGCCGTCATCGGCATACCGTTCTTCTGGCTGTTCCTGTTCTTCCTGCTGCCCTTCGCCATCGTGCTGAAGATCAGCTTGGCGGCCGCTGACGTGGCCATCCCGCCGTACACCGAGGTGTTCCAGTACGCCGACCAGACGTTGCAGGTGGTGATGAACCTCGGCAACTACCTGATGCTGACGGACGACCCGCTGTACATCGACGCCTATCTCGGCTCGCTGAAGATGGCGGCGATCAGTACCTTCCTCTGCCTGCTGATCGGCTACCCGATGGCCTACGCCATCGCCCGCGCCAGCAAGGAGATGCAGACCGTGCTGCTGCTGCTGATCATGATGCCGACCTGGACGGCGATCCTGATCCGCGTGTACGCCTGGATGGGCATCCTGTCCAACAACGGCCTGCTCAACGGCTTCCTGATGTGGCTGGGCGTGATCAACGAGCCGCTGACGATCCTCAACACCAACTTCGCGGTGTACATCGGTATCGTCTACTCGTACCTGCCCTTCATGGTCATGCCGCTCTACGCCAACCTGGTGAAGCACGACATGAGCCTGCTGGAAGCCGCGTCCGACCTCGGTGCGCGCAACTTCACCCGCTTCTGGAAGATCACCGTGCCGCTGTCCAAGAACGGCATCATCGCCGGCTGCATGCTGGTGTTCATCCCGGCGGTGGGCGAGTTCGTGATCCCGGAACTGCTCGGCGGCCCCGAGACGCTGATGATCGGTAAGGTGCTGTGGCAGGAATTCTTCAACAACCGTGACTGGCCGGTGGCGTCTGCCCTTGCCGTCGTGATGCTGGCGATCCTGATCGTGCCCATCATTCTCTTTAACAAGAACCAGGCTAAAGAGCTGGAGGGCAAGGTATGAACAAGCGCTGGTCGTTCTCCAACATCATGCTGGTGTTGGGCCTGCTCTTCATCTACGTGCCGATGATCATCCTGGTCATCTACTCCTTCAACGGCTCGAAACTGGTGACCGTCTGGGGTGGCTGGTCGGTCAAGTGGTACGTCGGCCTGCTCGACAACCAGCAACTGATCGGTTCGGTGTTCCGCTCGCTGGAAATCGCCGTCTACACCGCGTTCTCCTCCGTGGCGCTGGGCACCCTGGCCGCCTTCGTGCTGACCCGCATCCCGCGCTTCCGTGGCCGTACGCTGTTCGGCGGCATGGTCACCGCGCCGCTGGTCATGCCCGAGGTGATCACCGGTCTGTCGCTGCTGCTGCTGTTCGTGGCCATGGCCCAGCTGATCGGCTGGCCGCAGGAGCGCGGCATCGTCACTATCTGGATCGCCCACACCAGTTTCTGCTCGTCCTACGTGGCGGTAGTGGTGTCGGCGCGCCTGCGTGAGCTGGACCTGTCGATCGAAGAAGCAGCCATGGACCTGGGCGCCAAGCCCTGGAAAGTGTTCCTGCTGATCACCATCCCAATGATCGCCCCGTCGCTGGCGGCGGGCGGCATGATGTCCTTCGCCCTGTCGCTGGACGACCTGGTTCTGGCCAGCTTCGTGTCCGGTCCTGGTTCCACCACCCTGCCGATGGAAGTGTTCTCCGCCGTGCGCCTGGGTGTGAAGCCGGAGATCAACGCCGTTGCCAGCCTGATCCTGCTGACCGTTTCGCTGTTCACCTTCTTCGCCTGGTACTTCACCCGTCAGGCCGAAGAGCGTCGCAAGCGCGCGATCCAGGAAGCCATGGAGTCCAACGCGACCGACTGGCAGCAAAAGGGTTCGACAGCCACCGCCTGACACCGTCTTGTCGGCCGGTTGCTTCCGGCGATTGTCGAACCACGGGCCACCTTCGGGTGGCCCGTGTTTTTTGCGCGCACGTTATTCCGAAGTGTCTGGATTTCCTGGGTTTATCGGAAAAATCTGTAAGTACAAAGCCCTACTCCGGCGAAATCGCCAACTAATATTTAACTCGTTCGGTGGCGTTTACCGGCCTCCCCCGAACCAGGGCCGGCAGCGTCAGCGGCAACTTCCAGTGAAACCATTGGCACACGTGCGGGAGAGGGCGCCCAATACAACACCCCGAGTGTTATCCCTAGGGGAAATAACGCGCCAGGGAGCTTCGGCATCTCCCGCAGCACTCTCTTTCAAGCTCCAAAACAAAACCCCGCTTTCGCGGGGTTTTGTTTTTGCAGCGGTGGATCAGCGCTTCACTGGCACCAGCCTGAGCAGGCCCTGGGTGTTGGCCTTCACCTCGGCCTCCTCGAAGTGCTGGGGCAGGTACTGGCCTTCGATGTAGGCCTGCGCCTGATCGTCATAGTGCTTGTCGAAGGGCACGCCGCTCTGGCCGACCGGGTTGATGCCCAGGCTGTGGGCGGGGTCGGCGAAGTCGATCAGACGGCGGGTGGACGGGCCGTACACCACCTGCCAGGGCGCCGGGCCGACGCGGTGCGACAGGTTGTTCGGCGTCTCGTGTCCGCCGGGCGCGGCGAAGGGGCCGACGTTGAAGATTCGGTCAAGCGGCTTCTGCTGTCCCAGGGGGTGGCCGTGGGTCAGGGTGTGCTCCTTGCCCCACTGCCATTGCGCCGAATCCTGGCCCAGCGTCGCGCGCAGGTGGTCCAGGCTGGCCTTCCAGGCAGCCTTGACGATATCTGCGCGGGTTTCCTTCTGTTCTGTCTTGCGGTTGTCCCACCAGGGCGAGCTGTCATCGGCCACCAGGCGCGGCAGGGCGACGTCCAGCACGCGGGTCGACAGCAGGTTGTCGAAGAAGGCATCGCCCATCTCGTCGCGCATCGCGCCCTCGGCGATCTGGTACAGCAACTGGTTGAACAGGGTGGCGGTGACCGAGTCGACCGGGTGATCGCCCTGCCAGGCGGCCAGTTGCTCGACCAGCGCCTTCTCCTCGGTCGTCGAAGCCGCCTCGCGCAGCAGCGGCAGCAACGGCTTGAGGACCCGCGGCCCGTAGCCGGTGGCGGTGTCCAGTTGCAGCGCCTGGCTGTTCTGCAGGTCCCATTTCACCGAGGTGTCGGCCAGGCGTTCGTTCAGGCGCTGGCCGCGATCGGGCAGGTTGTAGTAGCCGGGGATCGGTCGGCCATTGGCCGGGACCGGCTGGAAGTTGGCGGACACGATGTAGCCGCGCGCCGGATTCTCTTCCTGCGGGTTTTCGCTGAAGGGATAGAAGCCGCTCTTGTCGGCCTGGCCCGTGCTGCCGTCGAGCAGGAAGTAGGGCACCACCCCGTCCGGGCGCACCGGCAGTTGCGCCGAAGCCCACCAGCCGATGTCGCCACGGGCGTTGGCCCAGATCACGTTGAGGCCCGGCGAGTGGATTTTCGAGGCCGCGGCGCGGGCCTTGTCCAGGGTGTCGGCGCGGTCGAGTTGGTAGAAGGCGTCGAGGAGCGGGTTCTGGGTTTCGAGGAAGGCCCACCACATCGCCACCGGGGTCTTGCCCGAGGCAGTGCCCAGGGCATCGTTGACCAGTGGGCCGTGGGGCGAGCTGCGCAGGGTGATCTTCACCGGTGCCTGGCCCTTGACCGCGATGCTTTGCTCCTCGCTCTTCAGGTCGACCCACTGCCCCTGGTACCAGACCTGGTTGGGGTTGTCCGGATTGACCTTCTCGGCGATCAGGTCGACGTCGTCGTTCTGGAACATGGTCAGGCTCCAGCCGAACTGCTCGTTGTGCCCGAGCGAGGCGAACGGGTTGAGCGCCTGGTAGTGCCCGTAGAGCTCGAAGCCCGGGGCGCTGGTCTGGATCTCGTACCACACCGCCGGCACTGCAAAGCGGATGTGCGGGTCGCCCGCCAGCAGTGGCTTGCCGCTCCTGGTGCGGCTACCGGAGATGGCCCAGGCGTTGCTGCCCTCGAACTGCGGCAGGCCGGCCTCTTCCAGTGCCGCGTGGCTGATCCGCGCGATGGCGCTGAGGTCCTGCCAGTCGGCGGCGGCCAGCGGGCTCGGCTTGAGCACGCCCTCCGGATGCCAGGCCAGGTCGAAGACCTTCAGGTAGTCCGTCCCCAGCTGGTCGCGTACGTAGGTAAGCACCGGCTCGGTGCGGAAGGCGGCGGCGAAGCTGTAGGCCATGTAGCCGACGACGCTGACCGTATCCTCGGGGGTGAACGGTCGCTTGGGGATGCCGAGGATGTCGAACTCCAGCGGGCGCGGATGGCTGTCCTGGAACTGGTTGACGCCATCCAGATAGGCCACCAGCGCCTTCCAGGCCGGGGAGTTCTTGTCCTGGCGCGCCACATAGTCGGCGGCCTTGTCGCGAATGCGCAGGCTGCGGAACATGCGGTCGGTGTCCACCAGCTTGGGCCCCAGCACCTCGGCCAGCTCGCCGCGCGACAGGCGCCGCAGCATTTCCATCTGGAACAGGCGGTCCTGGGCGTGGACGTAGCCGATGGCCCGGTACAGGTCATCCTCGCTGCCGGCCTTGATGTGCGGCACGCCGCGCTCGTCGTAGCGAACCGTGACCTCGCTGTGCAGGCCGGCCAGGGGCAGCTGCCCGTCACGTTGCGGTTGCTTGCCGTGCAGGTACCAGCCGGCACCCGCCGCGGCGGCGGCCACGACGACAGCGAGGACAGTCAAAGTGCGTTTCATGCGGCAACTCCTTGTTGTTATGCGAGGGATTCTGCAAAGGAAGGACGTTGCCGTTCATTGACCGAATGTCTCTGGGCTGGAATTCTTTGGTCAAACTGCTGTGATCGAGCAACGAGACGCCGTGTCCATCCCCGAGCTGAATTTCCCGGCCACCCCCGCGCTGACCCAGTCCGCCACACTGCGGCGACTGTTGTATGAATCGCTCGCCGACCTGGGCTTCGACCCGACCGACATCTATCGCCAGGCCCTGCAGAAGGTCCGCCTGCCGGCGCCGGCCCAGAGCGGCCGCCTGGTGCATGACGACGCGCCGCTGTTCTGGAGCACGCTTGACGAGATCACCGGCGACCGCGACATCGGCCTGCACCTGGGCGAGGTGATGAAGCCGCGCCTGCTGGACGTGGTTGGCTACCTGTTGATGGCCAGCGCTGACCTGCGCGAGGCGCTGGCGAGCTTCCTGCGTTTCCAGCACATCCTTTCCGGGGGCTTCGCCGCGCAGATGCAGGAGGAGGGCGAGCAGGTACGGCTGATCCTCGACCTCAACTACCTGGGCGTGCCGAGCCTGCGCCAGCAGATGGAATGCCTGATGCTGCTGTTCCTCAAGCTGCTGGCGTTGATCACCGACGGTGAATTTCGCGTCAGCGCGATCGAGTTCCGCCATACCGCGCCGCGCCGCCTGACCGAGCATCGGCGGCTGTATGGGCTCACCCCGCTATTCGGAGAGCCACACGATGCCGTGCTGTTCGATCGTGCGTTGCTCTCGCGTCCTTCGCGCACCGCCAACCCGGACTTGCACCGCCTGCTTAGCGCCCACGCTCGCGAGCAGTTGGGGACGTTCGACGAGAATGACCTGCTCAACCGCCTGCGCTATCTGATCGGCGTGCGGCTGGGTGCTGGGGAGTGCTCGCTGCGCAGTTGCGCGGGCGAGCTGGGCGTGCGTCCTGGGCTGCTGCAGCGCAGCCTGGCGGCCAGGGCGCAGACCTTCAGGGATGTA
Organism: Pseudomonas macauensis; assembly: GCF_047902425.1. NCBI lineage: Bacteria > Pseudomonadati > Pseudomonadota > Gammaproteobacteria > Pseudomonadales > Pseudomonadaceae > Pseudomonas > Pseudomonas macauensis. The sequence continues at coordinate 5,675,456 of NZ_CP138377.1, read as the reverse complement.
CGAGAGGAGGTGCGCCGGCAGCGTGCCGCGCAGATGCTGGATCAGGGGATGGCGATCCGCGACGTGGCTCGCGCCTGCGGCTTCGCCGAGTTGTCGCCCTTCTACCGGGCGTTCCGACGTTGGTACTCGGCGCCGCCGGAGCGCTACCGACAATGGCTGCGCGAGGGCGGTGCCGAGTCCTGAGCGCGATCAGTCGGCCAGCGGAATCTCGCGGGTCACTTCGAGCAGGGCCATGGCGTCGAGCTGGTCCTCGATCTGCAGGAAGCGCAGGGCGCGGGTGGCCGAAACTTCCTTGGCGATGCGCTTGACGTACTTCTCCTTCAGGTCCTGCTTGTCGTCCTGCAGCTCCAGCACCTGCTTCTGCAGCTTGCTGGCGTCATCATTGCTGACCGCGCCGGTGTTATAGGCGCCGGCGTAGTCGATGATGATCGACAGCGTCTTCTTGCTCAGCTTGTCGGCCTCGGTACGGTAGCTGTTGTAGATCGGCCAGAACTTCTCGCCTTCCTGCGGGTTGAGCTTCATGTTCGCTTCGACGATGCGCTTGCGCTTGTAGTCGATGTCAGCGAGGCGGTTGTTGATGGCCTCCTTGTGCTGGGCCATCACCTGGCTGCTGCTGGGCGTGTCGTCCGCGTGAGCGGCCAGCGGCAGGGCGAGAACGGCACAGAAAGCGAGGGCGGAATGAAGACGCATATGAACTCCTTGGTAGCAAGTGGCCCTTCATGGGCCAGCGCTGCAAGTGTAGCCATGGATTGGTGATCGTTTCCGGTGTTGCGTCACTACTTCTTCGCGGTGCCGGTCCAGGGGCAATAGCAGCCAACCGCCAGGGTATGGGTCGCCTGTACGCGCCGGCCCTGCACCAGCGCCTCGAGGATCGGTTCGATGAAGCTGTTGCTGGAGGTGCACACCGCGCCTTCGCTGTAGGGACCGACGTAGGCGAGATTGCCCTGGGCGTCCCAGATCGCCACGGCAGGCGTGGCGGGCAGTTGTTCGGCGCCGGGCAGGGTGGGCAGCGGGCGCATGGACTTGAGGGTGTCGGGCAGTTGCCCGTGACTGCCGGCCTTCTGCACGGCGTAGAAGTCCACGCCTTGCGGGGCGAAGCGGGCGATCAGCTCGGCGAGGTGCTGCTGGTTGCCGACGTTGCACGGGCAGGCCGGGTCCCAGAAATGCACCAGGCGGATGCGCCCCGGGCCGGCCAGCTGCGCCGGCAGCATCAGGTGGTCGCCGGAGAATAGTTGCGGCTGCTGGCTGAAGGGCCGGATGTAGCGCTTCTCGTACCAGGCGTAGGTACTGAGCAGGCCGGCGAGGCAGAGGGCGGCGATCAGCCAGCCGATAAGCGTTTTGCGGCGGGTGGACATGGCATCTCTCGCGGACGGCGGCCAGTAAGATAGCCGTCAAGCTTGCCATGATGACGGCCGCGGCTGAATATCCCAGCAGCGCACAGCTCCCTTTCACTTCCTGCCGATAAGCGAATCGCCCATGTCTGAAGCCTTCCAGCCCGATCTGCTGCGTCCGCTCCTGCGACCACTGACCGCAGCGACGACGGAGGGTGGCATCGCCCTGTATCAGCGTTTCTACGGGCTCGACCTGGGCGGGCGCTACCCCGGCCTGCACAGCCGCCTGGGCACGTTCGAGGCAGGCGGATATCGCATCGCCGCGCAACTCTGGCGGCCGGCGCTGGCGCGCGGCACCCTGCTGCTGCTGCATGGTTACTACGACCACATGGGTCTGTACCGCCATGTGATCGACTGGGCGGTGGGCATGGGCTTCGCGGTGCTGGCCTTCGACCTGCCGGGGCACGGCCTGTCGGAAGGCAAGGCGGCGAGCATCGGCGATTTCTCCGAGTACCAGACGGTACTGACCGGCCTGCTCGGCCAGGCCCAGGCGCTGGATCTGCCGCAGCCGTGGCATCTGTGCGGGCAGAGTACCGGTGGGGCGATCCTGCTGGACTATCTGCTCACCGGCGAGATGCGGCCGGAGCTGGGGCGAACCATCCTGCTGGCGCCGCTGGTCCGCCCGCGCGCCTGGGGCTGGTCGAAGTTGAGCTACCAGGTGTTGCGGCCCTTCGTGGATTCGATTCCGCGACGTTTCACCGAAAACTCCACCGACCCCGAATTCCTGGCCTTCCTGCGGGATCGCGATCCCCTGCAGCCGCGCACCCTGCCGACCGCCTGGGTGGGCGCGTTGGCGCGCTGGATTCCACGTATCGAGGCCGCCTCTCCGGGCGCGCAGAGTCTGCTGGTGGTGCAGGGCGACGCCGACGAGACAGTGGACTGGCGGTACAACCTGAGGGTGCTGGAGGACAAGTTCGAGAAAATCGAGTGTCTGCTGCTCACCGGCGCGCGGCACCATCTGGCGAACGAGAGCGAGGTCTTGCGCCAGCGCTACTTCGAATTTCTCAGCGAGAGATTGGGGTAGGGAGGGAGTCCGGACGAGTGGGGGTGTGTCCTTCACTCCTTGCGCCATCTTCCTCAGGCGCCACCCCCGCTACAGCGGGAGCGATTCTAGGCGGGCGGTTCCTCGGAGTGGTCCCCAGGTGCGGTAGGTAAAGTCCGATCACTGACCGTCGGATGAAACGGACAACCCGGCGCGCAGGGCGGCCAGGGCGGCACGATAGTAGGTGCGCCCGGCCGGGGACTCGCTGAACGCAGCGAACTGGCCCAGCTCGGCATCGTCCAGCCCTCGATAGACATAGAGCAAGGTGTTATCCAGATCGGCGCCGATCTGCCCCATCAGCTTCTGCCGTTGGCCGTCGAGCATGCCTTGCGCCTGGCCGGCGCCGAGCAGGCCGGGGAGCATCTGGCTGAGGCTGTCGGCGGCGACGCTGGCCAGCGCCAGGCTGACTTCCGCGCCGGCTTCGCGGGCCGGCAGCACCTTGCCCAGGCGCTGCACCAGCTGGCGCCGTGCCTCGCTGGCCTGCTGGCGCGGCAGGCCGTTGGCGTACTTGAGCAACTGGTCGCTGCGGGTGGCGAAGGTTTCGGCGGTGGCGACCTTGCGGCCCAGGGGGGATTCGAAGAAGGTCAGTGCCGGTGTGCTGTCCGGCAGGTTCTGGCGCAGGCTGGAGAGGGCGCGCTGGTCGATGTCGGCAGCGGCGAAGCGGCGGTTGCTGTTGTCCACCAGGGCCTGGTAGAGCGCCGGGGGCAAGTTGCCCTGGTAGCGCTTCTGCGCGGCGTGCAGGGCGTCATTGAAGTGTGCGCGCTGCTCGGGCCAACCGGCGGCCTGGTAGAGGCGCTGGTAATTGTCAGCCAGGGCGGGCATGCCCAGTACCAGAAGAGTGAGGGCCAGCAGTACGCGCATTGCAACTCCTTGTGGGCGGCAGGGTTCGCTCGCCGGGGGCTATTGTCGGCAAGGCTTGCCCCGCTTGTCGAGCCACTGGCGTCGGACGTTACAATGCGCCATGGATTTCGACACCGATTCTTCCCTGCTGCAGCGCATCGTCGACGACCTCGCCGACAAGGGCTGGTCGCAGCAGGACGCCTTCCTTCCCGATGCCTTGATCGCCCAATTGGCGACGGAGTGCCGTGCCCGTGATGCGTCCGGCAAGCTGGCCGCTGCTGCCATCGGCCGGGGTGAGGGGCAGACGGTGCGCGAAGGCATCCGTGGCGACCGCATCCAGTGGATAGAACCCGGCCAGTCCGAAGCCTGCGATCTCTATCTGCGGGCGCTGGACGAGTTGCGCCGGCTGATCAATCGCTCGCTCTACCTCGGCCTGGAAGACTTCGAGGGACACTTCGCCCTCTATCCGCCGGGTGCGTTCTACCAGAAGCACCTGGACCGCTTCCGCGACGATGATCGCCGCACCCTCTCGGCGGTGTTCTACCTCAATCCCGACTGGCGGGAAGCGCAGGGCGGCGCGCTGCGGATGTACCTGCCCGACGAGCAGACGCTGGACCTGGCGCCGATCGGCGGACGGCTGGTGGTGTTCCTCTCCAGCGAGTTCCCCCACGAAGTGCTGCCGGCCAGCCATGAACGCCTGTCGCTGACCGGCTGGTTCCGCCGGCGCGGTGATTCGTCTTTCTGAGCCGTCCGGCTCAGTGTCCCCATACCTTCAGGGTCCCGCTGATGTCCTGGATATCGCGGACTTCCAGCGTGCCCAGGCGCCCGTTGCCGACATAGAGGTCGCCGATCATCCGCACGCGGATGGTCTGCGCCGGCAGGCCGCTGGCGTTGAGTTGCTGGTTGATGCTGGTGAGGTTCGGCAGCGTCAGGGCGAGCTGTTGCTTGCCGTTGGCATTCTGCACCACGTCCACCTGCAGGGTCGGTAGCTCGATGCCGAAGATCGGCAGGGTCAGTCCCAGTTGCGCGGCGCCATACGGCAAGCTGCCGCCGCGGCCGTTGGGGCAGGCACTGGCGCTCACGCAGCCGTTATCGATGGAAACGTTGCGCAACGAGACGCTGCCGCCGCCATCATTCCAGGCGGCGCTGCCGATGTGCGCCAGTACGTCGGCGCGGATGCTGATGCCGTCCTGGCCGCTGACCGCGCCGAGGCTCGCGTTGTCGAGCGCTTCGAGGGCGGCCTGGCTGACCGACAGGTGGAGCAGCGCCGCAGCGGCTGCGGACAGGGCGAACAGGCGGGACATGCTGGGGGCTCCGAGGGGATTGGCCGATGCGTCAGTCTGGTCAGGCGCCGCCCAGGCGGCCAGTGCCGGACGGCGAATCCCGCCAAAGGTTATGCCCGGTCACCGCGCCGACGGTCGGTAGAAGCCCGTGCGCCCCGACTTTTGGCGGGTGCGAAATCCTTCGAAACGGATCGCCGATGAATGTCCTGTTACCCCGCGTGACCCGATGAAATCGAGCGGCTAGTCTGTGGCATTCGATTTGGAGTGATTGGCCCATGCAGAAGGTTCTCGTCAGCCGTTGCCTGCTCGGACATCACGTTCGCTACGACGGTGGTGCCCACGGCCCGTTCGACCTGCTGGCGCGCTGGCTAGCCCAGGGGCGCGTGGTGCCGCTGTGCCCGGAAGTGGCCGGCGGCCTGCCGACGCCGCGCGCGCCGGCGGAAATTCCCGGTGGCCAGGGCATGGCCGTGCTGGAGCGGGTCAGGCCAGTGGTCACGGTGGATGGGGAGGACGTCAGCCAGGCGTTCCTGGCGGGCGCCGATGCGGCGGTGAAGCTGGTGCGGCATCACGATATCCGCCTGGCCATACTGAAGGCGCGCAGCCCGTCCTGTGGTCACCGCGAGAACTACGACGGCAGCTTCACTGGCCGCAAGGTCGCCGGCGAGGGCGTCACCGCCGCCGCGCTCAAGCGCATGGGCGTGCTGGTGTTCAGCGAGGAAGAGCTGGACGCCGCCGCCGTCTGCCTGGCCGGGCTGGAAGCCGGAGGCTAGAGCGCTCGAAGACATTTGAAGATGCATTCTTTTTCTTGAGGGTGCGGGGGAGCCACCTATGCTTGTGGGTTCCATGCGGGTGAATAGCTGATGTTAGGCGCGTTCCCCCGAATCCCGTGAAGAAGGAGAAACCCATGAGAACCATGTTGCCTTGCCTCGGTCTCGCTGCGCTGCTCGCCGCGTCTTCCGCGATTGCCGCCGACATGCCGCGCACCCCGGCCCCGGAAGGCGCCAAGGTGTACTTCATCGAGCCGGCCGACGGCGCCACCGTCGGCAAGACCTTCACCGTCAAGTTCGGCCTCAAGGGCATGGGCGTAGCGCCCGCCGGCGTGGATTCGCCGGCCACCGGCCACCACCACCTGCTGATCGACCTGAAGGAGCAGCCGGCGATGAACATGCCGCTGCCGATGAACGACACCATCAAGCACTTCGGCAAGGGCCAGACCGAGACCGAAGTGACCTTGCCGCCGGGCAAGCACACCCTGCAACTGCTGGTGGGCGACAAGAACCACGTGCCGTTCGACCCGCCGGTGGAGTCGCAGAAGATCACTGTCAACGTGAAGTGACTCCAGAAGGCTGATGCTTTTCGTAGGAGCGAGATTGCTCGCGAACCGCTTCGTTGTGGGGTTGTTCGCGAGCAAGCTCGCTCCTACAGGGCATGTCCTGGTACCGAAACGCCCGGTATAGAAACAAAAAAAGGAGGCCCAAGGGCCTCCTTTTTTCTTACCATCTAGCGGCGCTTAGAACAGCACGCGGCTACGGATGGTGCCGTTCACGTGCTGCAGCTTCTCCAGCGCCAGGTCCGAGTACTCGGCGTCGACGTCGATCACCACGTAGCCGACCTTGTCGTTGGTCTGCAGGTACTGGCCGGAGATGTTGATGCCGTTGTCGGCGAACACCTTGTTGATCTCGCTCATCACGCCCGGGATGTTGGCGTGGATGTGCAGCAGACGGTGCTTGCCCGGGTGCGACGGCAGGGCCACTTCCGGGAAGTTGACCGAGGACACCGAAGTACCGTTGTCACTGTACTTGACCAGCTTCTCGGCCACTTCCAGGCCGATGTTGGCCTGGGCTTCGGCGGTGGAGCCACCGATGTGCGGGGTCAGGATCACGCGGTCCAGGCCGCGCAGCGGGCTTTCGAACTCTTCGTCGTTGGACTTGGGCTCGACCGGGAACACGTCGATGGCAGCGCCGATCAGGTGCTCGTCCTTGATCGCTTCGGCCAGGTGGTCCAGCTCGACGACGGTGCCGCGCGCGGCGTTGATCAGGATGCCGCCCTTCTTGATGGCGCGGATTTCCTTCTCGCCGATCATCCACTGGGTGGACGGCAGTTCCGGCACGTGCAGCGAGACGATGTCGGACATGCCGAGCAGCTCGTGCAGGTTGCCGATCTGCTGGGCGTTACCCAGCGGCAGCTTGGTCACGGTGTCATAGAAGAACACTTGCATGCCCAGGGCTTCGGCGAGGACCGAGAGCTGGGTGCCGATGGAGCCGTAGCCGACGATGCCCAGCTTCTTGCCGCGGATCTCGAAGGAGTTGGCCGCCGACTTGATCCAGCCGCCACGGTGGCAGGAGGCGTTCTTCTCCGGGATGCCGCGCAGCAGCAGGATGGCTTCGGCCAGCACCAGTTCGGCCACCGAACGGGTGTTGGAGTAGGGCGCGTTGAACACCGCGATGCCGCGCTCGCGGGCGGCGTCCAGGTTGACCTGGTTGGTACCGATGCAGAAACAGCCTACGGCGATCAGCTTCTTGGCGGCATCGAAGACTTCTTCGGTGAGCTGGGTGCGGGAGCGGATACCGATGAAGTGCACATCGGCGATCTTTTCCTTCAGTTCCTCGCCGGACAGCGCGCCCTTGAGGTACTCGATGTTGGAGTAGCCGGCGGCCTTGAGGGTGTCGACGGCATTCTGGTGCACGCCTTCAAGGAGAAGGAATTTGATCTTGCTCTTGTCGAGAGAAGTCTTGCTCATCTGCTTTGAACCTGTAGTCCCGGGATGTGGCGAGAAAATGAACAGCTCTGGCCGAACCGGCCGATACCACACTTGGCGCCAAGTGGCGATCTGCGTGGGGTGCGTATGCTAGCATGTTCTCCCTTTTCCTTGCCCGGTTACGACCTGAGCTGTTCTCAGGACGACCATGAATCCTTTGAGAGTTCCTCCCATGACCCGCGAAGCCCTGATCGAATCGCTCAAGCCCCTGCTGGAGCCCGGCAAGCTGCTGACTGACGCCGATTCCCTCGAGACCTACGGCAAGGACTGGACCAAGCATTTCGCCCCGGCGCCGCTGGCCATCGCCTTCCCCAAGAGCACCGAGCAGGTCCAGGCCATCGTTCGCTGGGCCAATGAGCACAAGGTCGCGCTGGTCCCCTCGGGCGGCCGCACCGGGCTTTCCGCTGCCGCCGTCGCCGCCAATGGCGAGGTGGTCGTGGCCTTCGACTACATGAACAAGATCCTCGACTTCAACGCCTTCGACCGCACCGCGGTGTGCCAGCCGGGCGTGGTGACCAAACAGCTGCAGCTGTTCGCCGAGGAAAACGGCCTGTACTACCCGGTGGACTTCGCATCCTCCGGTTCCAGCCAGATTGGCGGCAATATCGGCACTAATGCCGGCGGGATCAAAGTCATTCGCTACGGTATGACCCGCAACTGGGTGGCTGGCCTGAAGGTCGTCACCGGCAAGGGCGACCTGCTGGAGCTGAACAAGGACCTGATCAAGAACGCCACCGGCTATGACCTGCGCCAGCTGTTCATCGGCGCCGAAGGCACCCTGGGCTTCGTGGTCGAGGCCAGCATGCGCCTGGAGCGCCAGCCGAAGAACCTCACCGCAATGGTCCTGGGCACCCCGGACTTCGACTCGATCATGCCGGTGCTGCACGCCTTCCAGAGCAAGCTGGACCTGACCGCCTTCGAATTCTTCTCCGACAAGGCCCTGGCCAAGGTCATGGCCCGTGGCGACGTACCGCCGGCCTTCGAGACCGACTGCCCGTTCTACGCCCTGCTGGAATTCGAGGCGACTACCGAGGAAGTGGCCAACGAGGCGCTGGCGACTTTCGAACATTGTGTAGAGCAGGGCTGGGTGCTGGACGGCGTGATGAGCCAGAGCGAGCAGCAGTTGCAGAACCTGTGGAAGCTGCGCGAGTACATCTCCGAGACCATCTCGCACTGGACCCCGTACAAGAACGACATCTCGGTGACCGTCAGCAAGGTTCCGGCCTTCCTCAAGGACATCGACGCCATCGTCGAGGCCAACTACCCGGACTTCGAGGTCGTGTGGTTCGGCCACATCGGCGACGGCAACCTGCACCTGAATATCCTCAAGCCCGAGAACCTGACCAAGGACGAGTTCTTCGCCAAGTGCGCGACCGTCAACAAGTGGGTTTTCGAAACGGTTCAGAAATACAACGGCTCGATCTCCGCCGAGCACGGTGTGGGCATGACCAAGCGCGATTACCTGGGGTACTCTCGCTCCGAGGCTGAAATCGGCTACATGAAGGCGGTCAAGGCGGTGTTCGATCCGAACGGGATCATGAACCCCGGCAAGATCTTCGCCGAATAAGTCGAGTTATCCAGAAGGGCCGGCTCTTTGGATAGAGGGGCCGGCCCTTCGCACGTTTGCGCCATCGGGCGCGGCGCCTCGCGCGGGAGCACGGGCTCCTGGCGAGCCTCTTCCACCCACCCGTTCAGGAGTCGGTCATGAGTTACCAGCATCAGTATGTCGATGGCACCCCGATCCATTTCACCCTGGGCAAGGTGGTGTGCGTCGGCCGCAACTATGCGGAACATGCCAAGGAGCTGAACAACCCGGTGCCGACCGAGCCGCTGCTGTTCATCAAGCCCGGTTCCTGCACCGTGTCGCCGGCCGGCGGCTTCGCCATTCCCGAGGATCGCGGCGCGGTGCACTACGAAGCGGAGATCGCCGTGCTGATCGGCAAGCCGCTGTCGCGCAAGCCCAGCGCTGAAGAGGTGCTGGATGCCATCTCCGGCTACGCACCGGCGCTGGACCTGACCCTGCGCGACGTGCAGGCCAAGCTGAAGGAAAAGGGCCTGCCCTGGGAGCTGGCCAAGTCCTTCGACGGTGCCTTTGTGCTCGCGCCCTTCGTCAGCGCCGACCACTTCCCGGACCCGACCGACATTGGCATCCGCCTCACCATCGACGGTGAAGTCCGCCAGGACGGCAACAGCCGCGACATGCTCAACCCCATCGTGCCGCTGATCCAGCACATCTGCGGGCACTTCTCGCTGCAGCCGGGCGACGTGGTGTCCACCGGCACGCCGGTCGGCGTCGGGCCTCTGCAGAGCGGCAATGCCCTGGTGCTGGAACTTCCCGGCGCCAGCCGATTCGAAAGCCGCGTGCTTTAACCCGTTGTTCCGCCGAAGGCCGCCGTTTGTGCGGCCTTCGTTTGTTGCGGGATACCTCGTTCGTGCCTACCAACAAGAGTCGCCATGACCATTTCCCTGCTTCGTCCGCGCTGGCTGCTGCTGGCACTGCTGCTCCTGCTGATCGTGCTGGCCGCTCTGACCGTCCGCTTCCATTGGGACGATCGCGCCCGTCTCTGGCTGCGTGAGCAGGACACCGGTACACAGGAGCGCGCCGAGAGCGTCTGGCTGCCCGGTTACCGCGCCGTGATCCAGGCCAAGCAACTGACCGGCGGCCTGGAAGGCCAGGAAGCCTCCGATCTGGCCTATAACCCGGTGACCCGTACCCTGTTCACCGTGACCGGCAAGAAGCCGCTGCTCGCCGAGCTGTCGCTCTCCGGCGATGTGCTGCGGGTGATCCCCCTGCTGGGCATGTCCAACCCCGAGGGCGTGGCGGTGCTGGAGAACGGCAATATCGCCGTGACTGACGAGCGCAGGAATTCGCTGACCATCTTCCATGTCGACCCGCAGACCCGCGAACTGAGCACCGAGAAGCTCGCCAGTTTCGACCTCGGCCCGCGCGGCAAGAAGAACAAGGGCATCGAGGGCATCGCCTGGGACCCACGCCAGCACCGCCTGGTCCTGGGGCAGGAGCGTGATCCGCTGGCGCTGTTCAGCCTGCCCAGCAACGGTGGCCCGAGCGTGAGTGGCGCCCTGCAGCCGCTGGCCGGCGACCTGTTGATGACCAACGTCTCCGCCCTGAGCATCGACCCGCGCACCGGGCACACCCTGGTGCTGTCGGCGGAATCGCACCTGCTGCTGGAACTGGACGAAAAGGGCGAACCGGTGAGCTTCATCAGCCTGCTCGGCGGCCTCAATGGCCTGCACGACCGGATTCCGCGCGCCGAGGGCGTGGCCATCGACGAGCAGGGCACCATCTACATGGTCAGCGAGCCCGACCTGTTCTACGTGTTCAAGCGCGAGGTTGCGCCGGCCAAGGCGGATTGATCCTGGCCGGGGAGGGGCGTCTGGGGCGCTTAAGTTTGGGTTAAGCCCGGATTCAGGCTGGTTTCAGCCACCGGCACTAAGCTGACCCCATCGAAAACGCCCCAGGAGGCACTTCCATGAAACTGAGTCATCTCCCCCTGATCGCTGCCGCCGGCCTGTTCTCCACCCTCACCCTGGCCGCCGGCTACACCGGTCCGGGCAGCGATGCCGCCAAGCCGGCCGCTGCCTCCCAGGTCACCACCGTCAAGCAGGCCCAGTCCGCCGCCGACGACACCCCGGCCGTGCTGGAGGGCACCATTACCAAACGCATCGGCGGTGAGCACTACGAGTTCAAGGACGCTACCGGCAGCATCCAGGTCGAGATCGACAACGACGATTGGCCGGCGGGCGCCGGGGTTTCCGAGAACACCAAGGTGCGCCTGACGGGCGAGGTCGATCACCACAAGATGAAGGCCACCGATATCGACGTGGATCGCGTCGAGATCCTGCAGTAGTACGGCCGCGAAACCAACGAAAAAGCCGCGCTGGGAGTAATCCCCGCGCGGCTTTTTCGTGCTCGCTCCTACAAAAGCAGGCCGGGTGTCAGCCGATGCTGTCGAAGCCTTGCAGCACGTTCACGGCGTTGATGCCGATCTCTTCCACCGCGTAGCCGCCCTCCATGACGAACAGGGTCGGCAGGCCGAGCTTGCCGATGGCTTCGCCCATGCGCAGGTAGTCCGGGCTGTCCAGCTTGAACTGGGAGATCGGGTCTTCCTTGAAGGTGTCTACGCCCAGCGACACGATCAGCACGTCCGGCTTGTAGGCCGAGATCTGCCGGATCGCCGCCTGCAGCGCCAGGCTCCACACCGACCAATCGCTGCCCGAGGCCAGCGGGTAGTTGAAGTTGAAGCCTTCGCCCACGCCCTGGCCCTTCTCGTCGGCGTAGCCGAGGAAGTAGGGGTACTCAAAGCGCGGGTCGCCGTGGATCGAGGTGAACAGCACGTCGGCGCGGTCGTAGAAGATGTCCTGGGTACCGTTGCCGTGGTGGTAGTCCACGTCGAGGATCGCCACGCGGCTGGCGCCCTGGTCGAGGATCGACTGGGCGGCGATGGCGGCGTTGTTGAGGAAGCAGTAGCCGCCCATGAAGTCCGCCGAGGCGTGGTGGCCCGGCGGGCGGCAGAGGGAGAACACCGAGCGCGCGCCCTTGGCCAGTTCGGCCTGGCCGGTCATGGCGACGTTCACCGAGCTGGTGATCGCCTGCCAGGTGCCGGCGGTGATCGGCGCGCCGGCATCGAAGGAGTAGTAGCCCAGGCGGCCGTCGATGCTGTCGGGCTCCTTCTGCCGCAGGCGCCGGGTGGGCCAGGCGATCGGCAGCATGTCGTGGGTCCGGCCGGTGGCCAGCCAGTCGCGCCAGGCGTGTTGCAGGAAGCGCACGAAGCCCTCGTCATGCACCCGCAGGATCGGCTCCAGCCCGAAGTCGCGCGGGGCCTGGATGTCGCCGAGTTTCACCGCCTTGACCCGGTCCAGCACCATGTCGGCGCGACTGGGCTTCTCGAAGCAGGGGGTGAACTGGCCGCCGATCAGCTCGTGCTGACCGTGGTGCAAGCGATGGTCGTCGGTGTAGATCGTCAACATCACGCGCTCCTCATGGCGCCTGGCGGCGCCTGGTTTCTGATTGTCAGGGCGTGCTCAGCGTCCGGCCCGCGCGGAGCGGGTCGGCGCCGAGCACACCGTCATGCGTTTTCCTCGAAGTTCACGCTCGGTGCCTTGCGGCGGAAACCGCCGGTGTGCACCGCCAGGTAGGTGAAGCCAACGGCGAACCAGCTCAGGCCGACGATCAGGGTCAGCTGTGACAGGCTGGTCCACAGCCACAGGGTCAGGCACAGGCCGACGAAGGGGATCAGCCCGTACTTGAGCAGGTTGGCGGCGCCACGACGGCGCTCGACGCCCAGGTAGGTGCGGATCACCGCCAGGTTGACCACGGAGAAGGCCACCAGCGCGCCGAAGCTGATCATCGAGGCCAGGGTGGTCAGGTCCAGCACGATGGCCAGCAGGGAGATCGCGGAGACCACCAGGATCGCCAGCACCGGGGTCTGGAAGCGTGCGTGCAGCACGCCGAACAGGCTGCGCGGGAGGATGCCGTCACGACCCATGGTGAAGATGATGCGCGACACCGAGGCCTGGGACGCCAGCGCCGAGCCGATGCAGCCGGCGATATAGGCGGCGGTGAAGAAGTTGGTCAGGAACTGCCCGCCGGCCTTGAGCATCACTTCGTTGGCCGCCGAGTCGGCGTTCTGGAACACGCTGCCGGGGAACACCAGCTGGCTGATCACCGCCAGCAGGGTGAACATCAGGCCGGCGATCACGGTGGTGATGATGATCGCGCGCGGGATGTCGCGGCGGGCGTCACGGGTTTCCTCGGCCATGGTCGAGACCGCGTCGAAGCCCAGGAACGACAGGCACAGCACCGCGGCGCCGGCCATCAGCGGGGCGAAGCCGGGTTTGCTGCCGTCACCGACGAAGGGCAGGCTGAAGTCGATCGGCGCGCCGCCGGCCAGGCTCTTGATCGACATCACCACGAACACCACGATGAACACCAGCTGGGCGCCGACGATGATGTTGCTCATGCCGGCCACCTGGCTGATGCCGACCACGTTGAGCACGGTGACCAGGGCGATGGAGGCGACCACGAACACCCAGGCCGGGATTTCCGGGAAGGCGATGTTCATGAACAGGCCGATGAGCAGGTAGTTGATCATCGGCAGGAACAGGTAGTCGAGCAGCAGCGACCAGCCGGACAGGAAGCCGACCCCCGGGCCGAAGCTCAGGCTGGTGTAGGAGTAGGCCGATCCGGAAATCGGGTACTTGCGCACCATGAAGCTGTAGGAGGCGGCGGTGAACAGCATCGCCAGCAGGGTGATCAGGTAGGCGGTGGCGGTGCGGCCGCCGGTCATCTCGGTGACCACGCCGTAGGTGGTGAACATGGTCAGCGGGACCATGTAGACCAGGCCGAAGAAGACCAGGGCGGGCAGCCCCAGTACGCGTTTCAGGCGGGCGTCGGCGGAGGCCGCGTTACCCTGGGTGGTGTGTGCAGTGCTGGCGCTGTGTTGGCTGGCCATGGGGGATTCCTCGCGATTGTTCTGGCTCTTGTATAGGGCGCGATGGGACGGCGTTCGGTGGCCGTCCGGGTTGTCGTCGGCTACGGATCAGCCGCAGCAGCGACGACGGGCGAGGAATGAAGGGCTGTGCTGCAGGGTGACGCAAAAGCTGGTCATGGGCGTTCTCGGGGACTTTGTTCTTGTGGATAACGCGCTCGCGTTCCCTTGGGATATTCCCGCACCACTGAATGTGGCGCCGGAGCTGGCCGCCTTTCCTGCCGCTCCCTGCGCGAGCGGCCCGACTCTAGCAACCGAGGTGGCCGGGCAGAACCCTGCAAAGGGTCAAAAAGGGATCGAAATGGCCAAACTGACTGTCAGGGTCACCCGGCGCGCACCGCCGCGCCGGGTGGCTTGCGGTTATTTCTTCAGCTTGGTCCACACCTTGGAGCGCAGTTGCAGCGCCTTGGGCGAGCACAGCTGGAAGGGCTTCAGGCGGTCCAGCTTGTCGGCCGGGGTGTTGATCGCCGGGTCGTCGAACAGCTCCTTCTCCATGTACTTGTCCGAGCCTGCGATGGCGTTGTTGTACTTGGCGAAGTTGGAGGCGGCGGCGATGTTTTCCGGCTGCATCATCCAGTTCAGGAAAGCGTGGGCTTCCTTGATGTTGGTGGCGTCCTTGGGAATGGCCAGGTTGTCGATGAACAGGCGGATGCCTTCCTTCGGATAGACGTAGACCAGGCTGGCGCGCTGGGCGTGGGCGCGGTGGAAGGCTCCGTTCCACTGCTGGTGCATGGAAACTTCGCCGGCGGCCATGCGCTCGATGGTGCCGTCGCTGTTGTACATCGCCAGCATCGGCTTCTGCTTGAGCAGCAGCTCCTGGATCTTCGCCGCCTCTTTCGGGTCTTCGGTGCACTCGTTGATGCCCAGGTAGTAGGACGCCGGGGCGTAAAGCTCCTCGATGGAGTTGAGCGCCACCACCTTGCCTTTCAGCTCGGCCGGCGGCTCGAAGAAGGGCTTCCAGCTTTCCTCCAGCTTGCCGCCGGGGACCTTGGCGCTGTCGTAGCTGTAGCCGGTGGTGCCCCACAGGTAGGGCACGGTGTAGTCGTGGCCCGGATCGTAGGTCAGGGTCTTGAACTTGTCTTTCAGGTTGGCCAGGTTCGGCAGCTGCGCCTTGTCGAGCTTCTGCAGCAGGTCTTCCTTGACGAAGATCTCGATGAAGCTGTCCGAGGGCACCACCACGTCATAGGCGCCGCCACCGGCCTTGAGCTTGGCCAGCAGGGTTTCGTTGCTGTCGTAGGAGTCGAGGGTGGCGTGGATGCCGGTGTCCTTTTCGAACTTCTTCAGCAGCTCCGGCGGGAAGTAGTCCGACCAGTTGGCGAAGTGCAGGGTGCCTTCGGCGTGGGCGCTGCCGGCCAGCAACAGGCTGGCGGCGACGAGCGTGCGGGCGATGGGGGTACGGCGGAATTTCATCGGTGAAGCTCCTTGCAATGTTGTTTTGTTTTGGCGGCAGGAGGTCAGCGGCGACGCTGGCCGACGTAGTACGACAACGCAACGAACGCGATGGAAATCAACAGTATTATTGAAGAAATGGCGTTGATCTTCGGGGAAATCCCCATGCGGATGGAGCTGAATATATACACCGGCAAGGTAGTGGCCCCGGCGCCGGCGACGAAGTAGGTGATGACGAAGTCGTCCATCGAGATGATGAACGCCAGCATCGCCCCGGAGAGGATGCCCGGCATCAGCAGCGGGAAGGTCACCTTCCAGAAGGTCTTCCAGGGCGAGGCGTAGAGGTCCGCTGCCGCTTCGGCCAGGCGCGGGTCCATGCCTTCGAGGCGGGCACGGATCGGCAGGTAGGCGAAGGGGATGCAGAACACCACGTGCGCCAGCAGGATGGTGAACAGCGACAGCTTCAGGCCGATGAAGGCGAAGAACATCAGGGTCGCCACGGCGGTGACGATCTCCGGCACCAGCAGCGGCAGGCCCAGCACGCCGCTCATCAGACCCTGGCCGCGGAAGGTCCGGCCGCGCATGCCCAGGGCGGCGAGGGTGGCCAGCGTGGTGGAGATGATCGTGGCGAGGCTGGCGACGATCAGCGAGTTCTTCGCCGCGCGGAGAATCTCCGGGTCGTCCGCCACCACCGCGTACCACTTCAGGCTGAAGCTCTCCCACAGCGTCGCCGACTGACCGCTGTTGAAGCTCAGCACCACCAGCACGAAGATCGGGACGTAGAGGAAGGCGAAGAACAGCCAGGCCGCGGGCCGTACGCCGGTGAAACGCCAGAGCGGATTGGCCGACTTCATGGATGACCTCCCGCGGTGCCCTGCTTGAAGCGCATGCTGTAGATCATCATTGCCAGCAGTACGAAGGCCAGCAGGGCAAAGGACAGCGCCGCGCCGAACGGCCAGTTGTGCGCCGTGCCGAACTGCAGCTGGATCAGGTTGCCGATCATCAGCGACTTACCGCCCCCCAGCAGCTCGGGAATGATGTAGCTGCCCAGCGAGGGGATGAACACCAGAATGCTGCCGGCGACGATGCCGGGCATGGCCAGCGGGATGATGATCCGCTTGAGCGCCTTCCAGCGGTTGGCGCCCAGGTCGAAGGCGGCTTCCACCAGGCGCCAGTCCATCTTTTCCAGGCTGGTGTAGATGGGCAGCACCATGAACGGCAGGTAGGTGTAGAGCAGGCCGATGATCACCGCGTTGTCGGTGTAGAGCAGGCCAATGGAGGCGTCGGTGAAGCCCAGCCCGTGCAGCCCCTCGTCGATCAGTCCGCCGTTGCGCAGCAGCAGGATCCAGGCGTAGACCCGCACCAGCAGGTTGGTCCAGAACGGCACCGTGACCAGGAACATCAGCAGGTTGCGCCGGCGTTCGTCCTGCAGCGCCAGGTACAGCGCGGTGGGGAAGCCGATCAGCAGGCAGCCCAGGGTGGTCAGGATCGACAGCCAGAAGGAGCGCTGGAAGATACCCAGGTAGTCGGCGTTGAACGCCAGGCTGTCGTCCAGGTCGCGCTCCCAGAGGAAGTTGATGTAGGCCTCGACGGTGTGCTGGCCCCACTTCACGCCGCCGTAGTCCCCCGGTGCCTGGATCGACACGGCGAACATGATGCCCAGTGGCAGGACGAGGAACACCACCAGCATGATCATCGCCGGGCTGGTCAGGGCCAGGCGATTGAACAGCGATTTGCGTTCCGCTTGTGCGCGCAGTGTGCTCATTCGGCCAGCACCCGGATGGCGGTGGCGGGCACGCGGACCCGTACCCGTGCGCCCGGGGCGTGGGTGGAATGGGCGCCGTCGCGGTTCTGCTGACGTACGCGGAAGCCGCCCTGACCGGCGACATTGAGGTGGTACACGGTGTCGGTGCCGACGTAGACGATGTTTTCCACCACGCCCTCGAGCTGCCCGTCCTGCGCGAGCTCAGTGCGCTCCGGGCGGATCGCCAGGGTGACCTTGCCCGGCAGGGTGGTCGCCGCCGGCAGCAACTGGCCGTCGGGCAGACGCACGCTGTCGCCGCTGGATTCGCCTTCGAGGAAGTTGGTCTCGCCGATGAAGTCGGCCACCAGGCGGTTGACCGGCGCTTCGTAGATTTCCGTCGGCGTGCCGATCTGCATGACCTTGCCGCGACTCATCACCGCGATGCGGTCGGACATGGTCAGGGCTTCTTCCTGGTCGTGGGTGACGAAGATGAAGGTGATGCCGGTCTCGTGCTGCAGGCGCTTGAGCTCGATCTGCATTTCCTTGCGCAGCTTGAGGTCCAGCGCGGAGAGCGATTCGTCGAGCAGCAGCACCTTGGGCCGGCTGGCCAGGGCGCGGGCCAGGGCGATGCGCTGCTGCTGGCCGCCGGAGAGCTGGTCGGCGCGGCGTGAGCCGACATCCGGCAGGCGGACCAGGTCGAGCATCTTCTGCACGGTGGCGTCGATGTCGGCGCGGCTCTTGCCCTGCATTTCCAGGCCGAAGGCGATGTTCTGGGCCACCGTCATGTGGGGGAACAGGGCGTAGCTCTGGAAGACGGTGTTGACCGGGCGGCGGAAGGGCGGGAGGCCTTCCATCGCATCGCCGTAGAGGCGGATGCTGCCGGAGGAGGGTTGTTCGAATCCGGCGATCAGTCGCAGCAAGGTAGTCTTGCCGCAGCCCGAAGGCCCGAGGAGGGTGAAGAACTCGTTGGCGCGGATTTCCAGTGACACGTCGTCCAGGGCTTTGAGGCCTTGTCCGGGTGTACCGAACTCCATGCATATCCGCTCGATGGTGATCGCGCTGGTCATGCTGGTACCATGCAGTTAAGCAGTTGTTATTGTTGAGGTTTTACGGTTTCTGAGACCGTTTCACCTAGCTGCGGATTGATAATGACCAAGCAGCCCGATGCGCAGAACGATAGATCAGGCCAATAAGGGATAAATCAGGCCAAGTTGGAAATAGCCTCTGGAACGTGGGAATCCAGGCGTCAGAGACGTGTCGTTCGGGGGCTTTTGTAGGAGCGAGCTTGCTCGCGATCCTTGCGATTCCGACCCTGTGTGCGAATGCCATCCCTCACCCTAACCCTGGCTGCGCGCCCCGCTCCGAAGGGAGAGAGGGCCGTTCGGCGCGCGTTGCAACGCCAGATAGGTACCGTTCCCGATTCACCCCCGATACAAGCTCGGACTCGACCCGCTCCAACGCTGGAAGGCATGGCGGAAGCTGGCCGTCTCGCTGTAACCAAGCTGCTCGGCGATCAGGTAGATCGGCAGGTCGGTGTCCTTGAGCAACTGCCGCGCGCGGTCGAAGCGCACCTCGTCGAGCACCTGTTGATAACTGGTGTTCTGCTGTTGCAGATGGCGGCGCAGGGTGCGGGTGGAGCGGTGCAGGTGGCGCGCCACGGTGCCCAGGTTGGCGGTGTCCTGCAGGTGGCTGGCCAGGTGCTGGCGCAATTGCTCGATCACATCGCCACGGCTGCTGAGTGTCGCGCTCATGCGCAGGCATTGCTGCACGCCGTTGTGGCAGCTCACCGGGTCGGCCAGCGGCAGCAGGCGGTCCAGCAGCGCCGGGCTGAAGCACAGGGCGCTGGTTGGCGCGCCGAACTCCACCGGGCAGCCCAGGCGTTCGGTGTAGGTTGCCGCGTGCAGCGGCGGGCGGTAGGCCAGCAGCAGGCGACGCGGGCGCACCGATTCGCCGAGCAGGTCGCGGATCACCGTGAGCATCGAGGTCAGGCACAGTTCGGTGTTGAATACCGTCAGTTCCGGCGCGTAGCGGTAGCCATCGGCGCTCAGGTGCACCTCATCGTCCCGTGGCACCAGGGCCAGGCGGAAGTAGGTACCAAGCAGGTCGGGAAAGGACAGCGCCAGTTGCAGCGCGTCGCGCAGGGTGCGGCTGGCGAGCATGCTGTAGCCGAGGATGCCGTAGGCCGAGACATGCATGCGCAGGCCGAGGTAGAGGCCCAGGGCCGGATCGTGGTGACAGCTCAGGGCGTTGGCGAAGACCCGCAGTTCCTGGGCGTGGGTGATCAGCTTGTGCGGGGTCAGCAGGTCCGCTTCGTCGATGCCGCTGCCCTCCAGCAGCCGCTGGCGCGGTATGCCCGCATGATGCAGCACTTCGGTGGCGAGTACCACGGTGTGCAGGGTGGCTTGCTGGCGTTGTTCGGGAAGCAGGGACACGGCCATCGGTACACCTTCGGGGATGATCGATCGGTCTTGCGCTAACCTGACTCTAGCCTGCGGGCATTTCCCCTGCCGCCTTTAAGTTTGGCTTCAGCCCAGGCTGCGAAGCTGCGCGGCCTTTCCGAGAACATCGAGTCCCCCATGCGCCGCCTGCTCAAACCCCGTCGCCTGCTTCCGCTACTGGGGCTGCTGGCCCTGGCCGCCCTGCTCGCGCTGTGCCAGAGCTTGCGCGTCTACGAGCGCATCTGGTTCAAGTTCAACGAATGGCGGCATGCGGCGCACTGGCAGGATCAGTCGATCTGGCTGCCCGGCTATCGAGTGCTGATCGAGGCGCAACCCATCGAGGGGCTGGCGGATAACGTCTCGGCGCTGACCTACGACCCGGACCGGCAGACCCTGTTCACCGTCACCAACAAGCGCAACGAGCTGATCGAGCTGTCGCTGGAGGGCGAGGTGCTGCGCAGGATCGCGCTGCACGGCTTCGGCGATACCGAGGCCATCGAGTACATCAGCCGCAACGTCTACGTGATCAGCGACGAAACCCACCAGCGGCTGCTCCGCGTCGAATTGCGCGACGACACGACGCAACTGCGCGCCGAAGACGCACAGCAGCTGGCCCTGGCGCTGGGGCGCGGCGGCAACAGCGGCTTCGAGGGGCTGGCCTACGATTCGCTGGGCAAGCGCCTGTTCGTCGCCAAGGAGCGCAATCCGGTGCATATCTATGAGGTGCGCGGCTTCCCCTACGAGCAATCGCAGGAGCCCTTCGCGGTGCACGTGGTGGAAGATCTCGAGCACAACCGCAACCTGTTCGTCCGCGACCTTTCCAGCCTGCAGTACGACGAGCGCAGTGGGCACCTGCTGGCGCTGTCCGACGAATCGCGGCTGGTGCTGGAGCTGAGCGCCGAGGGCGAGCCGATCAGCTCGCTGTCGCTGCTGCGCGGCATGAGTGGCCTGCGCCGCAGCGTGCCGCAGGCCGAGGGTATCGCCATGGATGACCAGGGCACGCTGTACCTGGTCAGCGAGCCCAACCTCTTCTATGTGTTCAGAAAGCCCATGCCAATGGAGCCACGGTAATGAAGTCGTTACAGTGCTGCTTTCCGATACGAAGTATGGCGTTTTGCCAGGATCGGCCATGAATATCTTCCAGGAAGCGCTGATCAACCGGCGCTTGAAAAAATCACTCGACAGCCACCAGTGCCGCCTGGCCGGCGGCATCAAGTCCCTGCGCGATGGCGCCCAGCTCATCCTCGAGCCGGGGGTGAAGATCGGCAAGACGAAGATCTTTTCGCCCAGGCTGGCCATCGGGGCCTACAGCGATATCGTCAGCGGCAGCGAGTTCCGCCATGTCTCGCAGATCGGCCGTTACTGCTCCATCGCTACCGCGGTGGTCATCGGCCAGGCGCGCCAGTCCCATCCCATCGACTGGCTGACCACCCATCACTTCGCCTCCAACCCCAAGCTGATCAAACGTCCGATCAAGCGCGAGCATCCCTACCACCCCGCGGTGATCGGGCACGATGTGTGGATCGGTCGCGATGTGTTGATCCTGGATGGGGTCAAGATCGGCACCGGTGCCATCATCGGTGCTCAGTCGCTGGTCAACGCCGATGTGCCGCCCTACGCCATAGTCGCCGGCACCCCGGCGCGGGTGATCCGCTATCGCTTCGAGCCCGAAGTGATCGAGGGTCTGCTGGCCAGCCACTGGTGGGAGTTGCCGCTGGATGTCCTGGGCGAACTGCCGCTGGATGATCCGCAGACCTGCCTGGCGACACTGCAAAACAGAACTCCGCCAGCGGCAGCCCATCCGCGGCGTCTGCGAATCGATTCGGAGCCCTTCCGCCTGCGGATTATTCCCGCCGTGGAAGCCGCGCAGGCTGCTTCGCTCGACGCTTCCGGCACTTAGCGAAAGAAACGAGGCGCCCCAGGGCGCCTCGCCTTGCCTCGGTCAGAACTGCCACTGCACCCCGAGCGAATAGGACGCCTGGCTGCCTTCGCTGTGGGCGAAGCGCGTATTGGCCTCGGCGAACACGCCCAACTGCTCGGTGACCGCCAGCAGTGCGCCGGCCTGGGCCCGGCCGAAGTCCTTGTCCACATCGCCCAGATCGGCGACACGGGTGCGGCCATCGCCCAGGGCGGTCAGCGCGATATCGTCCAGGCGGCCGTCCGCCAGCTCCTTCACCCAGCGCACGCTGGCGTAGGGTTTCACGGCCATCCGCTTACCCAGCGCCAGTCCGCCGCGCAGGCCCCAGCCGAGGCTGGCTTCCAGCGAGTCGTAGTCCTGCTCCTCGAAGCCCAGCGCGGTGCGCAGGTCGTCGTCTTCGTCGAAGTCATCGATGCGGTAGTGCACGTAGTCCAGTCCGCCCTGCGGACCGGTCTTGATGCCGGCGATATCGAAGTCGTAGCCGCCGTCGACGCGGGCGCCCCAGAACCAGGCGTTGGTATCGCCGTCGATGCGCTGGTCGAGCAGCACCGGCCCGCCCTTGGCCTGCAGATAGACTGCACGCTTGCTGTCGAGGTCGCTGTAGCCGGTGCTCAGCTCGCCGCCGAGCCAGGCCGGGCCGCCGTCGTTGAGCAGGCCGTAGAGTCCCAGTTGCCAGGTTTCCGCTTCCAGGCGGGCGCTGTGGTCCAGGTTGTCGCGGCTGCGCTGGAAGCTCAGGCTGCCGCCGAGGGTCAGCGCTTCGCTGGCACGGTAGTCACCCAGCAGGTGCACGCCGGCGCGGTGCGAGCGCGGGTCGCCGGGCATGTCGAAGCCGCTTTCCGGGGTGGTCTCGCCTTCCACGCCGACCTCACCATCGAAGCTGCCCACGGTGCGCGGGCTGCCCAGCAGCGTCAGCCAGCGGCGGTCGTGCATACGGGTCAGGGCCAGGTGCTGGCGCTGCAGCTGGTCTTCCATCTGCCGCGCCATCGCGCCGCCGGAAGTGGTGGAGGCCAGCAGGTCGGCATTGGTCAGTTCCAGCACCAGGCGCGTGAGCAGGCGGGAGAAGTCGCGCAGACGCTGGTCGATGCGTTCCTGGCCGAAGGCGCCGGTGAGCACCTGCTCGTTGTCCAGCGCCGGGTTGTGCCAGGTGGCGCCGCCGGGGATGGCCGGGTTGTCGGTCTGCTCGTAGCCGTCCAGCTCGCCCAGTTCCCAGTTGGTCGCCTCGATGAACAGCACCGGGACGTTCAGGCCCTCGAAGCTTTCGCCGTCGCTGCAGCAGCCGGTGCCGGCGGGGTATTCCTCGTTCAGGCCGGGGTTGGTGAACAGCGGGATCTTCAGTTCCTGGGCGATGCGCAGGAGCTGGTCGCGGTAGGCGCCCAGCGCTGGATTGTCCACGCTGTTGAAGCCGGCGTGGGCGTACATCTTGTCGCCGGTGATCAGGCTGTCGAGGTTGATCATCCCCAGCAGGTTGCTGCGCTGCTCGTCGCTCAGGGAGGCGACGTAGGCTCGGGAGCCGCGCAGACCTTCCTCTTCGGCGCCGAAGCCGACCACTTCCAGGCCGTTCTCCAGCTCGATGCCGCCCAGGTTGCGGGCGATTTCGGTCAGCACCGCGGCGCCGGAACCGTTGTCGTCCAGACCCTGCAGGGTCGGCCGGCCGTAGTAGGTGTCGTAGTGGGCGCCCAGCACCACGTACCGGCCGCTGCTGCCCGGAGCGCTGGCGATGACGTTCTGCGAGCTGCGGCTACCGGCCCAGGTGAAGTCCTGCACCTGCGTCTGGTAGCCGAAGCCCAGGCGCGACTGCATCAGCGCGGTGGCGCCGGCGAAGCTGGCGGTGCCGCGGTAACGGCCGGGGTAGTCGTTGATCAGGGTGTCGAGGGTATCCCCGGCGTAGTCCCCGTACTCGTAGGCGCTGGCATCGATCGAAAACGCGGCGCATCCCAGGCTGACCGCAACGGCTAAGGGTTTGAACACGGCACTTTCCTCTGTGTCGATTGGAATCGCATCGGTCTTGATGCGTGCGCCGGAGGAAAGCAGGATGTGCGCCGTTTCGCCGAAGATGCTTGGAAATTGACGCCTGAGTGATAGAGAGTGTCGCGTCACTGTAACAATGGTGATACACGGCCGGCCTGCTGGCCAGCCGTGTCCGGGCGGGGGTATTCGATACTCCCCGAAAGGGGGCGCCTCAGGTTTCGTCGCTGACCGGCGCCTCGGGCGCGTAGCGCTTCACCGCGGCCACGCCGTTCTCGGCGTTGGCCTGGCTTGCGTACATCTGGCTCTGGCCGACGACCTGGCCGTTGGTGGCCTTGAGCACGAAGTAGTGCTTGCCGTTGGAGGCAGTCTTCACTTCGAAGGCGCCTTCGCGCTGGGAGTTCTTGCGCACCGACTCGATGCCGTCCTGGGCCGAGGCCTTGGCCTTGTACAGCTCGCTGGTCAGCACGATCTCGCCGTTGCTGGCGTGCAGGTTGAAGTGGAACTGGCCATCACTGGCCTTCTTGAGATGGTACTTGCCGGCCATGCCGTTTTCTCCGTTGGGTGGAAGGTATCCCCCAGCGTAGACGGCTGCGCGCGGAAAGGAGCGCCATCGGCTGGATGGCGCCCCTCGGGCTCAGACCTTGAGGGTCTTCACACCTTCGGCGGTGCCGAGCAGCAGCAGGTCGGCCGGACGCGCGGCGAACAGGCCATTGGTGACCACGCCGACGATGTTGTTGATCGCCTCTTCCAGCTGTACCGGGCTGTCGATGCGCAGGTTGTGCACGTCGAGGATGATGTTGCCGTTGTCGGTCAGAACGCCCTCGCGGTACACCGGGTCGCCGCCCAGCTTGACCAACTGGCGGGCCACGTGGCTGCGGGCCATGGGGATGACTTCCACCGGCAGCGGGAAGGCGCCGAGGATCGGTACCAGCTTGCTGGCGTCGGCGATGCAGATGAACTGCTTGGCCACCGCGGCGACGATCTTCTCGCGGGTCAGCGCGGCGCCGCCGCCCTTGATCAGTTCCAGGCGCTCGTTGGTCTCGTCGGCGCCGTCGACGTAGAACTCCAGCTCGCTGACGGTGTTCAGGTCATAGACCGGAATGCCGTGGCCCTTCAGGCGCGCGGCGGTGGCTTCGGAACTGGCCACGGCGCCGTCGAACTCGGCCTTGTGCCTGGCCAGCAGATCGATGAAGAAGTTGGCGGTGGAGCCGGTGCCCACGCCCACGATGCTCTTGCTGTCGAGGTGCGGAAGAATGTGGTCGACGGCGGCTTGGGCCACTGCCTGCTTGAGCTGATCCTGGTTCATGGCGGACTGTCTTCTGGATGGTCGGCGCGCCGGGCGCCCGGGAAGGTACGAAGGGTCGGATTATAGCGGCCGCGAGCGCCTGGGTGTTGCGCCGCCGGACAACTGTTCCGGTCTTTCCCGCGCGGATTGTTCGGTGGCCCGCCCGGCGCCGGCTGGAGTAGACTCGCAACTCCTCGAAAATGCCGCCGAATGTGCCCTTCCGATGCTCGAACAATACGTCAAGAAGATCCTCACCTCGCGTGTCTACGACGTTGCCGTGGAAACGCCCCTGCAGCCCGCCCGCCAGCTCTCCGAGCGCCTGGGCAACCAGATTCTGCTCAAGCGCGAAGACCTGCAGCCGGTGTTCTCCTTCAAGATTCGCGGCGCCTACAATAAGCTGGCGCAGCTGACCCCGGAAGAACTGGCGCGCGGCGTGGTCACCGCCTCGGCGGGCAACCATGCCCAGGGCGTGGCGCTGGCGGCCCGTGAGCTGGGAATCAAGGCGACCATCGTGATGCCGCGCACCACGCCGGAGCTGAAGGTGCAGGGCGTGCGCGCCCGCGGCGGCAAGGCCGTGCTGCACGGCGATGCTTTCCCCGACGCGCTGGCGCATTCGCTGAAGCTGGTGGAAGAGAAGGGCTACGTCTACATCCACCCCTACGACGATCCGGAAGTGATCGCCGGGCAAGGCACCGTGGCGATGGAAATCCTCCGTCAGCATCCGGGCCGGCTGGACGCGATCTTCGTCCCGGTTGGCGGCGGCGGCCTGATCGCCGGCATCGCTGCCTACGTCAAATACCTGCGCCCGGACGTCAAGGTGATCGGCGTCGAGCCGGATGACTCCAACTGCCTGCAAGCCGCCATGGCCGCCGGCGAGCGCGTGGTGCTGGGGCAGGTCGGGCTGTTCGCCGACGGCGTGGCCGTGGCGCAGATCGGCCAGCACACCTTCGACCTGTGCAAGGACTACGTCGATGAAGTGATCACCGTCAGCACCGACGAGATCTGCGCGGCGATCAAGGACATCTACGACGATACCCGCTCGATCACCGAACCGGCCGGCGCGCTGGCGGTGGCGGGCATCAAGAAGTACGTGCAGCGCGAGAGCGCCAGCGGCCAGACCCTGGTGGCCATCGATTCGGGCGCCAACATCAACTTCGACCGCCTGCGCCATGTGGCCGAGCGTGCCGAACTGGGCGAGAAGCGCGAAGCGATCATCGCGGTGACCATCCCTGAGCGTCCGGGTAGCTTCAAGGCTTTCTGCGAAGCCATCGGCAAGCGCCAGATCACCGAGTTCAACTACCGCTACAACACCAACCAGGAAGCGCACATCTTCGTCGGCGTACAGACCCACCCCGACAACGACCCGCGCGAGGCGCTGGTGGAGCAGCTGCGTGGCCAGGGCTTCCCGGTGCTGGACCTGACCGACAACGAGCTGGCCAAGCTGCACATTCGCCACATGGTCGGCGGCCACTCGCCGCGGGTCAGCGGCGAGCAGGTGTTCCGCTTCGAGTTCCCCGAGCGGCCGGGCGCGCTGTTCAACTTCCTCAACCGCCTGGGCGGGCGCTGGAACATCACCATGTTCCACTACCGCAACCACGGCGCGGCGGACGGTCGCGTGGTCGCTGGCCTGCAGGTGCCGGACGATGAGCAGCACCTGGTGGCCGCAGCGCTGGAAGAGATCGGCTACCCGTACTGGGATGAAAGCGACAACCCGGCCTATCGCCTGTTCCTCGGCTGACGCCGGGGAGCAGGGCCGCCGCGGCGGGTGCTAGTCTTCGCTGAACGCAGGATTGTTCACAGGAACGCATGACCATGGAAAGCTACCAGACCTTCCGAATCCTCCACGGTGTCGCGGCGGTGCTGCCGTTTCTCGCGATCATCGGCCTGGCCTGGTACGGCTGGCGCAGCTGGCGCGGTGGCGACGCCGGGAAGATCGCCACGGCGCTGCAACGTATCGGCCTGGCCGGCTGGGTGCTGGTCGCCGGCAGCATCGCCAGCCTGCCGGTCACCGGCTGGCAGATGGTGCACGGCGCGGGCCTGCCGCTGGGGCAGACCTGGCTGCTGGGCAGCGCCTGCCTGCTGATCGTCGCCACGCTGTTCTGGCTGCTGTTCACCACCCGTCTGTGGCGCATCCGTGGGCTGGCCCTGGCCGCCCAGGGCAGCGGCGAGCCGATTGCCGCTGGCGCGGCACGGCAGTGGAAGTTCGGCCTGGTGTTCTTCGTGCTCGCGCTGCTGTGCGTGATCGCCATCCTGGTGCTGATGATCAGCAAGCCGGTCTGACGCGCACTCCGTGAGCGTCTACCTGCTGCTCAAGACCCTGCACATCCTCTCTTCCACGCTGCTGTTCGGCACCGGCCTGGGCTCGGCCTACTACGCCTGGCGCGCGTGGCGCAGCGGCAGCCTGGAGGCGATCCGGGTCACCTTCCGCCACCTGGTCACCGCCGACTGGCTGTTCATCGCCACCACGGCGGTATTCCAGCCGCTGAGTGGCATGGCCATGGCGCATCTCGCCGGCTGGCCGCTGGATTCGGGCTGGCTGCTGTGGAGCCTGTTGCTGTATGTGTTTGCCGGCGCCTGCTGGCTGCCGGTGGTCTGGCTGCAGATCCGCGTGCGGGACATGGCCGAGACGGCGCACCGGGAAGGTGCGGCGCTACCGCCGCAAGCCTTTCTCTATATGCGCTGGTGGTTCGCCCTGGGGTGGCCGGCGTTTCTGGCCTTCCTGGCGATTTTCCATCTGATGGTGAACAAGACGCTCTGAGGTGGCTCAGTCGCGCAAGCTTATCACCGGCCAGCCGCGCGAGAGGGCAGTGGCGCGCAGGGTGTCGTCCGGGTCGACGGCGACCGGATTGGCCACCCGTTCCAGCAGCGGCAGGTCGTTGCGCGAGTCGCTGTAGAAGTACGCGTCGTCCAGCTTCAGGCCGGTCTCGTCGAGCCAGCGTTGCAGGCGGGTCACCTTGCCGCCCTGGAAACAGGGCACGTCGAAGGTGCGGCCGGTGTAGAGACCGTCCTTCATTTCGCATTCGGTGGCGATCAGCGTTTCCACGCCCAGGCGCTCGGCGATGGGGCCGGTCACGAAGCGGTTGGTGGCGGTGATGATCACCAGCTTGTCGCCGGCGGCGCGGTGCTCGGCCAGCAGGGCCTCGCCCTTGGCCAGGATGATCGGCTCGATGACCTCGTCCATGAACTGGCGGTGCCAGATCGCCAGCTGTTCCAGGCTGTTGCGGCCCAGGATGGCCTGGGTGAAGGCCTGGTAGGCGAACACGTCCAGGGTGCCAGCCACGTAGTCGGCATAGAAGGCGTCGTTGCGCGCCTGGTACTCGCCGGCGTCGACCAGGCCACGCTGGCACAGCCATTCGCCCCAGCTGTGGTCACTGTCACCGGCCAGGAGAGTGTTGTCGAGATCGAAGAGAGCCAATCGCACGTCGAATTACCAATGGTTGCCTATGCTGAAAAGTCGCCTAGAGTAACGGCTTTTGTCGGCCCTGCACATGACGCCGCGCCTCGCGTTGCCGCTGTCACAAGCTTTGTGGAACAATGCGGGCACACGCGATTTCGAGGATGTACCGCCGTGATCGATCCCGATGGTTTTCGCCCTAATGTCGGCATCATCCTTTCCAACGATGTCGGACAAGTATTGTGGGCACGGCGTATCAACCAGGAAGCCTGGCAATTTCCCCAGGGCGGCATCAATGCCCGCGAAACCCCTGAGGAAGCGCTGTTCCGCGAATTGAATGAAGAAGTCGGCCTGGAAGAACAGGACGTACGGATTCTTGCCTGTACCCGTGGCTGGCTGCGTTACCGCCTGCCGCAACGCCTGGTGCGGACCAACAGCCAACCGCTGTGCATCGGGCAGAAACAGAAATGGTTCCTCCTGCGCCTGACCGGCGAGGAAAGCCGGGTGCGCATGGATGTGACCGGCAAACCGGAATTCGATGGCTGGCGTTGGGTCAGCTACTGGTACCCGCTGGGCCAGGTCGTGACCTTCAAGCGCGAGGTCTACCGCCGGGCCCTGAAGGAATTGGCACCGCGCCTCCTGGCGCGCGACTAGCACGCAAGTTCAAGGAGTTAGACCCCCACGCCATGCTCAACACGCTGCGTAAGATCGTCCAGGAAGTGAACTCCGCCAAGGACCTCAAGGCGGCGCTGGGCATCATCGTGCAGCGCGTGAAGGAGGCCATGGGTACCCAGGTCTGCTCGGTCTATCTGCTGGACGCCGAGACCAACCGCTTCGTGCTGATGGCTACCGAGGGCCTGAACAAGCGCTCCATCGGCAAGGTCAGCATGGCGCCGAACGAGGGCCTGGTCGGCCTGGTCGGCACCCGCGAGGAGCCGCTCAACCTCGAGAACGCCTCCGAACACCCCCGTTACCGCTACTTCGCCGAGACCGGCGAGGAACGCTACGCCTCCTTCCTCGGCGCGCCGATCATCCACCACCGCCGGGTGATGGGCGTTCTGGTGGTGCAGCAGAAGGAGAAGCGCCAGTTCGACGAAGGCGAGGAAGCCTTCCTCGTCACCATGAGCGCGCAGCTCGCCGGCGTAATCGCCCACGCGGAAGCCACCGGCTCGATCCGCGGCCTGGGCAAGCTCGGCAAGGGCATCAGCGAAGCCAAGTTCGTCGGCGTCCCCGGCGCTCCCGGCGTGGCCGTGGGCAAGGCCGTGGTGGTGCTGCCGCCGGCCGACCTGGAAGTGGTCCCGGACAAGCCCATCGACGACGTCGAGGCTGAGGTCGAGCTGTTCAAGCAGGCCCTGGAATCCGTCCGCGAGGACATGCGCAACCTCTCCAGCAAGCTGGCTACCCAGCTGCGCAAGGAAGAGCGCGCCCTGTTCGACGTCTACCTGATGATGCTCGACGACGCCTCCATCGGCCTCGAGGTCAAACGCATCATCCGCTCCGGCCAGTGGGCCCAGGGCGCCCTGCGCCAGGTGGTGATGGAGCATGTGCAGCGCTTCGAACTGATGGACGACGCCTACCTGCGTGAGCGCGCCTCGGACGTCAAGGACATCGGCCGCCGCATCCTCGCCTACCTTCAGGAAGAGCGTCAGCAGTCGCTGACCTACCCGGACCAGACCATCATCGTCAGCGAGGAGCTGTCGCCGGCCATGCTCGGCGAGGTGCCCGAGGGCAAGCTGGTGGGCCTGGTGTCGGTGCTCGGCTCGGGCAACTCCCACGTTGCCATCCTCGCCCGCGCCATGGGTATTCCCACGGTCATGGGCGCGGTCGACCTGCCGTATTCCAAGGTCGACGGCATCGACCTGATCGTCGACGGCTACCACGGCGAGATCTACACCAACCCGTCGCCGCAGCTGGTCAAGCAGTACGGCGAAGTGGTCGCCGAAGAGAAAGAGCTGAGCAAGGGCCTTGCCGCGCTGCGCGAACTGCCCTGCGAGACGCTGGACGGCCATCGCATGCCGCTGTGGGTCAACACCGGCCTGCTGGCGGACGTGGCGCGCGCCCAGGAGCGCGGCGCCGAAGGTGTAGGCCTGTACCGCACCGAAGTGCCGTTCATGATCAACGACCGCTTCCCCAGTGAGAAGGAACAGCTCGCCATCTACCGCGAGCAGCTTTCTGCCTTCCACCCGCTGCCGGTGACCATGCGTACCCTGGACATCGGCGGCGACAAGGCGCTGTCCTACTTCCCGATCAAGGAAGACAACCCCTTCCTCGGCTGGCGCGGCATCCGCGTCACCCTCGATCACCCGGAAATCTTCCTGGTGCAGACCCGCGCCATGCTCAAGGCCAGTGAAGGCCTGGACAACCTGCGCATCCTGCTGCCGATGATTTCCGGCACCCACGAACTGGAAGAGGCGCTGCACCTGATCCACCGCGCCTGGGGCGAGGTGCGCGACGAGGGCGTGGACATTCCCATGCCACCGATCGGCATGATGGTGGAGATCCCCGCGGCGGTGTACCAGACCCGCGAACTGGCGCGTCAGGTGGACTTCCTCTCGGTCGGCTCCAACGACCTGACCCAGTACCTGCTGGCGGTGGACCGCAACAACCCGCGCGTCGCCGACCTCTACGACTACCTGCACCCGGCCGTGCTGCAGGCGTTGAAGAAGGTGGTCGACGACTCCCACGCCGAAGGCAAGCCGGTGAGCATCTGCGGCGAAATGGCCGGCGATCCGGCGGCCGCCGTGCTGCTGATGGCCATGGGCTTCGATTCGTTGTCGATGAACGCCACCAACCTGCCTAAAGTGAAGTGGTTGCTGCGGCAGATGACCCTGTCCAAGTCCCGCGAGCTGCTCGGCCAGCTGATGACCTTCGACAACCCGCAGGTCATCCACAGCTCGCTGCACCTGGCGTTGCGCAACCTCGGCCTCGGCCGCGTGATCAACCCGGCGGCGACCATCCAGGCCTGACGCCGGGCCCCATGCCCTCCCGGATGCGGGAGGTACCCAGACGGTGAGGCCGGTCACCGGCCAAGGCGAAGCTTATGGATGAGCTCGACGTCAGTCCCGGCACGGACTCCCACGACAGTGCCCTGACCCTGCGCCTGGCTCTGAAGATCGTCAGCGATGGCATCTGGGACTGGCACATCCGCACCAATCACGTCAGCCGCAGCCCCGGCTGGTACAGCATGCTCGGCTACGACACGGACAGCCTGCCGGAGAACGTCGCGACCTGGCATGAGGTGATCCACCCGGACGACTTCGAGCAGGTGATGCGCGGCTTCAACGCCTACGTCGAGGGGCGCAGCGAGCAGTATGCCGAGGAATACCGCTGCCGCTGCCGCGATGGCAGCTACCTGTGGGTCAGCGATCACGGCCGCTTCGTCGAGTTCGACGAGACGGGGAAGGCGACCCGGATGATCGGCGCCCATCGCAATATCCACGAACGCAAGCTGGCCGAACTGGCCTTGCAGCAGAAGAATCTCGAATTGCAGCAGCTCAACCAGCAGCTCGAAGCGCTGGTCGAAGCGCGCACCGAAGCGTTGCGCCGGGCCAACGAGGCGCTGGTCGAGCAGGCGGCAGAGGCCCTGCGCCTCGCCGAGATCGATCCGCTGACGCAGATCGCCAACCGCCGCCGTTTCGAGCAACAGATGCATGCCGAATGGCAGCGCCTGCAGCGCCATGGCCACGCCTGCGCGCTGATGATGTTCGACCTCGATCATTTCAAGCGGGTCAACGATCGCCTGGGACATCAGACGGGCGACCGCGTACTGGTGGCGGTGGCGGACGTGGTGCGGCAGCAGTTGCGCGAGGAGGACTGCTTCGCCCGCTGGGGTGGCGAGGAGTTCATCGTGTTGCTGCCGGAAACCAGCCGCGACGCGGCACGGGAGCTGGCTGAGCGGCTGCGCCTGAGCGTGCGCCGGGCCGACACTTCGCTATCGGTGCAATTGACCGCCAGCTTCTCGATCACCGCGATGCACCCGGGTGAGGACTTGATGGCCCTGATGCGCCGGCTGAACGATGGGCTCTACCGCGCCAAGCAGCAGCGCGACTGCATCGTGACCTGTTAGAGGCTCAGGCGTACGTCGCCCAGGCGCGCGCCGCTGGGGCCGAAGCTGCGTTCCAGCAGTTCGCGGCGACCGTCGGCGTGAACGATCAGCGCCGTGCTGGCGCGGGTGCCGTAGTTCGCGCTGGCGATGAACACGCTCGACAACAGCTTTTCGGTGGCCAGGCCCACGCCGGTCTCGGGCAGTTCTGCGTCGCTGGCCTGGCGCTCGTCGGCCAGCAGGGCGACGAGCGATTCGGCCTCCGGTTGTTCGAGCTGTGTTTCCAGCGCTGAACGGGCGCGGAGCAGCTTGGGCCAGGGCGTATCCAGCGCGGCGTTGGACAGCCCGTGCACGCCGGGCGCCACCGCCGTCGGCGGGCCGATGCGCGGGTTGAAGTAGCAGAGCTGCCCGGCGTCGCCGACCAGCAGGTTGAAACCGCTGTAGTCGCTGGCGCGGCGCGCGACCTGCTGCAGGTATTCCAGCGGCGCCTGCTTGCCCTGCAGGAAGGCGGCGACCAGCTCGCCGCGCGAGCGCGGCCCCAGCGGCTGGCCCGGATCACGGACGTTGGTCAGCGCCGCGAAGCGGCCGCCCGGGGCGATGCCCATCCAGGTACCGCCCGCTTCCAGGTCGCGGCCCGCGTACAGGCCGGGGAAATCCTCCCATGCCGCCAGCGGCAGGGTGGGGCGGGCGTAGAACTCGTCGCGGTTGGCCGCGACGATCAGCGGCGTGGCGTGGTCGGGGCGCCAGGCGAAGACGATCAGGCACATGGGTCGAACTCCGTAGTGTGTCGGCAGTCTATCAACTCCACCGATGTCCCGGAGTGGCTGGAGCGCCCCGGAGGCATCGGCTACCATGCCCGTTTTGCTCACGAAGGTTGCCCCATGGAGTTCGTGCTCTACCTGGTGCTAGGCGCCTGTGCCGGTGTGCTGGCCGGCCTTTTCGGGGTCGGCGGCGGGCTGATCATCGTTCCGGTGCTGGTGTACAGCTTCAGCGCCCACGGTTTCTCGGCCGATGTGCTGACGCAGATGGCGGTCGGCACGTCGCTGGCGACCATCATCTTCACCTCGACCAACTCGGTCCTCGAGCATCACCGCCGCGGTGCGGTGCGCTGGCGGCTGTTCTTCTGGATGACCGTGGGCATCCTGGTGGGCAGCGCCCTGGGAGCGCTCACCGCGTCGAAGATCCAGGGGCACGTGCTGCAGAAGATCATCGGGGTCTTCGCCATCCTGGTGTCGATCCAGATGGCGCTGGGCCTGCAACCCAGGGGCGGCGGCGAGCTGCCAGGACGCGTCGGCCTGGGCGTCGCCGGCGGGCTGATCGGCTGGGCTTCGGCGATCTTCGGCATCGGCGGCGGCTCGCTGACCGTGCCTTTCCTGTCCTGGCGCGGCGTCTCCATGCAACAGGCGGTTGCGACTTCGTCCGCCTGCGGGCTGCCGATTGCCATTGCCGGTGCGATATCGTTCATCGTCGTCGGCTGGCACAACGCCAAGCTGCCGGAAATGAGCGTCGGTTTCGTCTACCTGCCGGCGCTGGTGGGCATTGCCCTGGCCAGCATGTTCTTCGCGCGCATCGGGGCGCGGCTGGCGCACCGCCTGCCGGCGAAAGTCCTGAAGCGCCTGTTCGCCCTGCTGCTGTTCAGCGTAGGGCTGAGTTTCCTGATCTGATTCCTGCTAGGAGAAGCGGATGCTGCCTTATCCACAGATCGACCCGGTTGCCGTCGCGCTCGGGCCGCTGAAAATCCACTGGTACGGCCTGATGTACCTGATCGGTATCGGTGGTGCCTGGCTGCTGGCGTCGCGCAAGCTCCACCAGTTCGACCCGACCTGGACCAAGGAGAAGCTCTCCGACCTGGTGTTCTGGGTGGCCTGCGGCGTGGTCCTGGGGGGACGCCTGGGCTACGTGCTGTTCTACAACCTGGACGAGTACATCGCCAATCCGACGCTGATCTTCGAGGTGTGGAAGGGCGGCATGTCGTTCCACGGCGGGCTGATCGGCGTGATGCTGGCGACCTGGTGGTTCGGCAAGCGCAACAACAAGAGCTTCTTCCAGCTGATGGACCTGATCGCGCCGCTGGTGCCGATCGGCCTGGGTGCCGGACGTATCGGCAACTTCATCAACGGCGAGCTGTGGGGCAAGGTGACCGACGTGCCGTGGGCGATGGTCTTCCCCACCGGCGGCCCGGAGCCGCGCCATCCGTCGCAGCTGTACCAGTTCGCCCTGGAAGGCGTGGCGCTGTTCGTCATTCTCTGGCTGTTCACCCGCAAGCCGCGCCCGACCGCGTCGGTCTCCGGCCTGTTCGTGCTGTGCTACGGCATCTTCCGCTTCATCGTCGAGTTCGTCCGCGTGCCGGACGCCCAGCTGGGCTACCTGGCCTGGGGCTGGCTGACCATGGGCCAGGTGCTGTGCGTGCCGATGGTCCTCGGTGGCATCGCGCTGATGGTCTGGGCCTACCGCCGTGCACCGGCGCAGCCGGCGGCGAACTGAGCTTCGCCTGAATGAAAAAGCCGCCCTCGGGCGGCTTTTTGCTTTTCGTAGGGCGTATGACGCTCCGCGTGATACGCCGATTGGCCTGGGTTTCAGCGCGCTCCGAGATCGGCCCCGGAGCCGCGACAGGGGCCTGTGTATCGGCGTACAACCGCGAACGGTTGTACGCCCTACGGCAACCCGCGCGCCTCGTCGCGCAGCCGGGGCGGGCTCACTTCTGTTCGCTCTGCGGCGTGACGCGGAGCACTTCCTCGATGGTGGTCAGTCCGGCGGCGACCTTCTGCGCGCCGGACAGGCGCAGGCTGCGCATGCCTTCCTTGAAGGCCTGGCGGCGCAGCGGGATCAGGTCGGTATCCGCGCTGATCTGCTCCTTCACGGTTTCGCTCAGCAGCATGATCTCGTAGACCCCGGCGCGGCCGCGGTAGCCGGTGTCGCGGCACTCCAGGCAGCCGACGGCGCGATGGGCGTTGGTCGGCAGCGGGGCGTTCCACGGCCGGGTCAGTTCCTGCCAGTCCGCCTCGTTCAGCTCCATCGGCGCCTTGCAGTGCGGGCAGAGGGTGCGCACCAGACGCTGGGCCATGACCCCGAGCACGGTGGCGCGGATCAGGTAGTAGGGCACGCCCAGTTCGAGCAGACGGGTGATGGCGGTGGGCGAGTCGTTGGTGTGCAGGGTGGAGAGCACCAGGTGGCCGGTGAGCGCCGCCTGGATCGCCATCTCGGCGGTCTCCAGGTCGCGGATCTCGCCGACCATGATGATGTCCGGGTCCTGGCGCAGCAGGGCGCGCACGCCGCTGGCGAAGGTCAGCTCGATGTTGTGCTGCACCTGCATCTGGTTGAACGAGGGCTCGATCATCTCGATCGGGTCCTCGATGGTGCAGACGTTCACCTCGTCGGTGGCCAGTTGCTTGAGCGTGGTGTAGAGCGTGGTGGTCTTGCCCGAGCCGGTCGGGCCGGTGACCAGGATGATGCCGTTGGGCTGGCTGGTCATGCTCTGCCAGCGGCGCAGGTCGTCCGGCGAGAAGCCGAGCTGGTCGAAGGTCTTGAGCAGCACCTCGGGGTCGAAGATACGCATCACCATCTTCTCGCCGAAGGCCGTGGGCAGCGTCGACAGGCGCAGCTCCACCTCGGCGCCGTCCGGGGTCTTGGTCTTCACCCGGCCGTCCTGCGGCTTGCGCTTCTCGGCGACGTTCATGCGGCCCAGGGATTTCAGGCGGCTGACCACCGCCATGGTGACCTGTGGCGGGAACTGGTAGACGTTGTGCAGCACGCCGTCGATGCGGAAGCGCACCGTGCCCTGTTCACGGCGCGGCTCGATGTGGATATCGCTGGCGCGCTGCTGGAAGGCGTACTGGAACAGCCAGTCGACGATGGTGACGATGTGCGCGTCGTTGGCATCGGGTTCCTGGTCCGCCGCGCCCAGGTTGAGCAACTGCTCGAAGTTGCCCACGCCGCTGATCTTCTGGTCCTTGGCGGTCGCCCCGCTGACCGATTTGGCCAGCCGGTAGAACTCCACGGTGAAGCGCTGGATGTCGGTGGGGCTGGCGACCACGCGCTTGATCGGGCGCTTGAGCACGTGGATGAGGTTGCTTTCCCAGGCCTGCACGAAGGGCTGCGCGCTGGCGATGGTGACTTCGTCCGGCGCGACGGCCACCGCGAGGATCTGGTGGCGCTGGGCGAAGGCGTAGGACATCAGCGGGGTGACTGCGGCGACGTCGATCTTCAGCGGGTCGATGCGCAGGTAGGGTTGTCCGCTGTAGTCCGCCAGCCAGTGCACCAGGGCGTCGAGGTCGAGCTTGCGCCCGCAGCGCTGGCGATCCTCGATCTGCTGCGCGGCGAGGAACTCCAGCGGGTGCTGCTGGTTGTTCACCGCGCTGCGGCGGATCGCCAGGCACTGCTCGGCGTCATCCTGGGCCACGCGGCCCTGGCTCACCAGTTCGCGCAGGATGTCGCCCAGATCGAGCAAACGGTCCTGGGCGGATGGGGCATAGGCGGACATCGGAACTCCTGTTGGTCGTGGTGAGAGCTACGGGCCGGGCACGCAGCTCGTCTGAAGCTTATTTCAAAAGCGCCTTCCACGGCTTGAGGGTCAGCACAGTATGGGCCTGGGCCGCCAGGGCATCCAGGCGACCCTCGGCGTCCGGGCCGGCCAGCAGCTCTTCCAGCTTGGCCAGCTCGCCGTACAGGCGGTCGGTTTCCGGTAGCTCCAGCACGCCGCGCGCCGGGCGCAGCCAGACCAGCATGCGCTGCAGGCGCGGCAGTTGGTCGGCGAGTACTTCAGGCTGTTGCAGGGCGCGTTGCAGGGGCATGGCCTGGGCCTCTTCTGCCAGGGTGCGCTGCAGCCACTTGCCGACCGCGGCACCGCCCAGGCGGTTGGCGCGCTCGTTGCGCCCGGCAGTCCAGGCCTTGGCCAACAGCCAGCTGGAGGTGCTCAGGGAGAACTGGCCCCAGCGGGTGTTGGCCAGTTCCTCGCGGAAGGCTTCCGGCATCTGCTGGCGCACGCTTTCGTCATCGCGACCCTGCTCGATGCGCGGCAGCCAGTCGGCGATCAGCGCGTCGAGGGCGGCGCGCAGCTCACGGGTGGTGGCGCGGGGTACGGCCTGGCCGAGGCTGCCGAGCAGCGCACGCAGGTCCATCAGCTGGCGCAGCCAGTCTTCCAGCAGGCGCCAGTGGCCGTTGAAGCGGTATTGC
Organism: Pseudomonas macauensis; assembly: GCF_047902425.1. Lineage (NCBI taxonomy): Bacteria > Pseudomonadati > Pseudomonadota > Gammaproteobacteria > Pseudomonadales > Pseudomonadaceae > Pseudomonas > Pseudomonas macauensis. The sequence goes on along the minus strand of NZ_CP138377.1, from coordinate 5,638,283 downwards.
TCGGCCAGGCGCTGGCTGCTGCCCAGCAGCGCCCAGGCGAGCGCGGCGAAGGCGCCGTCGAGCGGGGTTTCCGCCAGCAGCTTCTGGGTGTCGGGCTGGATGCTGTAGCTGGCCGGGTCGAACAGCCGGTAGCCGCGCTCGGCCTTGCTGATGTCGCAGGGCATCAGCGGCAGGTCGGCGGCCAGCTCCAGCGCCAGTTCCAGCAGCGCGGCGGGTTCGCCCTGGCGCAGTTCCAGCTCCAGCTCGCAGATTTCCTCTTCCTGCTTGCCGGCGACCACCTTGCCCAGGTCCAGCGCGGCCTCGATGACCACCTTGGTCTTGCCGCGACCCCAGGCGATCTCGGCGCGTTGGCGGGTGAAGTCGGTGCTGAAGATCGGCTTGAGCTGCTTCTTGTCCAGGTCGGCCAGGGCAGCAGGCCAGCACTGGTCGTCGAGTTTCTTCAGGTCGAGCTTGTTCTTCTCCAGGTACCAGTCCCACTCGTTGCGCTCGGACAGTCCGGCAACGCTCTGGCCGCGGGTCTTCAGGGTCTGGATGAACTGCTCGCCGTCGCGGCGCATGCGCAGGGCTACGCGGGCGCGGGCCAGCTCGCGGGTTGGCGTGTCGTAGTACTGGTTGAACAGCTCGCGGGGTTCCCAGCCGGACTTGTTGCGCTTCTTCAGTGCCGGGTGATCGCGCAGGGCGTCGAGGGTTTCGCGGCTGGCGCGCAATTTGATTTCGGTTTCTTTCTGCATGGCGATGTCCGGGTCAGGGCGGTTGCGTCCGTCTGGCGAAAAGCCTGAGGACGGGCGCGGAAAAGACGTCAAAGGTGTGCAGTTTACAGGGAGTTCGGTGTGCCTGCCGGGCGGCGCGAGGTTTTACCGCAGGCCGGCATGGTCCATAGTGGGAACAAAGCCTTTGGAGACCACCATGTCGTTGCCGCCCCTGAAACAACGCTTTGCCGAGCTGATCGCGCTGCCGTCGGTGAGCTGCACCCAGGCCGCGCTGGACCAGTCGAACCGGCCGGTGGTCGAGCGCCTGGCCGGCTGGCTCGACGAGCTGGGGTTCGCCTGCGAGCTGCGGGAAGTCTCGCCGGGCAAGTTCAACCTGATTGCCGTGCTGGGCAGCGGCTCCGGCGGGCTGGTGCTGGCTGGGCATACCGACACCGTGCCCTATGACGAAGCCTTGTGGAGCAGCGACCCGCTGCGCCTGGACGAGCGCGATGGGCGCTGGTTCGGCCTGGGCGCCTGCGACATGAAGGGTTTCTTCGCCCTGGCCATCGAGGCCGTTCTGCCCCTGCTGGACCACACCCGGAAACAGCCGCTCAAGCAACCGCTGATCCTGCTCGCCACTTGCGACGAGGAAAGCTCCATGGCCGGCGCCCGCGCGCTGGCGGCCGCCGGCCAGCCGCTGGGACGGGCCGCGGTGATTGGCGAGCCGACCGGTCTCAAGCCGATCCGCCTGCACAAGGGCGTGATGATGGAACGCATCGACATCGTCGGACAGAGTGGCCATTCCTCCGACCCGAGCCTGGGCCGCAGCGCGCTGGAGGCCATGCACGTCGCCATCGGCGAACTGCTGGCGCTGCGCGGCGAGTGGCAGCGCGAGTTCGCCAACCCGCAGTTCAGCGTGCCGCAGCCGACGCTCAACCTCGGCTGCATCCACGGCGGCGACAACCCCAACCGCATCTGCGGCCAATGCGCCCTGGAGTTCGACCTGCGCCCGCTGCCCGGCATGCAGCCCGAAGCCCTGCGCCAGGCCATTCGCGAGCGCCTGCGGCCGGTTGCCGAGCGCCATGCGGTGCAGCTCGACTACCGCCCGCTGTTCCCGGCCGTGCCGCCCTTCGAGGAAGCCGCCGACAGCGAGTTGGTGCGTATCGCCGAAAGTCTCACCGGACATTCGGCGGAAGCGGTAGCCTTCGGCACCGAAGCACCGTATCTTCAGCAGCTCGGCTGCCAGACCCTGGTGCTCGGCCCCGGCGACATCGCCTGCGCCCACCAGCCGGACGAGCACCTTGCCCTCGAACGCATCGAGCCGACCGTGGAATTGCTGCGCGGCCTGATCCGTCACTATTGTTTGTGAAACTTGCCTGTAGAGCGCCCGGATAACGGGCCCAACGTACCCAAGAGGAGAAACCTGTCGATGTACATGCGACGACGATAACCGCGCCGCCCTGGCCGAATCCCGGCCGCACTCGACAGCTTTCCGCCCACTCGCACGACAGGCTTTTCAAGCAATGCACGACTACGTCAACTGGCTGCGCCACGCTTCGCCCTACATCAACTCGCACCGGGACTGCACCTTCGTGGTGATGCTCCCCGGTGAAGGCGTCGAAGACCCCAACTTCGGCAATATCGTCCATGACCTGGTGCTGCTGCACAGCCTGGGCGTGCGCCTGGTACTGGTGCACGGCTCGCGCCCGCAGATCGAGGCACGCCTGGCTTCCCATGGACTGGCACCGCGCTTCCACCGTGGCCTGCGGGTCACCGACGCGCCGACCCTGGGCTGCGTGATCGACGCGGTGGGCAGCCTGCGCATCGCCATCGAAGCGCGCCTGTCCATGGACATGGCCGCCTCGCCCATGCAGGGCTCGCGCATGCGCGTGACCTCCGGCAACTTCGTCACTGCGCGTCCCATCGGTGTGGTCGATGGCATCGACTACCACCACACCGGCGAAGTCCGCCGGATCGACCGCAAGGGCATCAACCGCCAGCTCGACGAACGCAGCATCGTGCTGCTTTCGCCCCTGGGCTACTCGCCCACCGGGGAAATCTTCAACCTCGCCTGCGAGGACGTGGCCATGCGCGCGGCCATCGACCTCGGCGCGGACAAGCTGATCCTCTACGGAGCCGAACGCGGCCTGCTGGATAACGACGGCAAACTGGTGCGCGAACTGCGCCCGCAGCAGGTGCCGGCGCATCTGGAACGCCTCGGCGCGAGCTACCAGGGCGAGCTGCTCGACGCCGCCGCCCAGGCCTGCCGGGCCGGCGTGCGCCGCAGCCACATCGTCAGTTACACCGAGGATGGTTCGCTGCTCAGCGAACTCTTCACCCGCACCGGCAACGGTACCCTGGTGGCCCAGGAGCAATTCGAGCAGCTGCGCGAGGCGGGCATCGAGGATGTCGGCGGCCTGCTTGAGCTGATCCGCCCACTGGAAGAACAAGGCATCCTGGTGCGCCGCTCCCGCGAAGTGCTGGAGCGCGAGATCGAGCAGTTCAGCATCGTCGAGCGCGAAGGGCTGATCATCGCCTGCGCGGCGCTCTACCCGATCGCCGATTCCGACGCCGGCGAGTTGGCGTGCCTGGCGGTGAATCCGGAATACCGCCACGGCGGACGCGGCGACGACCTGCTCGAGCGCATCGAGCAGCGCGCGCGCAACCTGGGCCTGAAAACCCTCTACGTACTCACCACCCGCACCGCTCACTGGTTCCGCGAGCGCGGCTTCCAGCCCAGCAGCGTTGAGCGCCTGCCGGCGGCGCGCGCTTCGCTGTACAACTACCAGCGCAATTCGCAGGTCTTCGAGAAGAGCCTGTAAGGCGCTTTTCGTAGGGCGCTGTGGCGCGGAAATGAAAAAGAGGCCCGAGGGCCTCTTTTTCGTTCTGCGCGGCTGTGCACTCAGATCAGACGCTGAGCAGCCCCAGGATGCTCGCCTGGTAGGCGGCGACGAAGGTGTCGAAGTCGCCCTCGGGTTGCGCTTCCAGTTCCGCCTGTTCCTGCAACGACTGGCTGGCCATATCCTCGAAGCGTGCCTGCTCCTCGGCGGACAGCGGCTGCGCGCGCAGGGTCGCGGCGTGCTGGCGGCTGTAGCGCAGGGCGAAGGCTTCGAAGCTCTCGCCGCGTTCGCGCATTTCCGCCAGCACCTTCGCCGAGGGCGTCAGGCAGGCGTCGGCAACCTTGGCGCGCTGTTCGGCCAGGCTCTGCGCGTGCAGGCTGCCACCGCGGGCGCGGTCGAGCAGTTCGATGATCGGCGCGATGGCGTCGAGCAGACCGTTGGCCCACTCCTTCATCTCCACCTGCTGGCCGCCGCGCTCCAGTTTCAGGCCGGGGCGACGGCCTTCCTTGACCACCTTGAGGAAGTTGCTGGTGGCCGCGCCGCACTCGCAGCCGCCCAGCGGCGGGCTGTCGGAGAGGGCGCAGAAAAGCAGGAAGGCGTCGAGGAAGCGCGCTTCGGCGAGGTCGATGCCCAGCGGCAGGAAGGGGTTGATGTCCAGGCAGCGTGCCTCGACGTACTGCACGCCACGGGCCATCAGCGCCTGGATCGGGCGTTCGCCGGTGTAGGTGACGCGTTTGGGGCGGATGCTCGAGTAGTACTCGTTCTCGATCTGCAGGATGTTGGTATTGAGCTGCACCCACTCGCCATTGACCTTGGTGCCGACCTTCTCGTACGGCGCGTAGGGCGTGCTGACCGCGCGGCGCAGGCTGTCGATGTAGCTGTCCAGGTCGTTGTAGCAGGGCGTCAGGCCCGCCTGGGCGTTGTTCTGATAGCCCAGGTCGCTCATGCGCAGGCTGGTGGCGTAGGGCAGGTAGAGCGTGTGCTCGTCGAAGGACTCCAGGCCGTGCGGGCGGCCGCGCAGGAAGCCGGCGTCCAGGGCCGGGGAGGCGCCGAACAGGTACATCAGCAGCCAGCTGTAGCGGCGGAAGTTGCGGATCATCGCGATGTAGCGGTGCGACTGGTAGTCACGCACGCTCTTCTCGCTGCCTTCTTCCTCGCGCAGCACTTCCCACAGCCCTTCGGGCAGGGAGAAGTTGTAGTGGATGCCGGCGATGCACTGCATGGTCTTGCCGTAGCGCAGGGCCAGGCCCTTGCGGTAGACGTACTTCAGGCGGCCGATGTGGGAGCTGCCGTAGCGGGCGATCGGGATGGTCTCTTCATCCGGCAGCTCGCAGGGCATCGACGGGCTCCACAGGTATTCGCCGTCGAGCTTCTGGTAGGCGAAGCGGTGGATTTCGCCCAGATCGTCCAGGGTCTGTTCGACGCTGCTGGCGGTCGGCGTGATGAACTCCAGCAGCGACTCGGAGTAGTCGGTGGTGATCTGCGGGTTGGTCAGGGCCGAGCCCAGGGTGCGCGGATGCGGGGTCAGCGCCAGCTTGCCGTGCTCGTCGACGCGCAGGCATTCGCGCTCGATACCGTGCAGGCACTGGGTGAGCAGGGACAGGTTGTCAGCATCGCCGAGCAGAGCCAGGCGGCGGGAGAGTTGGTCGCTCAAGTTGGAAGTCCTTCACACGGCAGTCGCCCCACTATGGGGGTGGACTGGGCGGTCTACAAGGGGAGAACACAACCGGCGTTGTCGCCTGGCTTGTACAGACGCAGCGCCGGCGCCCGTGATTCCGGGCTCCGGCGTCCAGCATAGGTCAGATGTCGCGGTGCCAGTTACAGCTGGGCGAAGGTGCCTTGTCCCTTGGCGACCAGCTTGTCGCCCTGGTGGATGTCGGCCTCGACCACCAGCGAGCGCCGCCCGGCGTGCAGGACCTTCGCCACACAGCGCACCTCGCCCTCGGCGACCGCGCGGATGTAGTTGATCTTGCATTCCAGGGTGACGCTCTGCCGGTCGAACCCATGGGCGCTGGAGCAGGCCAGGCCCATGGTCATGTCCATCAGCGTGAAGAGTGCGCCGCCGTGCATGACGTTGCCGCGATTGCGCAGGTGCTCGGCCATCGGCAGCAGCACCTCGGCTTCGCCGTCGGCGACGCGCACCGGCTGCACGCCGATGGTTTCGCTGAAGCGGCTGATCATCAGCTCGCGGGCGGGCATCTCGCTCATGGACCTTCCTTACTTCTTCTTCAGTTGCTTGGCGTTGGCGAACAGCGAGGCCATGGCGTTGTTCGCCGGGGCCTTCTCCTGCTGGCGCGGGGCGCCACGATCGGGACGCTGGCCGCCCTGCGGACGACCGCCGCCGCGCGGACCTTCGACCTTCTCGCCGGGGGTGTCGCTCATGCGCATGGACAGGCCGACGCGGTTACGCGGGATGTCCACTTCCATGACCTTCACCTTGACGATGTCACCGGCCTTGACCACTTCGTACGGGTCCTTGACGAACTTCTCCGACAGCGCGGAGATGTGCACCAGGCCGTCCTGGTGGACGCCGATGTCGACGAAGGCGCCGAAGTTGGTGACGTTGGTCACCACGCCTTCGAGCACCATGCCGGGCTTCAGGTCCTTGAGGCTTTCGACGCCCTCCTGGAACTCGGCGGTCTTGAACTCCGGACGCGGGTCGCGGCCGGGCTTGTCGAGTTCCTTGAGGATGTCGGTGACGGTGGGCAGGCCGAACTGTTCGTCGGTGAACTTCTTCGGGTCCAGGCGCTTGAGGAAGGCCGAGTCGCCGATCAGCGAGCGCACGTCGCGGCCGGTGTCGGCGGCAATGCGCTGCACCAGCGGGTAGGTTTCCGGGTGCACCGCGGAGGCGTCCAGCGGGTTGTCGCCGTTCATCACGCGGAGAAAGCCGGCGGCCTGCTCGAAGGTCTTGTCGCCCAGGCGGCTGACCTTGCGCAGGTCGTCACGGGTGCGGAAGGCTCCGTTGGCGTCGCGGTGCGCGACGATGTTCTGCGCCAGGGTGCTGTTGAGGCCGGAGATGCGCGCCAGCAGGGCGGCGGAAGCGGTGTTGACGTCCACGCCCACGGCGTTCACGCAGTCTTCCACTACCGCGTCCAGGCTGCGCGCGAGCTGCAGCTGGGACACGTCGTGCTGGTACTGGCCGACACCGATGGACTTCGGCTCGATCTTCACCAGCTCCGCCAGCGGGTCCTGCAGGCGGCGGGCGATGGAAACGGCGCCGCGCAGCGACACGTCCAGTTCCGGGAATTCCTTCGCAGCCAGCTCCGATGCGGAGTACACCGAGGCACCGGCCTCGCTGACCATGATCTTGGTGCACTTGAGCGCTGGGTATTTCTTGATCAGCTCGGCGGCCAGCTTGTCGGTCTCGCGGCTGGCGGTACCGTTGCCGATGGCGATCAGCTCCACCTGGTGTTTGGCGCACAGCGCGGCGAGCACGGCGATGGTCTGATCCCACTGGTTCTTCGGCGCGTGCGGGTAGACGGTGGCGGTGTCCAGCAGCTTGCCGGTGGCATCGACCACGGCGACCTTCACGCCGGTGCGCAGGCCCGGGTCCAGGCCCAGGGTGGCGCGCGGGCCGGCCGGGGCGGCCAGCAGCAGGTCGTGCAGGTTGCGGGCGAAGACGTTGATCGCCTCGGCGTCGGCGCCTTCGCGCAGCTCGCCCAGCAGGTCGGTTTCCAGGTGGGTGTAGAGCTTGACCTTCCAGGTCCAGCGCACCACTTCGGACAGCCACTTGTCGGCGGCGCGGCCTTGGTTACTGATGCCGAAGCGCTCGCCGATCATGGTTTCGCACGGATGCGCGGTGCCCGGCAGCTCCTCGCCGACCTTCAGGGCGACGCTCAGCACGCCTTCGTTGCGGCCGCGGAAGATCGCCAGGGCGCGGTGCGACGGGGCGTTCTTCAGCGGCTCGTCGTGCTCGAAGTAGTCGCTGAACTTGGCGCCTTCGGTTTCCTTGCCCGGCACCATGCGCGCGGTGAGGGTGGCGTTGTCCTTGAGGAAGCCGCGCAGGCGGTCCAGCAGGGTGGCGTCCTCGGCGAAGCGCTCCATGAGGATGTACTTGGCGCCTTCGAGCACGGCGCGGGTATCGGCGAAGCCTTTCTCGGCATCGACGAAGCGCGCGGCTTCGGTTTCCGGGGGCAGGGTCGGGTCGGCGAACAGCGCGTCGGCCAGCTCGCCCAGGCCGGCTTCCAGGGCGATCTGGCCCTTGGTGCGGCGCTTCTGCTTATAGGGCAGGTAAAGGTCTTCGAGGCGGGTCTTGGTGTCGGCGAGCTTGATCTCGCGGGCCAGTTCCGGGGTCAGCTTGCCCTGTTCCTCGATGCTGGCGAGGATCGCGCCACGGCGGTCTTCCAGTTCGCGCAGGTAACGCAGGCGCTCTTCGAGCATGCGCAGCTGGGTGTCGTCCAGGCTGCCGGTGACTTCTTTCCGGTAACGGGCGATGAAGGGGACGGTGGAGCCTTCATCGAGCAGGGCGACGGCAGCGGCGACTTGCTGCGGTTGAACGCGGCCGGAGGGCAGTGCGGAAAGCTCTTCGGCGATACGGGTGTTGATGCTGTCCATAAATCCACCTGACAAAACAATCGAAATACGGGGCGCCTGATCTGCTGCGCGTCGGCATAACTGCGTTGAGGGCAGCTGAAAAAGCGGAGTTGACTGCAGTCAATGAGCATTTTTCAGCTGCCCTCGCCTTGTTCTGCTCTAGCTCGCGAGATCATGAAGCAGGCTCATAACAGAGCGCCCGGACCGGAGACCCCGGCCTTCGGACAGGCTCTGTGACAACGCCCCGCCGCAAAAGCGCCGCATTATACCCACGACAATTTCGCGGGGTGGGCGGCTGGTCGGGGAAAAATCTGCTAACAATGGACAAGCCGTGATGTGCGGCGGCTGGGCGATAATGCCCGCCGAATCAGATTCTGGGAGTCTCCATGAGCAACGCTGCCACCCTGCCGGAAGGCGAAAAGATCCTCGTGGTCGATGACGATGCGCGCCTGCGCCGTCTGCTGGAACGCTTCCTCGATGAGCAGGGTTACCGCGTCCGCGCCGTCGAGAATACCGAGCAGATGGACCGCCTGCTGGCCCGTGAGCTGTTCCAGCTGGTGGTGCTCGACCTGATGATGCCCGGCGAGGACGGACTCTCCGCGTGCAAGCGTCTGCGCGAGTCGAACAACCAGATCCCGATCATCATGCTCACCGCCAAGGGCGACGAGTCCAGCCGCATCTCCGGCCTGGAACAGGGCGCCGACGACTACCTGGCCAAGCCGTTCAACCCGCGCGAGCTGCTGGCACGGATCAAGGCCGTGCTGCGCCGCCAGGCGCCGCTGGTGCCGGGCGCGCCGGCGGGCGAGGACGAGATCGTCACCTTCGGCGACTACGAGCTGCACCTGGCCACCCGCGAGCTGAAGAAGGGCGAGGAGGTGCACATGCTCACCACCGGTGAGTTCGCCGTGCTCAAGGCCCTGGTGCAGCACGCCCGCGAGCCACTGACCCGCGACAAGCTGATGAACCTGGCCCGCGGTCGCGAGTGGGACGCCCTGGAACGCTCCATCGACGTGCAGATTTCCCGCCTGCGCCGGCTGATCGAGCCCGATCCGTCCAAACCGCGCTATATCCAGACCGTCTGGGGCGTGGGCTATGTGTTCGTACCGGATGGTGCCGCCCGCAAGTGATGTTTCTTTGGTAGGAGCGGGCTTGCTCGCGAACCCGCCTCGGTGCGTGGGTTCATTCGCGAGCAAGCTCACTCCTACAGTTCGTGCTTCCTGGTAACGCCCTCTTGAAAACACCCCTCTGGTTCCCGCAAAGCTTCTTCGCCCGCACCCTCTGGCTGGTGCTCATCGTCGTGCTGTTTTCCAAGGCGCTGACCCTGGTCTACCTGCTGATGAACGAGGACATGCTGGTCGACCGCCAGTACAGCCACGGCGCGGCGCTGACCGTGCGCGCCTACTGGGCGGCGGACGAGAAGTCGCGCGAGGCCATCGCCCAGTCCGCCGGGCTGAAGTGGGCGCCCCACGAGCAGGGGCAGCCGGAAGAGGTGCATTGGCCGTACACCGACATCTTCCAGCGGCAGATGCGCATGGAGCTGGGCATCGACACCGAGACACGCCTGCGCATCCACCATCCGTCGATGCTCTGGGTACGCGCGCCGACCCTGGGTGAGGGTTGGATCGGCGTTCCGCTCTACCCGCACCCGCTGCGCGGCCAGCAGATCTGGAGCGTGCTGGGCTGGTTCCTCGGCATTGGTTTGCTGTCTACGGCTGCCGCGTGGATCTTCGTGCGCCTGCTCAGCCAGCCGCTCAAGCGCCTGGTGTTCGCTTCCCGCGAGTTCGGCAAGGGCCGCAGCGTGCGCCTGCCCCTGGGGCCGGAAACGCCCAGCGAGATGGCCGAGGTATACCGCGCCTTCAACCAGATGGCCGACGACGTCGAGCAGGCCGGGCGCGAGCGCGAGCTGATGCTGGCCGGCGTGTCCCACGACCTGCGCACACCGCTGACGCGCCTGCGCCTGTCGCTTGAGCTGATGCCCGAGAGCGATCGGGAGATGGTCGAGGACATGGTCCGCGACATCGAAGACATGGACGCCATCCTCGACCAGTTCCTCGCCTTCATCCGCGACGGCCGCGACGAGCCAGTGGAAGAGGGCGACCTGTACGGCCTGGTGTGCGAGACGGCCGATGCCTTCAACCAGACGGAAGAGCGCGTGCGCCTGTGCCTGGAGCCGCTGCCACCGTTCCGTTTCCGCCGTGTGTCGATCAAGCGCATGCTCGGCAACCTGATCGAGAACGCGCTCAATCACGGCGGCGGCAAGGTGGAAGTCGCGGCGCACGTAGCCGGTGGCGGTGCGGCGCCCTATGTGGTGCTCAGCGTGCTCGATCGCGGCGCCGGTATCGACCCGCAGGAGCTGAGCAGCATCTTCAATCCCTTCATTCGCGGCGACAAGGCGCGTGGCGGCAAGGGCACCGGCCTGGGGCTGGCCATCGTCAAGCGCATCGCCGAGCAGCACGGTGGCAGCATCGAGCTGCGCAACCGTGAGGGTGGCGGGGTGGAGGCGCGGGTCTGCCTGCCGCTGGGGCTGCTGCTGCCGCGCAACGCCCACTAATCCCAGCGCAGGGATTTGCCTTCCAGCAGCGCCCGGCGTCCGTAGGGCCAGGCGCGATTGTGCGCGCCGTGGCCGCTGGGTAGGCCGTGATAGAGCGGCACGTCCAGGCTGGCGACGTACTCGCTGATGATCTCTTCCAGGCTGTGCGCCACGCCCTTGCGCGGGCAGTCGGTGAAGCCGCCCAGGCACACCGCGCCCAGGCGTGCCCCGCCGCGGCTGTTGAGCAGCTGCCAGAGGCTGCGTTCGAGGCGGTAGTAGGGCTCGCCGACGTCTTCGAGGATCAGGATCGCGCCGTCCGGCACGTGCAGCGCGCCTTCGGTGCCGGCCATGCAGGCCAGTGCGGTGAGGTTGCCGCCGATCAGTTCGCCCTCCACGGAATGCTTCGGCCCTGCCAGGTGCTGCACCGGGAGCTTGCCTGGATTTCCCGCCAGCACATGGCTGACCGAGGCCAGCGAAGCCAGGCGCTCGCGCTGCTCGCTGGGTGCGCTGAGCGGTTGCAGGCCGAGGGCGGTGGCCACCGGCCCATGGATCGCCGGCAGGCCATGGCGGTGGAAGGCGCTGAGCAGGATGGAGATGTCCGAGAAGCCGATCAGCGGGCGCGGCGAGGCGGCCTGCAGGCGCTTCCAGTCCAGTCGCGGGACCAGTTGTCCACAGCCGTAGCCGCCGCGCAGACACCAGACGGCGCTGACGCCCTCCAGCTCGAAGGCGGCGTGGAAATCTTCCAGGCGCTGCTGCGGCGTGCCGGCCAGGTAGCGGTAGCGCGCATCGGCGTGCTCGCCCAGGCGGTAATCCACGCCCAGCACTTCCAGCTGGCGCAGGGTTGCTTCCAGCACTTCTTCGGCAATGGCCGAGGCCGGCGCGACCAGGGCGACGCGGCCTTCGATGGGGGACCACTTGAGTTCGGCGTTGGAGCGGGAAGACGGCATGGGTACATCCAGTAGCGGCGGGGCGAACCTGTAGGAGCGAGCTTGCTCGCGAAGGGTTCCGTGGGGCAATGATGGGTTGAGTTCGGCGCTTTCTGTTGGCTTGGTTGCCGTGCACTTCCCTCACCCCAGCCCTCTGGGAGATAGCTGGGGTGAGGGCAAGACCCCGTGCAGGGCTTAAGGGTGCTTCATGAAAGTTCGTTCCTGACATCCCTGTCGTGACTACGTGCTTCTCTGAGCCCCCTGCCAGGCCATCCATGGCCTGGCGTTCGCCGGCGTGACGCATGCGTCACGAAAGCCCCGGCTCACCCTTTGCCCTTGGTTCTGGCCAGATGCGGCCCGCCATTCTTCTCCAGGTACTCGATGATCACCCCGGCGATGTCCTTGCCGGTGGTGGTCTCGATGCCCTCCAGGCCTGGCGAGGAGTTCACTTCCATCACCAGCGGGCCATGGTGGGAGCGCAGGATGTCGACGCCGGCGACCTTCAGCCCCATGATCCGCGCGGCGCGGATGGCGGTCATGCGTTCTTCCGGGGTGATCTTGATCAGGCTGGCGCTGCCGCCGCGGTGCAGGTTGGAGCGGAATTCGCCGGGCGCGGCCTGGCGCTTCATCGAGGCGATCACCTTGTCTCCCACCACGAAGCAGCGGATGTCGGCGCCGCCGGCCTCCTTGATGTATTCCTGCACCATGATGTTGTGCTTGAGCCCCATGAAGGCCTCCAGCACGGACTCGGCGGCCTTCTCCGTCTCGCAGAGCACCACGCCGATGCCTTGGGTGCCTTCCAGCAGCTTGATCACCAGCGGCGCGCCGCCGACCATCTCGATCAGGTCCGGCACGTCGTCGGGGGAGTGGGCGAAGCCAGTGATCGGCAGGCCGATGCCCTTGCGCGAGAGCAACTGCAGGGAGCGCAGCTTGTCGCGGGAGCGGGCGATGGCCACCGATTCGTTGAGCGGGAACACCCCCATCATCTCGAACTGCCGCAGCACGGCGCAGCCGTAGAAGGTCACCGATGCGCCGATACGGGGGATCACTGCGTCGAAGCCTTCCAGGGGCTGTCCGCGATAGTGGATCTGTGGCTTGTGGCTGGCAATGTTCATGTAGGCGCGGAGGGTGTCGATCACCACCATCTCATGGCCGCGTTGCTGCCCGGCCTCCACCAGCCGACGGGTGGAATACAGGCGCGGATTGCGCGACAGCACAGCAATTTTCATTGATCACCTGAAGGGGTGGAGGAAACCATGATGAGGGGTTTGTCCTGGACGTAGGTCAGGCCCGGATTGACCACCAGTTGGCCGTGGACCAAGGCCTTGGAGCCTAGCAGCACGCGGTAGCGCATGGTCTTGCGGCAGGCCAGGGTGAATTCCACCGGCCAGGCGCGGTCGCCCAGGGCCAGCAGGGTGCGGATCACGTAACGGGTCTGGGCCTGGCCGTTGGAGCTCTTGATGGTCTTCATCGTCACCACCGGTGCTTCGCAGCGGTGGCGGCGCTGCACCTGGGTGCCGAGGTGGGCGACGAAGCGCACCCAGCTCTGGCCGTTGCGCTTGAACGGCACGATCTCGCTGGCATGCAGGCTGGAGGTACTGGCGCCGGTGTCGATCTTCGCGCGCAGGCCGACCATGCCCAGTTCGGGCAGGGCGATCCATTCGCGCAAACCGATTACCGACAACTGGTCGAATGTCTTCAAGGCAGGCGTCCCCGGCGTTTGCCGGCATTCTAGTCAGGCCGGTTGTGCCCCGCCAGCGGGGCGCGCGGTACACTCGCAGACCCGCATGACGAGGTTATGAAGTGAGCGAGAAAGACGACGACAAGGTCCGCCTGGACAAGTGGCTGTGGGCGGCGCGCTTCTACAAGACCCGCTCGCTGGCCAAAGAGGCCATCGAGGGTGGCAAGGTGCATTGCCGGGGCGAGCGCTGCAAGCCGGGCAAGGAGCCGAAGATCGGCGAGGAATATGTGATCCGCACCGGCTTCGACGAGCGCACCGTGGTGGTCAAGGCGCTATCGATGGTGCGTCGCGGCGCGCCGGAGGCGCAGCTGCTGTATGAAGAAACCGCCGACAGCGCGAAGCGTCGCGAGGACGCGGCCGCGATGCGCAAGGCCGGTGCGCTGGGCCTGCAGACCGACGGGCGGCCGACCAAGAAGCAGCGCCGCCAGTTGTTCAGCTTCCGCGGTCAGGAGTGATCCAGGGGCGAGGGCCGAAGGCGCCTCGCCCTGATCGACAGTCCACTCAGGCCGCGACGACGCTCAGGCGATTGAGCAGCGGGATTTTCGTCAGCAGGTTGAACAGCGGCTCGGTCCAGCGCACCAGTGCGGCGCTGACCTTGGCGGCGAACGGGGTGAAGCAGCTCCAGGCCAGGGCCACCAGCGCCATCTGCACGCCGCCGATGTAGTCGTCCTGGCCCCAGTGCGCGCCGGCCACCAGGCGCGGCAGCATGAACAGCAGCGCCAGGCCCCAGATCACCACCCACTGCAGGGCGCTGCGGGCGAACAGGGTGAGGAACAGTGCCCAGATCAGCAGCACCGAGGCGTGGTCGCCGGGGAAGCTGCGGGCAGACTCATCCTTGATCTCGAAGGCGGTGTCTTCCCAGCTCGGGAAGTACTGCTCCAGGCGCACGGCGTCCGGCACAACGGTGGAGATGCTCGCGTGCTGCCAGCCGAAGTGATGGGCGATCTTGGCGTAGAGGATGCGCACCACCACCAGTACTACGGCGGCGCAGAGGAAGCCGAAGGTGGCTGCGCGGGCTTGGGTGGCCTTGAAGATCCAGTCGCCCCGGATCAACAGGAGCAGCAGGATCACGCCGACCAGCAGGTCGAACGGGCGGGTACTGGCCACTGCCCAGGTCAGCCGCCAGGCATCATTGGTCGCCAGTGGTTCGTTCAGAAGGCTGAACAGGCTGAAGTCGAACAGGTTCATCGCCTCTCGGGCAGGCTCCCAGAGCCACAGCAGGAGCAACGCGAGCGCGAACAGGTGACAGGCGATGAAGGGCTTCCAGGACCAGGTGGCTTGGAACGGATTGGCTTTATCCATAAAATCGATTCCCCCTTACGGAACCACCCGAATGCGGGTGGGTGCTGCAAAGCGCGCTTTATAGGCCTTTGCCATCAACTTGTCATTTATTTGTGCCTATCGCAGCGTTGTGTCCAGCATGTCCCAGATCGATCAAAGTCAGCGTTTCCTGTTCGACAACACCGATGTTCGCGGTGAACTGGTGGAGCTCGACCGCAGCTACGCCGAAGTGCTGGCCAAGCACCCCTACCCGCAGCCGGTCGCCCAGCTGCTGGGGGAAATGCTAGCCGCTGCCGCGCTGCTGTGCGGCACCCTCAAGTTCGACGGCCTGCTGGTGCTGCAGGCGCGCTCCAATGGCGCGGTACCGCTGCTGATGGTGGAGTGTTCCAGCGACCGCGAAGTGCGCGGCCTGGCCCGCTACGAAGCGGACGCCATCGGCGATGCCGCCGGGCTCGCCGACCTGATGCCCCACGGCGTGCTGACCCTCACCGTCGATCCGAAGAAGGGCAAGCGCTACCAGGGCATCGTGCCGCTGGAGGGCGTGACCCTGGCCGATTGCCTGTCGACCTACTTCGCCACCTCCGAGCAGTTGCCGACCCGCTTCTGGCTCAACGCCGACAGCCGCCGCGCCCGTGGCCTGCTGCTGCAACAGCTACCGGCCGACCGCCAGCGCGACGCAGAGTCGCGGGAAGCCAGCTGGCAGCACGTCACCACCCTGGCCGACACCCTCACCGCCGAGGAGCTGTTGGGCCTGGACAACGCCACCGTGCTGCACCGCCTGTACCACGAGGACGACGTACGCCTGTTCGACCCGCAACCGCTGGTCTTCCGTTGCAGCTGCTCGCGGGAACGCTCGGCCAACGCGCTGGTCAGTCTTGGGCACGAGGACGCCGAGCGCCTGCTCGCCGAGCAGGGCGGCGAAGTCGTGATCGACTGCCAGTTCTGCAACCAGCGTTACCGTTTCGACGGTTCGGACGTTGCCCAACTGTTCTCCGGCGGTGGTAGCAAAACGCCCTCGGAAACCCGCCACTGACCGCTTCTATCCGTCCGATAGCCGCACCAATGGCGCTCTTGCCAGATCAGAGGCTGCACGAAAACAGTTCTTTTCTGGCATAATCCCGCGACTTTTTTCCGCGGTAGTGGGAATTAGAAGTCACTACGCAATGTTTGGAGGACTCGGCTTCGGCCGACGGGGACCCACATGACGCAAGCCAATAAAGCCGTTTACACCGACATCAGCGTTGCCCAATTGGTCGAAGAAGCCATTCGCCGCGGCGAAGGCGAACTCGCCGACAACGGCGCGCTGGTCGTACGTACCGGCCACCGCACCGGCCGCTCGCCTGCCGACCGTTTCATCGTCGAAGAGCCGGGCAGCAAGGATTCCATCGCCTGGGGTGCCATCAACCGTCCGTTCCCGGCTGACAAGTTCGATGCCCTGTGGGACCGTGTCGAGGCCTTCAACAACGCCCAGGACCACTTCGTTTCCCACGTCCATGTAGGTTCGGCCCACGACCACTACCTGGCCGTAAAGATGACCACCGGCACCGCCTGGCAGAACCTGTTCGGCCGTGCGCTGTTCATCGAGCCTGAGCAGTACAACCCGGCTGGCCGCGAAGAGTGGCAGGTCCTCAACGTCGCCAACTTCGAGTGCGTGCCCGAGCGTGACGGCACCAACTCCGATGGCTGCGTGATCCTCAACTTCGCCCAGAAGAAAGTGCTGATCGCCGGCATGCGCTACGCCGGTGAGATGAAGAAGGCCATGTTCGGCGTGCAGAACTACCTGCTGCCGGAAAAAGACGTGCTGCCGATGCATTGCGCCGCCAACATCGGCGAAGCCGGCGACGTCACCCTGTTCTTCGGTCTGTCGGGCACCGGCAAGACCACCCTGTCCGCTGACGAAAGCCGCTACCTGATTGGCGACGACGAGCACGGCTGGGGCGAAGGCGTCGTCTTCAACATCGAAGGCGGTTGCTATGCCAAGTGCATCGACCTGTCCGAGAAGAACGAGCCGGTGATCTGGAAAGCCATCAAGTTCGGTGCTGTGCTGGAAAACGTCGTCCTCGACGAAAACCGCACCCCGGATTACGCCGATGACAGCCTGACCCAGAACTCCCGCGCAGCCTACCCGCTGGAACACGTCGAGAAGCGTTCCGAGAAGAACCTCGGCGGCGAACCCAACGCCGTGATCTTCCTGACCTGCGACCTGACCGGCGTTCTGCCGCCCGTGTCGATCCTGAACAACGAGCAGGCGGCCTACCACTTCCTGTCCGGCTACACCGCGCTGGTGGGTTCCACCGAAATGGGTTCGGGCGGCGGCATCAAGTCGACCTTCTCCACCTGCTTCGGCGCACCCTTCTTCCCGCGTCCGGCCGGCGTCTACGCCGAGCTGCTGATCAAGCGCATCAAGGCCTTCGGCTCCAAGGTCTACCTGGTCAACACCGGCTGGACCGGTGGTGGCTACGGCGTTGGCAAGCGCTTCAACATCCCGACCACCCGTGGCGTGATCGCTGCAATCCAGAGCGGCGCTCTGGTCGGTGCCGAGACCGAGCACCTGGACATCATCAACCTGGACGTGCCCAAGGCCGTTCCGGGCGTCGAGACCGTCCTGCTCAACCCGCGCAACACCTGGGCTGACAAGGCCGCCTACGACGAAGCCGCCAAGGGCCTGGCCAGCAAGTTCATCGAGAACTTCAAGAAGTTCGACGTGAGCGACGCCATCAAGAACGCCGGCCCGCAGCTGTAAGCGAGCCCGTTCTTCGAAAGAGCCGCCTTCGGGCGGCTTTTTCATTGGCGCCTGGGAACGGTCCTACGCCATTGCGCTCTTCGTAGGAGCGAGCTTGCTCGCGAACAGCCCAGCTCCGGTTCGCGAGCAAGCTCGCTCCTACAATGACGCTTTCTAGGCTGGGTGGATGCCCACGTAACGGAGTACTCCCATGCACGACACCCTCGAACGCGTCTTCGGCTTTCGCCAGTTCCGCCCCGGCCAGGAGGCGGCGGTCAGCGCCGTGCTCGCCGGGCGCTCGGCGGCGGCGATCTTTCCCACCGGCTCGGGCAAGTCGCTGTGCTACCAGTTGCCGGCGCTGCTGATGCCGCACCTGACGCTGGTGGTGTCGCCGCTGCTGGCGCTGATGCAGGACCAACTGGCCTTCCTCACCCGCCACGGCATCGCCGCCGCCAGCATCGATTCGGCGCAGAGCCGCGAGCAGACCGCGCAGACCATGGCCCGCGCGCGTAGCGGCGAGCTGAAAGTGCTGATGATTTCGGTGGAACGGCTGAAGAACGAGCGCTTCCGTAACTTCATCAGCGAGGTGCCCATTTCCCTGCTGGTGGTGGATGAAGCGCACTGCATCTCGGAATGGGGCCACAACTTTCGCCCCGATTACCTGAAGCTGCCGGACTACCAGAAGCAATTCCGCATTCCCCAGGTGCTGCTGCTCACCGCCACGGCCACGCCGGCGGTGATCGCCGACATGCGCGCCAAGTTCGCCATCAGCGAAAGCGATGTGGTCACCACCGGCTTCTACCGCGCCAACCTCGACCTGCAGGTGGAGCCCATCTCCAGCGCCGCCCGCCGGGCGCGGCTGGTGGAGTGGCTGCGGGAGCGGCCAGGCAAACCGGCCATCGTCTACGTCACCCAGCAGAAGACCGCCGAGGACATCGCCGCGTACCTGGCCGAACGCGGCATTCCCGCGTGCGCCTACCACGCCGGGATGGAGCACCCCGAGCGCGAAGGCATCCAGCGCCGCTTCATGGATGGCCAGCTGAACTGCATCGTCGCCACCATCGCCTTCGGCATGGGCATCGACAAGAGCGATATCCGCCAGGTGGTGCACTATGACCTGCCCAAGTCCCTGGAGAACTACAGCCAGGAAATCGGCCGCGCCGGGCGCGACGGCCAGCGCTCGGAATGCCTGGTGCTGGCCAACCGCGACAGCCTCAACGTGCTGGAAAACTTCGTCTACGGCGACACCCCCGAGCGCGAGGGCATCCGCAATGTGCTGGAGGACATCCGCCAGGCGCCGAATGGCCAGTGGGAGACCATGCTGGTGCCGCTGTCGGACCAGTCCAATATCCGCCAGTTGCCGCTCAAGACGCTGCTGGTGCAGTTGGAGCTACGCGGCATCATCGCGCCGCGTTTCGCCTATTTCGCCGAATATCGCTACAAACTGCTCATCGATTCTGCCGTATTGCTCGGCCACTTCGAGGGTGAGCGGCGGCAGTTCGTCGAAGCCATCCTCAACACCTCGGCGCGTGCGCGGACCTGGGCGACCCTGGATTTCGACACCCTCTACAGCCGCCATGGTGCCGAGCGCGCGCGGGTGGTGAAGGCGCTGGATTACTTCCAGGAGCGCGGTTGGGTCGAGCTGGAAAGCAAGCAGATGACCGAGGTCTACGCAGTACGCGATGCCCAGTTCGATGTGGATAAGTTGAGTGACGAGCTGCACCGCTACTTCAAGCGGCATGAGGAGAGCGAGATCGCCCGCATCGGCGCCATGCTCGACCTGCTGGCCAGCGAGGAGTGCCTGAGCTGGCGCCTGGCGCATTACTTCGGTGACGAACAGGCGCCCCGGCAGTGTGGCCATTGCTCGGTGTGCGCCGGCCGCGTCGCCCATCTGCCGGAGCCACCTGCGCTGCCGCCGCTGGACGGCCAATCCCTGCACAACCGCTGCGCCGCCTTCCTGGAGAAATACCGCAGCGCGCGAGGGATGGCGCCGAGCGCCGACTGCTTGACGCGCTTCCTCTGCGGCATCAGCGTGCCGGCCTTTACCCGCATGCGCGCCCGCACCTTGCCGGGCTACGCGACGCTGGAGGATTACCCCTACGCCCGCGTGCGCAACTGGGTGCAGGCGCAGCTGTAACAGGCCAGACGCCACGCACGACTAAAGGTCGGCGTGGCGCCGCCGGGCTCCCTTGTAGGGTGTGGGGAGGCATTCCTGCCTAGACTCACAAGGGCGTCGCAAGAGGAACCCCGCATGTCCGTCGAGCACCTGGATGTACTGATCATCGGCGCCGGCCTGTCCGGCATCGGCGCTGCCTGCCACCTGCAGAAGCAGTGCCCCGGCAAGTCCTACGCCATCCTCGAAGGCCGCGAGGCCATGGGCGGCACCTGGGACCTGTTCCGCTACCCCGGCATCCGCTCCGACTCGGACATGTACACCCTGGGCTACAACTTCAAACCCTGGACCGACCCCAAGGCCATCGCCGACGGCCCGTCGATTCTCAACTACATCCGCGAGACCGCCCACGAGTATCGGGTCGAGGACAAGATTCGCTACCGCCACCGTGTGCTCAAGGCCGACTGGGATAGCGCCAGCGCGCGCTGGAATCTCACCGTGCAGCGCGGCGACGAGCAGGAACCGGTGCGCATGAGCGCGCAGTTCCTCTTCATGTGCACTGGCTACTACCGCTATGACGCCGGCTACACACCAGACTTCCCGGGGCGCGAGAGCTTCGCCGGGCAGGTCATCCACCCGCAGCTGTGGCCGGAAAACTTCGACTACAGCGGCAAGCGCATCGTGGTGATCGGCAGCGGCGCCACCGCCGTCACGCTGATCCCCTCGCTGACCGACAAGGCCGCCCACGTCACCATGCTTCAGCGCTCGCCGTCCTACGTGATCACGCTGCCGGCGAAGGACCCGATCTCCAATTTCCTGCGCAACTTCCTGCCGGAGAAGTGGGTGTACCGCCAGGCGAGGGCGCGCAACGTGACCATGCAGATGGTCTTCTTCATGGCATCCAAGGCGTTCCCCGGCGCGGTGCGCAAACTCATGCTCAAGCTGGCCAGCTTGCAGCTGGGCAAGGACTTCGACATGCGCCACTTCAGCCCGCGCTACAAACCGTGGGACGAGCGCGTGTGCTGCGTGCCGGATGGTGACCTGTTCAAGGCGCTGCGCCAGGGCCGGGCCTCGGTGGTGACCGACCACATCGAGCGTTTCACCGAGAAAGGCATCCTGCTCAAATCCGGGCAACTGCTCGAAGCGGACGTGATCGTCACCGCCACCGGACTGGACCTGGTGATGTTCGGCGGCGCCGAGCTGGCCATCGACGGCAAGCCCTTCGACGTCACCCAGAGCATGGGCTACCGCGGCATCATGCTGCGTGACCTGCCCAACCTCGCCGCCATCGTCGGCTACACCAACGCCAGCTGGACGCTCAAGGCGGACCTCTCCAGCGAATACTTCTGCCGCCTGATCAACCACCTCGACGCCATCGGCATGCGCCAGTGCACGCCGCGCCAGACCGATGGATCGGTGAAGGAAGAACCCTTCCTCAACCTCAACTCCGGCTATATCCAGCGCGCCGCCGACCGCATGCCCAAGCAGGGCGACCGCACGCCGTGGAAGCTCTACCAGAACTACGCGCTGGACCTGGCCCTGCTGCGTTTCGGCAAGGTCGAGGACGGCTATCTCGCCTTCACCTCGCCCCGGCAGCGCCAGGCCACGGCGGCGCCGGTGGAGGCGCTGGAGGGCTGACCCCCCCCGCCGGCGCCCGCCTGCCGTGGCGGGCGCCGTTCCATCGAAGTGCTGGATAGACATTATCGATACGCCACTCTGCAACGATCCCTCCGCTCGGCTTACCATGCGCGCCATCCGCAATCATGCAGGCCAGAGGAAATTTCATGCATATCGATGACGCCATCCGCAGCCGCCGTTCCATCCGTGGTTTCGACACTTCCTACGTGATGAGCCGCGAGGAGAAGGACGAGCTGCTGCAACTGGCGCTGCTCGCGCCCACCGCCTTCAATCTGCAGCACGTGCGCCTGGTGGAAGTCAGCGACCCGCAATTGCGCGCGCACATCCGCGAAGTGGGCTGGGACCAGGCGCAGATGACCGAGGCCTCGATGCTGGTGGTGATCTGCGCCCGCACCGACAGCTGGGAAGCCAACGCCAGCCGCGTCTGGGACGGCGCCCCGGCGGAAGTGCAGAACTTCATGACCAACGCCATCGACGGCTACTACCGCGACAAGCCGCAGACCCAGCGCGACGAAACCATGCGCAGCTGCGGCCTGGTGGCCCAGACCCTGATGCTCGCCGCCCGTGGCCGCGGCCTGGACAGCGTGCCGATGGACGGCTTCGACTTCGACGCCGTGGGCCAGCTGATCAACCTGCCGGACAACCACGTGATCGGCCTGATGGTCGCCGTGGGCAAGCAGGCGGTGGAAGCCAAACCGCGCATCGGCCGGCTGCCGGTGGAAGAGACGATCATTCGCGATCGGTTCTGATCCCCACGAAACGCGCCTCCGGGCGCGTTTTGCTTTTCGTAGGAGCGAGCTTGCTCGCGAACCAGCCCAACACCAGTGTTTTGGGGGACGTCTGTTCGCGAGCAAGCTCGCCCCTACAACTTGGGCCTGGCTACGTCACTCACTCCGGCGCCGCTTCGACAATCCGCTCGATCAACCACTGCAACGCCGTATCCCGCTCGCGCTGGGCGAGGTACACCAGCTCCAGGTCGAAATGGCCTACGTCGAACGGCAGCTCCAGCACCTGCAACGGCAGCAACTCCGAGAAATAGGCCGCCAGCCGCGTCGGCAGCACCGTCAGCAAATCCGTGGTCGCCACCAGATGCGCCGCCTGCAGGTAGTTGGGCGTGGTGTAGGCGATCTGCCGCTTCAGGCCCTGGCTGGCCAGCCACTGATCGACCATGCCCTTGGTCTGCCCGCCGGAAACCCACAGGTGCCGCTGCTGGAGAAAGGTCTGCAGATTGATTCTCCCATCGACCTGCGGATGCCCGCGCCGGGCCAGCAGGCGCAGCGTCTCGCTGGCCCAGGGGCGGCGCAGGAAGCGCGCCGGCAGCTCCTCGAAGCGCCCCAGCACCAGGTCGAGGTTGCCCTTGTCCAGCGCCTCGGCCGGCAGCGTCGGCGTCAGGTGCTGGATAGCCAGGCCGATGCCCGGCGCCGTCCTGCCCAGACTTTCGAGCAGGTGCGGCATGCACAGCGCCTCGACATAGTCGGTCAGAGCCAGGGTGAAGCGCTGGCGGCTGCGCGCCGGGTCGAAGATGTCACCGCCGGCCAGGCTCTGGCCGATGCGCTGCAGCGCATCGCGAATCGGCGCTTCCAGCTCCAGCGCCCGGGGCGTCGGCTGCATCGCCCGGCCGACGCGCACCAGCAGCGGATCATCGAGAAGCTCGCGCAGGCGGTTCAGCGCGTTGCTCACCGCCGGCTGGCTCAGCGACAGGCGCTCCGCCGCGCGGGAGACATTGCGCTCGCGCAGCAGCGCATCCAGTACCCGCAGCAGGTTGAGGTCGAAGGTGTTCATATTCATTGAGTGAATGCCACTTATCACAACTCAAAATTTCAAAAATAGTAGCGCCTTCCCTAAGGTGAGTGGTCTTCAAACGAGCGTTTCCGGCTGACAAGAGGAACAACATGAGCCAGAACATCCGCATCGCCAGCGCCGCCGTCATCGGCGCCGGCACCATGGGCCGGGGCATTGCCATGTGCCTGGCGAACGCCGGTGTGCAGGTCCTGTGGCTGGACAACAACCCGCAGATGCTGACCCAGGCCCTCGGCGCCGTAGCCGACACCTACGCCCACAACGTGCGCCAGGGCCGCATCGACGAGGCCGAAGCCGCCCGCCGCCGCGCACGCATCTCCCAGGTGGCGAACTACGCGGCCATCCGCGAAGTGGACCTGGTGATCGAGGCGGTGTACGAAAACCTCGAACTCAAGCAATCGATCTTCCGCGAGCTGGACGCAGCGCTGAAACCCTCGGCCATCCTGGCTTCCAACACCTCCTACCTCGACGTCGACGCCATCGCCGCAGTGACCTCGCGGCCGTCCCAGGTGCTCGGCCTGCACTTCTTCAGCCCGGCGCACATCATGAAGCTGCTGGAAATCGTGCGTGGCGCGAAGACCGCTCCCGCCGTGCTGCAAGCCGCGCTGGAGCTGGGCGAGCGCATGGGCAAGGTCAGTGTGGTAGCCGGCAACTGCCACGGCTTCATCGGCAACCGCATGCTGGAGAAGTACGTCCAGGAATCGCGCCGGCTGATCCTCGAAGGCTCGCTGCCGCACCGGGTGGACGCTGCGATCCAGGGCTTCGGCTTCGCCATGGGCCCGTTCCGCATGTTCGACGTGGTCGGCATCGACCTCGAGTGGCGCGCCCGCGAGCTGGCCGGCAAAGGCCAGGACGCGCCGACCGTGCAGGTGGACAACCGCCTGTGCGAGATGGGCCGCTTCGGCCAGAAGACCGGCAATGGCTTCTATCACTACGAACCCGGCAGCCGTCAGGCCGAGCACGACCCGGAAGTCGACGCCCTGGTGCTGCGCGAATCCGAACGCCTGGGTTACGCGCGCCGCGACATCGGCGACGAGGAAATCCTCGAGCGCTGCCTGCTGGCCCTGGTCAACGAAGGCGCGAAGATCCTCGACGAAGGCATCGCTTCCACCAGCGGCGACATCGACACCGTTTACCTCAATGGTTATGGCTTCCCCAAGGACAAGTCCGGCCCCATGGCCTGGGCCGATGCCCAGGGGCTGCAGAGCGTGCTGGCGCGCCTGCGTGACCTGGCCGGTGCCCACGGCGCGCACTGGCAGCCGGCCGCGCTGATCGAGCGCCTGGCCGCCGCCAATGGCCGCTTCGCCGACGTGAAACAGGAGCCCTTCGCATGAGTTACCAGGCACCCCTGCGCGACATGCGCTTCGTCCTTCATGAGCTGTTCGACGTCAGCGCCCATTGCGAGCTGCTGGGCAACGGCCTCGACCGCGAGCTGATCGACGGCGTGCTGGAAGAGGGCGCGCGCTACACCGGCGAAGTGGTCGCGCCGCTGAACCGCAACAGCGACGAGCAGGGCGCGACCCTGCTCAATGGCGAAGTCACAACCCCGGACGGCTTCCGCGAGGCCTACCGGCAGTACTGCGACAACGGCTGGGCAAGCATGACCGGGCCGACCGAGTTCGGCGGCCAGGGCTTCCCGCAGATGGTCGCGGCGAACTTCCACGAGATGCTGATGGCCGCGTCGCTGTCCTTCCGTGTCTACTCCGGCCTGACCGAGGGCGCGGTGCTGGCGCTGTACAAGCACGGCAGCGAGGACCTGAAGCGCGACTACCTGGGCAAGATGGTCAGCGGCGTGTGGACCGGCACCATGTGCCTCACCGAACCGCAGGCCGGCACCGACCTCGCGCTGCTGCGTAGCCGCGCCGAACCGCAGGCTGACGGTTCCTACCGCATCAGCGGCAGCAAGATATTCATCAGCGGTGGCGAGCAGGACCTCTCCGAGAACATTGTCCATCTGGTGCTGGCGCGGCTACCGGACGCACCGGCCGGGGTGAAGGGCATCAGCCTGTTCCTCGTGCCCAAGTTCATCGCCAAGGCCGACGGCACGCCGGGCGCGCGCAATTCGCTGGGCTGCGGCGCCATCGAGCACAAGATGGGCATCAAGGGCGCCTCCACCTGCGTGATGAACTTCGACGGCGCCACCGGCTGGCTGATCGGCCAGGCCAACCAGGGGCTGGCGTGCATGTTCACCATGATGAACGACGCGCGCTTCCAGGTCGGCCTGCAGGGCCTGGGCATCGCCGAGCGTTCCTGCCAGGGCGCGTTGGCCTACGCCCGCGAGCGCCTGCAATCGCGCGCGCTGACCGGCCCGGCGGAGCCGTCCAAGGCCGCCGATCCGATCATCGTCCACCCGGACGTGCGGCGCATGCTGCTGACCCAGAAGACCCTCACCGAAGGCTGCCGGATGATCGCCGCGCTCTGCGCCCGCGAACTGGACCTGGAGCACGGGCACCCCGAGGCCGATGCGCGCAAGGCCGCGAGCAAGCGCGCGGCGCTGCTGATCCCCATCGTGAAGTCCTTCTTCACCGACGTCGGCCAGGAGGTGTCCAGCCTCGGCGTGCAGGTATACGGCGGCCACGGCTACATCCGCGAGTGGGGCATGGAACAGCTGATGCGTGACAGCCGTATCACGCAGATCTACGAAGGCACCAACGGCATCCAGGCGCTCGACCTGATCCGCCGCAAGCTGCTGGGTGACGGTGGCGCGGAGCTCAATGCGCTGATCGGCGAGCTGGCCGCCGCCTGCGAAACCGCGGGCGCCCATGCCGAGCTTGGCGGTTTGGCGGAAACCGTCCGCCAGCGCCTGCAAGAGTGGCGCAGCCTGACCGACGACGTGATCGCCGCCTGCCAGCGCGACCCGCAGGAAATCGGCGCCACCTCGGTGGACTTCCTGCAGTACTGCTCCTACGCGCTGCTCGCGGGGCTCTGGGTTCAGGCCGCTGGCGTGGCGCAGGCGAAACTCGCCGCCGGCGAGGGCGATGCGGACTTCTACCGCGCCAAGCTCGCCAGCGCGGAGTTCTACGTCAAACGCATCCTGCCGCGCGCCAGCATGCACCGCGAGGCCCTGCTGGGCGGTGCGGACTGCCTGATGGGGTTGGACGCGGAGCACTTCGCGTTCTGATGGCTTGAGGTAAAGAAAAACGCCGCGCCGGGACCGGGGCGGCGTTTTTCTTTGAAGGTTCGGTGCTGGGCGGTCCCTCACCCCAGCCCTCTCCCAGGGGGAGAGGGGGCCGTATGTGCCGAGATGAGTCCTGCCTTCGCTGATACGCTCGGCTAACGCAGAGCTTTCAATACGTGCCGGTCGGTCCCCTCTCCCTCCGGGAGAGGGTTAGGGTGAGGGGCTCTTGATTCGCTCAAGCCCGCTCCCAAACCTCGAACGCATAGGCCGGCGTCTCGCCTTCCGCGTCATGCTCGATGCTCGACGCCAGGCGCCACTGCCCCTCGTTCACCTCGGGAAAATGCGCATCGCCCGCCGGGCTCAGGCCCACGCGGGTCAGGTACAGGCGTTCGGCGCGGCCCAGGGCTTCACCGTAAAGCTGCGCTCCGCCGATCAGCATCAGTTCCTCGGCGTCCTCCTCCCTGGCCCACTGCGCGGCGCGTTCCAGCGCGGCATCGAGGCTGGTGAAGACTTCCGCGCCTTCGAGCTTCAGGCCCGTCTGGCGAGTGACCACGATGTTGAGGCGGCCCGGCAGCGGACGGCCCAGCGAATCCCAGGTCTTGCGGCCCATGATCACCGGCTTGCCCAGGGTCATGGCCTTGAAGTGCTTGAGGTCCTGCGGCAGGTGCCAGGGCAGGCGGTTGTCGACGCCGATCACGCGGTTCTCGGCAAGGGCGGCGATCATCGCCAGGGGCAGGACTTCGGACATCGTGACTCCAGTGGTGAACATCAGCGGGAACTCCCGTTGCCAGAGGATACCAGTCGCACCTCCCCGGTGGGACCGGAGGGCGGAACGCGCATGAAGAAGGTGCCGTCTTCGTTGACCTGGGTGACGCCGGTGGAGAGCACCTTGCGATAGTCCTTGAGGTTGAAGGCCAGGGTCTGGTCCGGTCGTTCGGCCTTGAGCAGCACTTGCGAGTAGGTGATGAGGATCTCGAAGATCTTCAAGTCGCCCGACTGCAGCCAGATATAGGACGGTCCCGCCTGGCGCGGCGGTTCGAAGGCCAGCGACGCGGCTCCCGGTTTGGGCACGAACTTCAGGTGCAGGCCCTCGGCGTCCAGCCAGCTGGATTCGACCCGGCCGCCAATGCCCACCAGGGGAAAGACCTGGTGGTAGTTCAGGTGCAGCACGTTGCCCTGCAACAGCGCACCGGGGCGCTCCAGCGTTACCAGCGAATCCAGGTGCAGGCCCGCCACGCTCATGGCGCCGTAGCTGGGCACGCCGAGCACCTTCACGCTGTCGGGCTGGTAGTCGAGGTTGTCGCCGTCGAGCTTCACCGTGCCGGAGAGCCGCAGCGGCAGCCAGGGGCCGACGCCCAGTGGCCGCACCTCGCCGGAGACCAGCAGGCGGTCGCCTTCGACGCTGAATTGGAAGTCGCGCAGCATGGTTTCCGGGTAGGCGAGGATGTGCTGGTTGAACAGGTTGGCGAGCTGCTCGGGGCTGAGGATCACCTCGCCCTCGGACACTTCGATGCGCATGTCCTGCGGGCGGTCGAAGTCGATCGGCTCGCCGGCCTTGAGCGGCACCAGCCAGCCCTTGAGCTGCGGGCTGTGGAAGCCGACGCCGCCCTGGAAGTACATGTCCACGTTGTTGAGCAGGATGCCCACTCCGTCCTGGCCGGAGTCGCGCAGGCCGCCGGGTCGGCTGGCCTTGAATTCCGGCGCCGGCGGCGTCTGTTGGAACCAGCCCTGGCGCAGTACGCCCAGTTCACGCTGCTGCTTGTCGATGGCGCTCTCGGCGACGGCGTTGCCGGCAAACGCCAGCAGGAGCAGGGAAGCGAGGAGGGTTCTCATAGGGCTTTCTCCTCCGGGGCCGGCGCTTTTATGGGAGATACCGCGATGTGCACCATGCCGTCCTCGCGCAGGCGGATTTCGCCGTACTGCAGCTGGCGGCGGTAGTCGTAGAGATTGAACAGCAGCGGCGCATCGGGACTGAGGCTGGTGAACAACGCGTAGGCCTTCACCAGGATGGTCCGCGCCATCTTGATGTCGCCGCCCTCGATGAACATGTAGCTCTTCGGCGCCTTGAGCTGCGGCCATTTCAGCTCGGCCAGGTCGCCGCCCAGCAGCAGGTCCATGCCGCCGTCCGCGAGCTTCAGGCTGCGTACGGTGAAGTCCAGGCGCGGCGGCGGGAACAGGCCGTCGAGGTCGACCAGGATACGGTTGCCGATCAGCTGCATGTGTGCGGTGTGCAGCTGCAGCACCTCGGACATCTCGATGGACGCGGCGGTCAGTGAAGGCGTGACGTCCACACCGTCGACGAAGATCCGCTGCGGCACCAGCGCCACCTTCAGTGGCCCGGCCTGCTCGATCCCGGTGACCATCCGCAGCGGCCGCCAGCGGCCCTTGCGCAGCAGTTCGCCGTGGACTTCCTGGCCATCGGCGCGAGTGCTGAGCTTCAGATTGCGCACGGGGGCGTTGGCGTTACGCAGCTCCTCGTTGAGCAGCGTGGCGAGGGTGGCGTCGGCGACGAAGATGTCTCCGGCCTGGATACGCGCGACCATGGACTTCGGGTCGTCCAGCATCAGCGGCGTACCGGCGCCGGCTACCGGGCTCATCTGGATCAGCATCTTGCGGATGAAGAAGCCGATGTCGTCGTGCAGGCGGAAGTCAGTCTGGCTGATCCACAGTTGCGAGGTGTTGCTGGCGGACTGCCGGGCGCTGACGCTGGCATCCAGCACGCGAGGCGGTACGGCCTGCATCAGCGGGGTGTCCGGGCCCCAGTCGGAGGGCCGCACCGGGGGCGTTTCCACGGCCGACGCGCTGGCGGCGGCGAGCAGCAGGGGCAAGGCACTGAGCAGCGAGCGCAGCATGGCGAGGCCTCATTGTTGTTTTTATAGGGGCAGCGTTATCCGCTGAGTCTGAGCCTGCCCGCTCACGCCGGGAGCCCCTCCTTGGTTTGGTTGATGCCAAGGGGTGTTACCGGCGGTGCCGGGACGTAGCGGCGAGCAGCGGTTATCCTTGCTGGCGAATACCGATTGTCGGAGACCCTGTGAGCGAGTCCCCCCTCCAATCCCTGTGGCTGTGCGAGGCCGTGCGCCTGCGCGAGGAGCAGGCCGGTCCCCTGGAAGACAGCGAAGCCAATCGCCGCGCCATCGTCGGCGGCGGCGACCTGGCCCGGCGCCTGCAAAACCGTGCGCTGCTGCTGGCCGAACGCGACGGCCAGCGTGCCGCCCTGCGTACCTGGACCCAGGGCGCGCGGCTGGCGATTTATGTCCTGCTGGCGCTGGCCCTGTTCACCGGCGGCGGCCTGGCGCTCGCAGCGCTGGGAGACGGTGTGCGCCCGGTCAACGTGTTCTGGGCCCTGGCCAGCCTGCTCGGCCTGCACCTGATTACCCTGATCGGCTGGCTTCTGGCCTTCTCCGCCAGCGGCGAGGCGACCGGCGCGCTCGGCCGCCTGTGGTTGTGGCTGAGCGGCAAGCTGGCCCGCGATGCCCAGGCCGCGCAGCTCGCGCCGGCCCTGCTGGTGCTGCTGGACCGCCAGCGCCTCACCCGTTGGGCCCTGGGCCTGCTGGTCCACGGCCTCTGGCTGGTAGCGCTGACCAGCGCCCTGGGCGTGATGCTGGCGCTGCTGGCGACGCGGCGCTATGGCTTCGTCTGGGAGACCACCATCCTCGGCGGCGATACCTTCATCGCGCTGACCCACGGCCTCGGCGCGCTGCCCTCGCTGCTCGGCTTCCCGCAGCCGGATTCGGAACTGGTGCGCGCCAGCGGCGATGCCCTGGTGGCCAGCGAAAATGCGCGCCATGCCTGGGCCGGTTGGCTGGTCGGCATCCTGCTGGTCTACGGCGTGCTGCTGCGCGGCGCGCTTTGGCTGCTGTGCCTGTGGCGCTGGAAGCGCGGCCGCGCGCAGCTGGCGCTGGACGTTTCGCTGCCCGGCTATGCGCTGCTGCGCGAACGCCTGATGCCCGCCAGCGAGCGCCTGGGTGTGAGCGATGCGGCGCCGGATGAACTGGTCGAGCCGCGAGCGCAGGCCCCGGCGTCCACTGCCGACGGCGCACTGTTGGTCTCCATCGAACTGCTCGACCGGCCGAACTGGCCGCCGAAGCTGCCGGAAAGCATCGCCAACGCCGGCGACCTCGACGATGGCGCCCAGCGCCGCCGTCTGCTGGAACAACTCACCCGTTATCCGCCGGCACGCCTGGTGATCGCCTGCGACCCGCGCCGCTCACCGGATCGCGGCACCCTGGCGCTGATCGCCGAACTCTCGCGCTGCGCCGCCGCTACCCGCATCTGGCTGCTGCAAGCGCCGCCGGGTGAAGCGCTGGACGCCGAGCGCCTGGGCGACTGGCACACGGCCATCGACCGCCTGCAATTACCGCACACCTCGGCATCGCCCCTGGGCTGGCTGGAGAGCGGACATGACTGATGCGCTGAAACTGGCCGTGGTCGGCCACACCAACGTCGGCAAGACCTCGCTGCTCCGCACCCTGACCCGAGACGTGGGCTTTGGCGAGGTCTCCCACCGCCCCAGCACCACGCGGCATGTAGAGGGAGCGCGTCTCTCGGTGGACGGCGAGCCGTTGCTGGAGCTGTACGACACGCCCGGCCTGGAAGACGCCATCGCCCTGCGCGACTTCCTCGACGGCCTGGAGCGCCCGGGCGAACGCCTGGACGGCCCGGAGAAACTGCGCCGCTTCCTCGACGGCAGCGAAGCCCGTGGCCGTTTCGAACAGGAGGCCAAGGTGCTGCGCCAACTGCTCGCTTCCGACGCCGGCCTCTATGTGATCGACGCCCGCGAGCCGGTGCTGGCCAAGTACCGCGACGAACTGGCCGTGCTCGCCGCCTGCGCCCGGCCGCTGCTGCCGGTGCTCAACTTCGTCGCCAGCCCGCAGCACCGCGAGGAACAGTGGCGCGAGGCCTTGTCCCGTCTCGGCTTGCACGCGCTGGTGCGCTTCGACAGCGTGGCGCCGCCGCTGGATGGCGAGCGCCGCCTCTACGAAAGCCTTGCACTCATGCTGGAACGCGCGCGTTCGCAGCTGGACCGGCTGGTGGCCGATCACGAAGCCCAGGCCGTGGCCCGCCGCGAGGCCGGTGCGCGGCTGATCGCCGAACTGCTGGTGGATGTCGCCGCCTGCCGCCAGCTGGT
The DNA here is from genome assembly GCF_047902425.1 of Pseudomonas macauensis. Taxonomy (NCBI): domain Bacteria; kingdom Pseudomonadati; phylum Pseudomonadota; class Gammaproteobacteria; order Pseudomonadales; family Pseudomonadaceae; genus Pseudomonas; species Pseudomonas macauensis. Next base: position 5,607,224 of record NZ_CP138377.1, on the reverse strand, counting down.
GCCCGCCGGCGATGCCGCCGTGCAAGCCGCCACCGAGACGCTGCGCAATCAGGTGCGCAAACGCGAAGACACCTGCGTGAAGGCGCTGCTCAGCCTCTACGCCTTCCGCAAGGACGACGCCCGCGCGGCCGACCTGCCGCTGCTGGATGGTCGCTGGGGCGATGACCTGTTCAACCCGGAAACCCTGCGCCAACTGGGCATCCGCCTGGGCGGCGGTGTCGCGGCCGGCGCGGCGGCGGGGGCGGGGATCGACCTGCTGGTGGGCGGCCTTACCTTGGGCGCGGCCACCGCGCTGGGCGCCATCGCCGGGGGAGCCTGGCAGACCGTCGGCCATTACGGGCAGCGCCTGCTGGGCAAGCTCAAGGGCAGCCGCGAGCTGTCCGTGGACGACAGCGTTCTGCGCCTGCTGGCGCTGCGTCAGCGGCAATTGCTGGCGGCGTTGCAGACGCGCGGGCATGCGGCGGTGGAGGCGATCCACGTGCAGTCGCCCGAAGACAAGCAGTGGCGCGAGGGCAAGCTCCCCGAGGCCCTTCGCAAGGCGCGGGCACACCCGGAGTGGTCCGCCCTCAATGGCGGCCGCCGCAGCGAAAAGACCGAGCGGCAGGAGGCGGTGGCGCAGTTGGCGGCGCAACTGCTGGTGCCATGACCGCGATGCCGGGGCGGTTCGCGAGCAAGCTCGCCCCTACGAAGAGCCGTGCACATGTAGGAGCGAGCTTGCTCGCGAACGCTCTTAGACGAGCGTGACCATCTCCACCCTCGGCTGCCCGTCGACAATCTCCAGAATCGCCAACCCAATCGGCAACTTGAACCGCCTCGGCCCCGCGCTCCCCGGGTTCAGGTACAGCACCCCATTGCGCACTTCATTCAGCGGCTTGTGCGAATGCCCCGCGAGCACCACGTCGATGCCCTCGGCCGCCGGATCGACGGCCAACTGCTTGAGGTCATGGATCAGGTAAAGCCGCAGCCCACCCAGCTCCAGCAGCAAGGTTTCCGGCAGCGCGGCGGCCCAGCCGTCAGTGTCGTTGTTGCCACGCACCACCTCCAGCGGCGCCAGTTCGCGGAGCTGGTCGAGCAGTGAGGCGGGGCCGATATCGCCCAGGTGCAGGATGCGCGCGCAGCCTTGCAGCGCCGCCAGCGCTTCTGGGCGCAGCAGGCCGTGGGTGTCGGCGATGACGCCGATGCGCAGGGAAGTGGTCATGCCAGGGAGCATAAACGACGACGCCACCCGAGGGTGGCGTCGTGGCGGATCAGCCGTTGTGCGAGGCCTTGGCAGCGTCGGACTCGGGCAGGAACCAGTTCAGCAGCAGGGCGCAGATGCCGCCGGTGGCAACGCCGGACTCCAGCACGTTGCGGATCGCGTGGGGCATGTGCGCGAGGAACTCCGGCACCTGCGAAACACCCAGGCCCAGCGCCAGGCTGACGGCGATGATCAGCAGGGCGCGGCGATCCAGGTGGATGCCGGCGAGGATGTTGATGCCCGAGGCGGCGACCGCACCGAACATCACCATGGCCGCGCCGCCCAGCACGGGCTCCGGCACGGCCTGGATCACCCCGGCCACGCTGGGGAACAGACCCAGCACGATCAGCATCGCGGCGATCCACAGGCCGACGTGGCGGCTGGCGACGCCGGTCAGCTGGATCACGCCATTGTTCTGTGCGAACACGGAGCTGGGGAAGGTGTTGAACAGGCCGGCCAGCAGCGAGTTGGCGCCATTCACCAGCACGCCGCCCTTGATGCGCTGCATCCACAGCGGGCCTTCGACCGGCTGCTTGGAGATCTTGCTGGTGGCGGTGACGTCACCGATGGCTTCCAGCGAGGTCACCAGGTAGATCACCAGCATCGGGATGAACAGGCTCCAGGAGAAGCCCAGGCCGAAGTGCAGCGGCACCGGCACCTGGAAGGCCGGAGCCTCGTGCATGCCGGTGAAATCCAGGCGGCCCAGGTAGCCGGCCAGCGCGTAGCCCACGGCCAGGGCGATGACGATGGCGCCACTGCGCATCCACACCACGGGGATGCGGTTGAGGATGACGATGATGGCCAGTACCAGGCCCGACAGCATCAGGTTCTCGCCATTGGCGAAGGTGCCGTTGCTCATCGCCGAGAAGCCGCCGCCCATGCTGATCAGGCCGACCTTGATCAGGGTGAGGCCGATCATCAGCACCACGATGCCGGTGACCAGCGGGGTGATCAGGCGCTTCACGAACGGCAGGATGCGCGACACGCCCATCTCCACGAAGGAGCCGGCCATGACCACGCCGAAGATCGCCGCCATCACCGCTTCCACCGGCGTGCCGTTCTTCACCATCAACGCACCGCCGGCGATCAACGGGCCGACGAAGTTGAAGCTGGTGCCCTGGACGATCAGCAGCCCCGCGCCGAACGGCCCGAAGCGCTTGCACTGGACGAAGGTGGCGATGCCGGAGATCACCAGCGACATCGATACGATCAGGTTGGTATCGCGCGGCGATACACCCAGCGCCTGGCAGATCAGCAGGCCGGGGGTGACGATCGGCACGATGATCGCCAGCAGGTGCTGCAGCGCGGCGAGCAAGGCGATCGGCAGGGACGGGCGGTCTTCCAGGCCGTAGACCAGATCGGGCTGATCCTTGGCGGCGGACGGGTTCTCGAAGGAGCTCATGGGGGCGGTCCGGAAAAAAGAGCGCGATTTTACTGGCCTGGGGCGGGATCGCACAGTGCCATAAGGCAAGGAGGGATGAGCGGAGGAACCAGATTTCCTACGGCATGCCTTGCAAGGAGTACCACGGAGGCTTTCAGCTCCGCGAAAAGAGGAGAATTTTCAACCGCTTGCGCGGACGCGTCTGAATGTTCGCCCCCTGATTCCGCGACTTCACTGGACTGCATCCGGAGCCATCCAGGTTTCCGGAGCTATCCAGAGGACGGAATTGAAGATGAAGAAAGTGCAGAACGGCTTCACCCTGATCGAATTGATGATTGTGGTAGCGATCATCGGCATCCTGGCTTCGGTTTCCTTGCCCTTGTACTCGGATTACTCCTCGCGTTCGCGCGCGGCGGCGGCCAAGAGTGAGCTGTCTGGTGTGAAGACAGCGGTCAGCCTTTGTCTGTCGGAAGCCAAATCATCGGAGTGTGTTGCCGGGGCATTCGGTATCCCTGGGAGCGTCACCTATACATCGAACGTGACCGAAGGCTATTCGGTGACCGATGGTGTCATTGAGGCGAAAACCGGCGCTACTAATGCTGACGGCGATGCGCTGACCATCAAGTTGACGCCCGTGAAGGACAGCAAGACCGGCAATATTGTCTGGGAGGAGCAAGGTTCGATCTGCAATGCGGAGCGTGGCATGAAGCCGGGGTATGGCGACTGCCCGAAGACGCAGAAAACCGACTCGTGAGGTCTGACGAAATCCGCAACCGGCCATCAGGTAGTGGAGTTACATGAACCTGTAGGAGCGAGCTTGCTCGCGAACAGAGCTCACCTGTGACGCCGAGGCTGATCGGGTTCGCGAGCAAGCTCGTTCCTACGAAAAGCGAAAAGCATCGCAACCGAAACGAAAAAGCCCGGCATTCGCCGGGCTTTTTCTTAGCGCTGCGAGGCTCAGCCTTCCAGCAGCGCCTTGTTGCGCACCGCGCCCTTGTCGGCGCTGGTGGCCAGCAGGGCGTAGGCCTTCAGTGCGGTACTCACTTTACGAGCACGCGGCTGAGCCGGCTTCCAGCCCTTCTTGTCCTGTTCGATGCGGCGGGCGGCCAGTTCTTCATCGCTGACCAGCAGGTTGATGCTGCGATTGGGGATGTCGATCAGCACCTTGTCGCCGTCCTGCACCAGGCCGATGGCGCCGCCAGCGGCAGCTTCCGGCGAGGCGTGGCCGATGGACAGGCCCGAGGTGCCGCCAGAGAAGCGGCCGTCGGTGAGCAGGGCGCAGGCCTTGCCCAGGCCCTTGGACTTCAGGTAGCTGGTCGGGTACAGCATTTCCTGCATGCCCGGGCCGCCTTTCGGGCCTTCGTAGCGGATGATCACGATGTCGCCCGGCTTCACTTCGTCGGCGAGGATGCCCTTCACGGCGCCGTCCTGGCTCTCGAAGATCTTCGCGCGGCCTTCGAAGACGTGGATGGATTCGTCCACGCCAGCGGTCTTCACCACGCAGCCATCCAGGGCAATGTTTCCGTACAACACGGCGAGGCCGCCTTCTTGCGAGTAGGCGTGCTCGACGCTGCGGATGCAGCCTTCGGCGCGGTCAGCGTCGAGGGTCGGCCAGCGGGTGCTCTGGCTGAACGCGACTTGGGTCGGGATACCAGCGGGGCCGGCCTTGAAGAAGGTGTGGACCTTCTCGTCCTGGGTCTGGGTGATGTCCCACTCGGCGATGGCGTCGGCCATGCTCGGGCTGTGCACGGTCGGCACGTCGGTGTGCAGCAGGCCTCCACGGGCCAGCTCGCCGAGGATGGAGAAGATACCGCCGGCGCGGTGCACGTCTTCCATGTGGTACTTCTGGATGTTCGGCGCCACCTTGCACAGCTGCGGCACCTTGCGCGACAGGCGATCGATGTCGCGCAGGTCGAAGGCGATCTCCGCCTCCTGCGCTGCGGCCAGCAGGTGCAGGATGGTGTTGGTCGAGCCGCCCATGGCGATGTCGAGGGTCATGGCGTTCTCGAACGCCTTGAAGTTGGCGATGTTGCGCGGCAGCACGCTGTCGTCGCCTTCGCCGTAGTAGCGCTGGCAGAGCTCGACGGCCAGACGGCCGGCGCGCAGGAACAACTGCTCGCGGTCGGAGTGGGTGGCCAGGGTGGAACCGTTGCCCGGCAGGGACAGGCCCAGGGCCTCGGTCAGGCAGTTCATCGAGTTGGCGGTGAACATGCCGGAGCAGGAGCCGCAGGTCGGGCAGGCGCTGCGCTCGTACTCGGCGACCTTCTCGTCGGAGCAGGAGTCGTCGGCGGCGACGACCATGGCGTCCACCAGGTCCAGGCCGTGGTTGGCCAGCTTGGTCTTGCCGGCTTCCATCGGGCCGCCGGAGACGAACACCACCGGGATGTTCAGGCGCAGGGCGGCCATCAGCATGCCGGGGGTGATCTTGTCGCAGTTGGAGATGCAGACGATGGCGTCGGCGCAGTGGGCATTGACCATGTATTCCACGGAGTCGGCGATGATCTCGCGCGACGGCAGGGAATAGAGCATGCCGTCATGGCCCATGGCGATGCCGTCGTCCACGGCGATGGTGTTGAATTCCTTGGCCACGCCGCCGGCTTTCTCGATCTCGCGGGCGACCAACTGACCCAGGTCCTTCAGGTGTACGTGGCCGGGCACGAACTGGGTGAAGGAGTTGGCGATGGCGATGATCGGCTTCTTGAAGTCTTCGTCCTTCATCCCGGTGGCGCGCCAGAGGGCGCGGGCGCCGGCCATGTTGCGGCCGTGGGTGGAGGTTTTCGAGCGGTAATCGGGCATGACGGGTTCCTGCGCATCAGGTCACGGTGGGAGCCGATCCGGGTCTTTCGTGCGGCGGCGTGCAGCGGGTAGGGCTGGCCGGCGAGACCTTGAGCGGACTCTGATTTCGTATCGTGAGCGCGGTACGCACCGGATGCAAACAGCAGATGGCCTTGCATGGGCGAGGTCGGCGCGGGGCGTGGCGGGGTCACCGCCTGCTCGGCCGGGGCTCACAGGCCCGCCGGGGGATAGATGGCAGGAATGCCCGGATTCTACGCCGGGCCTTGCCGCCAGGGAAAGGCTGGCGGTCGGCCGCGGCATAGACTTTCGCTGCGTGGACGTGGTCTGAATGGCCAGTGACGCTTTTCTCGCCCCATTCGTTGAAGGAGCAACCCCATGAAAGTCAACCGCATTGCCCTGCTCGCCGCGTTCTTCGTCGGCAGCGTGCAGGCCTCGTCCGACCAGGCCTGGCAGGCGCAGGACAAGCTGCAGCGCGAGACCTGCCTGGCGCTGAGTCATCTGCAGGACAAGAAGGTGCTGGGCGCGCCGGTGCTGTTCGATGACAGCGTGGGCTACACGGCGCTGATGATTGGTGGGACCTATTCGCAGAAGCACATGAAGGGCAAACCGGGCCGCGAGCTGTGCCTGTTTGAGCGCAAGACTGGCAAGGCGGTGCTCAGCGAAGCGGATTCGCTGATGCCGATGAAATAAGGACGCGTACTCGGGATACGGTAATGGCGGATAAAGCGTTCCGCTTCATGCGCCCTCCGTCGCCGAAATAAAAACGGGGCGCTCCCGCCAGGAAGCGCCCCGTTTTCCGTGCCGCAGTGCCTCAGCCGTTGGGCAGCAGGCGGACGGTCAGGCTCTTGATGTAGCGGGTCTCGTGGATCGCCGGGTGCACCGGGTGGTCCGGGCCCTGGCCGCCGCGCTCGAGCAGCTGGATGTTGCGGTCCAGGTGGCGGGCGCTGCCCAGCAGGATGTTCTGCAGGTCGTCCTCGGGCAGGTGCATCGAGCAGGAGGCGCTGACCAGCACGCCGTCCTTGGAGAGCAGGCGCATGGCCTGTTCGTTGAGGCGGCGGTAGGCGGCCTCGCCGTTCTTCAGGTCCTTCTTGCGCTTGATGAAGGCGGGCGGGTCGGCAACGATCACGTCGAAGCGCTCGTCGGCGGCCTTCAGCTCGCGCAGGGCCTCGAATACGTCGCCTTCGACGCAGGCGACCTTCTCGGCCACGCCGTTGAGCGCGGCGTTGCGCTCCACGCCGTCCAGGGCGAAGCCGGAGGCGTCCACGCACATCACTTCGCTGGCGCCGAAGGCCGCGGCCTGGATGCCCCAGCCGCCGATGTAGCTGAACAGGTCAAGCACGCGCTTGCCCTGCACATAGGGCTGCAGGCGCGCGCGGTTCATGCGGTGGTCGTAGAACCAGCCGGTTTTCTGGCCGGCCAGCACCGGGGCCTCGAACTTCACGCCGTTCTCTTCCAGGGCGACCCATTCCGGGACTTCGCCGTAGGCGTTCGCCACATAGCGCTCCAGGCCTTCGGCGTCACGGGCGCTGGAGTCGTTCTTCCACAGCACGGCGCTGGGCTTGAGCACCTGCAGGAGGGCGGCGAGGACATCGTCGCGGTGCTTTTCCATGGTCGCCGAGGCGAGCTGGACCACCAGCACGTCGCCGAAGCGGTCCACCACCAGGCCCGGCAGCAGGTCGGAGTCGCCGTAGACCAGGCGGTAGAAGGGCTTGTCGAAGAGGCGGTCGCGCAAGCTCAGTGCGACGTTCAGGCGGTGAACCAGCAGGGATTTGTCGAGAACGTGCTTGGTATCGCGGGAAATCAGGCGGGCGCAGATGAGGTTGTTCGGGCTCATCGCGACGATGCCCAGCGGCTTGCCGTTGGCCATTTCGAGGATGGCCTGTTCGCCGGCGCCGAAACCGTTCAGCGGGGTGGCGGCGACGTCCACCTCGTTGCTGTAGACCCACAGGTGGCCGGCGCGCAGGCGGCGCTCGGCGTTGGCTTTCAGACGCAGGCTGGGCAGGGTCATGGGGAAAGGCTCCGGCAAAAGAGCGCGATTATAGCGCAGCGGCACGCGCCGCCGGAGCCGGGCGCGTGCGCTTTTGGTCGATTCCGGGGGTGGTCAGGCGGCGAGGGTTTCGATCAGCTGCTTGCTGAAGACTGGGATGTCGTCGGGCTTGCGGCTGCTGATCAGATGGCCGTCCTTGACCACCGGACGGTCGACCCAATGGCCGCCGGCGTTGTTGATGTCGTCCTTGAGAGAGTTCCAGCTGGTCAGGGTTCGGCCATTCACCAGTCCGGCGGAAACCAGCAGCCAGGCGCCGTGGCAGATCACCGCGATGGGCTTGCCGGCGTGGTCGGCGCGGCGCACCAGTTCCTGGGCCTTGGGCAGGCTGCGGATCTGGTCGGAGTTGATCACGCCGCCGGGGAGCAGCACGGCGTCGTATTCGTCGATGTGCGCCGTCTCGAAGGTGCCGTCCACCTTGAAGCTGTCGCCGGGCTTGTCATGGTTCCAGCCGCGGACCTTGTCTTTGTTGTCGGAAAGAATACGTACCTTGGCCCCGGCCTGTTCCAGGGCATTGCGCGGTCCGGTCAGCTCCACCTGCTCGAAGCCGTCGGTAACCAGGATGGCGACAGTCTTGCCGTTGAGTGTCTGGGTCATGGCGAATCTCCCGTGTGGTCCTTTTGGGTGTAAAGATTCCGACACTGCCGCCGATGAAAGTTCAGTCTAAAACGCCGGTTCCAGAACCTTGCGCTCTGGGTAAACTGTGCGGCCCATCAACATTCATCCTGCCGCCTTCTCATGTCCCAAGAACTTTCCGCTGAACAGATCCGCCAGGCCTTGCAGGGCATCAGTGTGCCGCCGCAGCCGCAGATCATGGTCGATCTGCAGATGGAGCAGTTCATGCCCAACCCGGACCTGAAGGCGATCGCCAAGCTGATCAGCCAGGACCCGGGGCTGTCTGGCGCGCTGTTGAAGCTGGTGAACTCGCCGTTCTTCGGGCTGGCCAACCGCATCACCTCGATCCAGCGCGCGGTGAACCTGCTGGGCAGCCGTTCGGTGATCAACCTGATCAATGCGCAGTCGATCAAGGGCGAGATGAGCGACGACACCATCGTTACCCTCAATCGCTTCTGGGATACCGCGCAGGACGTGGCCATGAGCTGCCTGAACCTGGCCAAGCGCATCGGCTATGAGTCGGTGGACGAGGCTTATGCGCTGGGGCTGTTCCACAACTGCGGCATTCCGCTGATGCTCAAGCGCTTCCCGCACTACATGGCGGTGCTGGAGGAGGCCTATGCCAGCGCCAGTGACGAGCGTCGGGTGGTGGACACCGAGAACCGCGTGCTGAACACCAACCATGCGGTGGTCGGCTACTTCACCGCGCGCTCGTGGCGCCTGCCGGAGCACGTGTGCGAGGCCATCGCCAATCATCACAACGCGTTGTCGATCTTCAGCGATGACAGCGCCCGCGATACCCAGCTGAAGAACCTGCTGGCGATCCTCAAGATGGCCGAGCACATCTGCGGCTCGCACCGCGTGCTGGGCAACCAGCCGGAAGATCACGAGTGGGAGAGCATCCGCGCCAAGGTGCTGGATTACGTAGGGCTGTCGGAGTACGACTTCGAGAATCTCAAGGCCAGCATTCTCGAGCTGGGTGTGGGGCAGGGAACGTACTGACTTCGTGGCATGGGGTAGGGCGTACAACCGTTCGCGGTTGTACGCCGTTATACCGCGCTTCATAGCTGGCGCCTGGGCTGAATCCGAAGTGCCTGGGACCCAGGTCAAGCGGCGCATAACGTCGAACGTTATACGCCCTACGCGCCTAGGCGATACCCATACTGTCGGGGCACGGTCTGATGGCTATCGCTGCGCTCCACGCCATCCTACGGTCCGAGCCTATCGCGTCAGAAATGAAAAAGCCGGGCATCTGCCCGGCTTTTTCGTGGAGCGGCGGCGATCAGTCGAGCATGTCGCGGAAGCGCTCGTCCTTCTTGTAGGCGATGGCCTGGCTGAAGCCCGGTACCTGTACGCCCTTGTCGCTGATCTCGATGGCCTGCTCGTCGATCATGTCGTTGCCGAAGTTGTAGATGATGTCGAAACGGCCCTGGGTCGCGGCTTCGTCGTACTGGCGGGCGGCGGCGCGGGTGGCTTCGCGGCGGGCCTGGTAGTCGGCGAAGGCGGCATCGCCATGGCGCTTGCGCAGCATCTTCTCGGTGACGGCCGGGGACAACAGCACGCCGGTGGCGTTGTTGCCGCCGAAGCCCTTGGAGTTGATGAAGCAGACTTCCAGGTCGTCGCGGCGCACATCGGTGTTGGACAGGGCGATATGGTCCTTGAAGACGTCGTCGGCGAACTTGTCCACGGTCTTGATGCCGGGGATCACGCCGTAGCGGAAGGTGCCCAGGGCGGAGATCAGCTGGTCGGCGCTGGCGGTGGCCAGGGAGTGGCCGACGAAGGCTTTTACCGCGGTGACGGGCCATTCGCTGATGCCGAAGGCGGTGGCGACGCGGTCGAGGATTTCCGATTCGGTGACGCGGTTGGCCGGGGTGCTGGAGCCGTGGGCATGGACGAAGCTGTGCTGGCGCACGCTCTTTTCGCCGACGATCTGCGCGGCGGCGGCCACGGCCTTGGCCATGGTCAGGTAGTTGCCCGGGCCGGGGGCGGAGATGGACTTCTTGAAGCCGTCGGCATTGATGAACACGTCCGGCACCGAGCCGTGGATTTCGGCGCCCAGCTCCAGGGCCAGTTCGTCATCCATCAGCACCACGTACTGCGCGGATTCGGCCAGGGTGAAGCCGCAGTTTTCGCCGAACGGGCGGCTGGCGCGGCGGAAGTCGACACTGTCGCGGCCTTCGATGTGGCGCAGGCCTTCCTCGGTGGCCAGCGCGCCCATGGCGGCATAGCCCTCGATGATCTCGGAGGTGATCGGCGCTTCGGCGTTGCCGACGATGGCCACGCGGGCCTGGCCGGTGGTGATGACGTCGATGCCTTTCTGCAGGTTATAGAGGAAAGTGGCGCAGGCGCCGGTGATGCTGCCGGTCATGCCGACGCTGCCCAGCACGTAGGCATTGATGAAGTCGGTGGGCATGCTGTTGAAGCCCAGCGGCAGCTGCTTGGCCGACACGCGGTGGCCGCGCAGGCGCGATTGCAGCAGGCCGCCGTAACCGTTTTCGTCCAGCTGGCTCATGATGCTGCTGGAGAACACGGCGATTTCGTCGGGCTGCACCTTGTCGCAGATGGTCTGCCAGTCGATGCCGACGGAGCGCACCGCGTCGGTGGCGGCAACCACGGACATCTGCAGGCCGCGCGGGTGGAAGCGCGAGTTGTACAGTTCGCTCGGCTCGAAGCCGGTGGGCAACTGGCCGGCGGACTTCACCGGCAGCGCGCGGTAGCTGTCGACCTTGAATTCGCAGCTGTCGTGCAGGGTGACGCGGACTTCACCGCCTTCGAGTTCTTCCACCGACCAGTTGGCCGGCAGCGGCTCGGGCAGTTGCTTGCGCTGGGTGCTGAAGGTGACCGGGCTGCCAGCGGCACCGAGGGTGATGCTCTTGTGGCAGTGGGCGGCATCGACGTCGAGGTATTGCAGCTCGATGCGGCGGATCAGGGTGGACTGGCGGATCTGGTCGGCGAAGCGCTGTTCGATTTCGGCGAGGGTGAGGGTTTGGCCCTCGGCGTCGCGGTAGTGCCCGGCGTCGAACTTCACCAGCTTCATCATGACAGCGAGGCCGGCGAGGGTTTCCTGGCGAGCGGCGCTCTCCATGGATTCGAGGACGGTGCGGCGGAACCCATGGTGGAACGAGCTGCGGCCCGCAGCGTTATACCCACCAAAACCAACGATGACCGGTAGTCGAGACATCTCTCGGAAACTCCTTCAGCAAGTCCATCTTGTGCGTTCGGGCGGTAGTTGCCCAAGGCGGGGCGGCCCGATGGCACAAAGCCAGCGGTGGCTAGAGTGATTCGAATGCTTTAGCTGACGAGGATGATGACCGTCGAGTCACGCTAACGCCAGGATTTGGCGGAAGAAGACGACGAATTTCCGTACAGATGGAGCGAGGACTACGGAAGGAGGGGAGAACCGGGAGCCACGATGGGCTCCCGGGGATACTGCGGGTATTGCTCAGCGGTACTCGATGCCAGCTTTCTTGGTGCTGACGCGGGTGCCGGACTTGCCTTCGGTGATGGCCACGATGTTTTCCAGCGAGCCGATCACCGCGTCCTTGCCGGTGTTGCGGGCGAACTCGATGGCCGCCATGACCTTCGGACCCATGGAGCCTGCGGCGAAGCCGAGGCGTTCCAGTTCGTCCGGGTGGGCCTGGGCGATGGCCTTCTGGGTCGGTTTGCCCCAGTCGATGTAGGCCGCGTCCACGTCGGTGGCGATGATCAGGATGTCAGCCGACAGTTCCTGGGCCAGCAGCGAGGAGCACAGGTCCTTGTCGATCACCGCTTCGACGCCGGAGAGCTTCTTGCCGGCTTCGTCGTACATGGTCGGGATGCCGCCGCCGCCCGCACAGATGACGATGGTGCCTTTCTCCAGCAGCCACTTGACCGGGCGGATCTCGAAGATGCGCTTCGGGCGTGGGCTGGCGACCACACGACGGAACTTGTCGCCGTCGGGCGCGATGCTCCAGCCTTTCGCCTTGGCCAGGGCTTCGGCTTCTTCCTTGGAGTAGACCGGGCCGATCGGCTTGGTCGGGTTCTGGAAGGCCGGGTCCTTGGCGTCGACTTCGACCTGGGTGAGGATGGTGGCGAACGGCACTTCGAACGGCAGCAGGTTGCCCATTTCCTGTTCGATCATGTAGCCGATCATGCCTTCGGTCTCGGCACCCAGGACGTCCAGCGGATACGGGGAGACCTTTTCATAGGCCGCGCCCTGCAGGGCCAGAAGGCCAACCTGCGGGCCGTTGCCGTGAGCGATCACCAGTTCGTTGCCCGGAGCGACCTTGGCGATCTGCTCGGCGGCGATCTTCACGTTGGCGCGCTGGTTGTCGGCAGTCATGGGCTCGCCACGACGCAGCAGGGCGTTGCCGCCCAATGCGACGACGATACGCATATTCATTACCTCCGAAAGAGTGGAAACGCCCCCGGACCGGCGACGGCGTCGCGGTCCGGGGACGGCCCGGCATTACATGTCGGCGAGGGTCGAAACGAGGATTGCCTTGATGGTGTGCATGCGGTTTTCCGCCTGCTCGAAGGCAATGTTGTACGGGGACTCGAAGACGTCTTCGGTGACTTCGATGCCGTTCTTCAGGTTCGGGTACTGCTCGGCGATCTGCTTGCCGACCTTGGTTTCGCTGTTGTGGAAGGCGGGCAGGCAGTGCATGAACTTCACGCGCGGGTTGCCGGCGGCCTTCATCATGTCCATGTTGACCTGGTAGGGCAGCAGTTCCTTGATGCGCTCGCCCCAGGCTTCCACCGGCTCACCCATGGAGACCCACACGTCGGTGTGGATGAAGTCCACGCCCTTGACCGCCACTTTCGGGTCTTCGGTGATGGTGATGCGGGCGCCGCTTTCTTCAGCGAACTTCTTGCAGGCGGCGACGTGTTCGTCGGTCGGCCAGAGTTCCTTGGGCGCGGCGATGCGTACGTCCATGCCCAGCTTGGCGCCGATCAGCAGCAGGGAGTTACCCATGTTGTTGCGGGCGTCGCCCAGGTAGGCGTAAGCGATGTCGTGCAGCGGCTTGTCGCTGTGCTCGCGCATGGTCAGCACGTCGGCCAGCATCTGGGTCGGGTGATATTCGTCGGTCAGGCCGTTGAATACCGGCACGCCGGCGTACTTGGCCAGTTCCTCGACGATCTCCTGCTTGAAGCCACGGTATTCGATGGCGTCGTACATGCGGCCGAGCACGCGGGCGGTGTCCTTCATGCTCTCTTTGTGGCCGATCTGCGAGGAGTTCGGGTCGATGTAGGTGACGTTGGCGCCCTGGTCATAGGCGGCCACTTCGAAGGCGCAACGGGTGCGGGTCGAGGTTTTTTCGAAGATCAGGGCGATGTTGTTGCCTTTGAGGTGTTGCTGCTCGGTGCCGGTGTACTTGGCGCGCTTGAGGTCGCGGGACAGGTCGAGGAGATAGCGCAGCTCGCGGGTGCTGTGGTGCATCAGGCTGAGCAGGTTACGGTTGTGCATGTTGAAAGCCATGATCTTTCTCCTTGGATGGAATTCTCGGCCTCGCCGTCGGGCTTAGCGGTTGGCGAGGTGGGCGGCCCTGTTCGGGCCGCCTGGCAGGGTGTGTGCGCTCTGTTGGAATCAGTAATCGATCGGGTCACGAATGATCGGGCAGGTCATGCAGTGACCGCCGCCACGGCCCCGGCCCAGTTCGCCGGCGCTGATGGTGACGACTTCCACACCGGCCTTGCGCAGCAGGGTGTTGGTGTAGGTGTTGCGGTCATAGCCGACTACCACGCCCGGCTCCAGGCACACCACGTTGTTGCCGTCGTCCCACTGCTCGCGCTCGGCGGCGAAGCTGTTGCCGCCGGTTTCCACGACGCGCAGTTTCTTCAGGCCCAGCGACTCGGCGACGACGGTGATGAAGTCCTTCTCTTCGCGCTGGACGTTGATGCCGTAGGGGCTCTTCTCGTCCGGACGCAGGATGAAGGGCACGATTTCCTTGACCACTTCCGGGAAGACGGTGACGAGGTCGCGGTCGCAGAAGGTGAAGACGGTGTCCAGGTGCATGGCGGCGCGGGACTTGGGCAGCCCGGCGACGATGACTTTCTCGGCAGCGCCCTTGGCGAACAGGCTCTGGGCTACCTGGCCGATGGCCTGGCGGGAGGAACGCTCACCCATGCCGATCAGGACGACGCCGTTGCCGATCGGCATCACGTCGCCACCTTCCAGGGTGGACATGCCGTGGTCCTTGTCCGGATCGCCGTACCAGACTTCGAATTCGGCGTTGGTGAATTCCGGGTGGAACTTGTAGATGGCGGTGGTCAGCAGGGTTTCCTGACGTCGCGCCGGCCAGTACATCGGGTTCAGGGTCACGCCGCCGTAGATCCAGCAGGTGGTGTCGCGGGTGAACTGGGTGTTGGGCAGCGGCGGCAGCAGGAAGCTGGAGTGGCCCAGGTACTGGCGGTACATCTTCAGCGCCTTGGCGCCTTCGCTGTCGGGGATGTCGTCAGCGGCCACGCCACCGATGAGGAATTCGGCCAGCTTGCGCGGCTCCAGGCTTTCCAGCCAGCCACGCAGTTCCTGGGTCAGACCTACACCAACGCTGTCGTTGGTGATCTTGCGGTCGAGGATCCACTTCAGGGCCTCGGGGTTCTGGACGGTCTCGGTCAGCAGGTTGTGCATTTCAAGGACGTCGATGCCACGCTCACGCATCTTGGTGACGAAGTCGAAATGGTCGCGCTTGGCCTGGTTTACCCAGATTACGTCGTCGAACAGCAACTCGTCGCAGTTGCTCGGGGTCAGGCGTTGGTGGGCGAGTCCAGGCGAGCAGACCATCACTTTGCGCAATTTGCCAGCTTCAGAATGAACGCCAAGTTTGGTTTTTTCCGTGCTCATGAGATGTCTCCAGGAGTTACAGAGTGAGGAAGCCGTCGTAGAGGCCGTAGGCCGCAATCAGTGCGCCGATGACGACGCCTGCGAAGATCAGCTTCTCGACATTGGTGAAGATGGGTTGGCCCACTTCATGTTTCGCTTTAGCGAAGAGGATGACGCCCGGCGCGTACAGCAGCGCCGACAGCAGCAGGTATTTCAGGCCACCGGCGTAGATCAGCCAGATGGCATAGATGACCGAGATAGCCGCGATGATCAGGTCCTTGGTGCGGTCACCCGGGTCCTTGTCATAGGTCTCGCCTTTGACTGCCAGCAGCAGGGCGTAGGCCGCGGACCAGAAGTACGGGATGAGGATCATCGAGGTGGCCAGCAGCAGCATCTTGGTGTACGGGTCCATCCCGTCGGAGCTGCCCGAGGAGAAGAAGGTCACCACCAGGAAGATCTGCACGCAGATGTTGGTCAGCCACAGGGCGTTGGCCGGCACCTGGTTGGCGTTCTCCCGACGGAGGAACTCCGGCATGGTGTGGTCCTTGGCCGCGGCGAACATGATCTCGGCGCACAGCAGCACCCAGGAGAGCAGGGCACCCAGCAGGGAAATCAGCAGACCGACGCTGATCAGCACCGCACCCCAGTGACCGACGACGTGCTCCAGTACCAGGGCCATCGACGGGTTCTGCAGCTTGGCCAGTTCCGGTTGGGTCATCACGCCCATGGACAGCACGTTCACCAGCACCAGCAGGAGCAGTACGGTGATGAAGCCGATCACAGTGGCCTTACCGACGTCGGAACGTTTTTCCGCACGGGAGGAGAAGATGCTCGCGCCTTCGATACCGATGAACACCCAGACGGTGACCAGCATCATGTTGCGCACCTGGTTCATCACGCTGCCCAGTTCCGGATTGCTCGCGCCCCAGATGTCAGCGGTGAAGATGTCCAGCTTGAAGGCGAACAGGCAGATCAGGATGAACAGGAACAGCGGCACGATCTTGGCGACGGTCGTGATGGTGTTGATGAACGCCGCCTCCTTGATCCCGCGCAGCACCAGGAAGTGCAGGGCCCACAGCAACACCGACGCGCAGATCACTGCCGGTAGGGTGTCGCCCTTGCCGAAGATCGGGAAGAAGTAGCCCAGGGTGCTGAATAGAAGGAGGAAGTAACCGACGTTGCCGAGCCAGGCGCTGATCCAGTAGCCCCAGGCTGAGGAGAAACCCATGTAGTCGCCGAAGCCGGCCTTGGCGTAGGCGTACACACCGCCGTCGAGTTCAGGTTTGCGGTTGGCCAGGGTCTGGAAGACGAATGCCAGGGTCAGCATCCCGACCGCGGTAATGGCCCAACCGATGAGGATGGCGCCGACGTCAGCACTGGCGGCCATGTTTTGCGGGAGGGAGAAGATACCCCCGCCAATCATGGAACCGACGACCAGGGCAGTCAGCGCGCCGAGTTTTAATTTTTGGCTGCTTTCTTGCGACATTTAAGAATCTCCCTATAGGAAGTTGGAGAGTGTAGCTATTAGGCGCCGTCTGTCAGGGACACTCCCTGATGTAGGTCAATAGCTTGCTATCCAATGTATTGAGCGGTAGTCCAGCCCCGCTCACCCCGCAGACAAGATAGAAGGAATTTTCTGATAACGCCCGATTTAGAGAGGATTTCGTGAAAATTTGATCGCGTTATTGTGACCGCTTCGTGGCAGGTCTGGGCGCGGGTCATTCAGGCAGGGGCGTGCTGGCGGCGGGCGCTGGCGTTCCGGCACGGAGGAGGCGACGTAGGGCGGCTGGAACAATCGGATACAAGTGAAGGCCCCAGGATGGGGCCAGCGTTACGCAAAAGAGGGGGGATTGGCCGGGGCAGGATCGCTGCTCCCGGCGAAGCGCCGAAGGCGCTGGATGGCATGGAGGCCGAAGGACACCGCCGGGTTCGTGGCCCGGAGGGCGTGCTGCAAGCAGGTGCAGCACGAAGCGATGCGCAAGGCGCATCGGCGAGTGAAGAGCAAGGGGTGTGCCAGTCCGCCAAGCCCCGGTTTCCGGGCTTTGCCTGGGGGAAATAGCCCGTCGAATAGGCGGATTCTTGCTCAGCCGTCGACATCGTCGGCGGGATTCCCGCCACCGGAGAAGAGCAGGCCGTGTTTGCGCAGCTTGTCGTGCAGGGTCTTGCGCGGGTTTGATATCAAGGGGCGACGAGCAGGTTCTCAAAGCGTCAGAAAAACGCTCTGTAAACCACTCTCGGGCATTGGAGCTCTGTGAGTAGTCGCCAGAGGGGCGATATCAAGACGGCCCTGTTTGATGCGACGTTGCTCTTCTCCTTTAGCAGTAGGAACTATCGGTCGGATAGCTTCTGCTGTGAGGGCGGCGGCTTCATCATGCAAATCAGTCTGCCGCCAGAAGTGAGTCACCACATCAACGTGATCAAGCGTTTGCTCTACGATTTCCGGGATTGAGCCTGATCTTCCTGAAAGTCAAATCTGTCTTCCGCGTGGGGCACAGTGAGCCAGTTTTATGGGCGGCTAGTTTGTGGCTGGGTTGATTGCTCTTTGTCTGTGTAGAAAACAAATTTTTTATCAAGGTGATATTTCGTAATGTATCCTATGGCTAATCCGATAATGCCCCCAAGATAGCGCATTTCCTTACTTTCAAATATGTGCTGAAAAGTAAATTCAAAACCCCAGAAAATTGCTGTGGTAGCTAGGCCCATGAGGCTGTACAAGGCAAAGAGCTTGCTATCATGCAGGGTGTCTCGAGTTTCAAATCGGAAGATGTAGTGTTTGTCAAGTATATATTTTGTGACCAGGCCTGCGGCTGTTCCTATGGTTATGGAAAGCAAAATGCTAAAAGGGCCAGTATAAAATCGAGTGCATAAATCTTGTGCGCCAATGTTGATGATTGTCGCTATCATGGCGAAAAGTATATAGAGAGTTGCGATTCTTGTTGATGTGGTCATTTATGGCTGCTGGGATTTTTGATTGGCGAGCGCAGTAATTAAATTAATAGGATTTTGCTGTGTGGCTTTGGTTTCAATTGGTGTTGTGATTTCGTTGTCTTGTATTGGTGGTCGGCATTTTTAGTGTTTTCATCAAAGTGAAATGCGCTTGAAGATGAATTGTGGGATGCTTCGGATTATGAGCATTATTAGCGCCCAGAAGTTTGGTGTATAAATACTGCCTTTCTTATTCTCGATGGCACTGACGATATCCTTGGCTACTCGTTCTGGTGTCGCGACCAGCGCCTTGGGCAGCGGTAGGCCTTGGGTCATCGGGGTGTCGACAAAGCCAGGCTTGATCGTCAGTACATGCACGCCAGATTTGAAGAGGCGCGCACGCAGTCCTTCACAGAAAGTTGAGACCGCAGCTTTGGCTGTGCCGTAGAGATAGTTGGAGGGGCGACCGCGGTCACCCGCTACCGAGGAAATCACCGCAATGGTGCCACTGCGCTGTTGCTCAAAGCGGTTGGCCAGCCGGGTAAGCAGGGCAATTACGCTGATGCCATTACTGGAAAATTCGCGCAGGGCCAGTTCAACATCCTGCTGGCAGGCTGATTGGTCGGGCAGGGTGCCGTGGGCGATCAAGCTGATATCCAGGGTGCCGAGGCTGGAAAAGGCGCTGCCAAGCATGGCTTCGTGGGCCGGCAAATCGTTCATGTCCAAGGGATAGGTCAGCACTTCTTTAGCGCCGCGGGCACGCAGGTCGTCGGCAACCTGAGCGAGTCGTTCGGTGTTTCTACCGACCAGGAAGAAGCGAGCTTGTTGGGCGGCCCAGGAACGTGCACAAGCGTTGGCAATAGTGGAGGTGGCTCCGATGATCAGGATGTTTTTCATGCTTGGGTCACGCGTTTCCAGAATTGAGATAGAAGGGCGGGGTCGCGCAGAGCGTCGACCTGCTGCCAGGCAGGGTAGAAGGCGCGGAAGTCATCGGCAGACATGTGAGCGTCCTTGGCCGGATAGAGGCGTCCGCCTGCTGTCCTGACGATCTGGTCAAGACGTTGGAACAGCCCTGCCTCTAGGTGCTGTCGTTGCGGGAAGTCCAGTGCCAGGGAAACTCCAGGCATGGGGAAGGACATCAGGCCTGGGGAGGGCACGTTGCCGCAACGCTTCATAACGGCGAGGAACGAACCGCTACTGCTGGACGAGATGCTGGCGAGTATCTCGGTCATGACGGTTTCGGCCGCCGGATCGGGAATCACGCACTGATACTGCTGGAAGCCCTTGCGGCCATAGATGCGATTCCAGTGCAGGATGCTATCCAGGGGGTAGAAGAACGGATCATAGCTACCCCGGGAGCTGTGGCGCCCAGGTTTGTGTAGGTGAAAGTAAGCATTATTGAATAGTTTCAGACTAAGGCCGTTCATCAGGCTGAGGGGCGGAGTCAGTGGAACGCTCAGGCGTGTCCGTCCATCGAACTGAAGCTGTCCGTCACGAGCATGGTTGCCCACGGAGAATACACCTCGGCCGGCAGAGTTACCCTTGGCTAGGCAGTCGATCCAGGCCACGGTGTACTCGTGCGTCCTGTCGAACTCTTCAGATAGGGCGAAGAACTCGCTGAGGGAGTCGAAACGCACGGTGATGCTGTCTATTTGGCTTGAGGCGACTCGCATCAGTTGCAATTCGATCCAGGTGATCACGCCGGTCAGTCCCAGGCCGCCGATGGTCGCGCGAAACAGCTCGGAATTTTCCTGCGTTGAGCAGATCTGCGGCTCTTGCTGATCAGAGCGCAGGAGGCTGAAGCGCCGCACATGGCGGCCAAAGGTCCCGCGGAGATGGTGATTCTTGCCGTGCACATCATTGGCCAGCGCGCCACCCAGGGTGACAAACTTGGTACCTGGGGTGACGGGCAGAAACCAGCCGCGAGGAATGGCTACGGCCAGAATTTCAGCCAAGGTAACGCCGGCTTCGGCGCGAACTACTCCGGTGTCCCAGTCGGCGGCTATTAATCGATCCAACTGCCGGGTCTGGAGCAATTCGCCACTCAGCGCCAAGCAGCTATCTCCGTAGCTTCTACCGTTGCCATAGGGCAGGGTACCTTGCGGGTTTTCTGCCAGTCGGCGTAAGAGCGTCGGCAATTCGCTTTGCCAGGCGCAAGGGTGCCGTTCTTGGGGAAAGTAAGGATAGCGTCCCCAGGACGCCAACTCCCGAGCCATCAGGCCGCTACCCAGAAAATGAGAGAGAAGGCTGCGCCAATCACCAGGCTGGCTCGGTCCTTGATGGCGAAGACGACTGGGTCGTCATGCATCAAACCTCGATGGGTAAGCATCCAGACACGAGTGATCCAGAACAGCAGAAGTGGGCAAGCCAGCCAGATCAGTTGTGGATAGTGGTACATCGCTGCGGTAGCTGCATCTTGGATATAGAGGGCCAGGACCATGACAGACAGATAGCCGGATGCCGCGCCCAGTGACGCCACCATCTCCAGGTCGTCTGGGTAGTAGCCGCGGCCACGGGTTTTCTGGCTCTTGCCTTTCATCCTTGCTTCACGCAGCTCGGCATAGCGTTTTACCAGCGCAAGGCTGAGGAATATGAACATTGAGAAGGCCAGCATCCAGAATGTCAGCTTCACGCCGAACGCAAAGGTGCCTGCAATGATGCGTGAGGTATACAGCATCGCCAGCACGATGACGTCAACCGCCATTCTGCGTTTTAGCCAGAAGGAGTACGCCAGTGTGAGTAGGTAGTAGGCGGCCAGAGCCAGGCTGAACTTCCATGGCAAGAGCCATGCAGAGCCCAGAAAGCCAACAAGTAGCAATATTGGAAAAGCGAGCAACCCACTCTGGATCGACAGAGCTCCGCTGGCGAAGGGACGACGACACTTGCTGGAGTGGTGTCGATCATCTTCTAGATCGAGCAAATCGTTCAGCACATAAACGCTGGACGCGCAGAGGCCGAAGAATAGGAAAGCCAGCAGGCCGTTGAGCAGAAGCTGTGGCTCGAATATACGGTGACTGGCAAGCAAGGGCACGAAAATCAGCGCGTTCTTGGCCCATTGATGGATCCTCAGGGCCTTGAACCATGTGCGGGCGACTTGGGCTTCACGCTTGATTTCGCTTTCTACATTTCCATGGTCGTGCGCGCGGCGGCTGATCTTGCCGTTGGAGTTCACAACATAGGCACGCCGCGCTGCTTTCCAGACCGGAAGGTCGTCGCCAGAGTTGCCTGCGTAATCGAAGCCCTGCACGCCGAATTCGGCAACCAGCGCATCGCGTTTACGTTCTGCGGAGAGGTTGGTCTGCTCATCGGAGGCCAGAACCTGATCGAAAACTCCAAGGTGATCGGCGATCTCCCGCGCGTAACTGTGATGGCTAGCCGTTGCTAGAACGATCCGGCGACCCTGCTGCTTTTCTCTGTGGATCAACTCCAGCACGTCTTTGTTATACGGCAACACGGAGACGTCGACAGGTGCGGAATGAGCCAGGCGGCTTTTCAGATTGGCTTTCCCTTGCGCCAGCCAGCGCAGCGGCGAGAGAGCCTTCAGCGGGTGGCGCTTGAGAAAGCTCAGGCCGGATTCGAGTAGTAGGTCGCTGTGTATAAGGGTGCCATCAAGATCGATGACCAAAGGGGTTGACACGTACAACTACCTCGACAAGTCCGTATGAAAGAACAAGAGTCCGATGCGGTGGAGCGGTGTTCTATATAGCTTGCGGATGGTAACGCCAGAAGCCTTATAGAAAAAGACGTTATCCGATGTGGTGCTGTCAGCTAGCCTTCTCGGTCGTCGCTCTCGCCTGAGTTAAGCAATAACCCGTGCTTGCGCAGCTTGTCGTGCAGCGTCTTGCGCGGCACCCCGAGGGCTTCGGCGAGGCTGCGCAGCGAGTTGTGCGGACGGCTCATCTCGGCGGCAATCAACGAGCGCTCGAAGGCCTCGACCTGTTCGTTCAGACCCGTGCCGGCAGAGGCCGGGCTCGTATGGGCGCCGCTCTCGTCGAGCCCCAGATCCAGCCCCAGCGCATAGCGTTCCGCGGCGTTCTGCAGCTCGCGGACATTGCCCGGCCAACCGTGGGCCAACAGTTGTGCGCGTTGGGCGGAGTCGAGGGGACGCGGTGTCAGGCCATGTCGCTGTGCGCCGCGCTCGGCGAAGTGCTGGAACAATAGAAGAATGTCGTCGCCGCGCTCGCGCAGCGGAGGTATGCGCAGGCTGGCGACGTTCAGGCGGTAATAAAGATCGGCGCGGAAACGACCTTCGTCAGCAGCCAGGCGCAGGTCTTCCTTGGTTGCCGCGATGATGCGGATATCCAGCGGAATGAGCTGGTTGGAGCCCAGGCGTTCTACCGTGCGCTCCTGTAGTAGGCGCAGCAGCTTGACCTGCACATCCAGGCTCATGCTTTCGATTTCGTCGAGGAACAGCGTGCCGCCATTGGCGTATTCGAATTTGCCGATGCGCCGCTTCTGCGCGCCGGTGAAGGCGCCTTGCTCATGACCGAACAGCTCGCTTTCCACCACCGACTCGGCCAGTGCGCCGGCGTTGATGGCGACGAAGGGACCGTTGCGACGGCTGGACAGGTCATGCAGGGCGCGGGCGACCACCTCCTTGCCGGAGCCGGTCTCACCGAGGATCAGCACGTCGGCCTGGATCGCCGACAGCGAGGCGACTTGCTGCTGCAGGCGTTGCATCGGGGCGGACTGACCGACCAGGCGGCCGCGCAATTCCTTCTGTTCGGAAAGCGCCAGGCGCAGGCTGCGGTTCTCCAGCACCAGGCGGCGCACATCGAGGGCGCGGCGCACGCTGTCGAGCAGTGCATCGCTGGGGAAGGGCTTTTCCAGGAAATCGTAGGCGCCCGAGCGCATGGCCTTGACCGCCAGCGGCACGTCGCCGTGGCCGGTGACCAGGATCACCGGCAGCTCAGCATCCTGGGCGTGCAACTGCTCCAGCAACTGCAGGCCGTCGATGCCGGGCATGCGGATATCGCTGACGATCACCCCGGGCCAGTCACGCGCCTGCTGCGTATCGAGCTGGTGCGCGTCGGCCAGGGAGACGACCTTGAAGCCAGCCAGGTCGAGGGTCTGGCACAGTGCCTGGCGCAGATGCGGATCGTCGTCGATCAGGAGCACCTGGGTGGTGGAATCGAAGGGCGCGGCCGAACTCATGCGCGGGTTTCCTCCTGCGGCGTCGAAGTCACGCCGGGGATGCCCGGCAACAGGTGCAATTGTACGAGAGCGCCGCCTTCGGGGTGATTCCCCAACTCCAGGTGTCCGCCGAGAGTGCGTAACAGGGTGTCGCAGATGGCCAGCCCGAGACCGAGGCCCTTGGCACTGGTCTTGGTGGTGAAGAAAGGTTCGCGAGCATGGGCCAGCGCCTGCTCGGAGAAGCCGGGGCCGTTGTCGCGCAGGGACAGGATGATGCGCTCGGGCGTCTGCTCGGCGGTCAGCCAGATGCGCCGCGGTGGCGCTTTCTCGGTGAGCGCGTCGAGGGCGTTGGACAACAGGTTGGAGAGAACCTGCCGCAGCCGGGTCTCGCCGGCCTGAACCCAGATCGCCGCATCCGGCAGGTCACGCAGCAGTTCCACGTTCATCGATTGGCGGCGCGGCGCGACCAGCGCCAGGGCATCGTTGATCGCCGGTTGCAAGGCGACGTTCTCTGGCGCGCGCCGGGCCCCGCGGGCGTAGGCCTTGAGGTGGCCGATGATCGAGGCCATGCGCCCGGTCAGTTCGCCGATCTGCTCGAGATTGCCGCGTGCGTCGTCGTAGCGCTCGTGGTCGAGCAGTACACGGGCGTTGTCGGCGTAGCTGCGGATCGCTGCCAGCGGCTGGTTGAGTTCATGGCTGATGCTGGCGGACATGGTGCCCAGGGCGGTGAGCTTGCCGGCCTGCACCACTTCATCCTGGGCGTGCATCAGCTCGCGCTGCGCCTGCTCGCGGTTGCTGACTTCCTCCTGCAGGCGGCTGTTGGCGTCTTCCAACTCCTGGGTGCGCTCCTGTACGCGCAGCTCCAGTTCGTGCTTGGCCTGTTCTTCGAGCTCGATGCGCTCCAGATAGTGGCGGCGGCTGATGGTCAGCAGCGACAGCAGCAGGAGCAGCGCGACAAGGGTGGCAGCGCCGATCAGCACGACACTGCGCACCGGGCCGTCCACCTGAGTGCGGGGGGTGTAGATGCTGACGGTCCAGTTGGTCTCCGGCAGTTCGCGGCTCTGGCTGATCCAGCGGCGCTGGTCGATCTTCAGCGGCGCAGGGTGCAACACAGGATAAGGGATGTTCTCGGCGATTTCGCGCTGTTTGGCAGGCGACAGTTCCCGGCTGGAATGGAAGCGCCAGGCCTTGTTGGAGGACAGGATGACCACGCCGTCGCTGTCCATCACCAGCAACTGGTCGGGCGTATTGCCCCACAGTTGCTCCATGTGCTCCAGGTCGACCTTCACCACCAGTACGCCCAGCAGCGTTTCCCCATCACGCACCTCGCTGGCGAAGAAGTAGCCGCGGCGCTTGGAGGTAGTGCCCAGGCCGAAGAAGCGTGCCGGGCGCCCCTGCATCGCTTCCTTATAGTAGGGGCGGAACGAGAAATTGCGGCCGACGAAGCTGTCGGGCTGGTCCCAGTTGGAAGCGGCTTGGGTGATCCCGTTTGGACGCATCAGGTAGATGACGTCGGCGCCGGTACGGCCGCGGATGCGGGCCAGCTCCAGGTTGGCGGCATTCTGCTGGGCCAGGTTGCCGGGAGACTGCAATGCTGCTCGCAGGGTGGGCAGCTCGCCGAGGATCGGCGGCAGATCTTCGTAACGGCGAAGTGTACCGAGCAGGTTGGCGACGTAGAGATCAAGGGTTTGCTGGTTTTGCTGGGCAATCTGTTCGCTGTAGTAGCGGTCGGCGAGGTGGTGCAGCGGCCAGAGCAGCGGTGCCAGCAGAAGTGTGAGGAAGGCCAGGGAGCGCCAGCGGGTGAGGTGATGGTTCAAGGCGGCATACATCGCGTGGGATCGTATCCACTGTGGATGCTACACCGATCTGTCCTTAGTGGGGCAGTGACCTTCGGATGATGGGGCAGGCGCTCGGGTAGCTATGGGGCTACGTCTCAGGGACTTTCAGTCGAAGAGCTCGGCGTCCGCCAGCCGACAGCCTTCGCGATCCTTCCAGGACAGTGCAGGTTCCCTGTCAAGGGGCCACTCGATGGCCAAATCCGGATCGTCCCATGCGATACAACGCTCATGCGCCGGCGCCCAGAAGTTCGTGGTCTTGTAGAGGAACTCGGCGCTTTCGCTGAGCACCAGGAAGCCGTGGGCGAAACCCTCGGGAATCCACATCTGCAATTTGTTCTCTTCGCTGAGGAGCTGACCGACCCACTGACCGAAAGTTGATGAGCTGCGGCGGAGGTCCACGGCGACGTCGAATACCTCGCCCCGGACGACGCGAACCAGTTTTCCCTGGGGCTGGCGGATCTGGTAGTGCAGCCCGCGTAGCACGCCTCGGGATGAGCGGGAGTGGTTGTCCTGGACGAAATCGACCTCGCGAGCAATCGCCTGTTCGAACTTCTGCCGGTTGTAGCTTTCGAGGAAGAAGCCGCGGCTGTCGCCGAAGACTTGAGGTTCGATCACTAGAACATCCGGGATGGCCAGTGGGGTGACTTTCATCAGTAGACCGTTTGCGTCAAAAGGTGTTGGAGATACAGACCGTAGCCGCTTTTGGACAGCGGTATAGCCAGGCGTTGTAGGTCTTCGGGACTGATCCAGCCCTGGCGGAAGGCAATCTCCTCGGGGCACGCTACCTTGAGTCCCTGCCGGTTCTCCAGGGTGGCGATGAATTGGCTGGCATCTAGCAGCGACTCATGGGTGCCGGTGTCCAGCCAGGCGTAGCCGCGGCCCATGATTTCTACCGACAGTTCGCCCTGCTCTAGATAGTGGCGATTGACGTCGGTGATCTCCAACTCGCCGCGCGCGGAAGGGCGGAGGCTCTTGGCGATTTCGACGACACGCTGGTCGTAGAAATACAGCCCTGTCACGGCATAGCTGGATTTTGGCTGCGTGGGTTTTTCTTCCAGACTGATGGCCTTACCGCCTGCGTCGAACTCCACAACGCCGTACCGTTCGGGGTCATGCACGTGGTATGCAAAGACGGTGGCGCCGCTTTTCTGCTGCATGGCGCTGGCCAGGAGCTCCTGCAGGTGGTGGCCGTGGTAGATGTTATCGCCCAGCACCAGAGCGCAAAGGTCGTTACCGATGAACTCCTTGCCGATCAGGAGCGCCTGGGCCAGGCCGTCCGGCGAGGGTTGCACGGCATACTGCAGGTTCAGGCCCCATTGGTTGCCGTCGCCGAGCAGTTGCTCAAAGCGCGGAGTGTCCTGAAGCGTAGAGATGATCAAAATGTCGCGGATGCCCGCCAGCATCAGTGTGCTCAGCGGGTAATAGATCATCGGTTTGTCGTACACCGGCAGCAACTGCTTGGACACGGAAAGCGTGGCCGGGTGTAATCGTGTTCCTGCGCCACCAGCAAGGATGATGCCTTTGCGCTTCATGCGAGTTTTTCTCCTGTCAGCTCGACCAGCATCCGCTTAACGTGAGTTTCCCAGGCAGGCAAGGTCAAGTCGAAGGCTGCCTGCAGTTTGCGGGTATCGAGTCGGGAATTGAGTGGGCGAGGCGCCGGCAGCGGGTACTCTTGAGTGTGGATCGGTAGCACCCGTTCTGGAGAGGTACGTAGTGGCAGTCCTAGGCGAGTCGCTTGCTCGATGACGAAACGGGCATAGCCGTGCCAGCTGGTCGCACCTTGAGCGGCCAAGTGGTAGATGCCGGAAAGTGATTGGGCATCAGGACGATGGCGTAGCTGGGCGAGTACCTGGGCAGTAATGTCGGCAATCAGCTCGGCACTGGTCGGGGCTCCAATCTGGTCCGCAATGACTCGCAACTCGTCGCGATCTGTCGCCAGACGTAGAATGGTCTTGGCGAAGTTCGCTCCGCGTGCGGCGTAGACCCAGCTCGTACGGAATATCAGGTGACGGCATCCACTGTGCAGGATGGCTTGCTCGCCATCCAGTTTGGTTCGACCGTAGATATTCAATGGTCCCGTGGGCGAATCCTCGGAAAATGGGAGCTCTCCGCTGCCGTCGAACACATAGTCAGAGGAGTAGTGCACAAACCATGCTTCAAGCCCGGCGGCGAGTTCTGCCAGCAGTCCCACGGCCTCGGCATTCACTCGGCGCGCCCGGTCGACGTCGGCTTCCGCCTTGTCGACAGCCGTATAGGCGGCCGCGTTCACGATGATCGAGGGTCGCTCGGTGCTTACCAGAGCGCGTAGGCCTGCTAGGTCTTCCAGATCACCACGCTTGCGATCACAGATGATCAGTCTGCCCAAGGGCGCTAGGGACCGTTGCAACTCCCAGCCAACTTGGCCGTTGGCGCCGAGAAGCAGGATATTGCTCATGAGTACTGTCTGCTCAGCCATTCCCGGTAGGCCCCACTAACCACGTTCTCGACCCATCCCTGGTTGTCCAGATACCAGCGGACGGTCTTGGCAATGCCTGTCTCGAAAGTTTCCGCGGGCTTCCAGCCCAGCTCACGTTCCAGTCGGGTCGCATCGATGGCATAGCGGCGGTCATGGCCGGGACGATCTTTGACGAAGTTGATCTGCTCCCGATAACTATGGCCGTCGCTGCGGGGTGCCTCTTGATCGAGGGTATCGCAGATGTGATGCACCACTTCCAGGTTGGCTTTCTCGTTCCAGCCGCCGACATTATAGGTTTCTCCAACATTCCCGGCTTCCAGCACGCGGCGAATGGCGCTGCAGTGGTCCTTGACGTACAGCCAATCGCGAATCTGCTGTCCATCCCCATAGATAGGCAGAGCTTCGCCGGCCAGTGCATTGCGGATGACCAGCGGGATCAGTTTTTCCGGGAAGTGATAGGGGCCATAGTTATTCGAGCAGTTAGTGGTCAGAACTGGTAGCCCGTAGGTGTGGTGATAGGCTCGGACCAGGTGATCGGATGCGGCCTTGGACGCCGAGTACGGGCTGTTGGGCTGATAAGGATTGTTCTCGGTAAAGGCAGGCGCGTCAGGTGCCAGCGAGCCATAGACTTCGTCAGTGGAGACGTGCAGGAAGCGGAATTCGACCTTGTGTGGGGTGTCCAGAGTGCACCAGTAAGCGCGGACAGCCTCAAGTAGGTGAAAAGTTCCGACCACGTTGGTTTGGATAAAGTCTTCGGGACCGAGAATGGACCGATCTACATGGGATTCGGCTGCGAAGTTCAGTACCGCCCGGGGTTGATGCTGCTTCAGGAGCCCGGCAACCAATGGGCTGTCACCGATGTCACCATGCACGAAAGTGTGTCGTTCGTCGCCATCAAGGCTGCCCAGGTTCGCCCGATTGCCGGCGTAGGTCAACTTGTCCAGGCTGACGACTGGTTCGTCATGCCCGGCGAACCAGTCCAGTACGAAGTTTGAGCCGATGAAGCCGGCACTGCCGGTAACTAGAATCGTCATGGTGTCACAGCCTCTGAATGACCGTTGCGATAACTAATCCTAGGATGCCCAAACGCGTCTGTCGGTGTTCATCCGATGGATTAATCAGCCTGAGCATTCGGTGCAATAGCACGAGGAGTGAGCTTTGACGAACTCGTGGATACGCTGATCTCGCTGGTCGGTGGTGCTTGGGGTGGAGGTTTTTCCTGAGTCACATCGCCCCAGTAGCGAGACGTTCAGTTGAGTCTCCGTCGATGGCGGGCGAGCTAAAGGCCGAAGCTTGAGAGTGTCAGGATACTTCTCATGGCAGTGATAGCCAAGTCTGGAGGGGGAGGGGATCACCTTTGAGCCTTGCTGTTGATGACTATACCAAGCCACGAGGAATTCTCGGCAAGTGCTGCTCCGGTAACCCGGTAGCATTGGCATAGAGCCACTTACCACCTACCGTTCGCGGACTCCGACAGGGTATTGGTGGACAATGGATGGGGACGAATGGCACTTAACCCTTTGGGGATGACCATGCCGTTGTGTCTCCGTTCGAGCAAATGCGGATAGGCCGCTTGATTGGCTGCCGTATCCGGCATTGACACCGTCGTGCCATCCACCGGCCGAACAGGCCGTCCCATCCACTGCCCGCCTTGGCTGAATAGCCGCTGACGAAGGCGATAGTAACCACCAGTGCGTGCTACACGGCCTCAAACCGCCAAACAATTGCATGACGGCCATGTCATTGACTACCTTTTGACAGGAGCGATCAGTGCTCAATGCCTGTGCCATAAACATGGACCGCATCTCCGTGGGCGGGAACAGGCGCTCCCGATGGGGTAGCAACATTGCCTCTACACGTTCGAACAACTCTGGGCTGGTCAATAAATTGAAGAAGGCATAAGCATCCGTCCTCGATGTATGTCGACGGATATACTGTTGTTGATGAGGCTACGGCTCACTATCCGAGCAAGTCGACTGTTAAGATGACCTCAGGCATGTTGTGAAGCGCTTGAGGTCAATGGTGAACGCCGATGCTCTATGCTAAGGCTCTCGCCAAACAGACGACAAAAACTATCCATGGCGCCATTGTCCTTATCGGCTCAGCTGGCAATCGCCATCGCAAATCCAGGTGCGTTTACGGTGTGGTCAAGGGCTGGTTACTCGCTACGCCCATGGCTCTCTGTGCAGTTTTGTGGGTGCCGGAGTCAAGGTGGTACAGGTAATGCCGGGGCCAACCGATTTCCCTGTGACGGCTTACCTCAAGGATAGGAGGGCGAATCTGGCCTTTTTAGAGAGCGTAGCAAAGTAGGTTTTGGGCGCGATTGAAACTGGAAGGTTTCTGGTGTGTTCGCGAGAAAATAGCTATTTATTATGGCATAATTTAATGTTTGTCCTGTGCGATCTTTGATGGTCTGAAAATTTCGCCTGAGAGTTTAAATGAGTCTTAAAGTGTCCGTCATGAAGATTAATATGCTTAGCAAATCGGCCGATTCTCATGAGTACTGTTACGAGACGGGGTTGTTGGTGGTTGTTTTTTTACTATCAACAGCATTTTCTTTCTTGATAACAAAAGTCAGCCTGGCTTCTTTGGCACAATACTCTCCAATAATTGCTTTGATCCTAACGATCGGTGCGGGATTTTTCATTCGGGCCTCGATCTTATCGATTTCATCCGCGCTTGTGCTAATAATCGGGTCAATTTTTCTTCAAAAATCTGCATTAGATATTTATTACGATGGAATTACTTATCATCAAGATGCGATGCTTAATTTAATAAAGGGGGAGTTCTCGTTAATAAATAACTATATTCCGGGGAAGTACTCGCATCTTACCAGTTACTATCCGAAGTTGTCGTGGTTTTATGGGGCTGGCATTACCGAGTTGACTGGCGATATTGTGTATTCAAAATCTTTGAATACATTAATAATTGCTGCGACTTTCTTGATCGGGTTGTCAGTTATCCCGTTCTCCCTAGTTGCGCGTATGATTTTTAGTATAGCTCTTGCTCTGAATCCGATTGCAGTTAGTCAAGTTTACTCAAACTACGTTGATGGCGCTCTTGGCGGCTTTCTGATTATATCAATTTTTGGTCTTTATAAATTAATAAGCTCGGATTTTAATAAGGGGCTTCCTCTGGTGCTTGTAGGGATTGCGGGGGCTTCAACACTCAAGTTTACAGGCTTTGTATTTTCGGGCGTGATATTTCTTTCTTTCATAATCTGGTGCCTTTTCCAGGTATTTCTTGAGAAAAACACTGCCTCACTTGTGTATTCATATAAAAACATGGCTGGCAGGACGCTGGGTTTATGTTTGATGGTTTCATTATTTGCGCTGATTCTAGTTGTTAATCCATATTTAAATAATATTATTGATGGCCGTCATATCTTTCACCCGGCACTTGGGGCGGAGAAGATTGATGATCTGATTAGTGGGCAAACGCGAATAGAGTTTTACTCTCTTGATCGCTGGACAAGGTTGGTTTTAAGTGTTTTTTCTGAATCTTCGGATCATGGTCCGTGGGCGCCAACAGCATTACCTCCAGCAAAAATACCATTTGCGATATACCCTGGTGAGATTGATGCATTTAAGGCGATAGATGTTCGGGCCGCAGGCTGGGGGCCTCTTTTTAGTGGGGTTTTGCTTATAGGGATGGTTTTTGCTTTAGGTGGTAAGGGCAAGAGGGATCTCTGCTGGGTTACATTGACTCTGCTTGCCATTTCGATCGTAAATCCCGAGTCATGGTGGGCAAGGTTCAATCCGCAACTTCATACATTTGCCTTGTTTTTGCTAATTCTAATGTTTGATAATGGGAGGAGGATAATATCGAGCGCTCTTGCTATGTTGCTTATCCTGAACTCGATGCTGATCTATAATTCCATGAGTAGATACGCTGATGGGGTAAAAGATCAAGTTATTGGATCAATTATTGAATTATCCAAAAGATCTCCGACCGGAGTTCTGGTGTGGGATATGAAAAAATTTCATTTGGAGTCTTTCTTTAGTCGCGCCGGCATAGAATGGACTTCATCTGAAGAATCGAATAAATCAGATCTTGTTTGTAGTGCCGTTTATGAGGAGTTTATTTGTTATCATTCGGCGGGAAAAATATAGAAGACCAAAGAAGGGGCTTCTGTAAAACCCCTCATGCCTAATTTCATCCTGGGTAGGTTCTTTGACAGGTTGCTGGAAGAATCATGAAATGAATGGCAGTGAATTTTCCCAAGGAAGGTCTGAAGTAGCCGGATATTGCTGATCGACTTCGCTTTCGCCGATTTTGAAAGTGGATAGTCTATCAAAAACGATCAGACCAGCCGCTCATTTCGGCGCTATTAGCCGCTGCGATCACCTCGCGGCGGCTATTCCCACGTTGCAGGTGCACCTCTCTATTTGTCGGCGGGCCATCCAAAGATTCGACAAGGTGAACGGCGCCACCATTTGCACGGCATTCTTGGCTAATCCTCGCGGCAAATTGGCGTAGTATAGTGGTCTTATACAGCGCTTCCTTCGTTGCCGGATGCTGTAGCCGGATCAATTCAGCATTAGTAGCATCGCCATCAGCGGATACGCCGGACGACCGCTTCACACTTCGGGTAATGCGACTCGATCAGGGTAACCAGAACCTTCCACGGTACCACCTGATCCATCTCGATCAAGAGCAACTCCTTGCGGGTTTGCTTGCGCTTGCCGGAATACTTGGCTTCGGTGAAGGCCATCTACCAACTCCAGAAAAATCTCTTGTAGGCTGTTCTGATGCTTAATTCTTGGCGGAACAACATTAAGAGGGGTTTTTCAGGGAGCCTGCTAGAATCTTTCCCCGTTTCATATGGTTTGCCATAGGAAGGCGCGCTACGCTTTCACAAGCCTCGATTCGATCCTGCATCGAACGCCCAGAGCCTAGATTAGATGGGTATTATTGAATCGAGAGGACCAAGAGTTTTCCTTGCGGAAAGATATGATTTCTTTGGTGCTGCTGACATAGTCCAGCGCAGAGTCTACTGTGCTTGAAACATTTATTGCGTCATCGTTTTCTCTGAGAATGAAAACCCCTGCTTTGTGGGCATGGTTTCGCATCTCTCCGAAATGAGATGATAATACCGGAAGACCCAATGCTCGGTATTCGTAATATTTTATCGGGTCCACGGAGTCAGTGAGTTCTGTCTGCTTGAAGGGAATGAGCCCTATGTCGAATCCCTGTATTGCGGCAATAGCTTCAGTATGAGTGCATTGAGGATGGATCTCTACGTTTTGCGGTAGAGTTCCTTGGGGCGGGCTGAACATGGGGCCAATTAACTTTATTTTGACTTTATTGCATTTGGCAATTTTATGGATCATTGTCCAATCAAACCAAGGTCCGATAGTTCCAACATAGCCAAGGATTCTTTGATGTGGTCGATCTGGGAGATCAATAACTGATGGAAGTGTCTCGAGAGCGCAGGCGTTCATACATAGTTTTGCGCTTCCTGCATTGGAAAAACGCTCCAGCAAGGCGGTCGAGGATGCAAGGATGTGTTGTACCTTCTCGGCCACAACTGACTCTCGATGCTGCATTGCCCACTTCGAGATGCCCGAATAGAAGGCTGGGAAGTCATCCATCGCATCATAGGCCGTGCTGGAAAAAGTACCATGCGTCAGCAGGTATATGGCCAGTTCTGATGGTTTTCCTGCTACCAGTAATGTTTCCCTGGTCTTGCTGAACTCATCGATCTCGCGGAGCAAGTCTCGCCACAGAAAAGTGTTGACCAGCCCCGAGCCGGGTATGGGCTCTATCGGGAGTGAGCGAACCGGCAAAACCTTAAGCCACTTCTCTGTTCGGGGGGGCAGCGGGGTATGCGACTTGTTGGATAGTTTCCTGAAGTCCGACAGATTCGGGAAACGGGTTGGATAGGGGTCGATCCAAAGCACTTCGCCGTGGGTAGCTGCATGAAACCACTCCACGAATTTATGGGGGCGTTGCGCAAAGCTGTTCCATGGAACCGGAGACAAATAAACCAGGCGATTCAAGAGAAATGCTCCTGCAGAATACCAATTATTCTAGAGGCGGCATTTCCATCGCCATAGGGAGAAGTGCCTTTCGCCATTTCCCGATACGCTAGACTGTCGTTGAGTAGCAGCTCAGTTTCCCTGACAATATTCTCAGTATTGCTCCCAACCAAGCGAACACAGCCAGCTTCTACCGCTTCCGGCCGTTCGGTAGAATTCCGGAGCACAAGGACTGGTTTTCCTAGTGCAGGCGCTTCCTCCTGAACACCACCCGAATCACTGAGTATCAAGTGGCACCTGTTCATCGTGTGGATGAACTCTCTATACCCCAGTGGCTCGATAAGGTTTATGTTCTGAATGCCAGAAAGCAGTTCGTGGGCCGTGGCTTTGACGTTTGGATTCGGGTGTACAGGGAAAATGACATCGATATTGGGGTTGCGTATTGCGAGCGTACGAATGGCAGTGCATATGTTGCGAAAGGCCTCGCCGAAGTTCTCTCTTCTATGCGCTGTCACCAGGATGACCTTTCGCTCATGTTCTTCGGGGGGTAGGGAGTCTTTCGCCGCAATGTATTGCAGTGCATCGATGACTGTATTGCCAGTGATGTGTATCTGGGGCTCGGGAGTTCCTTCCGCAAGCAGGTTTTGCGCGGAGAGAGGGGTCGGGGTGAAGTGCCACTTCGCGAGTCTCCCAACAACAACTCGGTTGAACTCCTCTGGGAACGGATTGTGCATATTCCCCGTGCGCAAGCCTGCTTCTACATGGCCAAAGGCAATGCCTGCATAAAAGCAGGTCATTGCGGCGGCCAACACAGTTGTTGTATCACCTTGAGCCAGTACGACATCCGGCATTTCAGCCTTCAGTACCTTTTCCAGATCAATCAGCAGCCTGCCAGTCAGCGCGCTCAGCGACTGATTTGGCTGCATCACATTCAGGTCGAAATCCGGGACGATCGAGAACTCTCGAAGTATCTGGTCAAGCATGCCTCGATGCTGTGCCGTGACCAGAACTTTGACTTCTGCCCAGGGCCGCTCGCGCAGTGCCAGTATGACCGGAGCCATTTTTATGGCCTCCGGGCGCGTGCCTACGATGCAGATAATTTTCTTCGAGAGCGTTTTCATGAGAAAAAAGTAGCGCCTTCAGTACTCTGTGAGGATTGCTCGAAGCCAGTCACCGGAGTGACAGGCTGACTTCACATGGCGGTCACGGGGTATAGTCGAGGAAATACTCCGGATGCGCATGCCACTTTTCTTTGAAGTAATTCGAGTTGCGTAGGAAAAGTTTTTTATAACGGTCGCTACCGCTATCTGCGCCAGTCGTCTGGTGTGGCTGATGGCGGATGCCTGAAAGATCCCTGAACGACACTTCCATATCGAGCGCCCGGATCTGGAAGCACAGATCAGTATCCTCAAAGCAGGTGGGGTCGTAGAAGGTATCGAACCCATCGATGGCATCAAAGGTAGCCCGGCGCATGAAGAAACCACTCGTCCCCAGGAAGCCGATATCGGAGCGATAGCCGTCACGGATTGCCTGTGCATTCATTGCACGGTTGGGGCAGTAGTCGGCGATCATTCCTCCGAGATCAGTGCGAGTTGCATCGAACCATCCGGCGTTCCAGCCGATAACGCCCACGTTTGCGTTCGCTTCAAGGATGGCCAGTGCTTCGGCGAAGCCGGATGAGCCGGTAAACCACTGATCACTGTCGAAGAATGCAATGTACTTACCGTTGGCATGCTCGACGCCTAGGTTTCGGCCGGAAGAACATCCGTTTTCGGGGTTTCGTACCAGTTTTACGCTGGGGAAGTCCCGTTCGACGATGGCCGCTCCGTCGTCGCTGCTGGCATTGTCGACAACGATGACCTCGCTGATATAAGCGGAGCAGTGTTGCAACAGTGTCTGCAGGCAACGACCGATGATCTTAGCGTTATTGTGGATCAAGATTACTACGCTGACGTCATGGCGCGGTCTTTCTGGAATCAATTGTTCCAGACGGCTGAGCCAGGAGTTTCCAGCTACGAGCAGGTCATTGTTCTTCTGCGTCGAGGCACTAGCGCCGCTGAGATCCAGCGGTGCCGGCGCGGGGTAGTGCAACACGTTCTGAGATTCGATCAGGTTCACTTCTTTCGAGCATATGACGGGCTTGTTGAGAAAAAGTCCGGACAGGATGCTCGCCATTGCGTGCCCTGTAGACTCGACGGAGTCTTTTACAGGGGCCAAGATGAAGTCTGCGTGAGCCACGAAACAATTGGCCCGTTCCAGGCAGTGAGCCGGGAGGAATCCAACGTTGTGTGGCATCTCTGGAACAGGCTCTGTCCCCAGGACGTAGAACGCCATGTGGTCATTTTGCTCCGCACAGCGCTTCATATAGCTCCAGTCGACCCAACTATCGGCGCCATCGGTCACAAGAAGAAGCCCCTTCTCGCGACTTTCAATTTGCCACTCAGAAGGCTTCTGATATTGCTTATAAATGTCGAAATAGGTATGGCTTGCGGCTTGTGGGAGGCTCATGACTTTATTCGATAGAGAGCTATCGAAGTGACTGGCAGTCTCCGGAAGGGTGATGCATATCCGGTCCGAAAGCTCTGCAAGTTGCTGGTCTACAGAATCAGCAAGGCCATTGAAAGACAGTTCGTAGTGTGATGTGTCGAGAACGGTAATCAGTCCTCGATCCTTGGCATACTTTGCGAAGGGAATGACATCTGCGCTGCCGTTCAGGTAGATAATGATCGAGTGCTCAGAAAGCTTCTTGAACAGGTCGCTTCTGGTTATCTCGGAAAGTGCAAGATTCAACATCCCGGCGACATGGCGGGGTTCGTGCTCGGGAGTTGGGGCAATGTAGATGACGCGATGCCCGGCAGATAGAGCGGTTCGCGCTAGTTGAGCGCCACGGTGCTGTTCTCCGAAAGCGGAGAATCCATGATTGGCAAAGATGACGATTTCTTCATTGCGAAGCTGCGCCGATGCATTGAAGTAGGCATCCGGGAGATTGTCCGGGTACGCCGGAATCGATGCGATAGGCTCTTCATTGAGTGCTGCCTGCATTTGACGGCGTCTTTTCAGGGCAGAGAGTAGAGCGCTAGGGCCGCCATTCTGCAGGAGATAAATTGCACGCTGGATTTTCGGATTTAGCACTCTCAATGCTCCTGCCATCTTGCTTCCTAGGGATTTGCTTTTTTGCTGAATGAACTGTTCTAGCATGGCAACATGCATTTCTTTTTCCAGGATATAGGCAGTCTTGCTGTCATTTTCTGCCTTGATGCTGTTGATAGTTTCCTGGAGTTGTAGTGTTTCGAGGGTTTTCCCCTCAATGCGATCATGTAGATGCTTGGCTTCGAGGATCCGCTCCTGGATGGCGTCCTGGAGGTGCTTGACCTCGAGAGACCTCTCCTCGATGGAGTCATGGAGCTGTTGGGCTTCTTGTTGAAGATCGTCGAACTGCAGGGACAGCTCCTGAGAGATTTTCTCCAGACTCTCTGCCTGGGCTGTCTGTTGGTGAAGCAGTGACTCCTTGTAGCGCAGCAGTGCATGAGCACGATCACTGGCACGCTGGATTTCTCTGTTCTGCCAGATGAGATCCTGCAGCCAGGCGCTCAGCCAATCGAAGCCCTTGTCACTTCCCCAGCGCCCTCCTCGTTCTTCGACGCTCAGGCTTTCCAGCAGGCCGGCCAGTTCGTCCCGGTGCGCAAGCGTCGCCTGCTGAAGCGCTTCGTGGGTACTGGGGGCAATGATCCACGCTGGGGGTTGTCCGTTCGGCTGCGTTGCGGTTCTGATCAGTTCCTTGTAACTCTCAAGTGGAGCGCTGAGCCCCATGCGCAGCTTCTCCGGCACCCCCGCCATTTCATGCGCCTTGACCATCTTGTCGTCGTACTCGAGGAAGACGCAGGGTTTGCCCAGGGCAATAGCGAGAATACTGCCGTGCAGACGCATCGAAACCAGGGCGTCGCACCGGGCCAGTTCGGCCGTCATCGCTTCTACTTCAATGCAGTCAACGATCTGGTCTTCAATGTGATCCGCGAGGGCATCGGAAAGTTGCTCCAGGTACGGGCGATCCGAAGCTGCGCGTTGTTCATCCAGCGAGTGCTGGAAGGCAAGCCAGACACATCTCCAGTTCTCGGGCAGTTGCGCATTGATCGCAATGACCAGCTTGTCACTCCAGCCTTCCTCCTTAGGCCACTCCCGGATAATCAGACCCAGCGTCTTCTTCGAGTCATGACGGGAGGCGCTCACCTCGGGGGCAAGCTTGTGTATGACTTGGTTTGCAGCGTGCCAGCCCGGGTCGGGAGCCGTGACGATGGGGCGAGTGACGCCAATGCTTCTCAGCAGCTCCGTGCTTTGCTCATCGCGAATGGTGACGACATCGGCTTTGGAGAACACGTCCCGTGCGATGGCCCGAGCCTGCTGGCTTCGCAGTGGCCCAACGCCGTGCGCCAGGATCATCGTCTTGAGCCCGAACTGCTGGGCCATGTAGAACGGGCGTGCGTACTGAGCGATATCCGACATCAAGGGGGCGTAGAGCGCACAAGCATTGAAAGGGTGGTGATCCTGGAAGATTCCGCCTCCCCCCATAAGGAATAGATCGCTATCGGCCAGTGCCCGCCCGATCTCTCCTAGATTGTGAAAGTCCACGGCCGGTACGCCGTAGATTTGCTCGGTATGCGCGGGGTTCAGGCTTATGATGGTAGGTTGGCCGCCCAGCTCTTTAATCCAGTCAACAATGGCGCCGAGCAGCAACTCATCTCCAATATTGCTGGCACCATACCAGCCACACAGAACAATTTTGGATTTACCAGTCATCTGAATCACCCTTGCGCTCGAGCTTGCGAAATGGTCACAACTGGACAAGGCGCCAACCAGCCAGATCCGCCGTGCTCTTGCGGCAATATGTCTATATGCCCTGCATAGGCGAGCCTTGCGTGTCGTTTGTACTCTCCACTCTCGATATCGCCGGCACCAATTGCCAGAACATAACGATTACCAGAAAAGCTCGCTTTACAACGCCACACCAACTGATGGACGCCAATCTCGAGATAATCGGAGCTAAAGCCCAACTGCTGAGTGGTTGCGCTCCAGAGCACGATATCGTCAGTGCTCTTTATTTGCATTCCGAAACAGGGGGACTGAATGGAAGATGTATTCCGGATGTCTACCCGAACAAGAAATTCTTCGTTATATGAGAAAACGCTGCGCTGATTTCCCGCCATGTCCGTAATTGCGACATTGAGGATGCTCAGCCGCGCGACGGTTTCCGGTTGCTCCTGCTGGATAGTGGTTTCCGAAGCGTCGGATACAGGCTCTGTGGGAGGGGCGGAAACGGCAATCCCGCCTTCTTCCTCGACCAGGTCGTTGGCATAATGTTTTACAACCTCGCGACACGGGCCGTCTTCGATCAGAACGCCGCGCTTGAGGTAAATGGCGCGATCACAATACTCGATCAAGGTATTGGTGGAGTGCGTGACGAGCAATATCGTTGTGCCGGCCTTTTGCAGTTCGCGAATCCGGGTCAGGCATTTTGTCTGGAAGGCGGTGTCGCCGACGGCCAGTGCTTCGTCGACGACGAGCAGTTCTGGGGACGTATGGATCGCCGTTGAGAAGGCGAGTCGTACGAACATTCCAGAAGAGTAGGTCTTGACCGGTTGGTCGATGAACTCACCAATATCGGCGAAAGCTTCGATATCGGAGAATCGTTTCCGCATCTCATCTTGAGATATTCCGGCAATGCTTCCTGCCAGAAATACGTTGTCCCGGCCCGTGAATTCGGGGTTGAACCCCGCACCGAGTTCGAGCAGGGCGGCAATTCGTCCATTGGTGACGGACATGCCGCTGGTTGCATTCAGCGTTCCGCAGATAATCTGAAGAAGCGTGGACTTCCCGGAGCCGTTACGCCCGATGATGCCAACAGTTTCTCCTCGATGGATCTGGAAGGAAACGTCCTTGAGCGCCCAGAAATCGTGGGCGTAGCTACGTGGCTTTGCTCCGAGGAGACGCTGCAATCGAGGGACTATGAACTGCAGGAAGCGGTGTGCAGGACTGTCGTATATATGGAAGCACTTGGAGAGGTTCTGAACGTCGATCAGCGTCTTAGAGGACATCGCTGAACCCCCGGCGAGTCTTGTTGAAGAACCACAGCCCCAACAAGGCGCTGAGCAGGCCAATGGCGCTGATGTTCAACAGCGCATCAGGGGATGGCGCGGAGCCATAGATGAGAACCTGTCGTGCTTGCTCGATGACCAGGGTCAGGGGATTTGCGAGCATGTAAGGTCTGAATTTTTCAGGGATCGAGTCAATAGAGTAGAAAACCGGCGACAGGAACATCATGATCGCGGTAAGCATTCCTACTAGTTGGCTTATATCCCGGAAATATACGCCGAGAGCGGAAACCAGCCACGAAAGTCCTGCCAGGAATAAAATGAATGGAATCAGGATGAGTGGAAGGTAAATCATCGTCCAACTCAGCTCCTTGGTCAGGGCCAGTTGGAGGCCGCTCAGTACAATCAATCCGGTGAAGAAATGGAAAAGGGCTGCGCCAATGACAGTCCATGGCAGAATGTCCAGCGGAAATATGACTTTCTTGACATAATTGCTGTTTCCAACAATCAATGTTGCAGACTTGCTCAAACATTCGGCGAAGAGGCCATGGCACAGCATCCCAACAAACAAGAGGACGGTGTAGTTATGGCTGTCCGTGGCGACTACGCCCCAGCGTGCCTTGAATACAGTGCCGAAGACAAAGCTGTAGACCATCAACATGGCAAGCGGGTTAATAAATGACCAGATTATTCCGAGAAAAGAACCACTGTAACGTAGGCTGATCTCTCGTCTAGAAAGTTGCCATATCAGTTCATGATTCTTTCGGAAACTCTGGATTCCGAAAATCAATGTCCTAATCATAATGCCTGTGCCTTGAAGATTTTATGCATCATGTCGAGGCTGTAAGCTTCTTGTACAAGATATCTTTGACAGTGATGCATTGTTGCAGATTGTATTTATTATCCAGGAGTTCCCTGCATGCTATCGATAGGCGATTCCTGAGCTCCGGGTCCATGGCCAGCTCGATCAGGCTTTGGGCAAACGCCTCGGGAGTGTCGCGAATGATGATGTCCTTGCCGTCGGATGCTCCAAGCCCTTCGCAGCCTTTGCTGGTGCTGATGACTGGTATGCCGTTGCTCATGGCCTCAAGGATCTTCACTCGTACGCCACCGCCTGAAAGCAGAGGCACGAACAGCAGGTGAGTCTGTGCTAATACATCGCTTAGTGATTCGACAAAGCCGTGGACCAGCACATGCTTGCCGTCATCTGCCGCCTTGAGCTCATCTGGCGGAGCTGCGCCCAGGAAGTGAATCTGGATATTGTGCTCGGCAAGTCTGTGGCGCATGAGTGGCAGGATTTCTCGGACGAACCACAGGGCGCCCTCTGCGTTGGGGTACCACCAGAAACCACCCATCCAGAGCAGGTTGATGGGACTTTCCGGCTTCTCGTTGTAATCGATATCTTTTACCGGGAGGCAGAGCGGGATGTAGTGCTTTTCGACTGGAGCGGTCACTCGGCTCATGTCATTCATCGAAATGAAGGTCATGGCCTCGAAGTTCCACTTGTTATCGCATTCAACCTGGTGAGCGTTCTGCCTGCTGATCTTCGCCGCGAACTCAATGGCGGACTTCTTCCACCCGGCAAGATGTTGAGGTATCCAGAATGGGAAGATATCGGATTCGATATTGTGGCTCACTAGGAGAGCCGGCGTCTTGGGCAGGAATTTCTTGAAGAACGCCAAGTGGCTGGAGTGGATCTCCATGGCGTCAATCTTTCGTTCTTTGACTATGCGTCGTGCATTCCTCACGGCTGCTCTGCTGTAGTAGCTGGCATCCATGAACGGCAGACCATGGAGAATGTGCTCCAAAGTATGCAGGATTCGCCCTAGCGTCTTCTTCTCCGACGGCATCTGGGCGCGGGGTTCGACGTGCACGCTGGAGAAATAGCGATCGTATTCCTCCTTGTGCTTCCGGATGTGGGCTACTTCCGCCTCTCCACCGATGGTGTACAGGTGCAGATTGTACTTGTTGGCCAGCGGAAGGAGAGTGTTGGTGACATAAATCGGCGCACCAGAGTTTGCCGGCAGCGGCGGAGACAGCGTGAAGATAAGAAGGTTTTTCTTGGTGATCTTATTCATGTGACTCATTAAAAATATCGGTGTCAAAATAGGGCGAGAACTTTGTCTTGTAAGTCAGGTTACGATTGCGCTCGCCAATGACTTTGGCTGGTACTCCGCCTACCACTGTGTAATCGGGGACCGATCTGGTCACCACTGCTCCCGCGGCTACGACCGCACCCTCTCCTACGGTGACTCCGGGCAGCAGCGTGGCTCGTGCTCCGATCCAGGCATGGTCCTTGATGATTACAGGGGCGCCAATGGCTGAAAAGTCGGGGGCGTTATGATCGTGATGCAGGCTGAGGAGGCACACCTGAAAGGAAACGTTAACGTTGTTTCCGATTTCTACCCCTGTCCGGCCGTCGATATATATCTCGCGATTGATGACGCAGTTGTCGCCAATACTGACCTGGCACCGACTGTGGTATCCGGTAAAGAATAAACGCATGCTCAGATGTGTATCGCTACCTATGCTGATCCCGAGGACTCGGCGGTAATATGCGTTGCGCAGTCGCTCGTTCGGACAGCGCGCTATCCAGTTGTTGGCAATGTAATACTTGGCAGCTGCGAGCACGTAATAGCTGGAGCGTCGAAGCAGGAAGCGCTTGAGCTTGATCTTGAGTCGTTCTGACATCTCGTTTCCCTTGCTCAGTGACCGATGTTCTAGGCTCGGCCGTAAATATCTTCGAAACGAACAATGTCATCCTCTCCTAAGTACTCCCCGCTTTGGACTTCGATCATCACCAAGTCAATCAGCCCAGGGTTTTCCAGCCGATGTTTATGGCCGGCAGGAATAAAGGTGGACTCATTGGTATTTACTAGGAACTCTTTGTCACCGTTCACCACTTTCGCCATCCCGCTAACAACGATCCAGTGTTCGCTGCGGTGGTGGTGCATTTGTAGGCTCAAGCTGGCTTGCGGCTTCACGACGATACGTTTGATTTTGAAGTGGGAGCCCTGTTCCAGAACTGTGTAGGTGCCCCAGGGGCGGGCAACGCTGCTGTGCAGCTTGTGTGCATCGTGGCCGCTGTTTTTCAGTCGGTTGTATATTTCCTTGACGGATTGCGCGTGGTCGCGCTCAGCGATCAGCAGTGCGTCACTGGTGTCAATGATGATCAGGTTCTGAACGCCAACCGCTCCGATTAGTCGATTGGAGCTACGGATGTAACAGTCCTTGGTGTCGTGCAGAAGCGCTTCGCCTTCGACGCGATTGCCATTGTCGTCGGAGGAAACCAAGTCGCCCATTGCGCTCCACGAACCAATGTCGCGCCAGCCAATGGTGCAGGGAACAACAGAAACCTGATCGGACTTTTCTATGATCGCGTAGTCGATCGAGTCTTCTGGCATCCCTTGGAATTTCTCTTGGTCGAGCTCGATCTGCCGATAGTTATTGCCCTCGGTGCGAACAGCGCTATCCAAGCAGAGATTGGCGGACCGTAAAATCTCTGGAGAGTGTTTCAAGAGCTCTTGCAGCATGGTCTTTGCGGCAAAGCAGAACATGCCAGAGTTCCAGTAGTAGTTCCCGGCCGTCAGGTACTCCTCGGCTTTGGCCTTGTTGGGTTTCTCAATGAATCGGTCAACTTTGTGGCCTGTCGCCTGGATGTAGCCGTATCCGGTTTCCGCGCTTTCGGGTGTGATGCCGAACGTTACGATTTGCCCTTTGGCAGCTAGTTCCATGGCCTTGCCGACTGCAGAGGTAAATGCTGCTTCGTCGAGGATCAGATGGTCGGCGGGTAGCACGAGCAGCTGGGCGTCGTCGCCATAGGTGTCTAGAACGAATTGAGCGGCTAATGCAATAGCACCTGCGGTATTGCGACCGAAGGGCTCGAGAATGAACGAGGTTTTCAGCGCCCCCTGATTTTGCGCGGCGTATTCATCCTTCGTCTTGAACAGCAGTTCTCTGTTGGTGACGGTCAGAATCTCTGCAACATCAGGAAGGACACTTGCGCGTGTGAAGGCCTTTTGTAGCAGGCTGAGGCCGTCGGCCAGCTTGATGAATGGCTTTGGGTGTTGCTCACGGGATACGGGCCACAACCTGGAGCCTGCTCCGCCGCACAGAATGGTGGGAATCAGTTGCATAATATTCAGATCTCACGCTGTGGTCTGGAGACGAGTTCGCCGGTGGGCGATTCGGTCCAAGGAAAAGGAAAGTGGCGACGCTACGTGCGTACAGCCTGCCTTATAGAATTTCTTGGATAGGGGGGGGCTGTACTGATGCATGGCCTTCATACGCGATTGATCAACATGGCGGCAGTCAGACCGACATTCTCAATCGCGGATTGGCGGTGGACGCCGGCTCGTCGGAACCCGGCCAGTCGCGAGCTCAAGCAGGCCCCTCTCGCATTGCGGAACGTTAGCAGGCTGGCCCGGCTGGATGGAGTCAGTTCGTTCTCGAACGACGCCAGCGCTTCAATGTTTGCGCTGTTCCAGGCTTTGAAAGTGCCGTCGAACATCTTGTTCAGTCGCGCGAGTCGATCTCGTAGGCGAGTGTTGGAACCCATCAGGTTCTGGCCATGCTGGCGATAGT
Source organism: Pseudomonas macauensis (assembly GCF_047902425.1). Classification (NCBI taxonomy): domain Bacteria; kingdom Pseudomonadati; phylum Pseudomonadota; class Gammaproteobacteria; order Pseudomonadales; family Pseudomonadaceae; genus Pseudomonas; species Pseudomonas macauensis. The sequence continues at coordinate 5,563,347 of NZ_CP138377.1, read as the reverse complement.
CTACTTGAGGAGTGCTCTCGTAAAAGACGGCGCCACCGCAGCCGGTGACCAACAGGTATGCCCACCAGTCATGAGAGATGATGGTTGTATGCGGGGGGGTTCTGCCTAGTAGTTTTCTGGCTGCTTCATTCATCACCATGGTGTTCCCGCCCGCGATGCTCTGAACCAGCGCATTGCTGAAGGAGGGAGGGCGTCGAAACAGCGGAGAGAATCCAATAGGATTGCTGCTCTCATCCACCAAGCGAGTGCGAGAGCAATATAGCGCGGGAGTCGCTTCAGGAGCGGATGACAGCCACTTTAGCGCGTACTCCAGCTTTCGCGGGGCCCAGATGTCGTCCTGATCGCAAAAGGCGAAGTACTGTGCACCGATGTCGTCGGCGCGGAGCAGCGACAGGAAGTTTTCTGAGAATCCTCTAGCCGGACCTAGACGTACGCTCAGCCGTTCAGCACCGATCTGCTGCCGATTCTGTCGGAGAACGTCGAGTGTGCCATCACTGGAGCCATCGTCCGATGCATGGATAGTCCAGTTTGTATGGGTCTGCTGATACAGTGAGTCAAGCTGCTCCTGAAGGAACGACTCGCCGTTGAAAGTCGACATCAGGATGGCAACGTGCTGGCCTTGCTCCTGCTTCCTTGCTGGGCACGGCGCTGGTTGAGGTTTGTAGGTCAACGTGCCCCCCCTGGCGTAGTCGTCCTGAAGTCATATGAACCTTCAGTCTGCGGCGGACAACCTGCACTGGGAGCGCAAGACTCTACTGAAGACTTGAGATTGCTGGCGATTATATTCATCAAGGCGAAGGAGTAAACCGACAGAGCAACGCGGGCAGAAATAGAAAACTACGACACTAGCTGCCTCGGGAGGTTCCTTTGCCAAGAAAAAAGCCTCGTCGACGGACGAGGCTTCAGGAAATGGTGCCGGCACCAGGAATCGAACCCGGGACCTACTGATTACAAGTCAGTTGCTCTACCAGCTGAGCTATACCGGCAAGGAGGGCCGCCATTATAGCGGCGCGGGCAGGGGTGTAAACCACTGATTTTGCAGTGTGATGCAGTCCCAGGTCAGTGTCCGCCCGCGGTAGCCGCGCCGGGTTTGGCGCCGAAGGGGGGCTTGGCCAGGCAGATGACTACCAGCATGGCGAGGAACAGCCAGCCGAGCAGGGTGAAGTAGTCGATGGTCGACATCATGTAGGCCTGGCTCTCCACCATGCGCTCCAGCAGCGAAGCGCTGTGTTGGCCGGGGCCGCCGAGCTGATCGACGGTCGCTTGGGTAGCCGGATCGTATGGGCTGAGGTTTTCGGTCAGGTAGGCGTGGTGCATGGTGGCGCGGCGGTTCCACAGCCAGGTGGTCAGGGAGGCGGCGAAGCTGCCGGCCAGGGTGCGCAGGAAGGTGGCCAGGCCCGAGCCGTCGGCGATCTGCTCCGGCGGCAGGTCCGAGAGCAGGATGCTGAGGATCGGCATGAAGAAGAACGCCACGCCGAAGCCCATAAACATCTGCACCAAGGCGACGTGGGTGTAATCGACTTCGGTGGTGAAGTTGGCGCGCATGAAGCAGGTCCCGGCCATCGTCAGGAAGGCCAGGCCGGCGACCACGCGCAGGTCGAAGCTCTGTGCGTAGCGTCCGACGATCGGTGACAGGAAGATCGGCAGGACGCCGATCGGCGCCGCCGCCAGGCCCGCCCAGGTGGCGGTGTAGCCCATCTGCGTCTGCAGCCACAACGGCAGCAGCAGCCCCATGCCGAAGAAGCCGGCGTAGCCGCCGACCAGGGCCAGGGTTCCGACGGTGAAGTTGCGGTGCACGAATAGTCGCAGATTGACGATCGGGTGGCGGTCGGTCAGTTCCCAGATCACGAACACGGCCAGGGCGATCACTGCGACCACCGTGCCGCCGATGATGAAGTTGGACTCGAACCAGTCCAGATCATTGCCCTTGTCGAGCACGATCTGCAGGGCGCCGACGCCCAGCACCAGCATCGCCAGCCCCATGTAGTCCATTGGTGCGTGCTTGATCACTACCGGTCGCTCGCGTAGCTGCTGGTAAACCACCATGGCGGCGAACAGGCCGATGGGCACGTTGATGAAGAAGATCCACGGCCAGCTGTAGCTGTCGGTGATCCAGCCGCCGAGGATCGGTCCGGCGATGGGCGCGACCACCGTCACCATGGCCAGTAGCGCCAGTGCCATCCCGCGTTTGGCGGGAGGGTAGATGGAGATCAGCAGGGTCTGGGTGATCGGGTAGAGCGGCCCGGCGACGAAGCCCTGCAGGGCGCGAAAGCCCACCAGCATGCCCATCTGCTGTGCAACGCCGCAAAGGAAGGAGGCGATCACGAAGAGCAGGGTGGCGGCGATGAACAGCCGTACCTCCCCGACTTTCCGGCTGAGCCAACCGGTCAGCGGCAGGGCGATGGCGTTGCTCACCGCGAAGGAGGTGATCACCCAGGTGCCCTGTTCGGAGCTGACGCCCAGGTTGCCGGAGATGGTCGGCAGCGCCACGTTGGCGATCGTGGTGTCCAGCACCTGCATGAAGGTCGCCAGCGACAGGCCGATGGTGGCCATCACCAGGCTGGGCGGGGAGAAGCTGCTGTTCTGGCTCATGGTGTCGGGGGCATCAGCGCTGCGCGGTGCGGTGGGTGGCGTCGGCCAGGTTGGCGTGGATCAGCTGTTCGATCAGTTGGTCGGCGGAGGCCAGCTGCTGCTGATAGACGTCAGTGGAGAACAGCGCTTCGCGCGGTGACTGCTGGGCCAGGGCTGGGCCGCTCTGGTCGTGCAGGTTGACGTTGACGCTCATCGACAGGCCGATGCGCAGTGGGTGCTTGGCCAGCTCGTCCGGGCTGATGCGGATGCGCACGGGTACGCGCTGGACGATCTTGATCCAGTTGCCGGTGGCGTTCTGCGCCGGCAGCAGGGAGAAGGCGCTGCCGGTGCCGACGCCGAGGCTGTCGACGGTGCCGGAGTACTTCACTTCGCTGCCATAGAGGTCGGAGCGAATTTCCACCGGTTGGCCGATGCGCATGTGCTTGAGCTGGGTTTCCTTGAAGTTGGCGTCGATCCACACCTGGTCCAGGGGAATCACCGCCATCAGCGCGGCGCCCGGCTGCACGCGCTGGCCGACCTGCACGGTGCGCTTGGCGACGTAGCCGGTGACCGGCGCGATGATCACTGCGCGAGCGTCGTCCAGGTAGGCCTGGCGCAGCTTGGCGGCGGCAGCCTTGACGTCCGGATGGGAGGCGATGACGGTGTCGTCGATCAGCGCGCGGTTGGTGTCCAGCTGTTGTTCGGCGCTGGTCAGCGAGCTGCGCGCGGTGTCCAGGGCGTCGCGGGCGTGGGCCAGCTCCTCCTGGGAAATGGCGCCGTCGTTGGCGAGATTCTGCCGGCGCTTGAAGTCCGCTTCGGCCTTGGCCAGGGCGACCTTCTTCGCCGCCACGTCGGCCTTGTAGCCGTCGACGTTGCTGAACAGGCCGCGAACTTGGCGCACGGTGCGCGCGAGGTTGGCTTCGGCCTGCTGCAGGGCGATGTCGGCGTCGCTCGGGTCGAACTTCACCAGTACCTGGCCCTTCTGCACCAGGTCGCCGTCATCGGCGCCGATGCTGACCACGGTGCCGGTGATCTGCGGGGTGATCTGTACGACGTTGCCGTTCACGTAGGCGTCTTCGGTGTCTTCGTGCCAGCGGCCGTAAATGATCTGCCAGGCCACGCTGGCGAGGCCGGCCAGTACGACGACGGCGAGCAGGATCAGCAGCCAGCGCTTGCGCTTGGGATTGCCGTTCGGGATTTCTTGAGTGGGGGTGCTCATGTCGGGTGCCTCGTTCAATGCGCGGCGGCCGCATTCGCCTGGGCGAGCGGGGCGGGAGTGGAGGTGGTATCGGGCTGGTAGCCGCCGCCCAGGGCCTGGACGAGCTGGACCGAGAGGTCGATGCGCTCGGCGTCGAGGTTGGCCAGTTGGCGCTCGGCGACCAGCAGCTGCTGCTGCACGCTGAGGGCGTCGAGGTAGTTGCCGACCCCTTCGCCGTAGCGGCGCATGGCCAGGTCGAAGTTGGACTTGGCGATATCCCGTGCTTCGCGCTGGTCGTTGATCTGCTGCTCCAGCGAGCGCAGCCGGCCGAGGTCGTCGGTGACTTCGCCGAGGGCGTTGACCAGGGTCTTGTTGTACTGGGCGACGGCCAGGTCGTAGTCGGCGTCTTTCCCGGCGAGGTTTGCGCGCAGGCGGCCGCCGTCGAAGATCGGCAGGGAAATCGCCGGGGCGATCTGGAAGAAGCGGCTCGGCGCCTTCAGTACGTCCTCGGTGTGCATCGCGGCCAGGCCGACCATCGCCCCCAGGTTGAGGTTCGGATAGAACTCGGTCTTGGCCGACTGGATGTCCTTGGCGCTCGCCTCGACGCGCCAGCGTGCTGCGACGATGTCCGGGCGGCGCCCGAGCAGTTCGGCAGGCAGGTTCGAGGGCAGTGCCAGAGCGCCAGGCTTTAGTACCTGCGGGCGCTGCAGGCTCTGCCCGCGGTCCGGGCCCTGGCCCAGCAGCACGGCCAGGGCGATGCGATCGCTGGCGATTTCCTGTTCCGCAGCCGCCAGTTGTTGCTTCGCGCTGGCGACCTGGGTCTGCGTCTGCTGCAGCTGGACCTTGCTATCCAGGCCAGCGTCCATGCGTTTCTGGCTGAGCTGGTAGAGGTGCTGCGAGCGCTCCAACTCGTCACGGGCCAGGTCGCGGACGACAAAGGCATGGGCCAGGTTGCTGTAGGCGCGGGCGACGTTGGTGGAAAGGGTGATCGACGCGGCCTGGCGGTCGACTTCGGCGGCGTTGGCCTGGCCCAGGGCCGCTTCCCAGGCGGCGCGCTTACCGCCCCAGAGGTCCAGGTCATAGCTGAAGCTCAGCGACAGGTACTTCACTGCCGAATAACGCCCCCCCATCGGGGCGGGAAGCACGCTTTCGGGGGCGCGGATGCCGGCGTAGCTGGCGGTGCCCTTCACGCTGGGCAGGCGGTCGGCGTCCTGCGCCTGGGCGGCGGCGATGGCCTGGCGCGCGCGGGCGCTGGCGATGTCCAGGTCCGGCGTACCGCGCAGGGCTTCGTCGATCAGGTGGTCCAGTTGCGGATCGCCCAAGCTGGTCCACCAGCGCTGGCTGGGCCAGGAGGCGGGGGACAGGGTTGTGCCATTGAGGGTAGTACCGGCTTTCAGGCTGGCGGGGTCGGTGGCCTGGCCGCTGGGCAGCAAGCCCGAGGAGCTGACGCAGCCCGCAAGGCTCAGCGCCGCGCCCAGCATGCAGGCCGGTAGGCGGGCGATGCGCAAGGGCGTCATGTTCTGTTCTCCTGCGCCGGATCGATGGGTAGCACGCCGTGGGCATGCAGGATCTTGTCGAGCAGGCTGGTCAGGGTGTGCAGTTCTTCGCGGGAAAGACTGCCGACCAACTCGTTCATCGCCGCCGCGGCGATCTGTGGGGACTGGGCGTGCACTGCCTGGCCGGCCGCGCTGAGGTGCAGGCGTACGCTGCGCCGATCGTTCTGGCAGGGCTGGCGGACCAGCAGGTCCTTGCGCGCCAGGCGATCGAGCATCCGCGTCATCGAGCCGCTGTCGATGGACAGTTCGCGGCACAGCTCGGCCGGAGTGTTGGCGCGGTCGTGGCCGATGAAGAACAGCACCTTGAACTGGGCCGCGGTGATGTCCAGGTGTGCCAGGTGCTTGTCCAGCAGGCGGTCCTTGAGGAGCGCGCTGGCCCCCAGGAGGTGGCCGATGGAGCCCTTGAAGGGAAAATCCGCGACGTCGTAGTGATTCATGGCAAGACTAATAGCTGTCTAGGCAGGGATATATTTCGAAATATTACTGCTTAGGCAGGGATTGACAAGAGGGGATTGTCGCCACGGGGGAACAATCAATTCCATGAATCGAAATTGATGTGCGTGGAGCAACAAGTTCTGTGAGGACGGGATGCGTAGCCGGGGCCTTATGCACAGTGCCCGGCGTTTTGCTGAAGAAATTGAATATTCATTGTGAGGTCCATCACGGCTTTTTCTAATCGATTGTTTTTAAAGGATTTAAGAAAAAGTTCGGAAAATGGCCAAAGAGCCCCGGTGCCCGCTGGGCTGGGCTTGAGCGCTATTTTTCTCGGTGATTTCAACAGAGTTATCCACAGCAGCTGTGGATGGATGGCTGGAACGCCCGTCTCAGAAGCGTTCCGCGAGCAGGAGCAGATTGCGGGGTGTCATACGGGGCTCGCAGAAGCCTCCGAGGGTGACCTTATAACCACGCTCCTGAAGAAAGAGCGCTCGATCCAGCAGTAGCCATAGCTCCAGTGGACGACGGAATAGTCCGCGCACCAGTTCCAGGTTGCGCACCACGGCCAGGCGCTTCCAGCCCTGCGCCTCCAGGTCCGACCAGTCGCGCTCGGCGGGGGAGGGCAGGCCTTTCAGCGCGGCCAGGTCGCGGCAGTAGTCTGAGAACGGCTTGTCGAGCCAGGTCGGTGGGACCGAGGGGACCGGCAAGTAGTCGTCGGTCCCCCGCAGATCCCGTTGCAGCAGGTCGAAGGCCAGGCGGCGCGCCATCGAGCGGTCGCGCTGTCGGCGCACGCGCGCGCCGGCGGTGACGGTTTCGGCCAGCGGCAGGCGCAGGTCGTCTCGCGACAGCAGCAGCGTCGAGCCTTGTGCAGCGCCAGAGAGGGGCTGGTAGTTGTCGCTGTCGATGCGGTTATAACAGCAGGGCGCGACGGCCAATTGGCGGCAGCCGCGTTCGCTGGCCAGTTGCAGCAGCCGAACGTGCAGGTCGCCGCAGGCGTGCAGGGCCACCGCTGTCTGCTCGCTTTCCAGGTGCTCGGCGGCATTGGCGGCAAGCACATCCTGCTGGCGGTGGGTGGCCTGCAGCTTCAGTCGATCGCTCAGGCGCTGCCCGTCCTCCACCAGGGCGGCGTCGTATTCCAGGCTGAGCAGCGGATTGCCATCGCGTGCCAGCAAACGGCCGAGATGGCCTTTTCCAGCGCACCAGTCGAGCCACTGGCGAGGTGACTGGGCGAAGCCCAGGCGGCTGGCGAATGCCTCGATCTGTTGCCACTTGCGGCCGGGCACATCGACGGTCAGGGCTGTGGGCAACTGACCGAGCGCGACTGCTGGCAATTCCCCGACGGCGGACAGCTGTGCGGCACGGGCTGCCAGTTCGGGAAAGGGTGCGGGAGCGTGCAGCTGCGCGGTGAGGTGGTGGTCCGCATCGGCCTCTTCCAGGCTGCGGCTACGCAGCCAGCCGGCCAGCTCCGGGTGTTCGCGCTCCCACGGCAGTTCGAGCACGGTGAACGGCTTCGGCCGCCAGAGCGTCTGGTGCTGCAACAGAAACTCGTCCAGCTGCAGAAAGCGCTGGAGCAGGTCGGGGCCGGTCAGGGGAGTGTCGTTCGGGTGCACGGTGCACGGCGGGCAAGATCACGGGGCGCGCAGTATAGCGGCCCCGTGCCTCGCTGGGCGTGCCGATCAGCGGCCTTGCATCATGTCGACGCGCAGCCAGTGCTCGACCAGGCGGAAGATACGGGTCAGCAGCAGGGTGATCAGCAGATAGAACGCGCCGGCCAGGCAGAAGAACAGCATGGCCTCATAGGTGCGCGCGATGATGGTGCGGGTCATGCCCATGATGTCGAACAGAGTCACGGTGTACACCACGGCGCTGGCCTTGAGCATGAGGATCACCTCGTTGCTGTAGGCCGGCAGGGCGATACGCGCCGCACGCGGAAGGATGATGTGGAACAGCGCCTGACGCCGCGACATGCCCAGCGCACGGGCCGCTTCCACTTCACCGAACGGGATGGCGTGGATGGCGCCGCGGAGGATTTCCGCGATGTAGGCCGCCGTGTGCAGGGTCATGGTCAACAGCGCGCACCAGTAGGGATCGCGCAGATAGGGCCAGAGACTGCTCTTGCGCACCGCATCGAACTGCGCGAGGCCGTAGTAGACCAGGGCCAGTTGCAGCAGCAGCGGTGTGCCGCGGAAGAAGAAGACGTAGGCATAGGGCACTGCGCGCACGTACCAGTGTCGCGAGGCGCGGGCGATGCCCAGCGGTATTGCCAGGCACAGGCCGGCGACCACGGCGATGGCCAGCAGCTCCAGGGTCAGTTGCACACCCAGGAGCATCTTCGGCATCCACTTGATGATCAGCTCGAAGTCGGTCATAGCTCGTTCCTCACGAAGCCACGGCCGGCGCGGCGCTCAAGATAATGCAGGGCGGCCATCACGAAGATGGTCAGACCCAGGTAGATCAGTGCGGCCACCATGTAGAAGGTGAAGGGCTCCTTGGTCGCGTTGGATGCGACGCTGGCCTTGCGCATGATTTCGTCGAGGCTGATCAGCGAAACCAGGGCGGTATCCTTCAGCAGGATCAGATACAGGTTGCCCAGGCCCGGCAATGCCACGCGCCACACCTGCGGCAGCACCACGCGCCAGAAGATGCGCGGCGCGGAAAGCCCCAGCGCCTGGCCGGCCTCGCGATGTCCCTTGGGGATTGCCAGTAGCGCGCCACGGAACACCTCGGTGGCATACGCGCCGAAGCACAGGCCCAGTGCACAGGTACCGGCGGCGAAGGGCGACAGGGCGAACTCGGGGTGGCCGAACAGGTCACCCAGGGCGTTCAGTCCGGTCACGGTGCCGAAGTAGATCATCAGTACCCAGAGGGTCTCGGGTACGCCACGCACCACGGTGGTGTAGAAGCCGCCGAGCATGCGCAGGAAATTGTTCTTGGACGTCTTGGCTACCGCGCCCAGCAGACCGAGGATCAGTCCGACGCAGACTGCGGAAAGCGAGAGCTTGAGCGTCATCCAGGTGCCGGCGATCAGCTGATCGCCAAAGCCGTGCAGGTCGAAAATCATGGGGAATCACGCCTGAGGGCGCGCGCCGCCCGAGTCCGGGCGGCGCGGCACGTGCATCAATAGATGCTGAAGGGGAAGTACTTTTCGTTGATCTTCTTGTAGGTACCGTCGTCGACGATTTCCTTCAGAGCGGCATTCAGCTTGTCGCGCAGCGGATCACCCTTGCGCACGGCGATGCCGATCTTGTCGTTGTCGAACACCGGCTCGCCCTTGAACTCGAAGTCCTTGCCGGCGTCGCTCTTGAGCCAGTCGTACTGCACGAACTTGTCGGCCAGTACGCCGTCGAGGCGGCCCGAGGAGAGGTCGAGGTAGGCGTTTTCCTGGGTGTCGTACAGCTTGATGGTGACGGTGTCGGACATGTTGTCCTCAAGCCAGGTACCGGCAACGGTCGCGCGCTGGGCACCGATCACCTTGCCTTTCAGGTAGCCCTTGTCGGTCTTGAAGTCGGTCGACTTGGGTGCCACGAACTGCAGCTTGTTGGTGTAGTACGGGCTGGTGAAGTCCACTGCCTGCTTGCGCTCGTCGGTGATCGACATGGAAGCGACGATGAAGTCGAACTTCTTGGCGTTCAGGGCGGGGATGATGCCGTCCCAGTCGGAGGTCACGACGTCGCACTCGGTCTTCATCTTGGCGCACAGGGCCTTGGCGATGTCGACGTCGAAGCCGATAACCTGGCCGCTGGCGTCGATGCCGTTGAAGGGCGGGTAGGCGCCTTCGGTACCGATGCGCAGCTTCTCCGCGGCGATGGCGTTGCCCCCGATGGCCAGAGTGGCCGCGACAGCCAGGATGATCTTCTTATAGTTGTTCATGCAGTGATGCTCCGTTAGCGGTGGCTGGACATGAATTGTTTGCAGCGTGCCGATTGCGGGTTTTCGAATACCTGCTGCGGCGGTCCCTGCTCTTCTACCAGGCCTTGGTGGAGGAACACCACCTCGCTGGAAACCTGGCGGGCAAAGTTCATTTCGTGGGTGACCAGCAGCATGGTGCGGCCTTCCTCGGCGAGCGCGCGGATCACGTTGAGTACTTCCTGGACCATTTCCGGGTCGAGTGCGGAAGTCGGCTCGTCGAAGAGGATGACCTTGGGCTGCATCGCCAGGGTGCGGGCGATGGCGGCGCGCTGCTGCTGACCGCCGGAAAGCTGGGACGGGAAGCTGTGGCGCTTGTCGGCGATGCCGACCTTGGCCAGCAGCGCCTCGGCGATCTCGGTGGCTTCGGCGCGGGTCTTGCCCAGCACGCGGCGCGGGGCCTCGATGATGTTGTCGAGGATGCTCATGTGCGGCCAGAGATTGAAGTTCTGGAAGACGAAACCCAGTTCGCTGCGCAGGCGGTTGATCTGCTTGCCGTCGGCGGCGACCAGCGATCCGTCCTTGGCCTTCTTCAGCTTGAGTTCTTCACCGGCGACCAGGATCTGACCCTGGTGCGGGTTCTCCAGCAGGTTGATGCAGCGCAGGAATGTGGATTTGCCGGAACCGGAGGAGCCGAGGATGGAAATCACATCGCCGTCGCGGGCAGTCAGGGAAATGCCTTTCAGCACTTCCAGGTCACCGTAACGCTTGTGCAGATTACGGATTTCCAGTGCGGGTATGGCCTCGGCCATAGGGGGCTCCTCTATTGTTATTAGGACGCTCTCGCAGCGGGGTACTGCAGAATCGGGGCCATCCTGGCGAGGGGGAAGCTAACACGCGTCCCAGGGGGCGCCAAGCGCTCTTCCCTCGCCGTTCCTCGGGATAGCGGCAAGTTGTCGCATTGCCACAGTGTGTTGTCGCTTGGGCTGAACTCGCGGGGGGAGGGCACTGCGTCGCGGGGGCGCGATAGTGCCAGCTTCCGCTGAGGCGGAAAAGACCGGCGGCCTGGAGGCCGCCGGTCTCGATCATTGCATCAGCTGGCGCAGTTGCGGTGACGGATCGCTGATGACCTCGGCCGGCGTCACGTCATCCTCGGATTCCTGGGGCTGGCTGGCCATCAGGTTCGGGTGACCGGAGAGGCGGGGAATCGGCAGCACCTTGCCGTCAGCCAGACCTGTTGCGCCCGGCTCGCTGGCGTTGATCGGCGACTTGCGTGGTTGCGTCGTGACGTGGAAGTCGGTGATCTCGATGATGCCCTTGCCTTCGGCCAGCAGGTGGAAGGAGAACGCCTTGCGTGCCTCCTCGTTGTCGAAAGAGAAGCTGACCGCCAATGGTTCGTTGCGCTTCACCAGAGGGAATTCCGGCATCTGGATGGGGACCGGTTTCTCGAAGGAACGAGTCTTGAGCGTGACCTTGGCGCCGTTGGCGTCCATCTGGATGGCGCGAATCTTCAGGCTCACCGTGGTGCGCGAGTTGGCCGGGAACTCCAGGTACTGGGCGCCAATCAGGTTGTCGGTGTACTCATTGTCGATCTGCGGCTTCAGGCGAATGCGTTCCTTGGTCGCGAACTGGTATTCGCGGGTCGACTGGGCGTTGACCACCGACTGGTCGAGGATGTCGGCGCGGGCGGTCATCAGGCGGGCATCGCGGCCACTGAAGCGGCCTTCGAACTTGGCGCTGTCGGCGATGAATCCATCGCTCTTGTAGCGCCGGCAGACCTGCTGGAAGTCGCACTCGGTGAAGGTGCTCTTGCCGTCGTGATAGCGCTGCATGCCATTGGTGAAGGAGACCATCTCCCGCCCTGTCTCGTACTCGCGGAACAGCGAGCGGCCGGCGATATCCTGCGGCGCCTTGATGGCGAAGTAATCGAGGACCGACGACTCCAGGTCCACATGGCCATAAACACCGTCCTTCACCGGTGGCAGCGCGGCCTGCTCAGGTGCGAACACCAGGTTCAGGCCCCAGGCCGAGGCGAGACGCACATTGTCGATGCCGTGGGACTCGTCGGAGGTGACGATCACCAGGGTGTCCTTGAGCACGCCCTTCTCTTCCAGACCCTTGAGGAAGGCATCCACGGCGTCATCCAGATAGGCAATGGCGGCCTGGCGCGGGGTCGGGTACTTGGCCAGGTATTCCGGGGTGGCCGAATAGGGCTGGTGGGTGCCGACGGTCAGCAGGGTGAGCATCCATGGCTGCTTCTTCTGGCGCAGCTGGCCGACGTAGTCCAGCGCACCCTCGAAGAAGGCCTTGTCGTCCATGCCCCAGGCGAATTCCAGGTACGGTTTCTTCTTGAACCAGTCGCGGCCCAGCGTCTTGTCGAAGCCCATGGCTGGCATGACCTTGTCCTTGGCCATGAAGCGCAGCCCGGCGCCCTGCAGGAAGTGGGTGCTGAAGCCGGCCTGGTGCATCTGCGCCGGCAGGCATTCGGCGGCTCGGGTCGGGTTGCCCAGCAGTTCGACGCCCTTGGGCGTGCCGTTGTCCAGCTTGCTGTAGTCGCCGCAGAGCATGGCGTAGAGGCCGCGAATGGTCTGGTGGCTGTGCACCACGTAATCCGGGGTGGTCATCGCTCGCTCGGCCCAGGTGCTGAGCTTGGGCATCATCGATTCTTCGTAGCTGCTGCTCAGCGCGGCGCGGTTGGTGGCGACATAGGCGCCGGGGATACCTTCCATGGCGATGATCAGTACGTTCTTCGCCTGGCCGCGGCCGGTCAGCAGCGGTGTGCCATTGAGGTCGTGCTGGGTCAGGCCGGTGACGTCGGGTCTGACTTCCGGCAGGTCGCGGTCGCGCCAGTCCTCGTAGGCGATTTCGCCGCCGGTGATGGCGCGGGAAACCAGTTGGTGCGGCAGGTTGAACTGCTTCCACATCTCCGCGTCGCTGGGCTGGAAGTACTGCAGGCCGAAGTGGCCGGCCAGCAGTGCGGCCGGCAGCGCATAGGCGTAGCGCGGCAGCGGCTGCTCGCGACGGCGCCAGAGCAGGGCGCAGAGCAGGATGCCGATGCCGATGGCGATCGCCAGGTGCTGGTGATTCAGGCCGCCGCCTTCGGTGGAGTTGGCGACGAAGGTGGGATCGGCGAGGAAGTGCAGGTCTTCCGGCGCGGGCATGCGGCCCACGGCGCTGACCAGCTCGGCAGTGCCTATCACCGACAGTGCCCAGACCAGCATCACTGGAATGGCGATGAACAGTCGTCGGCTGTGCAGCGCCACGACCAGCAGCGTGCCGAGCGCAAGGTCGGAGAGATAGCCCTGCGGCGTGCCCCAGCCAAGGCTGTAGCGGCCAATCAGGGGGATCAGCAGGAAAAGGGCAGACAGGGTGGCCAGGTTGCCCCGTGAATTCCACCAGCGAATGAGTGCGCGCACAGTGACTCCGCTATGAAACATCGGACTCCCGGAGGGTATCTCGCCAAAAAGGCAGGAGTCGTCCGGTTCGTCATGATTCTGAAAGAACAACGTGCTACGTGCCAGTAGACAGTGTAGATCGGCAAACATTCGACACGATTCGTGCGGCGCTGCCAGGGCTGGGAGGAACTTTTGCGGGCGGAAACGAAAAAGCCCCTGAAATCTCGCGATTTCAGGGGCTTTCGGAAGGCTTGGTGCCCAGGGACGGAATCGAACCGCCGACACGGGGATTTTCAATCCCCTGCTCTACCAACTGAGCTACCTGGGCAACGTGGCGCGCATTAAAAGGGTTTTCGGAAAGGGTGTCAAGCGTGCCGCGAAAAAATTTTTCAAATAATACCGAAACTTACGCGCTGGGCGGGACGTAGCCCTCGGCCTGCGCGTATTCCTCGCCACTGAGGAACTTGTCCATCTCTGCGGTGAGGAACTTGCGATCCTCGGCGTTCATCATGTTCAGGCGGCGCTCGTTGATCAGCATGGTCTGGTGCTTCTGCCATTCGTCCCAGGCTTTCTTCGAGACGTGCTCGTAGATGTCCTGGCCCTTGGCTCCGGGGTAGGGCGCGCGATCGAGGCCGGGCAGCTCTTCTTTGTACTTGCGGCACATCACCAGTCGGGTCATGACATTTCTCCTGCATTCAACACGTCGGCGGCTCGTTTGAGCAGCTTCTTCACCGGGGCGGCAAGGCCGAGCCGCGGCGGGGTGGCGAGGTTATACCAGAGCCAGTCGCCCTCGGCCACGGCGGGGGCTGCGTCCTCGACGCGCACCAGCCAGGGCTCGATGGCCAGCTGGAAATGGCTGAAGGTGTGGGTGAGGCCGGGCAACTCGCGGCGATCGCCCAGGCGCAGGGCGTGGCGTTGGGCTAGTGGGTCGAGGGCGGCCAGGTCGTCCAGTTCGGGGAAGCTCCACAGCCCGCCCCAGAGACCGGTCGAAGGACGGCGGTAGAGCAGGATGCCGCCTTCGCGATTGGCCAGGATCGGCATCAGCGTGCGCTTGCGCGGCAGCTCCTTGCGCGGCTTGGGCACCGGGAAGTCGGCCTCGCGGCCCAGCAGGTGCGCGCGGCAGCCCTCGCGCAGCGGGCAGAGCAGGCAGCTGGGTTTGCTGCGAGTGCAGAGGGTGGCGCCCAGGTCCATCATCGCCTGGGTGTAGTGGTTGACCCGCGCATGCGGCGTGAAGCGCTCGGCGGCGTCCCACAGTTGCCTGGCTACCTTCGGCTCGCCCGGATAGCCGTCGCAGGCCAGGTAGCGCGCCAGCACGCGCTTGACGTTGCCGTCGAGGATCGGGGCGCGCAGGCCCATGGAAATACTGGCGATGGCGCCGGCGGTGGAGCGGCCGATGCCCGGCAGCTCGGCGAGCTGCTCGGCGTCGCGGGGGAATTCGCCGCCGTGCCGTGCCATCACTATTTTCGCGGTCTTGTGCAGGTTGCGGGCGCGGGTGTAGTAGCCCAGGCCCGTCCACAGGTGCAGCACTTCGTCTTCCGGCGCAGCAGCGAGGTCCGCCACCGTCGGCAGGGCGTTCATGAAGCGGTCGAAGTAGCCCATCACGGTGGCGACCTGGGTCTGCTGCAGCATGATTTCCGAGACCCACACCCGGTAGGGCGTGATGCCCTGTTGCCAGGGCAGGTCATGGCGGCCATGGCGGTCGAACCAGTCGAGCACCGCCGAGTTGAAGCGTTCCGGGGTCATTTCTTCTTGAGCAGCCCTTTGAGTGCGTCTTTGAGCTCGGGACTGACCTTGTCGCCGAACTTCTCTTCGAGTTTTTCGTTCAGCCGTTCCCCGGCCAGTTGTCCGGCGATCTTGCCGAGGCCGTCCTTGTCCAGGCGGCAGGCCTTGGCGCCCAGCTCCAGCGGGCCGCGGCAGCGCAGCGGCCATTCGATGCCGACGTAGCGCTTGTTCACCTGGCAGGCCGGGTCGGGCATGTCGCTCTTGTCGCCTTCGATGATCACACCGACGCGGTAATCCATGCCCAGCACGCGCAGGTCGATGTCGCCGTCACCCTTGACGGTCAGGCCGGGGATGCTCGCCTTCAGGTCCGGGTTGCTGGCCACGCCATTGCGGAAGGTCAGGTTGCCCTGTAGCTCGCGGAACGGTGTGTCCTTGCCGCCATGTTGCCCTTCGAGCGCCTTGCGGTTGAGGGTGGCGATGCCCTGGCACAGCTGCTGCTCCAGGTTGGCGTTGAGCAGCACGCCTTGGGTCAGGACGAAGTGCGCGGTGCCGTTGAGGTTATCGATCCAGGCCTTCTGGCTGAGGCCCTGGGTGGTGATGTCGGCGTCCAGGTCGAGCAGGCCTTTCACCGGCGGCTTCTGGCCCTGGGATTCGAGCAGGCGGTCCACCGGTACGTCAGCGATGTGCTTCTGCGCCTTGAGCAGCGGCACGTCCTGGCGTACGTCGAGGCTTGCGGTGGCGTTGAACTTGCCGTCGTAGAGTTCGCCGCGCATGTCGTCGAGGTTGAGCAGGCCGTCCTGGCCGCGCAGCTTGAGGTTGGCGTTCTCGATTGGCAGCTTGTCGAGGGTCAGCTGAGCAAGCTGGAGCGCGACGTCCAGGTCGAGGGTGCGCAGTTTGGCGACCGGCAGCATGGGGGCGTCGCTCCAGGCCTGCTGGGTTGGCGCGTTGGGCAGCGGGCTGTCGCCCTGGATGGCGTTGCTGGTGGTGGCCTCGACCTCAGCCTTGCGCGCGGCGCTGGTGGCTTCCTGGGCCTTGGCAGCCTTGCCCGGCAGGTAGCGGTCGAGGTCCAGGCGGTCGCCGTTCAGCTGGGCGCGGATGGCCTGCTTGCTGAAATCGGCGATGCCGAGGTTGCCGCTGAAGTTGCTGTCGTCGAGCTTCAGCTTGATGTCACCCAGATTCAGGCTGTTGCGGGTGCCGGCCACGCGGGTGGACAGCTCCAGCTTGGTCAGGGTGTTGGCGTCGGCCATTTCCGGCAGGGTCTGGCCAATACCATTGAGGAATTCGCGCAGGTTGAACGGCGCCAGCGACAGGCCGCCATCGAACTTGGGCTCCTTGTCCAGCTCGCGGGCCTTGAGCTCGCCGAGGGCGCGCAGCTGATTGACGGTGATCTTCAGACCGTTCCACTCGGCGATCTGGGCGGCCTGGTCGAGGATCAACTGGCCCTGGGCGCTGTAGTTGGCGGTCTTGCCCTGCAGCGGATCACCGGAGACTTCGCCGGACAGCTTGGTGTCTTCCAGTTGATAGCGCTTGAGGGCGCGGTCGAAGCGCAGGTTGCCGGTCAGTTCGGTGCGGGCGCGGATCACCGGCTGGTTACTGCCCAGGTAGGCGCTGAACTTGACCGGGATGTTGCTGCCCTCGCGGATGGCGCCAGTGGTCAGCTCGATGCCCTCGGCCGTGTAGTTCTTGCCGCTCTGCGCGTCGGCGTAGTCGATGCGCGCGTTCTTCACCGTCAGGCTGTCGATGTCGAGCTTCATCGCCTGGTGCGTTTCGGCGGCGGCCGGCTTGGCCGGTTCGCTGGGCGCGGGCGCCGGCTGCGCGGTGGCGGGTGTGCCGCCGGCCGGCTGGAGGGGCTTGCCGATGTTTTCCCAGTTGCCGGCGCCGTTCTTGTCGCGGTTCAGGCTCAGGTTCAGGCCTTCGACGCGGATGTCGCTCATCTGCAGTTCCTTGCGCAGCAGCGGCAACACCCGCACCGACATGCCCAGCAGTTGCACGTCGGCGAAGGGCTGGTTGGGGGCCTGCAGGGTGGCGACGCTGGTGTCGTGCAGTTCCAGGCCCAGCCAGGGGAACAGGCTCCAGCCGATGTCGCCCTTGAGGTTCAGCTCGACGTTGGCCTTGTCGCGGGCCAGTTGGCGGATTTCGTCCTTGTAGTCGTTCGGGTTGAAGAAGTGGGTCAGCACGAAGCCAGCTGCGACGAGGAGCAACAGCAGGCCCAGCACAACGATGCCGAGGATTTTGCCGAACGCTTTCATGACGGGTCCTTGTTCAGGCGGCGGGTGGGGTAACGGAAAAGTATATCAACGTCACACCCGCGCCTCAGATGGGGGAAAAGATGCAGGAGCTTCCAGGTTTGAGCGGACGGTCGGCGCACGGTTCCCCGGAGTGTCGCTGCTGCCGAACCGGTCGCAGTAATGGGGCTCGCCCGGCTCAGGCCGGCAGCAGGGTCAGCCCGAGACGTTCGGCGAAGGCGGCGGCGTCCGCTTGATCGGCCGGCGCGCTCAAGCGCAGCGCGGCGCCCTGCAGGATGGCCAGGCGCTGGGCTTCTTCCAGCAGGCGGCGGGCCACGCCGCGTCTGCGGGTAACCTTGCGTACGCACAGGCGTGAGAGGTTCCAGGTGTCGGCGTTGCGCTCGATCCAGGCGGCGCCCAGCAGGCGGTCGTTGAAGCGGCCGGTCTGCAGCAGGCCTTCGCGCAGGCCGTGATCCACCAGCTCCTCGGCGTTGGCGAAGGGCGCCAGCAGCCAGTCCGGGGCGTCGGCGTAGATCTTCAGCAGATCCTGGCGGTCCTGGTCGCTGGGCTGGGTCAGGTGCTGGACGATGACGGGCATGGGCGATTCCTCGGTGGCGGTCCGGCAGTGTAGGGAAAAGTGCTGTCGATCGGCCAGTGCCGACCACCGCCCATAGCCGCGCCGGGCCTGGCGCGCCTATAATGCTGCCCCTTCTTATAATTACGTGCAGTGTTAGCTGTGGAGCTGGTGATGGCCGAACGCAAGGCATCCGTCGCGCGCGACACCCTGGAAACCCAGATCAAGGTTTCCATCGACCTGGATGGAACGGGCAAGGCCCGCTTCGATACCGGGGTTCCCTTCCTCGAGCACATGATGGACCAGATAGCCCGCCACGGCCTGATCGACCTGGACATCGAGTGCAAGGGCGACCTGCATATCGACGACCATCATACCGTCGAGGACATCGGCATCACCCTCGGCCAGGCCTTTGCCAAGGCCATCGGCGACAAGAAGGGCATCCGCCGCTACGGCCATGCCTACGTGCCGCTGGACGAGGCGCTGTCGCGCGTGGTCATCGACTTCTCCGGCCGCCCGGGGCTGCAGATGCACGTGCCGTTCACCCGCGCCAGCGTCGGTGGCTTCGACGTCGACCTGTTCATGGAGTTCTTCCAGGGCTTCGTCAACCACGCCCAGGTGACCCTGCACATCGACAACCTGCGCGGGCACAACACCCACCACCAGATCGAGACCGTGTTCAAGGCCTTCGGCCGCGCGCTGCGCATGGCCATCGAGCTGGACGAGCGCATGGCCGGCCAGATGCCGTCCACCAAAGGGTGCCTGTGATGCAGACGGTAGCCGTCATCGACTACGGCATGGGCAACCTGCACTCGGTGTCCAAGGCGCTGGAGCGCGTGGGTGCCGGGCGCGTGCTGGTGACCAGCGACGCCAATGTGATCCGCGAGGCCGACCGTGTGGTCTTCCCCGGCGTCGGCGCGATCCGCGACTGCATGGCCGAGATCAAGCGCCTGGGCTTCGACAGCCTGGTGCGTGAAGTCAGCCAGGACCGTCCGTTCCTCGGCATCTGCGTCGGCATGCAGGCGCTGCTGGAGCACAGCGAAGAGAACGACGGCGTCGACTGCATCGGCCTGTTCCCCGGCAAGGTGCGCTTCTTCGGCAAGGACCTGCACGAGGACGGCGAGCACCTGAAGGTGCCGCACATGGGCTGGAACGAAGTGGCGCAGAGCGTCGACCACCCGTTGTGGCACGACATCCCGAACAACGCGCGCTTCTATTTCGTGCACAGCTACTACATCGAGGCGGGCAACCCGCGCCAGGTGGTCGGTCGCGGCCATTACGGGCGTGATTTCGCTGCCGCGTTGGCTGACGGTTCGCGCTTCGCCGTGCAGTTCCACCCGGAGAAGAGCCACACCCACGGCCTGCAGCTGCTGCAGAACTTCGCCGCCTGGGACGGGCGCTGGTAAGCCATGGCCCGCCAGAAGGACAAGCCCGCGATCCTCGAACTCGATGGCGCCCAGCGCCAGAGCGCGGCGCGGGCCATCCAGCGTTTTCTCGAAGACCGCTTCGAGCTGGACGTGGGCTCCTTCGAGGCCGAAGAAGCGCTGGATTTCTTCATGCGCGAGTTCGGCCCGCTGTTCTACAACAAGGCGATCTTCGACGTGCAATCTCACCTGAAAGACCGGTTCGAGAGCATCGAAAGCGACTTGTGGGCGCTCGAGAAGAGCTGACCCCGACCCCATTCATCTTTGGATTCGAGCAGGTTCAACCCATGCTGATCATCCCCGCAATCGATCTGAAAGACGGCGCCTGCGTGCGCCTGCGCCAGGGCCTGATGGAAGACGCCACGGTGTTCTCCGACGACCCGGTATCCATGGCCGCCAAATGGGTGGAGGGCGGCTGCCGTCGCCTGCACCTGGTGGACCTGAACGGCGCCTTCGAGGGCAAGCCGGTCAACGGTGAAGTGGTCACCGCCATCGCCAAGCGCTACCCGAACCTGCCGATCCAGATCGGCGGCGGCATCCGCTCGCTGGAAACCATCGAGCACTACGTGCGTGCAGGCGTCAGCTACGTGATCATCGGTACCAAGGCGGTCAAGCAGCCGGAGTTCGTCGGCGAAGCCTGCCGCGCCTTCCCGGGCAAAGTGATCGTCGGCCTCGACGCGAAGGACGGCTTCGTCGCCACCGACGGCTGGGCCGAGGTGAGCGAAGTGCAGGTGATCGACCTGGCCAAGCGCTTCGAGGCCGACGGCGTCTCCGCCATCGTCTACACCGACATCTCCAAGGACGGCATGATGCAGGGCTGCAACGTCGAAGCCACCGCCGCCCTGGCCAACGCCACGCGCATTCCGGTGATCGCTTCGGGCGGCATCCACAACCTGGGCGACATCCAGAAGCTGCTGGACGCCCGCACGCCGGGCATCGTCGGCGCCATCACTGGCCGCGCGATCTACGAAGGCACCCTGGACGTCGCCGAGGCCCAGGCACTGTGCGACGCCTTCAAGGGCTGAGTTGAACCACGGGGAACCCTGATATGGCACTGGCTAAACGCATCATCCCCTGCCTCGACGTGGACAACGGCCGCGTGGTGAAGGGCGTCAAGTTCGAGAACATCCGCGACGCCGGCGACCCGGTGGAAATCGCCCGCCGCTACGACGAGCAGGGCGCGGACGAAATCACCTTCCTCGACATCACCGCCAGCGTCGATGGCCGCGACACCACCCTGCACACCGTCGAGCGCATGGCCAGCCAGGTGTTCATCCCGCTGACCGTGGGCGGTGGCGTGCGTACCGTGCAGGACATCCGTAACCTGCTCAATGCCGGTGCGGACAAGGTCTCGATCAACACCGCCGCAGTGTTCACCCCGGAGTTCGTCGGCGAAGCCGCCGCGCGCTTCGGCTCGCAGTGCATCGTGGTCGCCATCGACGCCAAGAAGGTCTCGGCGCCAGGCGAAGCCCCGCGCTGGGAAATCTTCACCCACGGCGGCCGCAAGCCCACCGGGCTCGATGCGGTGGAGTGGGCGAAGAAGATGGAAGGCCTGGGCGCCGGTGAAATCCTCCTGACCAGCATGGACCAGGACGGCGTGAAAAGCGGCTACGACCTGGGCGTGACCCGCGCCATCAGCGAGGCGGTGAACGTTCCGGTGATCGCTTCCGGCGGTGTCGGCAACCTGCAGCACCTGGCCGACGGCATCATCGAAGGCAAGGCGGATGCGGTGCTGGCCGCCAGCATCTTCCACTTCGGCGAGTACAGCGTGCCGGAGGCCAAGGCCTATCTGGCCAGCCGCGGCATCGTCGTTCGCTGATCCCTTCCGGGCCGGGGCTCTCCCGGCCCTCGAGGGCCTGCGTCCTGTCGTCGCAGGCCCTTTCGCCACCGAATCCCGAGTGTTCGATACCGCTGGTCGAGGTGATGGCGTTTGGATGTGTGATTGCCATCTGTGTAGGGTTTCTTGGCGTCAATACTCCGAGTAAGCTCTGCGCCTTCTCAGAATTGTCCCACTCAGGAATTACCAGATGCTGAAGCGCATTCTGCTTGCATGGATTGGCTGCGGCCTGCTGCTGGCCAGCGCGGCAAAGGCGGAAACGGATGGCTCCGGCTACAGCATGGTGCTGCTGACCGAGAACTTCCCGCCGTACAACATGGCCATCAACGGCAAGAACTTCGCCCAGGAAGACAACATCGACGGGATCGCCGTCGACATCGTCAAGGAGATGTACAAGCGTGCCGGCGTCTCCTACAGCCTGACCCTGCGCTTCCCCTGGGACCGTATCTATAAGCTGGCGCTGGAGAAGCCCGGCTACGGGGTATTCGTCACGGCTCGCCTGCCCGAGCGGGAGAACCTGTTCAAGTGGGTCGGTCCGATCGGCCCGGACGACTGGGTCCTGCTGGCCAAGGGCGACAGCCAGATCACCCTGAACAACCTGGAAGAGGCCAAGAAGTACCGCGTCGGCGCCTACAAGGGCGACGCCATGGCCGAGTACCTGGCCAAGCATGGTTTCGAACCGGTGCTGGCGCTGCGCGACCAGGAGAACGCCGGCAAGCTGCAGGAAGGCCAGATCGACCTGTGGGCGAGCGGGGATCCTGCGGGGCGCTACCTGGCCAAGCAGGTGGGGATTTCCGGTCTGAAGACGGTGCTGCGTTTCAACAGCGACCAGCTGTTCCTGGCGCTGAATCGCGAGACACCGGATGAGGTGGTGCAGAAGCTGCAAGCCGCGCTGGACAAGATGCGCGCCGAAGGCTTCGTCGACGACGTGCTCAACAGTTACCTGTAACACCCGAAGGCCGGCCACTCGCCGGCCTTTGCGTTTGGCGCCGACATCCCTTGGCGCCGGTTTTGCCACGGAAGGCAGACGAGCGAAGTATTCCGTCCCCTCTGCAGGGATGCCGCAAGCCCAATAATGATAACCAAGCGAGCGGTATGACCATGCTGAAAATCCTGATCAAGACCCTGACCCTGGGTCTGCTGTTGGGGGCCGCCACGGCCCGCGCCGAGTTGCCCGCCGATTACAAGATGGTGCTGCTCACCGAGAACTTCCCGCCTTTCAATATGGCGGTGGACGACAAGAACTTTGCCCGCGACGAAGGCATCGACGGTATCAGCGCCGATATCGTCCGCGAGATGTTCAAGCGCGCTGGCATCCAGTACAGCCTGAGCCTGCGTTTTCCCTGGGATCGACTGTACAAGCTGGCCCTGGACAAGCCCGACTATGGGCTGTTCTCCACCACTTACACCCCCGAGCGCGTACCGCTGTTCAAGTGGGTCGGGCCGATCGCCAAGACCAGCTGGGTGCTGCTGGCGCCGCAGGGCAGCTCGATCAAGGTCAAGGACCTCAAGGACGCCGCCAAGTACAAGCTCGGTGCCTACAAGAATGACGCCGTCAGCCAGAACCTGGAGAGCCAGGGCATCCCGGTGGTCAACGCGCTGCGCGATCAGGAAAACGTGAAGAAGCTGACCACCGGCGAGATCGATCTGTGGGCCACCACCGATCCGGTTGGCCGCTACCTGGCCAAGCAGGAAGGCGTATCCGGCCTGCAGACCGTGCTGCGCTTCAACGAGGCGCAGTTGTACCTGGCGATCAACAAGGACACGCCGGACGAGGTGGTGGCGAAGCTGCAGAAGGCGCTGGACGAGATGCGCGCGGATGGCTTCATCGAGCAGGCCACCAACAACTATCTATAAGCGGAAGTCGCCGGGACCGTAGGGCGTATAACGTTCGACGTTATACGCCGTTTGACCTTGGCCTCCGGGTGCTCCGACCTCGACCACGAAGCTGTGGTGGTGTGAGGTGTATCGGCGTACAGCCGCGAACGGTTGTACGCCCTACCGGTAAACCCCATCCCGCCCATGCCCCTGCATGGCGCGGTTGGCGCGCTCGCCGATCATCAGCGACGGCTGCACCAGCTCGAAGCCCTGTGCCTTGAGGCCGGGCAGCACCCGCCTGAGCACCGCCAGGGTCGCCGGCTTCGGGTGGCCGATCATCACTACCGTGCCCTGCTTGCGCGCCAGCTTCAGGCCGCGCTGCATCTGCTCCATCACCGCCGCTTCGCTCGGATCGTCATCCAGGAACACGTCCCGCGACAGGCTGGCGAGGCCGATCTTCTGCGCCTCGGCGGCGGCCACGGTGGCGGCGCTGGTGCGGCTGTCGAGCAGGAACAGGTGGCGCCGCTGCAGCTCCGCGGCCAGCCAGGCCATGGCCGGGCGGTCGGCGGTCATGCGGCTGCCTTCATGGTTGTTCAGGCCTTGGGCGTAGGGCACCCGCGCCAGCGCTGCGTCGAGCCGGCGGGCGCGTTCCTCCTGGCTCAGTTCCGGACGCCAGGCGAACTCGCCGCCGGCCGGGTCCATGGGCATGTGCAGCATCACGGTGCGCCCCAGCTTGTGCGCTTCGCGGGCCAGTTCGGCGGCGTGGGGCGTACCGGGGATGATCGCCAGTGCGATGGCGGGGGAAAGTTCGAGCACCTGGCGATCGCGCGCCAGGTTCTGCCCGAGGTCGTCGATGACGATACTGACCAGCGGCCTGGCGCCAGCCGGCGGTGGCGGCGCCGCCAGCACCGGCTGGTACAGCAGCGCGCCAAGGCCGAGGCCGAGCAGCAGCCGGGCCCAGCGCATGGCTCAGTTGTTGCCGCGGCTGACGCTGAGTCCTTTCAGCAGGCTGAGGGCCTGGCCGAGCTGGTAGTCGCTTTCCTGCGGACGGTCTTCCGGGCGCTTGCCAGCAGCGGTGGGGCGGTCCTTGCCGCCGTTGCCGTTGGCCAGGTGACCCTGCAGGTCGGCTTCCTTGAAACCGTCGAACTCGCTCTGCTCGCGGGTGACCTTGGCGCGTTCCACCTCGATGTCCGGGGTGATGCCCTGGGCCTGGATGGAGCGGCCGTTGGGGGTGTAGTACAGCGCGGTGGTGAGCTTCAGGGCGCGGTCGTTGTTCAGCGGCAGCACGGTCTGTACCGAGCCCTTGCCGAAGCTGTCGGTACCCATGAGGATCGCGCGCTTCTGGTCCTGCAGGGCGCCGGCGACGATTTCCGCCGCCGAGGCGCTGCCGCCGTTGATCAGTACCACCAGCGGTACGGCGTCGGACGGGTCGGACGGATCGGCCGAGAAGCGTAGCTCGGAGTTCGGGATGCGGCCCTTGGTATAGACGATCAGCCCCTTGGTGAGGAAGGCGTCGGCCACTTCCACCGCCGACTGCAGCACGCCGCCGGGGTTGTTGCGCAGGTCCAGCACCACGCCCTTGAGCCGGCCGTTGTTCTCCTTGCGCAGGCTGGTCAGCGCCTTGACGGTTTCCTCGCCGGTGTTGACCTGGAACTGGGTGATGCGCAGGTAGCCGTAGCCCGGTTCGAGCATCTGGCTGCGCACGCTCTTGACCTTGATGATGGCGCGCTTGAGTTCGACGTCGAACGGCTTGCCGCCGCCGCGCACGATGGTCAAGGTGATCGGCGAGCCGGCCTTGCCGCGCATGCTGTCCACTGCCTCGTTCATCGACTGGCCCTTGGTCGGCTTGCCGTCGATCTTGACGATCAGGTCGCCCGGCTGGATGCCGGCCTTGGCCGCGGGGGTGTCGTCGATCGGCGAGATCACCTTGACGAAGCCGTCTTCGCTGCCGACCTCGATGCCCAGGCCGCCGAACTCGCCGCTGGTGCTTTCCTGCAGCTCGGCGAACTCTTCCGGGCCGAGGTAGGCCGAGTGCGGGTCGAGATTGCTGAGCATGCCCTTGATGGCGTTCTCCAGCAGGGTCTTGTCGTCCACCGGCTCGACGTAGGCGGCCTTCACCCGGTCCAGGACCTCGGCGAAGGTGCGCAGCTCATCGAGCGGCAGCGGAGCCTCCTTGCCGTTGGCCGCAGGGGCGGCTGCGGCCGGTGCGTCGGCGGCCTGTGCCGCACCGACGCCGAGCAGCAGGGCCAGGGCCAGGGTGGTGAGACGGAAAGCTTGCGACATGTTTGGGGCTCCTAAGGCGTGTTCGCCGCTTATCCCTGCGTGCGACACCAGGTAGATGGGTCCGCCGGGCGGCCCTGATGGCGAATGGCAAAATAGACCGCCGGGGTGCTCTGCCCACCGCTGGCACCTACGGTCGCGATGGGGTCGCCTGCTTTGACGGTGTCGCCGGCGTCCTTCAGAAGACTTTGATTATGCCCATAAAGGCTGAGGTAGCCACCACCGTGGTCGAGAATGACCAGCAGGCCGGCGCCGCGCAGCCAGTCGGCGAACACCACGCGGCCGCCGTGTACGGCGCGTACCGTGCTGCCGGCGGAGGCGCCGATCAGCACGCCGTCCCAGGTGGCGCGGGGATCGTCGCCGCGCGGGCTGCCGAAGCGCGCCAGCACGCGGCCGTTGACCGGCCAGGGCAGCTTGCCGCGCGCGGCGTCGAAGGAACCGCCAAAGCCTGCGCCACTGGAGACCAGCGGGCCGCTGTAGTCGGCGCGGGGTTTGCTCGGGGGTTCGGGCTTTTCACCGCGTTCGGCCAGTTCGCGTTCACGTTTGGCGCGTTCGCGCTCGGCGGCCAGGGCGCGCTGGCGCGCTTCCTCGGCTTCGCGGGCCTGGCGGGCCAGGGTTTCCTCGATGGTCTTGAGGACCTTGTTCAGGTCTTCCTGGCTCTGCTCGCGGTTCTTGAGTTTGCTATTGCTGTCCTTGAGGTCGCTGTCGAGCTTGGCCAGGGCCTCCTGGCGCGCCTTGCGGGCCTCGGCCAGTTCCTGGCGGCGTGATTCCAGCGCGCTCTGCTGCTCCAGCTGCTGGTTCTTCTGCGCGGTGATGTCCTGCTCGACGGCGTTGAGCTGGCTCAGGGTCTCGTTGAACGCGCTGAGCTGATCCAGGCGGGCCTTGTTGATGTACTCGTAGTAGGTGAGGGTGCGGCTGAACTTCTCGGGATGTTCCTGGTTCAGCAGCAGCTTCAGGTATTCCTCGCGACCGCTCTGGTAGGCGGCGCGGGCCTGGATGGCGATCAGACGCTGCTGCTCAAGGCGCGCGCCCTGGAGTTTTTTTTTCTCCGAATCGAGGCGCTGCAGCTCTTCCTCGTTCTTCTTCATCTCGTCCTGGATCTGCTGGATCTGCTTTTCCAGGTCGCCCATCTGGGTTTCCGTGGACTTGAGCTGCTTCTGCACCCCGGACTTTTCTTCCTGGATGTTCTTCAGGTTCTTTTTCAGCTCAGCGATGTCTTTCTGCGTCTGCTCCAGCTGGCGCTGGGTGTCGGCACGTTCGTCGGCACCGGCCGCAAGCGGGCTCAGGAGGCAGATCAGCAGCAGCGGGAGGAGGGCGCGAGGCATTGGGCGGCGGGAACCTGAATTCTGGGTCGGGCTAGTATGCCCGTGGCGGGCGCTAAAAAAAACGCCCCAGGCCGCATGGCGTGGGGCGTTTGCTCTGACCGACGGGAGATGGCTCACGTTCCCGTCAAATCCTCACCCTCAAAGCAGGGTGACGATCGACTTGCCGGTCATCTCTTTGGGCTGCTCCAGACCCATCAGGGTCAGCAGGGTCGGCGCCACGTCGGCCAGCACGCCACCTTCGCGGATGCTCAGCTTGCGCTTGCCGACGTAGACGAACGGCACCGGCTCGCAGGTGTGCGCGGTGTGCGCCTGGC
The DNA here is from genome assembly GCF_047902425.1 of Pseudomonas macauensis. Lineage (NCBI taxonomy): Bacteria > Pseudomonadati > Pseudomonadota > Gammaproteobacteria > Pseudomonadales > Pseudomonadaceae > Pseudomonas > Pseudomonas macauensis. The sequence goes on along the minus strand of NZ_CP138377.1, from coordinate 5,536,827 downwards.
CGGTCATGGCGTCTTCCATCTGCTCGACGTTGCCGTGGTCGGCGGTGATCAGGGCTTCGCCGCCGACCTTGTCCAGCGCCTCGACGATCCGACCGACGCAGGTATCCAGGCACTCGACGGCCTTCACTGCAGCTTCGAACACGCCGGTGTGGCCGACCATGTCGCCGTTGGCGTAGTTGACGATGATCACGTCGTAGCGCTGGTTCTCGATGGCGTCGACGATCTTGTCGGTGACTTCCGGCGCGCTCATTTCCGGCTGCAGGTCATAGGTGGCGACCTTGGGCGAGGGGATGAGGATGCGTTCTTCGCCTTCGAACGGCTCTTCGCGGCCGCCGGAGAAGAAGAAGGTTACGTGGGCGTACTTTTCGGTCTCGGCGATGCGCAGCTGGGTCTTGCCGTTCTTGGCCAGGTACTCGCCCAGGACGTTGTCCAGGGATTCGGGCTTGAACGCGCTGGGCGCCGGGATGCTCGCCGCGTACTGGGTCAGCATCACGTAGCTGGCCAGCTTCAGCTCGCGCTGGCGCGGGAATTCCTTGAAGCCCGGCTCGACGAAGGCGCGCGACAGCTCGCGGGCGCGGTCGGCGCGGAAGTTCATGAAGACCACGGCGTCGCCGTCTTCCACGCGCACCTGTGCGCCAATGCGGGTGGCCTTGACGAACTCGTCGCTCTCGCCGCGCTCATAGGCGGCATTCAGCGCGCCCACGGCGTTTTCCGCGGTGAATTCGGCGGCGCCTTCGGTGATCAGGTTGTAGGCGGCTTCGACGCGGTCCCAGCGGTTGTCGCGGTCCATGGCGAAGTAGCGGCCGATGATGCTGGCGGTGCGGCCCTTGCCGAGGCGGGCGAAGGCGTCGTCGAGCAGCTTGAGCGACGGCTCGGCGCTCTTGGGCGGTGTGTCGCGGCCGTCGAGGAAGGCGTGCAGGTAGATTTTCTCGGCGCCGCGCTGGGCGGCCAGCTCGGCCATGGCGACCAGGTGATCCTGGTGGCTGTGCACGCCGCCGTCGGACAGCAGGCCGAGAATATGCACTGCCTTGCCAGCGCCGGCGGCCTTGTCGACAGCGTCGGTCAACACCGGGTTCTGGAAGAACTCGCCGTCGCGGATGGCCTTGGTCACGCGGGTGAAGTCCTGGTACACGACGCGGCCGGCGCCCAGGTTCATGTGGCCAACCTCGGAGTTGCCCATCTGGCCGTCGGGCAGGCCGACGTCCATGCCCGAGCCGGAGATCAGGCCGTTGGGCTGGCTGGCCAGCAGACGGTCCCAGTTGGGCTTTTTGGCGGCGTAGATGGCGTTGTATTCCGGGCTATCGCTATGGCCGAAGCCGTCCAGAATGATCAGGACCAGCGGTTTGGGCGTTGCAGTCATAGGTACGGCTCTTTCCGAGAATAGGGGTCAGAAAAGGACCCACATTTTACCGATTGGTGCCGACAGACGCCATGATCCGCAGGGTGCAGCCGTCAGATACGCGCGTGTATACTGGCCGGCATTTTTACGTCTGGATGTCCTGCGCCATGTCCTCGTTCCTCCCTCGTCTGATCGAATTCGCCACCCATCACTACCTGCTGGTCGGTGCCCTGGTCGTGCTGCTGGTACTGCTGGCCCTGCATGAAATGCGCAAGGGCGGCCGCGCCCTGTCGACCCGCGAGCTGACTGCTCTGGTGAACGCCGAGCAGGCCGTGGTCCTCGATATCCGCCCGACCAAGGAGTTCTCCGCCGGCCACATCGTCGATGCGCTGAACATTCCGGCGGACAAACTGAACGCACGCCTTTCCGAGCTGGACAAGCACAAGGCCAAGACCATCATCGTGGTCGACGGCATGGGCCAGCACGCCGGCACCTGGTGCAGCGTGCTGCAGAAGGCGGGCTTCACTGCCGCCAAACTGTCCGGTGGTATCGGTAGCTGGCGTGGCGACAACCTGCCCCTGGTGAAGTGAGATGCCGTCGATCTTGATCTACACCAGCGCATGGTGCCCTTATTGCATCCGCGCCAAGGCCCTGCTGGACCGCAAAGGTGTCGCCTACGAGGAGATCTCGGTGGACGGCAAGCCGGGCGTACGCGCCGAGATGGCCAGCAAGGCCGGCCGCACCTCGGTGCCGCAGATCTGGATCGACGAAGTCCATGTCGGCGGCTGCGACGATCTCTACGCGCTGGAACGCGCGGGCAAGCTGGATACGCTGCTCACGGCGTGATCCCCAATCCTGAAACGAAGCACAAGAAGGTCCCGAAATGACTGAACAAGCCAACGGCGCAGGCCAGCAAGACGATAACAATCCGCAGTTCTCGCTGCAGCGCATCTACATCCGCGACCTCTCCTTCGAAGCGCCCAAGGCGCCGGAAATCTTCCGCCAGGAGTGGCAGCCGAGCATTTCCATGGACCTCAACACTCGCCAGAAGCAGCTCGACGGCGACTTCTACGAAGTGGTGCTGACCGTTTCGGTGACCGTGAAGAACAACGAAGAAACCGCTTTCATCGTTGAAGTGCAGCAGGCCGGTATCTTCCTGATCAAGGGTCTGGACGCTTCCAGCATGAGCCACACCCTCGGCGCCTTCTGCCCGAACATCCTCTTCCCGTACGCCCGCGAGACCCTGGACAGCCTGGTTGTCCGTGGCTCGTTCCCGGCGCTGATGCTGTCCCCGGTGAACTTCGATGCGCTGTACGCGCAGGAAATCGCCCGCATGCAGGCTTCCGGCGAGATCCCGGCGGTTCAGTGATCCTGGCCGCTGCATGACAAAGGCGCCTTCGGGCGCCTTTTTCTTTGCCTGGGATTTGGCTCGGGGCTGAACGTAGGGCGAATAACGTTCGACGTTATCCGCCGATTGACCTTGGTTTCCGACACTTCTGTATTGGCCTGGGCATGGGCTTCAGGGGACTCCGGGGTGGCCATGGAGCAGCGAGCGCTTGCGGTGTATCGGCGTACAACCGCGAACGGTTGTACGCCCTACGTTCTGGTCGAAATTTGAGCAATGGTTTGCAGGCCACGCCAGATCGCGCTCTGAGGTGCTTATCCACAGGCTGTTCCGTAGGTTGCTCAAGGTTGCTGTGGGTAATGAACCGCGGGGTAGAGCGTTCAAGTTTGGTGCGTGCGCACTGGCAGGGCGCAGGGGCGGGCGCGGCGGTACCGCCCTGAAATGCCAGGCGCAGGCGCCGGCACAGTGTGTTTCGGAAAAATGCGGATATCCTGGAAGCCCCTGGTTTCAAGGCTTTCAGCCATTTCAGGAAGGCGCGGGAGTCCGCTCGAAAGGTCCGGCGAGCGATCTTGGCACGCCCTCTGCAATACCCCTGACAACAGCGATTTCAGGGGCCTCGGTACAGGCAGGCTGGGGAACCCCTCTTTTACACCTCGCGGGTGCGCCGCTCGAAGCAGCGGCCGCCGCAACCGGTTTGGGGGTCCTGGTACAGGCAGGCCGGGTAAGCCCCCCTTTTATACCGGCGGCCATCCTTGTGGATGGCTTGCCCTCCGCTTCGGGGCCCCGGACCAGGCAGGCCGGGAAAACCCCGCTTTTATTCGGGCCGCACCCTGACGTTCAGGTGCCATTGGCCCTCCACCTCGGCGCCGTCCCAGGCGCCTTGCAGTCGTCGGGTCGACAGCAACGTCAGCAGCACACCTTGTCCTTGCAGCTCCAGCTTCCAGCGCACCGGCGCGTCGCCGAGCCGCAGCTGGCCTTGCTGCGCAGTGCCGTGGGCATCGATCTGCAGGGCCAGGGCGCCCTCCAGTTGGCCGGCGCGCACCGCTGGCTGGGCATTCAGCCGAACGAGCAGGCCGTCTGCCGCCGGCTCTATGGCGAGGATCTGCGGTGGCCCGTCCACCGGCGGATGCACCAGGCGGCCGATCATCAGGCCCACCAGCAGCCCCAGCACGCACAGCGAAACCCAGACCTTCAGCAACGGCCTGGGCCGCATTTGCGCCTGCGCGGGAGTAGAATGCCCGCCGTTCTCAGGCTCGGAGCGCTGCATGTTCCACGTGATCCTTTTTCAACCGGAAATCCCCCCAAACACCGGCAACATTATCAGGCTGTGCGCCAATGCGGGCTGCAGCCTGCACCTGATCGAGCCGCTGGGCTTCGAGCTGGACGACAAGCGCTTGCGCCGCGCCGGCCTGGATTATCACGAATACGCCAGCGTGCGCCGCTACGCGACCCTGGAGGAGTGCCTGGAACAGCTCGGTCATCCGCGCCTGTTCGCCTTCACCACCAAGGGCTCGCAGCCGTTCCACGAGGTGGCCTACGAGCGCGGTGACGCCTTCCTGTTCGGTCCGGAAAGCCGTGGCCTGCCGGAAGAGGTGCGCGAAGCCCTGCCGCCGGAGCAGCGCGTGCGCCTGCCGATGCGTCCGGGCTGCCGCAGCCTGAACCTGTCCAACACCGTGGCGGTGACCGTCTACGAGGCCTGGCGTCAGCACGGCTTTGCGATGGACTGAGCGTTTTTCGATCGATCCGCGCAAAGCCGCGCCGGGCGGGGAGTACAGCGGCTTGCCCCAAGCTTATCCACAGCCGGGCGCACAGCGCTTGTGGGCAAACCGGAAATTCCTGCACAGAAACCGCGCAAACCCGCAGACCGCGCGTGCTCTGGGCTGTAGCACGTTCCTTCCCCGTTCCGTTCACAGTGTTATCCACAGGTTTTGGGGATAGATGCTGCGGGGAGGTGACGGAGCAGGCCGTCGCTCGGTAGCCGCCTTTGTAGGAGCGAGCTTGCTCGCGAACAGCATCACCGGACGGCACGGAAGTTGGGGCGTTCGCGAGCAAGCTCGCTCCTACAGGGGGCGTCGGCGGAGAACGCGTTTCGGGTAATGGCTGGGCATGAAAAAGGGGCCTTCCGGCCCCTTCGTCATCACAACACCTCAGTCGTCACCCTCATCGTCCGGGCCGTCGATCTTCATGCCCAGTTCCTTGATCTTGCGGGTCAGGGTGTTGCGCCCCCAGCCCAGCAGCACGGCGGCATCGCGGCGACGGCCGGCGGTGTGCTTGAGGGCGGTCTCGATCATGATCCGCTCGAAGGCCGGCACGGCGGTGTCCAGCAGGCTGGACTGGCCGCGTCCCAATGCCTGGTCGGCCCAATGCCGTAGCGCCTGTTCCCAGTTGGCGGCGGGCAGGTTGTCCTGCGGCTGGGTCAGCAACTCGGGCGGCAGGTCGTCGATGTGCACTTCACGGCCGGACGCCATGACGGTGATCCAGCGGCAGGTGTTCTCCAGTTGGCGCACGTTGCCCGGCCAGCCGAGGTTCCGCAGGTAGTCCTCGGTTTCCGGCTTGAGCAGCTTGGGTTCCACCGCCAGCTCCTGCGCGGCGCGGGCGAGGAAGTGACGGGCCAGCGCCGGGATGTCCTCGCGGCGGTCGGCCAGGCGCGGGATGTGGATGCGGATGACGTTCAGGCGGTGGAACAGATCCTCACGGAACTTGCCTTCGCGCACCAGGTTTTCCAGGTTCTGGTGGGTGGCGGCGATGATCCGCACGTCGACCTTCACCGGGGTGTGGCCGCCGACGCGGTAGAACTCGCCGTCCGCCAGCACGCGCAGCAGGCGGGTCTGGGTGTCGGCCGGCATGTCGCCGATCTCATCGAGGAACAGGGTGCCGCCGTCGGCCTGCTCGAAGCGGCCGCGCCGCTGGTTGGCCGCGCCGGTGAAGGCGCCCTTCTCGTGGCCGAACAGCTCGGACTCCATCAGGTCCTTCGGAATCGCCGCCATGTTCAGCGCAATGAACGGCGAGGCCGCGCGCGGGCTGTGGCGGTGCAGGGCGTGGGCGACCAGTTCTTTACCGGTACCCGATTCGCCGTTGATCAGCACGGTGATGTTGGAGTGGGAGAGGCGGCCGATGGCGCGGAACACCTCCTGCATCGCCGGCGCCTCGCCGATGATCTCCGGGGTTCGCGCCTGGTTGGCCGGTGCCTCCAGGCCTTGCTGCTCCTGGGCGTGCTGGTTGGCGCGCTTGACCAGGGAGACGGCCTCGTCGACGTCGAACGGCTTGGGCAGGTACTCGAAGGCGCCGCCCTGGTAGGACGCCACCGCGCTGTCCAGGTCCGAATGGGCGGTCATGATGATCACCGGCAGGCGCGGGTGTAGCTCGCGGATCTGCGCCAGCAGGTCCAGGCCGCTGGTGCCGGGCATGCGGATGTCGGAGATGATCACGTCCGGTTGCTGGCGGCCGAGGCGGCTCATCACGCTGTCGGCGCTGTCGAAGCTGACGGTGGTCATGCCCTCCTGCTGCAGGGCTTTTTCCAGCACCCAGCGGATGGAGCGGTCGTCGTCGACGATCCAGACGGTCTCAGATCGGCTCATGGTCAATGGACTCCTTGTTCCAGGGGCAGGAACAGACTGAACACGGTGTGGCCGGGGTGGCTCTCGCATTCGATCAAGCCCTGGTGCTGGCTGATGATGTTCTGGGTGATGGCCAGGCCCAGGCCGGTGCCTTCGGCACGGCCGCTGACCATGGGATAGAAGATGGTGTCCTGCAGTTCGGCCGGGATGCCCGGGCCGTTGTCGATGATCTCCACCTTGCACACCAGGCGATGGCGGGTGTGGCCGATGGTGAACTGGCGCAGGGTGCGGGTACGCAGGGTGATGCGGCCCAGCTTGAGTTCGTTCTGCGAGGCGATCGCCTGCATGGCGTTGCGCACGATGTTGAGCACCGCCTGGATCATCTGCTCGCGGTCGAGCAGCAGGTCGGGGATGCTCGGGTCGTAGTCGCGCACCAGCGGGATGCTGCCCTGGGTCTCGGCCTCCACCAGGCTGCAGACGCGCTCCAGCACTTCATGGATGTTGGTGACCGAGAGCTGCGGCAGCTTGTTCGAGCCGAGCATGCGGTCCACCAGGTTCCGCAGACGGTCGGCCTCTTCGATGATGACGTTGGTGTAGTCCTTGAGCGACTCGTCCGGCAGCTCGCGGGAGAGCAGCTGCGCCGCGCCGCGAATGCCTCCGAGCGGGTTCTTGATCTCGTGGGCCAGGCCGCGCACCAGCAGCTTGGTGGTTTCCTGCTTGGACAGTTGCGCCTCTTCCTTGGTGATCCGCATCAGTCGGTCGCGCGGGTGGACCTCCAGCAGCAGCAGGGTCTCGCGGCGATTGAGGATCGGCGTCACTGCGTAGTCCACGGTGATGCTCTGGCCGGTCAGCGAGGTCAGCGTCGCTTCACGCTTGGTGAAGGGGTGCGCCTCTTCCACCGCCTGGCGCAGCGAGTTCAGCGCCTCGGGCGACTCGGTGAACAGCTCGCTGATGAACTGGCCGTGGCTGCGTTGCCCGCTGACCGCCAGGAGCATTTCCGCCGCCGGGTTCATGTACTCCAGGCGCAGCTCGGCATTGAGCAGGATGACCGCCGTGGTGAGGTTGTCGAGCAACAGGCGGAGCTGGGTTTCTGTAGGCATGGCGTAAGAGATGTCCCAAGACTGTGCGGGAAAATGCAAGAAACAAACCAGACCCTGAAAGGCCGCGTATTTCGCGGCCTGACGCTGGTTGGCGCGGCGTGGACAGTCAATCCGGCCAGCGGGAGTGACCTGAAATGGGGAGAGTATAGAAAGTGGTGCAGGCCAATGCACCGATATGGTGCATTTGTGCCGGGGCGCACGCCGCCGTCAGTGGTTGGCGGCGCTGAGCGGTTGGGTGGCGTCCAGGGCAGATGATTCGGCCACCGAAACGCGGAACATGTGGAAGGGCTGGTTGGGCGTCTGTTCGATGGTGCGACCCAGTGTATCGATGATCTCCACCGACAGCTGGTGCGTGCCGCGGTCGACGTTGTGCAGCGGGAATACCGGGCTGCGGCCGGGCTCGCCAACTGGCTTGCCATCGAGCAGCAGGCGGTACAGATGACCGGGCAGCAGGGCTGGGTCGCTGGTGGCGGAAACGATCAGCGCGCCGTCGTTGGCGCGAATGGTGGTATCGGGTTCCGGCACGAGGATGCGCAGCAGCTGATAGGCGGGCGGGCCCGGTGGCAGTGCCGGCGTGGCCGGTGCGTAGAGCGGTGGTGGCATGCGTACGCCGGGCTGGTTCGGCATGGCGTTGGGCGGTGCGAGCTGCAGCTTCTGCGCGTTGCCGCGTTGCGGCTGGTCGGTGAAGACGCGGTTCCCGTCCTTGTCGATGTAGGTGTAGACCTCGGCGTTGGCGGCGAAGCAGGCCAGCGCCGACAGCAGGGCCGACAGCACGAGAGTCACCCGATGACGCATGTTCAGCCGCCCGTCCTGGGAGCCACCTGGGGCCGTTGCGGGCTGTTGGTGCTGATGCGCTGCAGGGTGAAGCTTGCCGTCGCGCTGGTCTGGATCACCCGGCTGCCTTGCACGACCTCGACGGCGAGGGTGTGTTCGCCGCGGTCGATGTTCTGCATGGTGATGCTGGTGGCTTGGGTCGGAGCGCCGTACGGCTGGCCGTCGAGCAGCAGTTGCAGCTGGTGGTCCATGGCCAGCGCCGGCTGCACCACCACCTCGACGACGAAGGTGCCGTTGTTGACGCGCAGGGCTTCGTCGTTGGGCAGGTTGCTCAGCGCCAGGATGGTGTAGGCGCTCTGGGCCTCGGCGGCGCCGTTCCCGCTGTCGGTGTTCACCGGCGCCTGCGGGGCCACGGTGTTGGTCGGGGGTAACTGCACCGGCTGCGCGTCGACATTGCTCGGCGGCTGGTTGGTGAACACCGTCTTGCCGCTGGCATCGGTGTACTTGTAGATCTGCGCACTGGCTGGCAACGCGGCGGCGAGCAGCAGGGCGGTGAGGATCAGGCGCATGGGCGATCTCCGGATGGTCATGCCAAGCCTTGCACTGCCGACGACGGCTGGCAAGTTGCCTATTGTGATTCAGCATGGCAGCTCAGAGTGTGCGCTGCCGCTCGCCGACGGACCTTTTCATATGGCTCGGTAGTCCATTGCCGGGCTGAGTCCTCTGTATGATGCCGGCGAGCGTTCCTTTATTTGCCTTGGGGTGTGCCCGTGACCGACCTGTTCCGTTCCTGTTTCCGCCAGTGCCTGCTGCTGTGCTGCCTGAGTCTCGGCCTGCTCGCAGGGCCCGCGCTGGCGGCGTTGCCGGGGCCCCTGGCGAATGTGGCGGGGGGCGGCGACAAGGTTAGCGATGCGCAGTTGCAGCAGTCGCTGGACCAGGTCATCAAGACGCTGGAGAACGACCAGCAGCGGGCCGACCTGCTGAAGAAGCTCAAGCAGTTGCGCGATGTGAGCAAGAAGAGCGCGGACGAGCAGGGCGGCGTACTGGGCCTGATCGGCGACACCTTGGGCAGCCTGGAGAAGCAGTTCGAAGGCGCCAACAGCCCGGTGCTGCGCTGGAGTTCACTGTTCGCCCAGGCCCGCGACGAGTTGGAGACCCGCATCCCATCCTGGCAGGAATGGTCGGGGATGCTCTTCGACTTCTTCCTGGTGACCTTGCTCTGGGCCTGCGTGGCCGTGGGGCTGCGCTGGGTGGCGCGGCGCATGCAGGAGCGCTTCGGCCTGGCCAACGAACTTCCGCAGCATCCCAAGACCCGCGACCTGCTGCTGTTCGCCCTGCGCAAGCTCGGCCCCTGGCTGGTGGCGTTCCTGATCACCCTCTACCTGTCGGTGGTGCTGCCCAGCTCCCTGGGCAAGCTGCTGGCTATGGTGATGGCCTATGTGTTGGTGTGCGGCACGCTGTTCTCCGCGCTGTGCGTGATTTCCCTGTCGCTGCTCAGCGGCCCGCACCGCATGCGTGCGCTGGATATCCTGCGGCGGCGCGCCTTCCGCCCCTTGTGGCTGATCGGCAGCCTGGCGTCGCTGGGCGAGGTGATGCACGACCCGCGCGTCACCGACAGCCTCGGTCCGAGCACGGCGCTGTGCGTCGGCTCGCTGGCGAACATCTTCGCGGCGTTGTTCACCGCGCTGTTCGTCCTGCAGTTCCGCCGGCCGATCGCCCACCTGATCCGCAATCAGCCACTGGAACGCCGCCTCAAGCGCCGAGGCCTGCACGAGCTGGTCGAGTTGGTGGGTTCGCTGTGGTTCCTGCCGGTACTGGTGCTGGTGGGGATTTCCCTGTTCGCCACCGTGGTCACCGCCGGCGACAGTACCTATGCCCTGCGCCGCGCGTTGTTGTGCGCCCTGATCGCGGTGGTGGCGATGACCGTCAACGGCCTGATCCGTCGCGCCCACCTGCGCTCCTCGCGCCATGGCAGCCGCCGCAGCGCGCCCTATGTCGAGCAGTTGCAGAATTTCGCCTACACCTTGCTGCACATCGCCAACCTGCTGGTGTTCCTGGAGATCGGCCTGCGCGTCTGGGGCATGTCGCTGATCGCCTTCACCGAAGGCGACGGCTCGGAGATCAGCCTCAAGCTGATCAGCTTCGGCACCACCCTGCTGGTGGCCTGGCTGGTGTGGATTCTTGCCGACACAGCGGTCCAGCACAGCCTTGGCCTGGGCGGCAAGAACCGCAGCAACACCCGCGCGCTGACCATGCTGCCGCTGATCCGCAACGTGCTCTTCGTGACCATTGCGGTGATTGCGCTGATCGTCGCGCTGGCCAACATGGGCATGAACGTCACCCCGCTGCTGGCAGGCGCGGGCGTCATTGGCCTGGCCATCGGTTTCGGCGCGCAGTCGCTGGTGGCGGACCTGATCACCGGCCTATTCATCATCATCGAGGACTCGCTGTCCATCGACGATTACGTGGATGTCGGCGGCCACCTCGGCACCGTCGAGGGCCTGACCATCCGCACCGTGCGCTTGCGCGACCTGGACGGCGTGGTGCATACCATCCCGTTCAGCGAGATCAAGAGCATCAAGAACTACTCGCGGGAGTTCGGCTACGCGATGTTCCGCTGGCCGGTGCCCGCCAGCATGCCGATCGACGATGCGGTGACACTGGTCCATGAGGTGACCCGCGACCTGCGCGGCGACCGCACCATCAGCCGCGCCATGTGGTCGGCGCTGGAGATGCAGGGTGTGGAGAGCTTCGACAACGGCCAGGCGATCCTCCGCTTCCGCCTGAAGACCGCGCCGATCCGACAGTGGGAAGTGCAGCGCGCCTTCAACCTGCGCCTGCGCCAGAAGCTGGACAAGGCGGGCCTGGAGCTGGCGATGCCGCGCCTGAACGTGCAGCTTTCACGGATGCGCACTTCGCAGCGCGACGATGACGACGGGCGTGGCGCGCCGGCGGACGGCGGGATCTGAGGTATCCGTAGGGCGTACAGCCGTTCGCGGTTGTACGCCGATTCACCGCGCCCTGTCGTCGGAGCCGTGGCCAGCCCCGGAGTGGTCTGGGGCCAAGGTCAGACGGCGTATAACGTCGAACGTTATATGCCCTACGCTCCGTGGTGCTTGCTTGTATGGCGTAGGGTAGGACCCGGTCGGAGAGTTCGTTCGCAGGCACGGCCCTGGTGTTTCCCTGGAGCCGCTGTTTTATCCGCCCATAAAAAAGGCCTCCCGAAGGAGGCCTTAATACTGACGCTATTTATAGGTACTCGTGGATCAGACGCTGTAGTACAGGTCGTATTCCAGCGGGTGCACGAAGGTGCGCACCTTGATTTCTTCTTCCGACTTCAGCTCGATGTAGGCATCGATGAACTCGTCGGTGAACACGCCGCCCTTGGTCAGGAACGCACGGCCCTTGTCGAGTTCTTCCAGCGCCTCTTTCAGGCTGCCGCAAACCTGCGGGATTTCCTTCGCCTCTTCCGGCGGCAGGTCGTACAGGTTCTTGTCGGCGGCATCGCCGGGGTGAATCTTGTTCTGGATGCCGTCCAGGCCGGCCATCAGCAGAGCGGCGAAGCACAGGTAGGGGTTGGCAGCCGGGTCCGGGAAGCGCGCTTCGATACGGCGGGCTTTCGGGCTGGATACGTACGGAATACGGATCGAGGCGGAGCGGTTGCGGGCCGAGTAGGCCAGCATGACCGGTGCTTCGAAGCCCGGAACCAGACGCTTGTAGGAGTTGGTGGCCGGGTTGGTGAAGCCGTTCAGGGCCTTGCCGTGCTTGATGATGCCGCCGATGAAGTACAGGGCGGTGTCGGACAGGCCGGCATAGCCTTCGCCAGCGAAGGTGTTCTTGCCATCCTTGGAGATGGACATGTGAACGTGCATGCCCGAGCCGTTGTCGCCGTACAGCGGCTTCGGCATGAAGGTCACGGTCTTGCCGTAGGCATCGGCCACGTTGTGGATGCAGTACTTCAGGGTCTGAACTTCGTCAGCCTTGGCAACCAGGGTGTTGAACTTCACGCCGATTTCGTTCTGGCCGGCAGTCGCCACTTCGTGGTGGTGAACCTCGATGACCAGGCCCATCTCTTCCATGGCGTTACACATGGCGGTACGGATTTCGTGGTCGTGGTCGACCGGCGGTACCGGGAAGTAGCCGCCTTTCACGCCCGGACGGTGGCCCTTGTTGCCCGACTCGATGTCGGCGTCGGTGTTCCAGGAGGCCTGCTCGGAGAAGATCTTGAACATCGAGCCGGAGATGTCGGACTTGAACTTCACTTCGTCGAAGATGAAGAACTCCGGCTCCGGACCTACGAATACGGTGTCGCCGATACCGGTGGACTTCAGGTATTCCTCGGCGCGCTTGGCGATGTTGCGCGGGTCGCGCTCGTAGCCTTGCATGGTGCTCGGCTCGATGATGTCGCAGACGATGATCAGGGTCGGCTCTTCGGTGAACGGGTCGAGCACGGCGGTGCTGTCGTCCGGCAGCAGGATCATGTCGGAGGCTTCGATGCCTTTCCAGCCTTCGATGGAGGAGCCGTCGAACATCTTGCCGGCTTCGAAGAAGTCATCGTCCAGCGCGTCGCGAGCCGGCATGGTGACGTGTTGCTGCTTGCCTTTGGTGTCGGTGAAGCGCAGGTCTACCCACTTCACGTCATGATCTTTGATCAGTTGTTGCGACTTGTACGACATGCTGTCCTCCAGGAGGGATTAGAGCTGGGAGCTTTCTGTGCCCCAGTATCGGGTGATGCCGGCCGGATAGTCCGCCAGGGCAACCTGCCTCACAAGAGAGCAAGTTGCGTGCCAGTGCCCGCAATCGTGCAGAAGCGCTGATTTCCGGGGCTTTGGCTAACGTAACCGGGAATTGCAGGGTAATTGTGCACCGTTTTAGTGCTTCATCATGGTGCGTCCGTCCATTTTGGTGCACCTAAAAGAAAGTCTCCGAATTCTGCTCAAGTCTTGAGCAATTTCGGATATAATCTTGCCCCTTTTTTTCTGTCCCATGGCAATCGCCCGGTCCGCATGAAACTCATCGTCAAGGTCTTCCAGGAAATCACCATCAAGAGCCGGCCGGTGCGCAAGCGCTTCATCCGCCAGCTGGCGAAGAACATTCGCACGGTGCTCCGCGACCTCGACCCCGAGCTGCGGGTGGAAGGCGAGTGGGACAACCTGGACGTCGAGACCCAGGTCACCGACCCGAAGGTCCTGCGCGAGATGATCGAGCGCCTGACCTGCACGCCGGGCATCGGCCACTTCCTGGAAGTGCACGAGTACCCGCTGGGCGACTTCGACGACATCCTGGAGAAGTGCAAGCTGCACTTCGCCGACAAGCTGCCGGGCAAGATCTTCTCCATGCGCTGCAAGCGCGCCGGCAAGCATCCGTTCACCTCCATCGACGTCGAGCGCTACGTCGGTGGCGGCCTGCGCCAGCAGTGCGGCGCGGCGGGCGTCTCGCTGAAGAACCCGGAAGTGCAGGTGCGGGTGGAAATCCGCTATGACCGCCTGTACGTGATCCACGCCCAGCACGAGGGCCTAGGCGGCTACCCGCTGGGCGCGCTGGAGCAGGTGCTGGTGCTGATGTCCGGTGGCTTCGACTCCACCGTGGCGGCCTACCAGATGATGCGCCGCGGCATGATCAGCCACTTCGTGTTCTTCAATCTCGGTGGCCGTGCCCATGAACTGGGCGTGATGGAAGTTGCACACTATCTATGGGAGAAGTTCGGCCGTTCCCAGCGCGTGCTGTTCGTCAGCGTGCCCTTCGAGGAAGTGGTCGGCGAGATTCTCACCAAGGTCGACGACAGCTACATGGGCGTGACCCTCAAGCGCATGATGCTGCGCGCCGCCAGCCGGGTGGCCGAGCGCCTGGAGCTGGACGCGCTGGTGACCGGCGAGGCGATTTCCCAGGTGTCCAGCCAGACCCTGCCGAACCTCTCGGTGATCGACCGGGTGACTGACACCCTGGTGCTGCGTCCGCTGATCGTCAGCCACAAGCAGGACATCATCGACACCGCGACGAAGATCGGCACCGCCGAGTTCGCCAAGCACATGCCTGAGTACTGCGGCGTGATCTCGGTGAACCCGACCACCCAGGCCAAGCCCTACCGCGTCGACCACGAAGAAACCAAGTTCGACATGGCCGTGCTCGACCGCGCCCTGGAGCGCTCCACCCAGATGACCGTCGACCGCGTGATCGACGAGCTGGGCAAGGACCTGCCGGTGGAAATGGTCGACGAGGTGCTGCCCGGCCAGATCGTGGTGGACATCCGCCACCCGGATGCCCAGGAAGATGAACCGCTGGCGCTCGAAGGCATCGAAGTCCTGGCCATGCCGTTCTATGCCATCAACAGCAAGTTCAAGGAACTGGACCCCAACCGCCAGTACCTCCTGTACTGCGACAAGGGCGTGATGAGTCGCCTGCATGCCCACCATCTGGTCAACGAAGGGCACACCAATGTGCGTGTTTACCGTCCGCAATAAAGGCGCGGACCAACGCCGCCAGCCCGGACTGTTCGGCGGCAGCATCCGCCATCGACCACCCGACACATTCGGTGCGTAGGCTCACGCCCTGACCTTTTGCACCGCCGCGCCACGGCCCGGCCCCGCTGCCAGAGAGGCAGCCGAAGATTCACTATCGAGACTGACACTGTGATCGAAAAACTGCGCAATATCGCCATCATCGCCCACGTCGACCATGGCAAGACCACCCTCGTTGACAAGCTGCTGAAGCTGTCCGGCACCCTCGACCGCAAAGAAGCGGAAAACGAGCGCGTGATGGACTCCAACGACCAGGAAAAAGAGCGTGGCATTACCATTCTGGCGAAGAACACCGCCATCAAATGGAATGACTACAACATCAACATCGTGGACACCCCCGGCCACGCCGACTTCGGTGGCGAGGTAGAGCGCGTGATGTCCATGGTGGACTCCGTACTGCTGGTGGTCGACGCCCAGGACGGCCCCATGCCGCAGACCCGCTTCGTGACCCAGAAGGCCTTCAAGGCCGGCCTGCGTCCGATCGTGGTGGTGAACAAGATCGACCGTCCGGGCGCGCGTCCTGACTGGGTCATCGACCAGATCTTCGACCTGTTCGACAACCTGGGCGCCACCGACGAGCAACTGGACTTCCCGATCGTCTACGCCAGCGCCCTGAACGGCATCGCCGGCCTCGACCACGAGAAGATGGACGACAACATGGACGCGCTGTTCCAGGCGATCATCGACCACGTTCCGGTTCCCCAGGTCGACGTCGACGGCCCGTTCCAGATGCAGATCTCCCAGCTGGACTACAACAGCTTCCTCGGCGTGATCGGCATCGGCCGTATCGCCCGCGGCAAGGTCAAGACCAACACCCCGGTGGTCGCCATCAGCGACGACGGCACCAAGCGCAACGGCCGCATCCTGAAGATCATGGGTCACTCCGGTCTGCAGCGCGTTGAAGTCGCCGAAGCCGAAGCCGGTGACATCGTCTGCGTATCGGGTATGGACGAGCTGTTCATCTCCGACACCCTGTGCGATCCGCAGAACGTCGAAGCCCGCCCGCCGCTGACCGTCGACCAGCCGACCGTGAGCATGACCTTCCAGGTCAACGACTCGCCGTTCGCCGGCCGCGAAGGCAAGTTCGTCACCAGCCGCAACATCAAGGAGCGTCTGGACAAGGAGCTGCTGCACAACGTGGCCCTGCGCGTCGAGCAAGGCGACTCCCCGGAGAAGTTCAAGGTCTCCGGCCGTGGCGAGCTGCACCTGTCGGTTCTGATCGAAACCATGCGCCGTGAAGGCTTCGAGCTGGCCGTGGGCCGCCCGGAAGTGGTGATCATCGAGAAGGCCGACGGCGAGAAGCAGGAGCCTTACGAGAACGTCACCATCGACATCGAGGAACAGCACCAGGGTCCGGTGATGGAGCAGATGGGTCTGCGCAAGGGCGATATGACCAACATGATCCCCGACGGCAAGGGCCGTATCCGCCTGGAATACGTGATCCCGGCTCGCGGCCTGATCGGCTTCCGTAACGCCTTCCTGACCATGACCTCGGGCACCGGCATCCTGACCTCCACCTTCGACCACTACGGTCCGATCAAGGCCGGCGACGTTGCTCACCGCCTGAACGGCGTGCTGGTCTCCATGGCCACCGGCACCGCGCTGACCTACTCCCTGGAAACCCTGCAGGACCGCGGCAAGCTGTTCTTGTCCCCGGGCGACGAAGTCTACGAAGGCCAGTTGGCTGGCATCCACAGCCGCGACAACGACCTGGTGATTAACCCCACCAAGGCCAAGAAGCTCGACAACATGCGCGCTTCGGGCAAGGACGAGACCATCCAGCTGACCCCGGCGCTGAAATTCACCCTGGAACAGGCCCTGGAATTCATCGACGACGACGAGCTGGTGGAAGTGACTCCGAAGTCCATCCGTCTGCGCAAGAAGATGCTGAACGAGAACGACCGCAAGCGCTACGAGCGCAGCAAGGTCTAAATCGACCAGCAACACGAAAGAGCCGGGCTTATGCCCGGCTTTTTTTTGCCCGGCATTCGGGCCCGACCGCCGCCGCTCCTTGTAGGAGCGAGCTTGCTCGCGAACCGACTCCGCCGCGGGGCTTTGTGCGTGAACAGGGGCCCAGCGCCCCTCGGTCCAACGAAAAGCCACCGCCTTCGCGTGGCCGCAAGGCAGTGTCGCGACGTCTGAATGTTCAAGGCTGTGAGTGTGTAGCAGACCGGTCACGGACTCGGACCGATATACTCAGCCTCCCGGACATCGCCGTCCGGCTCGGGATGGATTCGTACAGAACTTCAAGGATTTGAAAGCATGCAATGGATTTTCATGCTGGTCGGTCTGGTCATCGGCGCCGCTGCGGGTGAGTCGATCATCGGCGCTGTACTGGGTGCGGTCGCCGGCCTCGCCCTGGGGCAAGCCGTCGCGTTGCAGGGGCTGAGGCAGGAGAACGCCGGCCTGCGTCGCGAGCTGAAAGCCTTTGGCGAGCGCTTCGAGCAGGGTACCCAGGCGCTGTATGAACGGCTGCTGCAGGTCGAGCGCCGCGCTGAGCAGACGCCGTTGTCCAGCGTCGAATTCGTCACTCCCGAGAAGCCCGAGGCTCCAGTGGAACCCGCGCCGGCAGCCGAAACGGTGCAGCCCGTTGCCGAAACCTCTGCGCCGGAGCTGGAATGGGATATCGAGCTGCCTGCCGCCGAGCCGTCGCCGGCGCCCGCTGCCGCCGCTCCCGCCGAGCCGGCCATCGAATGGTCCGAGCTGGCCCTCGAACCGCTGGAAACGTCTCAGCCTTCCCCGAGCCAATCCCAGGCGCGCGCCGAGGCGCCCCGGCCCCAGGCCGCTCCCTCCGTGCCGCCGTCACCGCCCAAGCCGCCGGCGCCGTCCTTGTTCGATCGGGCTTTCGGCGCTGCCCGCGACTGGCTGTTGGGTGGCAACACCGTGCTGCGCGTCGGCGTGGTCCTGCTGTTCCTCGGCCTGGCCTTCCTGCTGCGTTACGCCACCGAAGGCATGACCATGCCGCCCCAGGGCCCTTATATCGGCACTGCTTTCGCGGCACTGGCGCTGCTCGGCCTTGGCTGGTGGCTGCGTCAACGGCGCCCGGCCTACGCGCTGGTCCTGCAGGGCACCGGCGTCGCCGTGCTGTACCTGACGGTGTTCGCCGGTATCAAGCTGTACCCGGCCATGAACCACGGCGAGGTACTGATCGACCCGCAGGCCGGCTTCGCGTTGCTGGTGGCGGTCACCCTGTTCTCGGCGATCCTGGCCATCCTCCAGGACGCCCTCGGCCTCGCCGCCGCTGCCGCGCTGGGCGGCTTCGCCGCGCCGATCCTGGCATCCAGCGGGGGCGGCAATCACGTCGCCCTGTTCAGCTATTTCGCCCTGCTCAACGCCGGCATCTTCGCCATCGCCTGGTTCAAGGCCTGGCGCATGCTCAACCTGATCGGCTTCTTCGGTACCTTCGGCATCGGCCTGGCCTGGGGGCTGCGCTCCTACAAGCCCGAGCTGTTCGCCACCACCGAGCCGTTCCTGGTCCTGTTCTTCCTCACCTATGTCGCCATCGGCCTGCTGTTCGCCCGCCGCCGCCTGCGCGAAGCCGCCGGGGCGCCGGAGGATGACTCCCGTGACGCCTTGCTGCGCTGGTCGGCGCGGCAGACCGACTATGTCGATGGCACCGTGCTGTTCGGCACGCCGCTGGTGGGCTTCGGCCTGCAATACGGCGTCATCCAGCACCTGGAGTTCGGCGCGGCATTCAGTGCCCTGGCGCTGGGGCTGTTCTACATGATCCTGGCGCGCCTGCTGGCCGGGCGCACCGCCGGCCGCGCATTGCTGCTGGTGGAGACCTGCCTGGCGCTGGGTGTGGTGTTCGGCACCCTGGCCATTCCGCTGGGCCTGGACGCACGCTGGACCTCCGCCGCCTGGGCGGTGGAGGGCGCCGGTATCTACTGGCTCGGCCTGCGTCAGCAGCGGCCGCTGGCGCGTATCTTCGCGCTGCTGTTGCAGATCGGCGCGGCGCTGGCGTTCCTCGCCGACCTGCGTTCCGATCCTCTGTCGCTGCACCTGCTGGAGGGCGCGCCGCTGGGCGCACTGATGCTCGGTGTGGCGCTGCTGTTCAGCTTCTGGAACCTGCGCAATGCCAATACGCAGACGCTGCGCAGCTGGGAGCCGAACGTCCGCCCGCTGCTGGCGACCTTCGGCCTGGGCTTCCTCTACCTGATCGCGCCGCTGTGCCTGGGGGCCGACGGCACCGCGATGATCTGGGCGGTGGCGGGGCTGGCGACGTTGTTCGCCGGCCTGCGCCTGCGTTCGCGTACCTTCCTGGCCTGCGCCTTCGCGGTGCAACTGCTGGGCGGTGCGATCTTCCTCCTGCATCTGCGCGGAGCCGAGGCGGGGAGCGGCGTGCTCGGCTCCGGTTGGCGCGGACTGGTGACCGCCTCGTTGATCGGCCTTGCGCTGATTGCCGCCATGCTGATCGCCGCGCGGGATTCCCTGGTGCGCGACGACCGCCGGCTGATGCTCGGTCTGAGCGTCGTCCTGCTGCTGGGGCTGGCCTTCATCAACCTCGCCGTGCTGTTCGTGCTGCCGTGGCGCACGGCGGCCGCCGTCTGGGCCGGCAGCGGCCTGCTGATCCTCTGGCTGAGCCTGCAACTGCAGCAGCGCGCGGCCTTCGTCTTCGGCCTGGTGCTGCAGGTGATCGGTGCCGGAGCCTTCCTGCTCGGTGGCCCGGCGCTGTTCGGCGACCTGCCCAGCGAGGGGCTGAAGCCGCTGGCGCACATGGGCTTCTGGACTCCGGCGGTACTGGCGCTGGCGGCGCTGGTCGGTGCCTGGCGCCTGCATCGGGCCAGCGCGCACGAGCGTCGTCTGGCGCTGGGCGGGCTGGGCCTGGAGCAACTGTCGCAATTGCTGTTGATCTGGGGCGCCGGCTGGTGGGCGCTGACCGCGCTGTGGGAGATCGCCCGCTTCGTGCCGGCGCCGATGCGCGAGCACGTGGCGCTGCTGGTGGCCGCCGTCAGCGTGGCGCTCTGGTCGCTGCTGGCGCGCCGCGATCAATGGCGTGCGCTGGCGTTGCTGTGCCTGGCGCTGTCGCCGCTGGGCGTGGTGGCGCTGGCCAGTGCCTGGAACCTGGAATACCACCCGTTGGCGCAGCTGGGCTGGCTCGGTTGGCTGGCGCTGTTCGCGGTGCATTTCTTCGCGCTGCGCCGGCTGGATGCGCTGCTGCCACGCGTGGCGGCGCGGGCGGCCCACGTGCTGGGTTGCTGGTTGATCCTCGCGGTGGCGGCGCTGGAGCTGCGTTACCTGTTCTTCGCCCTGGCCGAGCACTACAACGCCTGGCGCTGGCTGGGCTGGGCGCTGGTGCCGAGCTGCTACCTGATCCTGATGGGCGGCGTGCGGCGCCTGCCGTGGCCGGTGGCGGCCTTCGAGCGCGAATACCGGGCGATTGTCGCCGTGCCGGTAGCAGTGGCGCTGCTGGGCTGGTTCTGGCTGGTTAACCTGTTCAGCGACGGTTCGGCGGAGCCGCTGCCTTACCTGCCGCTGCTCAACCCGCTGGAGCTGGGCATGTTGATCGTGCTGGCGGCGGTGTTCCAGTGGACGCGCCTGGGCCTGCCGCAACTCGGGATCGCCGAAGCGAGGCTGCGTCTGCCGGTGCAAGCCGTGCTGGGCGCCTCGCTGTTCGCACTGCTGACCATGGCGGTGTGCCGTACCGCGCATCACTGGGGCGGCGTGCCGTTCGAGGCCTTCGCCCTGCGCGAGTCGATGCTGGTGCAGGCAGGCCTGTCCATCGTCTGGGCGCTGATCGCGCTGGGTCTGATGATCGCCGGGCACCTGCGTGGTCGCCGCGATTTCTGGTTGGTCGGCGCGGCGCTGCTGGTAGTCGTGGTGGTCAAGCTGTTCCTGGTCGACCGCGCCAGCGGCGGCAGCCTGGAACGCATCATTTCCTTCATCGGCGTCGGCGTGCTGATGCTGATCGTCGGCTACTTCGCGCCGCTGCCGCCGCGCCGGCCCGCGCCCGACGAGCAACCGCAACAGGAGCAACCTTCCGCATGAAGCTCAAAGCTCTCGTCCTGCTCGCCGCAGCAGGGTTCTGCGGCGCAGCCGGCGCCGCGCCGACGCCGGCCGATTTTGCCCAGCGTGTGCCGCTGGAAACGTCCGGCAATGGCCCGTGGTACCGCGTCCAGCTGCCCATCGAGGTGCTGTTCGCAGCGCGCCATGGCGACCTGCGCGATGTGCGTATCTTCAACGCCGAAGGTGAGGCGCTGCCCTACAGCCTGCGTACCAGCGCCGCCAGCGAGAGCCGCGTGCGCAGCGAGGTGCAGGCGCGCATCTTCCCGCTGCGCGGGCAGAGCGGCAGCGCCGCCGCCGACAGCGTGAAAGTCGTGCGCAGCACCACGGGTACCATTCTGGAAATCACCCCGAACGTGCCGGCTCAGGACACGCAACCAGTCCTGCGCGGCTGGCTGCTGGAAACCGGCAGCGGTGACCTGCCGCTGGACCGCCTGCAACTGGACTGGACGGCCGCGACCGATGGCTTCCAGCGTCTGCGCATCGAGGCCAGCGACGACCTGGAGCACTGGCGTTCCCTCGGCGAAGGGCAGCTGGCGCGGCTGGACTTCAACGGCCAGCGTATCGAACAGAACGACATTGCCTTGCCCGGCGAAACGGCGCGCTACCTGCGCTTGTGGTGGGCGTCGCCGGAGCAGGCTGCGCAGCTGAGCGGCGCCACCCTGAGCGGCAGCCGCAACAGCAGCGGGCCGATCCCCATGCTGTGGTCGGTACCGCTGGCGGCCAAGGCCGATGCCAACGGCGAATTCAGCTGGAGCCTGCCGCTGGCGCTGCCGGTGGAGCGGGTACGGATACCGCTGGAACAGGCCAATACCCTGGCGCCGGTGGTGGTCTCCGGTCGCCACGACGGCAATGTGCAGTGGACGCCGCTGGCGCGTGGCGTGCTGTATCGCTTGCCGGGGGAGAGCGGCGAGATCACCCAGGAGGAACTGGAACTGCCGGGGGGCGCGGTCAGCCAATTGCGCCTGCAACCGGATACCCGGGGCGGTGGCCTGGGCGGCTCGACGGCGAACCTGAGCATTGGCGTGCGCGCCACCGAAGTCGTTTTCCTCGCCCGCGGTGGCGAGCCTTATCAACTGGCGGTCGGCAGCCCATCGGCCACTGATGGCAGCCTGCCGCTGTCCACCCTGGTGCCGGGCTTCGAGCCCAAGCGCTTGTCCACCCTGGGCGAGGCCCATCTCAAAGGCAACCTGCAGACCCCGGTGGTCGAGGCGCCGGGCGTGCAACCCAAGGCGGATGGCCGCTGGAAGCGCTACGGCCTGTGGGCCGTGCTGCTGGCCGGCGTCGGCCTGCTCGGGGTGATGGCGCTGAGCCTGTTGCGTAGCAGTCGCCCGCAAAACTGAGCAAGGTTCACGGAGATAGCCGCGAGATAGGGGTGTCGCCTGGGAAAACTCTGCTACTGTGAGGGCGTTCTGTCAGCCCAATAAAAACAAGCACGGAGTAGCAGGATGATCAGACAGGCGCTCACCCCGTTGGCGGCTGCCTGCGTATTGGCGATTGCCTCGCAGGCCTCGGCAGCCCCTTCCCCCTATTCGACCATGGTGGTGTTTGGCGACAGCCTCAGCGATTCGGGTCAGTTCCCCGACGCCGGCGGCCCGGCAGGCGCCTCCACGCGCTTCACCAACCGCACCGGCCCGAGCTATCTGGAAGGCCACGGCGAAGCCTTCGGGCCGACCGCGCCGATGATCCTCGGCGGCAAGCTGGGCGTCTCCTCGTCCGACCTCAACCCCTCGACCTCGCTGGTCGGCGGCACCCAGGACGGCAACAACTGGGCGGTGGGCGGCTACCGCACCGACCAGATCTACGACTCCATCACCGCGCCGGGTGGCTCGGTGGTCAGCGCCGGGGGCAATACCCGCACCCGCGACGGCTACCTGGTTGGGCGCCGGGCGGACCCGAACGCGCTCTACTACCTCACTGGTGGCGGCAACGACTTCCTCCAGCTGCGTATCACCAACGACCCCACCGCGCGCGCGGCGGCCGGGCGCTTGGTGGACAGTGTTGACGCGCTGCACAACGCCGGCGCGCGCTACATCATGGTCTGGCTGCTGCCCGATCTCGGTCTGGCCCCGGCCACCAACGGTACTCCGTTGCAGTCCTTCGGCACTCAGCTGTCCGGCATCTTCAACGAGGAGCTGGTCAACCAGCTCGCCGCGTCCGACGCCAATGTCATCCCGCTGAACATCCCGGGGTTGCTCAAGGAAGTCCTGGCCGACCCGGGTGCCTACGGCCTGGCTACCGGTACCAACCTGGTGGGTACCTGCTTCAGCGGCAACAATTGCCCGGAAAACCCGCTCTACGGCCGCCACAGCGCAACCCCCGATCCGACCAAGCTGATCTTCAACGACGGCGTGCACCCGACCATCGCCGGCCAACGCCTGATTGCCGACTACGCCTATTCAGTACTGGCCGCGCCCTGGGAGGCCACCATGCTGCCGGAGATGGCGCTGGGTACCTACAACGGCTTCCAGGACACGCTGCACAGCCAATGGCTGGCTGACTGGGAGAACTGGCAGGCCACAGGTCAGTGGCGCGGCTTCATCTCCGGGGGTGGCCAGCACCTGGACTACGACGACCAGGACAGCGCCGCCAGTGGCGATGGTTTCGGCTACAACCTGACCCTGGGCGGCAGCTACCGCCTGGACGACGCCTGGCGCATCGGCGCCGCCGCCGGCTTCTACCGGCAGAAGCTGGAGGCGGGTGCCGAGGACTCCGACTACAAGCTCAACAGTTACCTGGGCAGCCTGTTCGCGCAGTACCAGCAGAACCGCTGGTGGGCCGACGCCGCGGTGACCGGCGGCTACCTCGACTACGACGAGGCCAACCGCAAGTTCGCCCTCGTTGACCGCACCGTCGAGGAGAAGGGGGACACCAACGGCAGCCTGCTGGCCTTCAGCGGCCGCCTCGGCTACGACATCGCCCAGGGCGGCGAGAACTGGCACCTGTCGCCCTTCGTCAGCGCCGACTGGGCGCGGGTGAAGGTGGACAGCTACGAAGAGGATGGCGGCAACTCCACCTCGCTGGCCTTCGACGAGCAGGATCGCTACTCCCGGCGTCTTGGCGTCGGCTTGCAGGGCAAGCTCGACCTCTCCGCCGAGACCCAGTTGTTCGGCGAGGTGGCGGTGGAGCGCGAATACGCCGATGACACCCAGAACGTCGGGATGAACTTCACCAGCCTGCCGGCCAACGACTTCAGCCTGGAGGGCTACACCCCGCAGAGCCACATGCAGCGCTTGTCGCTGGGCTTCTCGCAGAAGCTGACGCCGGAGCTGTCGCTGCGTGGAGGCTATAGCGCGCACCACAGCAGCGATGACCTGGCACAGGGCGTGAACCTGGCTTTGAGTCTGGATTTCTGACGAGTCGAGAGGGCAGGGAGTCCGGCGCGCGCCGGGCCTCCCTCGCCCGTAATACCCCGCGGTTACCCCGCCAAATCCTCGTGTCGCTAGACTGCCGGTCCGTTATTCGAGGACCCGCCATGACCTTCACCACCGAACTGCAGCCCGGCGTCTGTGCCGAGCCGGAAGCCGTCACCCAGGACTACGTGTTCAACCACACCATGCTGCGGGTGAAGAACCCGGAGCCGTCGCTGGACTTCTACACCCGCGTGCTGGGCATGCGCCTGCTGCGCCGGCTGGACTTCGAGGAAGGCCGCTTCTCCCTGTACTTCCTTGCTCACACCAAGGGACATGACGTGCCGGAGAACACCGGCGAGCGCCAGCGCTACACATTCGGCCGCGAGTCGGTGCTGGAACTGACCCACAACTGGGGCACCGAGTCCGATGACAGCCAGTACCACAACGGCAACAGCGAGCCGCGCGGCTTCGGCCATATCTGTTTCTCGGTGCCGGACATCCGCGCCGCCTGTGCGCGCTTCGAGGCGTTGGGCGTACCGTTCGTCAAGCCGCTGGAGCGCGGCATGAAGAACGTCGCTTTCATCGCCGACCCCGATGGTTACTGGGTCGAGATCGTCCAGGCCTCGCTCAACGGCGAGCTGGGACGCGGCTGAAGGCCGCAGCCGCGCTTCGGGCCGGGGAACTGCCCGTGGCTGGCGGGTTCCAAGCAATCGGCGCGGCCACCGTGCAGGAGGCAACGCGCCCGATTCCACGCTAGAATGCGCCCTGATTTTTCCCCTTCTCCCCTGGAGCCTTTCATGTCCCGCGTTACCCTGAGCCGCTATCTGATCGAGCAGACCCGCAGTCACAACACCCCGGCCGACCTGCGCTTCCTCGTCGAGGTGGTGGCGCGCGCCTGCAAGGAAATCAGCCATGCCGTGTCCAAGGGCGCTCTCGGTGGCGTGCTGGGCAGCATGGGCACCGAGAACGTGCAGGGCGAAGTGCAGAAGAAGCTGGACGTGATGTCCAACGAAATCCTGCTGGAAGCCAACGAGTGGGCAGGTAACCTGGCCGGTATGGCCTCCGAGGAGATGGACCATCCCTACCAGATCCCCGGCAAGTACCCCAAAGGCGCCTACCTGCTGGTCTTCGATCCGCTGGACGGCTCCTCCAACATCGACGTCAACGTCTCGGTCGGCACCATCTTCTCCGTGCTGCGCTGCCCCCATGAGTACCTGAGCCAGAACGACAGCCTGCGCGAAGAAGCCTTCCTCCAGCCGGGCACCACCCAGGTCGCCGCCGGCTACGCCATCTACGGCCCGCAGACCATGCTGATCCTGACCCTGGGCAACGGCGTGAAGGGCTTCACCCTGGACCGCGAGCTGGGCAGCTTCGTGTTGACCCACGAGAACATCACCGTTCCCACCAGCACCGCCGAGTTCGCCATCAACATGTCCAACGAGCGTCACTGGGAAGCCCCGGTGAAGCGCTACGTCAGCGAACTGCTGGCCGGCAAGGAAGGCCCGCTGGGCAAGAACTACAACATGCGCTGGATCGCCTCCATGGTGGCCGACGTGCACCGCATCCTGACCCGCGGCGGCGTGTTCATGTACCCGCGCGACTCCCGTGAGCCGGAGAAGCCCGGCAAGCTGCGCCTGATGTACGAAGCCAACCCGATGTCCTTCATCATCGAGCAGGCCGGCGGCGCCGCCACCAACGGTTACCAGCGCATCCTCGAGATCCAGCCGGAAAACCTGCACCAGCGTGTCGCGGTGTTCCTGGGTTCCAAGGAAGAAGTCGAGCGCGCCACTGCCTACCACAAGGAAGGCTGATGGCCGCAGAGTCGCACTGGCAGGCACTGCTGGACTGGTGGTTCGGCAGCTCGCTGGATGCCAATGAGGTGGCCGCCCAGCGCAATGCGCTGTGGTTCGGCAAGAGCGCCTGCCAGGACGTGGACTCCGAGAACCGTTTCGGCGGCCTGGTGCGCCAGGCCCTGGACGGCGGCCTGGAGGACTGGGCCGAGACACCGCAGGGTTGGCTGGCGCTGATCCTGCTGCTGGACCAGTTGCCGCGCATGATCTTTCGCGACAGCCCGCGCGCCTATGCCGGTGACGCCCGCGCCCAGCAACTGGTGCGCCAGGGTCTGGAAGCCGGTTTCGACCGCCAGCTGCCGCGCATCGAGCGGGTGTTCGTCTACATCGTGCTGGAGCACGCCGAAGACCTGGCCAGCCAGGACGAGGCGGTGCGTCTGTACGAAGCGCTGCAGGCCGAAGCCAGCGACAGCGAGAAGGTCCTGTTCGCCGGCTACCTAGCCTATGCGCGCAAGCATCAGGCGGTGATCGCCCGCTTCGGTCGCTTCCCCCACCGCAACGCCATCCTCGGGCGTCCGTGCAGCGCCGAGGAAACGCAGTTCCTCACGGAACCCGGCTCGCGTTTCTGACTCCAACAGGGCGGCCGATTCGGCCGCCCTGTGCCAAGCTTGTTGGCATGTCCCTCAAACAATGGAGTTGTCGATGTCCTTCCGCCGCCTTGCGCTCGTCGCGTTCTGTGTCGTCCTGGCCGCTTGCAGCAAGATCAACCAGGAAAACTATTCCAAGATCAAAACCGGCATGACCAAGGCCGAGGTCGAGAGCCTGCTCGGCAAGCCGACCGAATGCTCCGGCGCGCTGGGCGTATCCAGTTGCACCTGGGGTGATGAGAAGGCATTCATCAGCATCCAGTACGCCGGTGACAAGGTGCTGCTGTTCTCCGCCCAGGGCCTGAAGTAATCGCCCAGGCAGGGCAGGCAGCCGAGGAGGAGTGAATGCGTCGATCCATCACCTGGCTGGCCTGCCTCGTTGTTCTGAGCGGTTGCGCGGGCTCCATGCAGCCGCCGCAGACTGTACAGGTCGATCTCAGGCGCTATGAGGGAACTTGGTACGAGCTGGCGCGCAAGCCGATGTTCTTCCAGCGGCAGTGCACCCAATCCGAAGCGCACTACCGCCTGCAGGACGACGCCAGCCTCGCCGTAACCAACCGATGCCTGACCAGGGACGGTGAATGGGACCAGGCTACGGGTCGCGCCGAGGCGCAGGTTCCGGGGCGAACCGACAAGCTCTGGGTGCGCTTCGATAACACCTTCTCGAAGATTTTCCCCGGTATCGCCAAGGGCGATTACTGGGTGCTCTACGTCGACGACGATTACCAAACGGCGCTGGTGGGCAACCCCAACCGCGAGTATCTCTGGCTGCTCTCGCGCAAGCCAGTGGTGCCGGATGCGACGCGGGACAAGATGCTGGAGCTGGCGCACGCGCGGGGTTATCAGACTGACGACCTGATCTGGCGGGCAGCCGATTCCACTTCAGCGGCCCAATGAAAAAACGCCCCAAGGGGCGTTTTTTTCGTGGCGGCTATTCCGGTGGTACTGCCTGTGCGGGCTGTTTGTAGGAGCGAGCTTGCTCGCGAACCAGCCCCGCTGCGGAGATTGTTCGCGAGCAAGCTCGCTCCTACAGGGGCCTGTCAGTCCAGCAGTTCGCGCAGCACGCCAGCGAACGCCTGGGTGCTTTGCTCCTCAAGAGCATGCCGGCCTTCGCGCACCCGCCATTGTCCGGCGACCATCACGTCGCGCACCTGGCGGTCGCCGCCGGCGAACAGCCAGCGGTTGAGGATGGCGTCGCCGCTGGCGGTCTGCAGGTACGGATCGCTGCCATCGAGCACCAGCAGGTCGGCACGCTTGCCGACGGCCAGTGCGCCAGTGGGTTGGCCAAGAGCCTGGGCGCCGCCGGCGAGGGCGCCGTCGAACAGGGTGCGTCCGACCATCGGCTGGTTGGCGCCATACAGGCGGTTGCGGCGCTGGTCGCGCAGGCGCTGGCCGTATTCCATCCAGCGCAGTTCCTCGACCACGCTCAGGGAGACGTGGCTGTCCGAACCGATGCCGTAGCGGCCGCCCTGGGCGAGGTAGTCCACCGCCGGGAAAATGCCGTCGCCCAGGTTCGCTTCGGTGGTCAGACACAGGCCGGCTACCGCGCCGCTGCGCGCCATCGAGGTCACTTCGTCGGCCTCGGCATGGGTGGCGTGGACCAGGCACCAGCGCTCGTCCACATCGACGTTCTCGTACAGCCACTGCAACGGGCGGCGGCCGCTCCAGGCCAGGCAGTCGTCGACTTCCTTCTGCTGCTCGGCGATGTGGATGTGCACCGGGCAGCCGGTGGAGTCGGCTCCCAGCACCTCGGCGATCTGCTGCGGAGTGACCGCGCGCAGGGAA
This sequence comes from Pseudomonas macauensis, assembly GCF_047902425.1. Lineage (NCBI taxonomy): Bacteria > Pseudomonadati > Pseudomonadota > Gammaproteobacteria > Pseudomonadales > Pseudomonadaceae > Pseudomonas > Pseudomonas macauensis. The sequence goes on along the minus strand of NZ_CP138377.1, from coordinate 5,508,616 downwards.
TGGAAACACAGGCCGAGGCTCTGCTGCGGCTGGGTCGCCAGGTGCGACCGCAGGCCGTCGATCAGCTTCAGGTAGCCTTCGGTGCTGTTGATGAAGCGGCGCTGGCCTTCGCTTGGCGCCTGGCCACCGAAGCCGGCGTGGGAATAGAGCACCGGCAGCAAGGTCAGGCCGATGCCGGCGTCGGCCGCGGCCTGACTGACGCGCAGGGCCAGCTCCGCCGGATTGGCGTAGGGCTTGCCGTCGACGTCGTGGTGCACGTAATGGAATTCGGCGACGCCGGTGTAACCGGCCTTGAGCATCTCGATGTAGAGCTGGCGGGCGATCACCCCGACCTGTTCGGGCGACAGGCGGCCGACCAGGCGGTACATCAAGTCACGCCACGTCCAGAAACTGTCGTTGGGATTGCCGGCGACCTCCGCCAGGCCCGCCATGGCGCGCTGGAATGCGTGCGAGTGGAGGTTCGGCATGCCTGCGAGCAGCGGGCCGGCAACACGCTCGGCGCCTGCATCGCTGGCGTCCGCAGTGATCGCGGTGAACAAGCCGTCGGCATCGATCTCGAAGCGGACATTGCGCGCCCAGCCGGAGGGCAGCAGGGCGGATTCGGCGAACAGGACGGACATGCGCGGGGCCTCGCAGGGTTCTTGGAATTTGTATATACATATACAGACGTTTGCCAAGTCCGTAAACTGCGTGGCAACCCGACGGTCTGAGGACTTGTCTGCACGAGTCGAATCCGGTACATGCCGGAGTCATACCGTAGTTGCACCGTACTGTCGCCACGACAAGGAGTTTCCCGTGCCCGCATCGCCCACGCCTACCCCGCCCGTCGAGGGTTCGTCGCTCGCCGCGCAGATGGGGGAAATTCCCGCGCCGCTGTACGCGCGGGTCAAGCAGATGATCGTCCAGCAGATCCAGTCCGGCACCTGGCCGCCTCACCACCGAGTGCCATCGGAAGCCGAACTGGTGGCGGAACTGGGTGTTAGCCGGATGACCATCAACCGCGCGCTGCGCGAGCTGACCGCCGACGGCCTGCTGGTGCGCATGCAGGGTGTGGGGACCTTCGTCGCCGAGCCCAAGGGCCAGTCGGCGCTGTTCCAGGTGCAGAACATCGCCGAGGAAATCACCGCCCGCGGGCACAAGCATCACCTGGTGGTGGTCAGCCTGGTGGAGGAGCTGGCCAGTGCCGAGCGCGCCCTGGCGCTGGATGTGCGCGAAGGCCAGCGCATCTTCCACTCGGTGATCGTGCACTACGAGAACGATATCCCGGTGCAGATCGAGGACCGCTACGTGAACGCCGCCGTGGCGCCGGATTACCTGAAGCAGGATTTCACCGGGCAGACGCCGTTCGCCTACCTCACCCAGGTCGCGCCACTGAGCGAGGGCGAGCACGTGGTCGAGGCGGTGCTGCCCAGCCCTGAGGAATGCAAGCTACTGTCCATCGACCGCCACGAGCCGTGCCTGCTGATTCGTCGGCGCACCTGGTCGGGACGCAATACCGTGACCAGCGCGCGCCTGCTCTATCCGGGGTCGCGCTACCGCCTGGAAGGACGTTTCAGCTCATGACCGATGTGAAGCTTTTGCGCGCCGCCGACTACCCGGCGATGCCCTGGAAGAACGGCGCGGGCACTACCCGTGAGATCGTCCGCGACGCTGGCGACGGGCTGGAAGGTTTCGGCTGGCGCGTGTCCATCGCCGACGTTGGCGCCCCAGGGCCTTTCTCGGCTTTCACTGGTTACCAGCGTGTCATCAGCGTCCTGGAAGGCGAGGGCATGCGCCTGAACGTAGATGGCATCGATTCCCGTGACCTGCACGTCCTCGATGCATTCGCCTTCGATGGCGCCAGTGCGGTGGATTGCACCCTGCTGGGCGGCGCGATTCGCGACTTCAACCTGATCTATTCGCCCTCTCGCTACCGGGCACGTTTGCAGTGGCTGCGGTTGGACCGCGACGCGCACTTCTTCAGCAGCGCGTCGACGGTGCTGCTATTCAGTGCCGGCGAGGGGATTCACGCCAGCCTGAACGGCCAGGCCAGCGCCGTGCTGGGACTGCACGACACGCTGATCGCCGAAGGCGACGGTATGCTGCACGAGTGGCGGCTGACGGTGGCGGGCAGTGCGGGTATCTGCGTGATAGAACTCGAAGCACGCTGAACAGAAAAGGGCGCCGGGAGGCGCCCTTTTTGTTGGTGGGATGTTGATCCGTAGGGCGCATGAAGCGGAACGCTTTATCCGCCGTCATGGCCGAGCGGCGGATAACGCCAAAGGCGTTATGCGCCCTACATCGTGGGTTACGAATACAACCGCTCGTAGCCAATCCAGCGGCTCATCACCCCCTCTTCGACCCAGGCCCGCGCCGCAGCGATGTCCGGGGCGAAGTAGCGGTCCTGCTCGTAATGCGGCACCTGGCTGCGGATCAGCGTGCGCACTTCCTGCAATTGCGGCGAGCTCTGCAGTGGCGCGTGGAAGTCCACGCCTTGCGCTGCGGCGAGCAGTTCGATGGCGACGACCCCGGCGCTGTTGCCGGCCATGTCCAGCAGGCGACGGGCGGCGAAGGTGGCCATGGACACGTGGTCTTCCTGGTTCGCCGAGGTCGGCAGGCTGTCCACCGAGGCCGGGTGCGCCCAGGTCTTGTTCTCCGAGGCCAGCGCCGCCGAGGTGACCTGGGCGATCATGAAGCCGGAGTTCAGGCCGCCTTCCTTGACCAGGAAGGCCGGTAGGCCGGACATCGCCGGGTCCACCAGTTGGGCGATGCGTCGCTCCGACAGTGCGCCGATCTCGGAGATCGCCAGCGCCAGCACGTCCGACGCCATGGCCACCGGCTCGGCGTGGAAGTTGCCGCCGGAGAGCACGTCGCCGTCGGCGCTGAACACCAGCGGGTTGTCGGAGACGGCATTGGCCTCGCGCAGGAACACCCCGGCGGCGAAACGCAGGTGGTCGAGGCAGGCGCCCATCACCTGCGGTTGGCAGCGCAGGGAGTAGGGGTCCTGCACGCGCTTGCAGTCGATGTGCGACTGGTTGATCGGGCTGTCATGCAGCAGCTCGCGGTACAGCGCGGCGACCGCGATCTGTCCCGGCTGGCCGCGCACGGCCTGGATGCGCGCGTCGAAGGGGACGAACGAGCCTTTCAGTGCTTCCACGCTCAGGCTGCCGGCGACCACCGCCGAAATGAACAGCTTCTCCGCCGCGAACAGCCCGCGCAGCGCCAGGGCGGTGGAGACCTGGGTGCCATTGATCAGCGCCAGGCCCTCCTTCGGACCGAGGGTCAGTGGCGTGGCGCCGGCAAGGGCCAGACCCTCCACCGCGTCGAGGATGCGTCCTTCGTGGCGGACCTGGCCGACGCCGATCAGTGCAGAGGAGAGGTGCGCCAGCGGCGCCAGGTCGCCCGAGGCGCCCACCGAGCCCTGGGACGGAATGCAAGGATAGACCCGCGCCTGGTAAAGCTTGAGCAGCGTCTCGATCACCGGCAGGCCGACGCCGGAGAAACCGCGCGCCAGGGAGCCGATCTTCAGCGCCATGATCAGCGCCACGCTGGCGTCGTCCAGCAAGGGGCCGGTGCCGGTGCAGTGGGAGAGGATCAGGTTGCGTTGCAGGGTCGCCAACTGGTCCTCGGGAATCGAGGTGCGGGCGAGCAGGCCGAAGCCGGTATTGATGCCATAGACGGTGCGCTGGTCGGCGATGATCTGGCTGACCGTCTGGGCGCTGCGCAGGATGGTCTCGCGGCACTCGTCGGCGAGCTGCAGGGGGGGTTGGTGTTGATAGATGGCGCGCAGCTGGTCGAGGTCGAACTGGCCGGGCGTTAGGAGCAGGGTTTCGGACATGTCAGCTTCCTGGAATCGGTGAAGTGTTACCGTGGTCGTATCCTGTATATACAGGTATAGCAATCGCCGTGCCATGGCCTCGGATTTGCGCCAGCCTCGGTCGGTGCTGCGTGCGGCCGTTCTCCAGTAAGTGAATGTTGCCGTCCGGGGCATTTCCAGTCCGATGGTCGTGATCTGCTGCGGGCGCCGGGGGAGTGACATGCCCCACAACTTCCCTGAAGAGCTCCGGGGCTGGCACGGATGTTTCGGCTGTTGCAGTTACGGCCTTGCTCCGCCGAAACGGCTTTTTCATCGGGGCGGTAGCAGTGATCACAGGTCGGGTGATCAGCAAGATCGAAGCGGAGTGGAAGCGAATCGCCGGGCATGCGGGGTAACGGCGAGTTGCTTGTCTATACAACCTGCGTTCCTTCGTAACGGGCGGTGTTACCGAATGCCACGAAAGGGTGCAGATGAGCTTCTTCCTGGTGCGTTTGCCTTCGCTGCGAAACGCCTGTCAGTCGTTCGAGTCTGGCTGATCATTAAAAATAAATTCTTATAAATCAATTAGTTGAATCTTTATTTGGACGCTCTTCGATCCGGTTAAAGCGAGGTTGGCCTTTCGTTTGCTTATACTTGTACATACAAGCATAGACATGAAGATTCTGAGCGATTCGCCTGACAGCTCGGAACCTTCGAACGAACCGCCCGAAGCTGCCCCTGAGCTTCCCGAAACCGAGCTACCGAAGGAGTCTCCCGTGACCAAATTCCGCGACGTCGAAATCCGTGCCCCGCGCGGCACTCAACTGAATGCCAAGAGCTGGCTGACCGAAGCACCGCTGCGCATGCTGATGAACAACCTCGACCCGGAAGTCGCGGAGAACCCGAAGGAACTGGTGGTCTACGGCGGCATCGGCCGCGCCGCGCGCAACTGGGAGTGCTACGACAAGATCGTCGAGACCCTGAAAGCGCTGAATGAAGACGAGACCCTGCTGGTGCAGTCCGGCAAGCCGGTCGGCGTGTTCAAGACCCACGCCAATGCCCCGCGCGTGCTGATCGCCAACTCCAACCTGGTGCCGCACTGGGCCAACTGGGAACACTTCAACGAACTGGACGCCAAGGGCCTGGCCATGTACGGCCAGATGACCGCCGGCTCCTGGATCTACATTGGCAGCCAGGGCATCGTCCAGGGTACCTACGAAACCTTCGTCGAGGCCGGCCGCCAGCACTACGACGGCAACCTCAAGGGCCGCTGGGTGCTCACCGCCGGCCTGGGCGGCATGGGCGGCGCCCAGCCGCTGGCCGCGACCCTGGCCGGCGCCTGCTCGCTGAACATCGAATGCCAGCAGAGCCGCATCGACTTCCGCCTCGCCAGCCGTTACGTCGACGAGCAGGCCAAGGACCTCGACGACGCCCTGGCGCGCATCGCCCAATACACCGCCGAAGGCAAGGCCATCTCCATCGCCCTGCTGGGCAACGCCGCGGAAATCCTCCCGGAACTGCTCAAGCGCGGCGTGCGCCCGGACATGGTCACCGACCAGACTTCCGCCCACGACCCGCTCAACGGCTACCTGCCGGCCGGCTGGACCTGGGAGCAGTACCGCGACCGCGCGCAGACCGAACCGGCCGCCGTGGTGAAGGCCGCCAAGCAGTCCATGGCCGTGCACGTCAACGCCATGCTGGAGTTCCAGAAGCAGGGCATCCCGACCTTCGACTACGGCAACAACATCCGCCAGATGGCCAAGGAAGAGGGCGTCGAGAATGCCTTCGACTTCCCCGGCTTCGTTCCGGCCTACATCCGCCCGCTGTTCTGCCGTGGCATCGGCCCGTTCCGCTGGGCCGCGCTGTCCGGCGATGCCGAGGACATCTACAAGACCGACGCCAAGGTCAAGGAGCTGATCCCGGACGACGCCCACCTGCACAACTGGCTGGACATGGCCAAGGAGCGCATCAGCTTCCAGGGCCTGCCGGCGCGCATCTGCTGGGTCGGCCTGGGCCAGCGCGCCAAGCTCGGCCTGGCGTTCAACGAAATGGTGCGCCGCGGCGAGTTGAAAGCCCCGATCGTGATCGGCCGCGACCACCTCGACTCCGGCTCGGTGTCCAGCCCGAACCGCGAAACCGAAGCCATGCGCGACGGCTCCGACGCCGTGTCCGACTGGCCGCTGCTCAACGCCCTGCTGAACACCGCCAGCGGCGCCACCTGGGTTTCGCTGCACCACGGCGGCGGCGTGGGCATGGGCTTCTCCCAGCACTCGGGCATGGTGATCGTCTGCGACGGCACCGACGAGGCCGCCGCGCGCATCGCCCGCGTACTGACCAACGACCCAGGCACCGGCGTGATGCGCCATGCCGACGCCGGCTACCAGATCGCCATCGACTGCGCCAAGGAACAGGGCCTGAACCTGCCGATGATCACTGGCAAGTAATAAGAGGGCGGTTCGCCGCCGGGACCAGGGAGGGGGCCGCCGCACGGCGTGGTGCGGCGGCCCGGTCCGTAGAGATGTACATCGACCGACAAGAATTCCCTTCGGGAGAACAATAACGATGTCCCAAGCCAGTGATAGCTCCAACCCCCTGATCGAGGTGCGCTCGATCAACTACATTCCCGAGGCCGAGCGCCACGGCAAGCTCTACAGCCAGTTCACCCTGTGGCTGGGCGCCAACCTGCAGATCACCGCCATCGTCACCGGCGCCCTGGCCGTGGTGCTGGGTGGCGACGTGTTCTGGTCGCTGATCGGCCTGCTGATCGGCCAACTGCTGGGTGGTGGCGTGATGGCGCTGCATGCGGCGCAGGGGCCGAAGCTCGGCCTGCCGCAGATGATCTCCAGCCGCGTGCAGTTCGGTGTCTACGGCGCAGCCATCCCGATCGTGCTGGTATGCCTGATGTACCTGGGCTTCACCGCCACCGGCACGGTGCTTTCCGGCCAGGCGCTGGGCCAGCTGTTCGGCGTCAGCGACAGCATCGGCATCCTGATGTTCGCCAGTGTCATCGTGCTGGTGACCGTGCTCGGCTACCGGGTGATCCATGTCATCGGCCGCATCGCCAGCGTTATCGGCGTGATCGCCTTCGTCTACCTGTTCAGCCGCCTGATGAGCCAGACCGACATCAGTGCGCTGTTGGAAATCCGCCACTTCAGCTGGAGCAGCTTCCTGCTCGCGGTGTCCCTGGCGGCCTCCTGGCAGATCGCCTTCGGCCCCTACGTCGCCGACTACTCGCGTTACCTGCCGAGCAAGACGTCGTCGGTGAAGACCTTCCTCGCCGTCGGCGCAGGTTCTGTGATCGGTGCGCAAGTGGCGATGATCTTCGGCGTGTTCGCTGCGGCCGGGGCCAACGGGCAATTCGCCGGCCATGAAGTGGCCTATATCGTCGGCCTGAGCGGCAGTGGCGCCGTGGCCGCGCTGCTGTACTTCAGCATCGCCTTTGGCAAGATCACCATCTCGACGCTGAACTCCTACGGCAGCTTCATGTGCATCGCCACCGTGATCAGCGGCTTCCGTGGCCACCTGGAAGTGTCGCGCCTGCAGCGACTGGTGTTCGTCCTGCTGATCGTGGGCGCCGCGACCCTGATCGCGCTGCTCGGCCAGCACTCGTTCCTCGGCGCGTTCAAGTCGTTCATCCTCTTCCTGCTGGCCTTCTTCACCCCGTGGAGCGCGGTCAACCTGGTGGACTACTACTGCATCACCCGTGAGCACTACGACGTGCCGGCGCTGGCCGACCCCGATGGCCGCTACGGTCGCTGGAACATCCCCGGCATCAGCGTCTACGTGATCGGTGTGCTGGTGCAGCTGCCGTTCATCTCCACCAAGTTCTACACCGGCCCGCTGGTGGACGCCCTCGGTGGCGTGGATATCTCCTGGATCATCGGCCTCGTGGTTCCGGCCGTTCTCTATTACCTGGTCGCCCGGCGCGTTACGCGGGCAGTACCGGACCGGCTGATCCTGCCGGCCCGCACCTGAACAGACCGGCCGGCCGCCTGCGCAAGGAGGCGGCCCTTGCACTGCCCAACCTCATTCACGTTTAGGAGCATCAGATGAACAACACCAAGAAGACGCTGCTGGGACTGTTCCTTTCCGCCGGTCTGCTGGGCGGCACCATGGCTTCGGCCCAGGCTGCCGGCTGGTGCGAAAGTGGCAAGCCGGTGAAATTCGCCGGACTGAACTGGGAGAGCGGCATGTTGCTCACCGACGTCATGCAGATCATCCTGAAGAACGGCTACGGCTGCGAAACCGACAGCCTGCCGGGCAACTCCATCACCATGGAACAGGCCCTGGCCAACAACGACATTCAGGTCTTCGGTGAAGAGTGGATCGGCCGCAGCGACGCCTGGAACAAGGCCGCCGCCGCCAACAAGGTGGTCGGCGTGGGCGCCCCCATCGTCGGCGCCACCGAAGGCTGGTACGTGCCGCGCTTCGTGATCGAAGGCGACAAGGCGCGTGGCATCGAAGCCAAGGCACCGAACCTGAAGGCCGTGACCGACCTTGGACAGTACGCCGAGCTGTTCCGCGACCCGGAAGAGCCGGGCAAGGGCCGCTTCTACAACTGCCCGGCCGGCTGGACCTGCGAGCTGGAGAACTCCGAGATGCTGAAGAAATACGGCCTCGAGAACAAATACACCAACTTCCGTCCCGGCACCGGCCCGGCCCTGGATGCCGCCGTGCTGTCGAGCTACAAGCGCAAGGAGCCTATCCTCTTCTACTACTGGTCGCCGACGCCGCTGATGGGCCAGGCCGACTTGGTGAAGCTGGATGAACCAGGTGTGAACAAGGACGTGAAGATCCAGGTCGGTCTGTCGAAGACCTTCCACGATCAGGCGCCGGAGCTGGTGGCCGTGCTGGAGAAGGTCAATCTGCCGATCGACCTGTTGAACCAGAACCTGGCGAAGATGGCCAAGGAGAAACTCACCTCCGAGCAACTGGCCAAGTCCTTCCTCAAGGAGCACCCGGAAGTGTGGACCACCTGGGTCAGCGAGGACGCTGCGAAGAAGGTCCAGGCTGCGCTCTGACGCCGCCGAATCCGGGGGCCGCTAGCACGGTCCCCGGTGATGCCCACTCCTGACGAGTACGTGCCATGTTCCCCGAACGCTTCACCTTCTCCATCGCCGACTGGGTCAACGGTTGGGTCGATGCCCTGGTCACCAATTACGGTGACGTGTTTCGCCACATCTCCGATACCCTGCTTTGGGCCATCGTCAACCTGGAAGGCGTGCTGCGGGCCACTCCCTGGTGGCTGATGCTGGCCATCGTCGCCGGCATCGCCTGGCACGCCACCCGGCGCATCCTGCCGACCGTCGTGATCGTCGGACTGCTGTTCCTGGTGGGCGCCGTGGGTCTGTGGGACAAGCTGATGCAGACCCTTGCGCTGATGATGGTCGCGACGATCATCTCGGTGCTGATCGGCATCCCGCTGGGCATCGTTGCCGCGCGTAGCGATCGCTTTCGCGCCGTGCTGCTGCCGCTCCTGGACATCATGCAGACCATGCCCAGCTTCGTGTACCTGATCCCGGTGCTGATGCTGTTCGGCCTGGGCAAGGTACCGGCGATCTTCGCCACCGTGATCTACGCCGCACCGCCGCTGATCCGCCTGACCGACCTGGGCATCCGCCAGGTCGACCGCGAAGTGATGGAAGCCATCACCGCCTTCGGCGCCAACCGCCGCCAGCAACTGTTCGGTGTGCAGCTGCCGCTGGCGCTGCCGAGCATCATGGCCGGCATCAACCAGACCACCATGATGGCCCTGTCGATGGTGGTCATCGCCTCGATGATCGGTGCCCGCGGCCTGGGCGAGGACGTGCTGGTAGGCATCCAGACCCTCAACGTCGGCAAGGGCCTGGAAGCGGGTCTGGCCATCGTCATCCTCGCCGTGGTCATCGACCGCATCACCCAGGCTTACGGCCGCTCGCGCCACCATGAGGCCAGCAAATGAGCAAGATCCAGGTCAAGAACGTCTACAAGATCTTCGGCGCCAAGGCCGACGCTGCGCTGGGGATGATCCGCCAGGGCAAGAGCAAGGCCGAGGTGCTGGCCGCCACCGATTGCGTGGTTGGCGTCAACGATCTCTCGCTGTCCATCGAGGCCGGGGAAATCTTCGTCATCATGGGCCTGTCCGGTTCCGGCAAGTCGACCCTGGTGCGCCACTTCAACCGCCTGATCGACCCCACCAGCGGGCAGATCCTGGTGGACGGCGAAGATATCCTCACCTACGACGCCGCCGCCCTGGAGAACTTCCGTCGGCGCAAGATCAGCATGGTGTTCCAGAGCTTCGGCCTGCTGCCGCACAAGAGCGTGCTCGACAACGTCGCCTACGGCCTGAAGATCCGCGGCGAAAGCAAGGCGCTGTGCCAGGAGCGTGCGCTGCACTGGATCGCCACCGTGGGCCTGAAGGGCTACGAGAAGTCCTACCCGCACCAGCTCTCCGGCGGCATGCGGCAAAGGGTTGGCCTGGCCCGCGCACTGGCCGCCGACACCGACATCATCCTCATGGACGAAGCCTTCAGCGCCCTCGACCCGCTGATCCGCGCCGACATGCAGGACCAACTGCTGGAGCTGCAGAAGACCTTGCACAAGACCATCGTCTTCATCACCCACGATCTCGATGAAGCCGTGCGCATCGGCAACCGCATCGCCATCCTCAAGGACGGCCAGCTGATCCAGGTCGGCGCGCCGACCGACATCCTGCACAAGCCCGCCGACGAGTACGTCGACCGCTTCGTCCAGCGCCGCGTCGCGGCGATCTAACGCCATTTACCGGCGGGGAAGGGGGCTTCCCCGCCTACAGGAGTTCCGCATGTCGTCCTCTTCCACCATCACCTTCGGCAACGGCCCGTTGCGCTGGCAGGACCTGGTCGCGGTGGCGCGCCACGGCGCGCGCCTGCAACTGTCGACGGCGGCCTGGGCGCGCATCGACAACGCCCACGGCATCGTCGAACGCATCGTCAGCCGGGGTGAGCGGGCCTATGGCATCAGCACTGGGCTGGGCGCGCTGTGCAACGTGGTGCTGCAGGGCGAGCAACTGGCGCAACTGTCGCGCAACACCTTGCTCAGCCATGCCTGCGGCGTGGGCGAGCCGCTGAAGGACGAGCAGACCCGCGCGATCATCGCTGCCGCGATCGGCAACTACAGCCACGGCAAGTCCGGCCTGCACCGCCGCGTGGTGGAAGCCCTGCTGGCGCTGCTCAACCACGGCATCACCCCACGCGTGCCATCCCAGGGCTCGGTGGGTTACCTGACCCACATGGCCCACGTTGGCGTGGCGCTGCTGGGTATCGGGGACGTGAGCTATCGCGGCGAAGTCGTTCCCGCGGCCCGCGCCCTGGCTGCTGAAGGCCTGGAGCCGGTGCAACTGGGCGCCAAGGACGGGCTCTGCCTGGTCAACGGCACGCCGTGCATGACCGGCCTGAGCTGCCTCGCCCTGGACGACGCGACGCGCCTGAGCCAGTGGGCCGACGTCATCGGCGCCATGAGCTTCGAAGCCCTGCGCGGGCAGATCGACGCCTTCGACGCCGAGATCATCGCGCTCAAGCCGCACCCGGGCATGCAGAAGGTCGGCGCCAACCTGCGCGCGCTGCTCGAAGGCAGCGAAGTGATCGCCGCCAGCAAGGGCATCCGCACCCAGGACGCCCTGAGCATTCGCTCCATGCCGCAGATCCATGGCGCCTGCCGCGACCAGTTGGAGCACGCGGCGAAGCAGATCGAGACCGAGCTCAATTCCGCCACCGACAACCCGCTGGTGCTGGGCACGCCGGACGACTACCGCGTGGTGTCCCAGGCCAACCCCCACGGCGAATCCGTGGCCATGGCCGCCGACCTGCTGGCGATTGCGGTGGCCGAGCTGGGCGGCGTTGCCGAGCGCCGCCTGGACCGCCTGATCAACCCGCTGGTCAGCGGTCTGCCGGCCTTCCTGGTCAGCCAGCCGGGCGTCAACTCGGGAATGATGATCGTGCAGTACGTCGCCGCCTCCCTGGCCGGCGAGAACCGCCAGCTGGCGCAACCGGCGGTGGTCGACAACTACGTCACGTCCGGCCTGCAGGAAGACCACCTGAGCTTGGGCACCAGCGCTGCGCTCAAACTGGGCCGGGCCATCGACAATACCCGACGTATCCTTGCCATCGAATACCTGCTGGCCGCCCAGGCCTTCGAATTCCTCAAGCCGCAGCGCTTCGGCGCCGGCACTGACTGCGCCTGGAGCCTGCTGCGCGAACAGGTACCGGCCTACGACAGCGACCGCTGGCTGGCGCCGGACATCGACCGCGCCACCGCGCTGCTGGCCGACCCGGCGGCGCTGCAAGGCGTCGGCGCGAGCATCGGGAGACTGCAATGAAACACCTCTGGCACCACTGTCACGCGGCGACCATGAAGGGCGGTCGCTACGCCATCATCGAGGACGCTGCGATCATCACCGAAGGTGATCGCATCGCCTGGATCGGCCCGCGCGCCGAACTGCCCGAGCGACCCGCACAGAGCACCGACCTGGGCGGCGCCTGGGTCACGCCTGGCCTCATCGACTGCCATACCCACCTGGTGTTCGGTGGTGATCGCAGCGGCGAATTCGAGCAGCGCCTGAATGGCGTCAGCTACGCCGAGATCGCCGCCGCCGGTGGCGGTATCGCCAGTACCGTACGCGCCACCCGCGAGGCCAGCGAGGACGAGCTGCTGGCCAGCGCCATCAAGCGCGCCCGCCCACTGCTGGCCGATGGCGTGACCGTGCTGGAAGTGAAATCCGGCTACGGCCTGGATCTGGAAAGCGAGCGCCGCATGCTGCGCGTGGCCCGCCGGCTGGAGCAGGAACTGCCGGTGACCGTGCGCACCACCTGCCTGTCGGCCCATGCGCTACCCCCGGAATACGCCGGCCGCGCCGATGAGTACATCGACCGTATCTGCACCCACATCCTCCCGGTACTGGCCGAGGAAGGGCTGGTGGACGCGGTGGACGCCTTCTGCGAACACCTGGCGTTCTCCCCGGCGCAGGTCGAGCGCGTGTTCCAGGCCGCCCAGCGCCTGGGCCTGCCGGTGAAACTGCACGCCGAGCAGCTGTCGTCGCTGCATGGCTCCAGCCTGGCCGCGCGCTACGGCGCGTTGTCCGCCGACCACCTCGAATTCATGGACGAAAGCGACGCCATCGCCATGGCTGAGGCGGGCACCGTCGCCGTGCTGCTGCCGGGCGCCTTCTTCGTCCTGCGTGAAACCCGGTTGCCGCCGATGGACGCCCTGCGCAAGCACGGCGTGAACATCGCCATCGCCAGCGACCTCAACCCCGGCACCTCGCCGGCGCTGTCCCTGCGCCTGATGCTGAACATGGCCTGCACCGCCTTCCGCCTGACGCCGGAAGAAGCGCTGGCCGGCGTCACCCTCAACGCCGCGCGGGCGCTGGGCATGGCCGACAGCCACGGCAGCCTGGAAGCGGGCAAGGTCGCCGACTTCATCGCCTGGGACATCCAGCGTCCCGCCGAACTGGCCTACTGGCTCGGCGGCGACCTGCCCAAGCGCGTCATTCGTCATGGAGAAGAGGTTACCCATGGATAACGTTCTCGAATTCAAGCGCGGCCGCGTGCCGTTGCTGATCAGCATGCCGCACCCCGGCACCCGCCTGACCCCGGCGGTGGAAGCCGGCCTGGTCGACGAAGCCCGCGAACTGGCCGATACCGACTGGCACATTCCCAGGCTCTACGCCTTCGCCGAAGAGCTGGGCGCCAGCACCCTGGCCGCCGGCTACTCGCGCTACGTCGTCGACCTCAACCGCCCGGCCGACGACAAGCCGCTGTACAGCACCGCCACCACCGGCCTGTACCCGGACACCCTGTTCGATGGCCGCCCGTTGTTCAAGGACGGCCAGGTCCCGTCCGCCGAGGAGCGCGCGCGTTACCTGGCCGAAGTCTGGACCCCTTATCACCAGACCCTGGCCGACGAGCTGGCGCGCCTGAAGGCCGAATTCGGCTACGCGCTGCTGTGGGATGCCCACTCGATCGCCTCGGTGATCCCCCACCTGTTCGACGGCAAGCTGCCGGACTTCAACATCGGCACCAACAGCGGCGCCAGCTGTGACGCGGAGCTGGCCGAGCGACTGGTAGCGGTCTGCGCCGACGCGCCTGCCTATCTCCACATCCTCAACGGCCGCTTCAAGGGCGGGCATATCACCCGCCACTATGGCCAGCCGCAGGACAACGTGCACGCGGTGCAGTTGGAGCTCGCGCAGTGCAACTACATGGATGAGCAGGCGCCCTTCGGCTACCGCGAAGACCTCGCCGCGCCCACCGCCCAGGTGCTCCGGCGCATGCTGGAAACCTTCATCGCCTGGGGTCGCGAACGCTACGGGCGCTGAGTTTACGCAGCTTCCTGCCGCGCCCGGGGGTTGTCGGCGCGGCGCCGCTGGACCACGCATCCCGGCGGCGTTTCCCCGGGGCGGCAGGGGGCTGTCTTTTATTCGAAGCGGTGCTGCGCCAGTTGTCCCTCGGCATGCCGCACCAGCATCTCCAGGAGCAGCGCCTGGGTGTGTGGTGGCGTTTCGTCGGCGCGCGTAAGGGCATAGAGGGTCACCTTCACGGTGGGCGACAAGGTGCGTTGCACCGTCAGGCGCTCGTCCGCGCCCAGCGCAGTGAAGGGATCGACCAGCGCCAATCCCGTCCCGGCTTCCACCAGCGTGCGCGCCAGTGCGTAGGTCTGCACCGCGATACGCACACGCGGCGGCGGTTCGATATTCGCCAGGTGGCCTTCCAGGCGGGCGGACAGCGGATCGGAAGTGGACAGCCCGATCATCGGTTCGCCCGCCAGTTCGCCCAGTGTCAGGGGTTTGCCCAGGCGTTCCTCAGGCCAGTGCCCGCTCGGCGCCAAGGCCACCAGCGGGCCGCTGGCGATGGGCTGCGAGCGCAGGCCGGGGTGGTCGGTCTGCTGCAGGGTCAGGGCGAGGTCGAGCTCGCGCATCAGCAGGTTCTGGATCAGCTCGCGGGAATGTTGGGTGGCCAGCTCGCAACTGCTTTGCGGATAGCGGTCGGTCCATTCGCGGATCACCGGCGGCAGTAGCGACAGCGCCATGGCCGGCGTGGCGCCCACGCGCAGGCGGTTCTCCGGCTGGCCGCGCAGGCTCTGCGCCAGACGGCGCACGCCCTGCAGGCTTTCGCTGACCTTGGCCACTTCGCGCTCCAGTTCCAGCGCCTCGGGCGTTGCCTGCAGTTTTCCGCGTACGCGCAGGAACAGCGGGAAGCCCAGTTGCTGCTCGGCGTGCTGCAGCACCTTGGTCACCGCCGGTTGGGAAACGTGCAGCAACTGCGCGGCGCCGCTGACCGAGCCGGTCTCGCGGATGGCCTGGAACACTTCGATATGGCGCAGGCGCATGGGTCTCCCCCTTGTATGAATAACGAACGTGTATAACGCAAGGTTATGGGTTGCCCATCTTTATTCATTGTTCGCCGCCTGTCATCCGGCCCTAAGGTCGAGGCCTGGAATCTCTCGGGTGGTGGGGCGGAAATGGCACAGCGGGTTTGCATCATCGGCGCGGGCGTGGTCGGACTGGCCACCGCCCAGGCGCTGGTCCTCGAAGGATTCGACGTCACCGTGCTGGAGGCGCGCGATGCGGCCGGGCTGGAAACCAGCTTCGCCAACGGTGGCCAGTTGTCCTACCGCTATGTGGCGCCGCTGGCCGATGCCGGCGTACCGCAGCAGGCGCTGGGTTGGCTGCTGCGCGGGGACTCGCCGCTGCGCCTGCGCCCGCGCCTGGACCCGGCGCAGTGGCGCTGGCTGATGGAGTTCACGGCGGCCTGCCGGCGTTCGGTGAACCAGGCCAACGCCAAGCATCTGCTGCGCCTGGCGCTGTTCAGCCAGGCGACGCTGGCGCAGTGGCGAGAAATCGGTCTGGACGGCTTCGATTGGCGGCGTAACGGCAAGCTGGTGGCCTTTCGCGACGCAGGCAGCTTCCGCAGCGCTCGGCAGAACCTGTCCGATCCCTCCGCGCAGTTCGTGCTCTCGGCGCAGCAGTGCCGTGAGTTGGACCCGGCACTGGAGCGTGCGCCCTTTGTGGGTGGCATCCACACGCCGGACGAGGAGGTCGCCGATTGCTTCCTGTTCTGCCAGCGGCTGGCCGAGCGGCTTCAGGCGTCCGGGCGTTGCCGTCTGCTCTACGCCCACCCGGCTTCGCGGCTGCTCCTGCGTAATGGTGCCGTGGCGGGTGTCGAGGCGGGCGGGGAGAGCTTCGAGGCCGATCACGTCGTGCTCGCCGCCGGCTATCGCAGCGCGGCCCTGCTGCCGGGCGGGCCGCGCCTGCCGCTCTATCCGCTCAAGGGCTACAGCCTGACCGCGCCGATCCGCGCCGGCGACCGCGCGCCCGACGTGAGCCTCACCGATTACGACCGCAAGGTGGTCTATGCACGTATCGGCGATCGCCTGCGCATTGCCGCCATGGTCGATATCGTCGGCTTCGATCCGCGCCTGGAGCCCAAGCGGCTGGCGCTGATCCGCCAGCAGGCGGTGGATACCCTGCCCGACGCCTGCGACTACGGCGCCGCCATCGAATGGGCCGGCATGCGCCCGGCGACGCCCACGGGTGTGCCACTGGTGGGCGCCTGCGGGCCGCGCGGGCTTTGGCTGAATATTGGCCACGGTGCGCTCGGCTTCACCCTGGCCTGCGGCAGCGCGCAGCTCATCGCCGCACAAATCGCCGGGCGCCGCCCCGGCATCGATACCCAGGGCCTGACGCCCCAGCGTCTGGCCAGCTGATTTCGCGAATCTGGAGATTGACCATGCAACTTACCCGCATCGCCACCAACGACCGCCTCTCCGGCGCTATGGTCTTCGGCTCGCTGGTGTTCCTCTCCGGGCAGGTGCCTGCCCAAGCCACCGATATCCGGGGGCAAACCGAGGAAGTGCTGGCGAAGATCGACGCGCTGCTGGCCGAGGCCGGCACCGACAAGGCGAATATTCTCAGCGCGACCATCTACCTCAAGGACATCACGACCGACTTCGAGGCCATGAACGGCGTGTGGTCGGACTGGCTGCCAGCCGGTTGCGCACCGACCCGCACCACGGTGCAGGCCTTGCTGGCGCGGCCGCAGGTTCTGGTGGAAATCACGGTGATCGCCGCCAGGCCCTGAACCTCAACCTGACTCACAACAACAAGAAGGATCAAACCCATGAAACGATTTGCACTGGGAATGCTGGCGGCGTCCAGCCTGGTCTGCGCGCTGGCGCAGGCCGACGAGGTACTGGACGGCACGCTGAAGAAAGTCGCTGAGCGCGGCACGATAACCCTGGGTTATCGCGATGCCTCGGTGCCGTTCTCCTACCTGGGCGACAACAGTGGCCAGCCCATGGGCTACTCGGTGGACCTGGCCGGCAAGGTGGTCGAGCGCCTGAAGCAGAAGCTGGACAAACCGGACCTGAAGGTGAAGTACAACCTGGTGACCTCGCAGACGCGCATCCCGCTGGTGCAGAACGGCACCGTGGACCTGGAATGCGGCTCCACCGGCGTCACCGCGGAGCGCATGAAGCAGGTCGCCTTCTCCTACGGCTTCATCTATGTGAAGGGCCAGTTGCTGACCGCCAAGGACAGCGGCATCCACGACTTTGCCGACCTCAAGGGCAAGAACGTGGTAACCACCGCCGGCACCACCAACGAGCGCTACCTCAAGGCCTACAACGCCGAACACAACCTGGGCATGAACGTGGTCAGCGCCAAGGACCACGGCGAAGCCTTCCTCATGCTGCAGTCCGGCCGTGCGGTGGCCTTCTATATGGATGACGCCTTGCTCTACGGCGAGAAGGCCAAGGCCCGTGACCCGCACCAGTGGGTGGTGGTGGGTGAGCCGCAATCGCGGGAAATCTATGCCTGCATGGTGCGCAAGGACGATCCGCAGTTCCTCGCCCTGGTCAACCAGACGCTGGCCGATCTTTACGCCTCCGGCGAGATCAAGGGCATCTATCAGCGTTGGTTCGAGCAGCCGATCCCGCCGAAGAACCTCAACCTGGAATTCCCCATGACTGCCGAACTCCAGGCGATCATCGCCAAGCCGACCAGCGAGCCCGTGCAGTAACCCTGGTCAGCGTTGCAGGCCGAGGTGGCGGATCATCGGCTGCGCCTCGGCCAGGCGTTCCCAGACGTCGTCGAGCAATTCGGCGGGGTAGAAGGAGGGCAGGTGCGGCAGCTGCCCTCGCGGCACCCAGGCGACTTCGCGGATATCGAACTCGTCGCCACCCAGACCGTGCAGGTTGTCCAGGCTGACCCGGCCGTCCCAGGCATCGACGCGGTAGAACAGCTCCATGTGGAAGCGCCCGGCCACCGGTTCGGCGAACTCGCGCACGTACACCAGCGGGCCAACCTCCACCGCCAGCCCGGTTTCCTCCCGGCACTCGCGGCGCACCGTGTCGCGGGTGGATTCGTCCTTGTCCGACTCGAAGCCGCCGCCCGGTGGGATCCAGTACACGTCCCCGGCCACCTCGTGGCGCACCAGCAGGATGTGTTCGTCGCGCACCAGCAGGCCGGCGGCGCGAATGCGGTGTTGCAGGGGAGAAGTCATTG
This sequence comes from Pseudomonas macauensis, assembly GCF_047902425.1. Taxonomy (NCBI): domain Bacteria; kingdom Pseudomonadati; phylum Pseudomonadota; class Gammaproteobacteria; order Pseudomonadales; family Pseudomonadaceae; genus Pseudomonas; species Pseudomonas macauensis. Next base: position 5,490,323 of record NZ_CP138377.1, on the reverse strand, counting down.
CCAGTCGAGCCTCGCCAGTTTCCAGTCGGAGCCTTCGCGCCACCATTCCAGTTTCACACTGTAGTGCGCGGCGCTGTCGGGGATCAGGTTCTCGGCGCCGGTGAGGGCGACCTGGGCCTGGGTGTGGCCGCGGCTGGAGTAGGTCGGGTCGAGCTGGCTGTCGCTGGAGAGGACGATCACCTTTACCTGCTGGTGGCGCAGGAACATCAGCGTCATGGTGCGCCGCGCCCAGTCGCGGTCGAACTCGCCGTTGGCGCGGAAGTCGGCATGCAGCTGATCCATCACCGCCCCGCTATTCTTGGCTTCCAGGTTGTCCTGCAATTGCTTGACGGCGGCGTCGAGTTGCACCCGTGGGTCGTCGTGACCGCAACCGGTCAACGCCACCAGCAGCAATATCAGAGAAAGAAACAACTTCCGTGGCATGGCGCACTAACTCCCTTATGGGTTTTTCGCTGGCCCGAGTATCATGCCCGACACCGTGGACGCCGAAGACCTTTGATAGAGATCGCGCTACGGCAATGCGACTTTCGACAAGTCGGTGCAGGCCCTAGGATGGTTAATGGCCCGGGAGCGACCGTATGCACTGATCCAGGAGCGAGCCATGCAATCTTTGTATCCGGAAATCAAGCCTTACGCCCGCCATGAACTGGCCGTCGAGGAGCCGCACGTCCTTTATGTAGATGAAAGCGGTATGCCCGATGGATTGCCGGTTCTGTTCATCCATGGCGGCCCGGGCTCCGGGTGTGATGCCATGTCGCGCCGCTTCTTCGATCCCAACATCTACCGCATCGTCACCTTCGACCAGCGTGGCTGCGGTCGCTCCACGCCCTACGCGAGCCTGGAGAACAACACCACCTGGCACCTGGTGCAGGACATCGAGCGCATCCGCGAGCACCTGGGCATCGACAAGTGGGTGCTGTTCGGCGGCTCCTGGGGCTCGACCCTGTCACTGGCCTATGCCCAGAGCCATCCCGAGCGCGTGCTGGCGCTGATCGTGCGCGGCATCTTCCTGTGCCGCCCGCAGGAAATCCACTGGTTCTACCAGGAAGGCGCGAGCCGCCTGTTCCCCGATTACTGGGAGGACTACCTGGCCCCGATCCCGGCGGACGAGCAGGACGACCTGGTGAACGCCTTCCATCGCCGCCTGACCGGCCCCGACCAGATCGCCCAGATGCACGCCGCCCGTGCCTGGTCTACCTGGGAAGGGCGCACCGCCACGCTGCGGCCGAACCCGGCGGTGGTCGATCGTTTCTCCGACCCGCATCGCGCGCTGTCCATCGCCCGCATCGAGAACCACTACTTCGTCAACCGCGGCTTCCTGGAGCCGGACCAGCTGCTGCGCGACATGCACAAGATCGCCCACCTGCCGGGCGTGATCGTCCACGGCCGCTACGACGTGGTCTGTCCGCTGGACAATGCCTGGGCGCTGCACAAGGCCTGGCCCAACAGCGAACTGCAGATCGTCCGCGACGCCGGCCACGCGGCGAGCGAGGCGGGAATCACCGATGCGCTGGTGCGTGCGACCAATGAAATCGGCCGCCGCCTGCTGAACCTCCCGCCGGAGGCTGAATGAAGGGTTTGATCCAGCGGGTGCGTGGCGCCCGCGTCGAAGTCGAGGGTGAAGTGGTCGGTTCCATCGATCACGGCCTGCTGGTCCTGGTGGGCGTCGAGCCGCAGGACAGCGAGGAGTCGGTAAATCGTTTGTTGCACAAGCTGCTTAACTATCGAGTGTTTGGCGACGATGAAGGTAAAATGAACCTTTCGTTGAGCGATGTCGGTGGCGGTTTGTTGCTGGTTTCGCAGTTCACCCTGGCCGCGGACACCCGCAAGGGGCTTCGGCCAAGCTTTTCCAGCGCGGCGCCACCCGAAAGGGGCGCCGCGTTGTTCGATCTACTCGTGGAACAGGCACGAGCCCGTCATCCGCTGGTCGCCACGGGTCGTTTCGGCGCCAACATGCAGGTCCACCTGGTCAATGACGGGCCGGTGACCTTTCTTCTGGAGGCTTGAACGCGCGGCAGCTTGTCATAACGCCGTGGGATGATGGTTAGGGCATATGCATCTAGAACAATGCGTCTCCGGGAGTCGTAAGTACCCGTGGAAAATAACGGGGAATCATTCAGGCTCACCGGGGTCGGAATTCAATCGCCGGCAAATTGGCATCGCCTTTGCTGGCCTTATTAGTTTTGTGTTCACGGACGAGGGGGACTCGTGATTTTCCGTTCCGTTCAACAACCTCTTAGCTTCCTGCGCGTGCTGGTCGGTTCCGCTCTTGTGGCGTTGAGCACCAGCCAGGCGTGGGCTTTCAATCTTGACGACGTGGCCGAGCGCGCCAAGTCGCTGGCGGGCGAAAAGTACAGCGCACCGACCAGCAACCTGCCATCGGAATTCAGCGAAATGAAGTTCGCTGACTACCAGCAGATCCGCTTCCGCAACGAGAAGGCTTACTGGGCTGGCGACAAGACTCCCTTCAAGATCAGCTTCTATCACCAGGGCATGCATTTCGACACGCCGGTGAAGATCAACGAAGTGACCTCCACCAGCGTCAAGGAGATCAAGTACGATCCCTCGCGTTTCGACTTCGGTACGCTGAAATTCGACGCCAATGCCACCAAGGACCTGGGTTACGCCGGCTTCCGCATCCTCTATCCGATCAATTCCCCGGAAAAGCAGGACGAGATCGGCACCTTCCTGGGCGCCAGCTACTTCCGCATCATCGGCAAGGACCAGTGGTGGGGCCTGTCCGCCCGTGGCCTGGCGATGGACACCGCGCTGCCGTCCGGCGAGGAGTTCCCGCGCTTCCGCGAGTTCTGGATCGAGCATCCCAAGCCCACCGACAAGCATCTGGTGATCTTCGCCCTGCTGGATTCGCCGCGTGCCACCGGTGCGTATCGCTTCATCATCCGCCCGGGCAACGACACCGTGGTCGATGTGAAGGCGCGCGTCTTCCTGCGCGACAAGGTGTCCAAACTGGGCCTGGCGCCGCTGACCAGCATGTTCCTGTTCGGCTCCAACCAGCCGTCCGCCGAGCACAACTTCCGTCCGGAGCTGCATGACTCCACCGGCCTGCAGATCCACGCCGGCAACGACGAGTGGATCTGGCGTCCTCTGAACAACCCCAAACACCTGTCCGTCAGCGCCTACAGCGTCGAGAGCCCGAAAGGCTTTGGCCTGCTGCAGCGCGGCCGCGAGTTCTCCCGCTACGAGGACCTGGATGACCGCTACGACCTGCGCCCGTCCGCCTGGGTGGAACCGCAGGGTGACTGGGGCAAGGGCACCGTCGAGCTGGTGGAGATCCCCACTCCGGACGAAACCAACGACAATATCGTCGCCTTCTGGAACCCCGAGAAGCGTCCCGAAGCCGGCGAGCCGCTGGACTTCGCCTACCGCATGCGCTGGACCAGGGACGAAGAGGCGCTGCACGATCCGAAATCCTCCTGGGTCATGCAGACCCTGCGTTCCGTGGGTGACGTGAAGCAGAAGAACCTGATCCGCCAGCCGGACGGCAGCACCGCTCTGGTCGTCGACTTCGTCGGCCCGACCCTGAAGGCGCTGGCCGGTGATGCGCCGGTGAGCACTCAGGTAAGCACGGACGACAATGCCGAGGTCAAGGAGAACAACCTGCGCTACAACCCGGTGACCCAAGGCTGGCGTCTGACCTTGCGGATCAAGGTCAAGGATCCGAAGAAGCCGACGGAAATGCGCGCCGCGCTGGTGAATGGCGGCCAGACCATTTCCGAAACCTGGAGCTACCAGCTGCCTGCCGATGAATAACTCCACCGCTACCACCGCGCCGGTGGCCGACTACCTCGCGCACCTGCCGCTTTCGGCGGCCGAGCGTGAGCGTCTGGCCCGGGCCGGGTCCTTCAGCGAGCTGCACGAGCAGCTCGCTGGCGATGATTCCCAGAGCGACGACGTCGCGCTGGCCTCGGTCGGGGCGCGCCTGCGCCACGGCTACGGCCAGGAGCTGGACGACGCCCGGATGCTGGGTATGGACGACAACGGCCGTACCTACCTCAAGGCCGCGCCGCCGATCCAGCGCACCAAGGTCATCCCCGAACCCTGGCGCACCAACCCGCTGATTCGCGGCTGGCGTCGCCTCACCGGGCGCAGCAACCCGTCCAGACCGGTTCGCGACCTGCCCAAGGCGCGCTGGCAGCGGGTCGGCTCCTGGCGCCGTTTCATCCTGGTGCTGCTGATGCTGGGCCAGACCAGCGTCGCCACCTATTACATGAAGGGCATCCTGCCGTACCAGGGTTGGGCGTTCGTCGATCTGGAAGAGATCAACCGCCAGACCTGGCTGCAGACCCTGGAGCAGGTGCTGCCGTACCTGATCCAGTTCGGCGTGCTGACGCTGTTCGCCATCCTCTTCTGCTGGGTGTCCGCCGGCTTCTGGACCGCCCTGATGGGCTTCTGGGAACTGCTTACCGGCCGTGACCGCTACCGGATTTCCGGCAGCAGCGCCGGCAACGAGCCGATCGCCCCGGAAGCGCGTACCGCGATCGTCATGCCGATCTGCAACGAGGACGTTCCGCGGGTCTTCGCTGGCCTGCGCGCGACCTTCGAGTCGGTGGCCGCCAGCGGCGAGCTGGACCGCTTCGACTTCTTCGTGCTCAGCGACACCAACCAGCCGGACATCGCGGTGGCCGAGGAAAAGGCCTGGATCGAGCTGTGCAACGAGGCCAAGGGCTTCGGTCGCATCTTCTACCGCCGCCGGCGGCGCCGGGTGAAGCGCAAGAGCGGCAACATCGACGACTTCTGCCGTCGCTGGGGCGGCCAGTACAAGTACATGGTCGTCATGGACGCCGACAGCGTGATGAGCGGCGACTGCCTGACCAAGCTGGTGCGCCTGATGGAGGCCAACCCCGAGGCGGGCATCATCCAGACCGCGCCCAAGGCGTCGGGCATGGACACCCTGTATGCGCGCATGCAGCAGTTCGCCACCCGCGTGTACGGCCCGCTGTTCACCGCCGGCCTGCACTTCTGGCAGTTGGGCGAGTCGCACTACTGGGGCCACAACGCGATCATCCGCATGAAGCCCTTCATCGAGCACTGCGCCCTGGCGCCGTTGCCGGGCAAGGGCTCATTCGCCGGTGCGATCCTCTCCCACGACTTCGTCGAAGCCGCGCTGATGCGCCGCGCCGGCTGGGGCGTGTGGATCGCCTACGACCTGGAAGGCAGCTACGAGGAATTGCCGCCCAACCTGCTGGACGAGCTCAAGCGCGACCGCCGCTGGTGCCACGGCAACCTGATGAACTTCCGTCTGTTCCTGGTCAAGGGCATGCACCCGGTGCACCGTGCGGTGTTCCTCACCGGCGTGATGTCCTACCTGTCGGCGCCGCTGTGGTTCTTCTTCCTGGTGCTGTCCACCGCGCTGCTGGCGGTGCACCAGTTGATGGAGCCGCAGTACTTCCTCGAGCCGCGCCAGTTGTTCCCGATCTGGCCGCAGTGGCACCCGGAAAAGGCCATCGCCCTGTTCTCCACCACCCTGACCCTGCTGTTCCTGCCCAAGCTGCTCAGCGTTATGCTGATCTGGGCCAAAGGCGCCAAGGGCTACGGCGGCGTGATCAAGGTGACCCTGAGCATGCTCCTGGAGATGCTCTTCTCCGTGCTGCTCGCCCCGGTACGCATGCTCTTCCACACCCGCTTCGTGCTGGCCGCGTTCCTTGGCTGGGAAGCGCAGTGGAAGTCGCCGCAGCGTGACGACGATGACACCCCGTGGAGCGAGGCGATCCGCCGTCACGGCCTGCAGACCCTGCTGGGCCTGTGCTGGGCGCTGCTGGTGGCCTGGCTCAACCCGCGTTTCCTGTGGTGGCTGTCGCCCATCGTCGGCGCTCTGATGCTGTCGATCCCGGTCTCGGTGATCAGCAGCCGGGTCAAGCTGGGCCTGGCCTCGCGCGATGAAAAGCTGTTCCTCATCCCCGAGGAATACGACACCCCGCGCGAACTGCGTGCTACCGACGAGTACACCTACCAGAACCGCTGGCAGGCGCTGAAGGACGGTTTCGTCCGCGCCGCCGTCGACCCGGTGCTCAACGCCCTGGCCTGCGCCATGGGTACGGCCCGCCACGGCAAGGCCGATTCCATCGAGGCGATGCGCGCCGAGCGCGTTCAGAGGGCGCTGGATGCCAGCCCCGAGCAACTGGACGGCAGCCTGCGCCTGGCGCTGCTGAGCGATCCGGTTGCGCTGTCGCGCCTGCACCTGGCGCTCTGGCAGGGCAACAAGGAACAGTGGATCGGCCAGTGGCAGCAGTCGCTGCGGGCCGATAGTCACGCACCGGCCGTGCCGCTGGCGCCGGTCGCCGAGCAGCCCCCGCTGACGCTGCCCGCTGCGCAGTCCTGACGCTCGCTCGCCCTCGTCCCGCTGCGGACGAGGGCGGCCGGCGAGTTTCCCTGTTTTCCCCGTGCGGCGCTGCTGGTACCCTGCGCCAGCTATCCAGAAAAGATTGAGATATCAGGCGCATGGGGTAGGCTTCGCACCCTTCCGATGCACAGTGCGCTGTATTGCCCGCCGTCATGGATGCGCGATTCGATTTCTGGAACAACAAGAAGACCTTTCTATTTGCTTGGGAGTTTGGGGATGAAAAAGTACCTGGCATCGCTGGTCATGGGCGTTTGCGCCCTGGTGGGCGTGGCCTCGGCGCAGGCTGGCGCCATCGATGAAGCGGCCAAGCGCGGCACCCTGCGCGTGGGCATGGACCCGACCTACATGCCGTTCGAGATGACCAACAAGCGCGGTCAGATCGTCGGCTTCGAAGTGGACCTGCTCAAGGCCATGGCCAAGGCCATGAACGTCAAGCTGGAACTGGTTTCCACCAGCTACGACGGCATCATCCCGGCCCTGCTGACCGACAAGTTCGACATGATCGGCTCGGGCATGACCCTGACCCAGGAACGCAACCTGCGCCTGAACTTCTCCGATCCCTTCATCGTGGTTGGCCAGACCCTGCTGATCCGCAAGGACCTGGAAGGCACCATCAAGTCCTACAAGGACCTGAACGATGCGAAGTACCGCATCACCTCCAAGATCGGCACCACCGGTGAGTTCGTCGCCAAGAAGCAGCTCTCCAAGGCCCAGTACCACGGCTTCGACAACGAGCCCGAAGCGGTCATGGACGTGGTCAACGGCAAGGCCGACGCCTTCATCTACGATTCGCCCTACAACGTCGTGGCCGTCAACAAGTTCGGCGCCGGCAAGCTGGTCTTCCTGGACCAGCCGTTCACCTACGAGCCGCTGGCTTTCGGCCTGAAGAAGGGCGATTACGACTCGATCAACTTCATCAACAACTTCCTCAAGCAGATCCACGAAGACGGCACCTACGATCGTCTGCATGACAAGTGGTTCAAGAGCACCGACTGGCTGAAGGACATGGAGTAATCCGCGTCTGACGCTGGTTCACCCGACGCGCAGGCCCCGGCCTGCGCGTTCGCATTTTCACGGTAGAGATTCGTGGCTAGAACGAAACGCGCAACCTGGCCCTGGCATGGGCTGACCGGCCTGATCATCCTGCTGATCGGCTTCGGGCTTTGGTACTCCACTTCGCTGATTTCCTACGAGTGGCGCTGGAATCGCGTCCCGCAGTACTTCGCCTACCAGGCGGAGGAGCCGCAGCGGGCCGAGGGCATCTCGCGGGTGGAGAAGATCGAACAGACCGGGCACGACGCGCGCGTCACCCTGCAGGGCGAGGATGGCCAGCAGCAGGTGCTGAGCGTGGCCGCCGACAGCCTGCAGTTCGCCGAGAATGACGATGTCGCCGAGGGCGATGTGGTCGGCGTGCAGCGCCATTGGGCGGCCGGGCCGTTGGCCTGGGGCCTGTGGACCACGCTGTGGATCTCCTTCATCTCCGGCGCCATCGGCCTGCTGATCGGCCTGCTGGCTGGTCTCTGCCGCCTGTCGAAGAACCCGACCCTGCACGACCTGTCGACCCTCTACGTCGAGCTGGTGCGTGGCACGCCGCTACTGGTGCAGATTTTCATCTTCTACTTCTTCATCGGCACGGTGCTGAACCTGTCCCGCGAGTTCGCGGGTGTGGCCGCGCTGGCGCTGTTCACCGGTGCCTATGTGGCCGAGATCGTCCGTGCCGGCGTGCAGTCCATCGCCCGTGGCCAGGACGAGGCGGCGCGATCCCTGGGCCTGAACGCCGCGCAGTCGATGCGCCATGTGATCCTGCCGCAGGCCTTCAAGCGCGTGCTGCCACCGCTGGCCGGGCAGTTCATCAGTCTGGTGAAGGACACCTCGCTGGTCTCGGTAATCGCCATCACCGAACTGACCAAGAGCGGCCGCGAGGCGATCACCACCTCGTTCTCCACCTTCGAAATCTGGTTCTGCGTCGCGGCGCTCTACCTTGTGATCAACCTGCCGCTGTCGCACCTGGCAGGCCGTCTGGAACGGAGGCTCGGCCAAAGTGATTGAAGTTCGTAACCTGACCAAGGTCTTCGATACCCGCGGCCAAGTTGTTCGCGCGGTCGATGACGTGACTACTGGCGTGACCAGGGGTGAAGTAGTGGTGGTGATCGGCCCGTCCGGCTCGGGCAAGTCCACCTTCCTGCGCTGCCTGAATGGTCTGGAGGAGTTCGATTCCGGCTCGGTGAGCATCGACGGCGTCGACCTGGCCAACCCCAAGACCGACATCAATGCCTACCGCCGCGAAGTCGGCATGGTGTTCCAGCACTTCAACCTGTTCCCGCACATGACCGTGCTGGAGAACCTGTGCCTGGCGCAGAAAGTCGTGCGCAAGCGCGGCAAGGCCGAGCGTGAGGAGAAGGCCAAGGCGCTACTGGCCAAGGTCGGCATCGGCCAGAAGGCCAACGAGTACCCCTCGCGCCTCTCCGGTGGCCAGCAGCAGCGCGTGGCCATTGCCCGTGCGCTGTGCATGGATCCGAAGGTGATGCTGTTCGACGAGCCGACCTCGGCGCTCGACCCGGAGATGGTCGGCGAGGTGCTGGATGTGATGAAAACCCTGGCCGTGGAAGGCATGACCATGGTCTGCGTCACCCACGAAATGGGATTCGCCCGCGAAGTTGCCGACCGCGTGCTGTTCTTCGATCACGGCAAGCTGCTGGAGGACGCGCCGCCCGCGCAGTTCTTCGCCCAGCCCCAGGACCCGCGTGCGCAGACTTTCCTGCGGCAGGTGCTCTGAGGTTCGGTGCCGTTGGGCAAAAAGCCGCCTTCGGGCGGCTTTTTTGTGCTTGTTCGGTGTGCGAGGGCGCGGCTCTTGTAGGAGCGAGCTTGCTCGCGAACAAGCTCCGCTGCGGACTCAGTTCGCGGGCAATCTCGCTCCTACGAAAAGCCTTCCGGTATCCAGGGAGCCCCATAACTCCCGGGCAAAAAGAAACCGCCCCGAAGGGCGGTCTCTCTAATCAGCATCAGTCGCGGTTGCGGGTCAGCAGCGCCGGACGCTCGGTCTTGCGGCGCGGTTCCAGTTCTTCCAACTGCTCGGCAGTGGGGAAGCGGTCGCTGCGGACCAGGTCGCGCTTGTTGATCACCACCGGCTGGCGGGTAGGCTTGGCGGCGCCGTACTCGCTCGGCTCGCGCAGCGGGGCATCGTTCATCCGCGAGGCCGGAGCCTTGCCGCCGCGCTTGCGCTGACCTGGCTTACCCTGGCCGTTGCCGCTCTGGCCTTGGCCCTGACCGCGACCGCTGCCATTGGGCTTCTTCGCGGCCCGGCCCTGACCTTGACCCTGGCCACGGTTCTGACCGTTGCCCTGGCCGCCGCCCTGACCACCCTGGCCGCGGGCGCGCTGTTGGCCCTGACCCTGGTTCTGGCCTTGGCCCTGTCCGCCACGGCGGCGCTGTCCGCGCGGCTGGTCCTTGTCCGGGAAGGGGCTGACGTAGTCGGCGCGGTTGCCGAAGTTGTCGAAATCGTCGTCGAGGAATTCTTCCGGGTCGCGGTCCGGATCGACCTTCGGCGCGCGCGGGGGCTTGGGCTGCTGCTGTTGGCGGCCCTGTCCCTGCTGGCGCGGCTGAGCATTGGTGTTGGACTGGGCGTCGCTGCCCTGGCCTTCACCCTTCTTCTTGCCACGTCCACCACGGCGGCGGCGCTTGCCGGCGGGCTTGTCGCCTTCAGCGGCTTCGCCGGCAGCGGGAGCGGCGGCGTTCTGCTGCTCCTCGGCCTGCGGTTGCTGGGGCTTTTCCTTGCTGCGGTCCTTGCGCTCGCCACGCTTGGCCTTGTCCTTGCGCGGCTGGCGCTGGGTGGCTTCCTTGGGTTCGGGCAGCTGGACTTCCGGCAGCACGGCGTCGGGGTCGAAGCCCTGCATATCGCCGTCGGGGATGCGCTGCTTGGTCAGGCGCTCGATGGCCTTGAGCAGCTTGTCTTCGTCCGGCGCCACCAGGGAGATGGCCTCACCGGTACGACCCGCGCGGCCGGTACGGCCGATACGGTGGACGTAGTCTTCCTCGACGTTCGGCAACTCGTAGTTGACCACGTGGGGCAGCTGGTCGATGTCCAGGCCGCGGGCGGCGATGTCGGTGGCGACCAGAATGCGCACGTCATTGGCCTTGAAGTCGGCCAGGGCTTTGGTGCGCGCGTTCTGGCTCTTGTTGCCGTGGATCGCGGCGGCCGGCAGGCCGTGCTTGGTCAGGTATTCGGCCAGGCGGTTGGCGCCGTGTTTGGTGCGGGTGAACACCAGCACCTGTTCCCAGGCGCCTACGGTCACCAGGTGCGCCAGCAGAACGCGCTTCTGTACGGCGGGAATGCGGAACACGCGCTGTTCGATGCGCTCGACGGTGGTGTTCGGCGGGGTGACCTCGATGCGCTCCGGGTTGTGCAGGAGCTTGTTGGCGAGGTCGACGATGTCTTTCGAGAAGGTCGCCGAGAACAGCAGGTTCTGGCGCTTGGGCGGCAGCTTGGCGAGGACCTTCTTCACGTCGTGGATGAAGCCCATGTCGAGCATGCGGTCGGCTTCATCGAGAACCAGGATTTCCACATGGGACAGGTCGATGCTGCCCTGGCCGCACAGGTCGAGCAGGCGACCGGGGCAGGCGACGAGCACGTCGACGCCCTTGGAGACGGCCTGGACCTGCGGGTTCATGCCGACGCCGCCGAAGATGCAGGCGCTTTTCAGGGGCAGGTCGCGAGCGTAGACCTTGAAGCTGTCATGCACCTGGGCGGCCAGCTCGCGGGTCGGAGTCAGAACCAGGACGCGCGCCTGGCGCGGGCCGTGGCGGTGTTCGCGGTCGGGGTGACCTTCGGGGAACAGGCGCTCGAGCACCGGGAGGGCGAAGCCGCCGGTCTTGCCGGTGCCGGTCTGGGCGGCAACCATCAGGTCGCGGCCTTGCAGAACGGCGGGGATGGCGCGTTCCTGAACGGGGGTGGGGCGCGCGTAGCCGGCGGCTTCAACGGCGCCAGCCAGGGCCTCGGAGAGACCGAGGGAAGAGAAGGACATGCGGGGTTCCTGTAGGCCGGCGACCTGCCGGCTCGAGGGCGCGTGATTTCAAGCTCGGGGCGAGCGCTCAGCCGTGGGCTGGGAGCACTCCGTCCACGATACGCCGGCTTTGCGCTGGCCGGGATCGCGGACGGTAAGCCCGGAGCAATGATCCTCAGCGGGGGAGCTTGAGGTTGTTCCAGAGCGCCAGACTGGGTTCAGCCTGGTTCAGGGTGTAGAAGTGCAGACCGGGTGCGCCGCCTTCGAGGAGGCGTTCGCACATTTCGGTGATGACCTGCTCACCAAAGGCCTGGATGCTGGCGATATCGTCGCCGTAGGCTTCCAGCTGCTTGCGAATCCAGCGGGGGATTTCTGCGCCACAGGCGTCGGAGAAGCGGGCCAATTTGGTGTAGTTGGTGATCGGCATGATACCCGGTACGACCGGAATGCTGACACCAAGTTTCTCCGCACGCTCGACAAAATGGAAGTAGCTGTCGGCGTTGAAGAAGTATTGTGTGATGGCGGAGTCGGCGCCGGCTTTGACCTTGCGCACGAAATTCGCAAGATCATCCTCGAAATTGCGCGCTTGCGGGTGAACTTCCGGATAGGCGGCAACTTCGATGTGGAAATGATCGCCGGTTTCGGCGCGGATGAACTCCACCAGCTCGTTGGCGTAGCGCAGTTCGCCGCTGGCCATGCCCATGCCCGAGGGCAGGTCGCCGCGCAGGGCGACGATGCGGCGGATGCCGGCGTCCTTGTAATGGGCGAGCAGGGCGCGCAGTTCGGCCTTGGTGTCGCCAACGCAGGACAGGTGCGGGGCGGTGGAGATCTGCACTTCACCGTCGAGCTGCAGCACGGTGCTCAGGGTGCGGTCGCGGGTCGAGCCGCCGGCGCCGTAGGTGCAGGAGAAGAAGTCAGGCTTGTACGCGGCCAGCTGGCGCGCGGTGGCCATCAGTTTTTCGTGTCCGGCTTCGGTCTTGGCGGGGAAGAATTCGAAGCTGAAACGGCGTTCTTGAGACATATGGAGAAGGTTCCCTTCCCAGCGTCAAGCGTCAGCCTTCAAGCTGCAAGCCGGGCAGGCCCGGCTTGCAGCTTGTGGCGTGCAGCTTGCGGCTGCTCTTAGTAACGGTAGGTGTCCGGCTTGAACGGGCCTTCCACGGTCACGCCGATGTAGTCGGCCTGCTGCTTGGTCAGCTGGGTGACCACGCCACCGAAGCCTTTGACCATCTCCAGCGCCACTTCTTCGTCGAGCTTCTTGGGCAGCACTTCGACGGTCAGGCGCTGGGCCTTCTCGGCGGCGGAGAGGTTGGCGAACTTCTGCTCGAACAGGTGGATCTGCGCCAGCACCTGGTTGGCGAAGGAGCCGTCCATGATGCGCGACGGGTGGCCGGTGGCGTTGCCCAGGTTCACCAGGCGGCCTTCGGCCAGCAGGATCAGGTAGTCGTCGTTGTGCGGATCGAAGCCGTCCTTGCCGGTACGGTGGATCTTGTGCACCTGCGGCTTGACCTCTTCCCAGGCCCAGGTCTTGCGCATGAAGGCAGTGTCGATCTCGTTGTCGAAGTGACCGATGTTGCACACCACGGCGCGCTTCTTCAGCGCCTTGAGCATGTTGGCGTCGCAGACGTTGACGTTGCCGGTGGTGGTGACGATCAGATCGATCTTGCCCAGCAGGGCGGCATCAACGCTGGCTTCGCTGCCGTCGTTCAGGCCGTTCTTGTACGGGGATACGACTTCGAAGCCGTCCATGCAGGCCTGCATGGCGCAGATCGGGTCGACTTCGGAGACCTTCACGATCATGCCTTCCTGACGCAGGGACTGGGCCGAGCCCTTGCCCACGTCGCCGTAGCCGATCACCAGGGCCTGCTTGCCCGACAGCAGGTGGTCGGTACCGCGCTTGATGGCGTCGTTCAGGCTGTGACGGCAGCCGTACTTGTTGTCGTTCTTGCTCTTGGTGACCGAGTCGTTGACGTTGATCGCCGGGACTTTCAGGGTTCCGGCCTTGAGCATGTCGAGCAGGCGGTGCACACCGGTGGTGGTCTCTTCGGTGATGCCGTGGATCTTCTCCAGCATCGCCGGGTATTTCTTGTGCAGGATCTCGGTCAGGTCACCGCCGTCGTCCAGCACCATGTTGGCGTCCCACGGCTGGCCATCCTTGAGGATGGTCTGCTCGATGCACCACTCGTATTCTTCCTCGGTCTCGCCTTTCCAGGCGAACACCGGGATGCCGGCGGCGGCGATGGCGGCGGCGGCCTGGTCCTGGGTGGAGAAGATGTTGCAGGACGACCAGCGCACTTCGGCGCCCAGCGCGGTCAGGGTCTCGATGAGCACGCCAGTCTGGATGGTCATGTGGATGCAGCCCAGGATCTTCGCGCCCTTGAGCGGCAGCTGGCCGGCGTATTTGCGGCGCAGGCCCATCAGTGCCGGCATTTCGGACTCGGCGATGATCAGCTCGCGGCGGCCCCAGGCGGCCAGGGAAATGTCGGCGACTTTGTAATCGGTGAAACCGGCAGGCGTCATGACAGCGCTCATGCGTAACTCTCCATTCGTTGTCTGCGAATGGGCGCCGTTGATGCGTTTACAACACCGGATATCAGTGTTGCGCGCGCGCTCCGTTCGAGCCTGACAAGTCATGGAGTGTGACCTGCTGCAGCGCCCCTCGGACGGAAGGCGGGAGCGACCGGGAAGTCGCTTGAGCGGGCGATTATAGCGGCGCCTTGGGCATCGCCCAAGTCCGGCGTGCGCCGCCGGTCTGCCAAAGGTGATCTCCGCTGGCTTTCAGCGACGGGGCCGTGAAAACCCGGCGCTGGAAGCCAGTCAGGAGATGCTCGGTAGCGGCCCGCCTGGCGGGCCGTGCAATCAGATGACGCCGCTTTCGCGCAGCTTGCCGATGGCCGCTTCGTCCAGGCCGAGCACGCCTTCGAGAATCTCCTGGGTGTGCTGGCCGAGGGTCGGCGGAGCGTTGCGGTACTCGACGGGCGTCTCGGACAGGCGGATCGGGCTGGCCACCTGCGGCACGCTGCCGGCCAGGGGGTGCGGCAGGTCCACGCGCAGGCCGCGGGCGATCACCTGCGGATCGGCGAAGACCTGCGACAGGTCGTTGATCGGGCCGCACGGCACGCTGGCCTGCTCCAGTACGGCGATCCACTCGGCGGTGGTGCGCATCACGGTGGACTGGCGGATCAGCGGGATCAGCACGTCGCGGTGCGCTACGCGGGCCTTGTTGGTGGCGAAGCGCTCGTCGGTGGCCCATTCCGGGTGGCCCGCCAGTTCGGCGAACTTGCGGAACTGCCCGTCGTTGCCGACGGTGAGGATGAAGTCGCCGTCGGCGGTGGGGAAGTCCTGGTACGGCACGATGTTCGGGTGCGCGTTGCCCAGGCGCCGCGGCGGATTGCCGGTGGTCAGGTAGTTCAGGGTCTGGTTGGCCAGGCAGGCCACCTGCACGTCCAGCAGTGCCATGTCGATGTGCTGGCCGATACCGCTGACGTCGCGGTGTGCGAGAGCGGCGAGGATCGCGGTGGACGAGTACAGGCCGGTGAGGATGTCGGTCAGCGCCACGCCGACCTTCACCGGACCGGCGCCTTCCTCGGCGTCGGAGCGGCCGGTAATGCTCATCAGGCCGCCCAGGCCCTGGATCATGAAGTCGTAGCCGGCGCGCTTGGCGTAGGGGCCGAACTGGCCGAAGCCGGTGATCGAGCAGTAGATCAGCTTCGGGTTGATCGCCTTGAGCGATTCGTAGTCCAGGCCGTAAGCCTTCAGCCCTCCGACCTTGAAGTTCTCCAGCAGGATATCGGCCTTGGTCGCCAGCTCGCGCACCAGGCGCTGGCCCTCGGGCTGGGTGAAGTCGATGGTCAGGGATTTCTTGTTGCGGTTGGCTGACAGGTAATACGCCGCTTCGCTGGTGTCCCGGCCCTCGGCGTCCTTGAGGAACGGCGGGCCCCAGGCGCGGGTGTCGTCGCCGCTGCCGGGACGCTCGATCTTGATCACTTCCGCGCCGAGGTCGGCGAGGATCTGCCCGGCCCAGGGGCCGGCGAGAACGCGGGAGAGGTCGAGGACACGGATGTGCGAAAGGGCGCCGGACATGGAATCACCTGCATCGTGAAGTGGGGCGGGGAGGGCGCAGTGCGGGGACTCCACGTCCCTTCCCGGGGCCTCTCGGACGAGAGGTGGAACGTGCGCCGGCCTGCTTTTGCGAATAGCTGGGCGGGCCGGCGCGAGGCGCTTAGAAGAACGCCTGGATGCCGGTCTGGGCGCGGCCGAGGATCAGCGCATGGACATCGTGGGTACCTTCGTAGGTGTTCACCACTTCCAGGTTGACCAGGTGGCGGGCTACGCCGAACTCGTCGGAGATGCCGTTGCCGCCGAGCATGTCGCGGGCCATGCGGGCGATGTCCAGGGCCTTGCCGCAACTGTTGCGCTTCATGATCGAAGTGATTTCCACCGCAGCGGTGCCTTCATCCTTCATGCGGCCCAGGCGCAGGCAGCCTTGCAGGGCGAGGGTGATTTCGGTCTGCATGTCGGCCAGCTTCTTCTGGATCAGCTGGTTGGCGGCCAGCGGGCGGCCGAACTGCTTGCGGTCCAGGGTGTACTGGCGGGCGGTGTGCCAGCAGGCTTCGGCGGCACCCAGGGCGCCCCAGGAGATGCCGTAGCGGGCGGAGTTCAGGCAGGTGAACGGGCCGCGCAGGCCGCGCACTTCGGGGAAGGCGTTTTCTTCGGGGACGAACACGTTGTTCATCACGATCTCACCGGTGATCGAGGCGCGCAGGCCGACCTTGCCGTGGATCGCCGGGGCGGACAGGCCTTCCCAGCCTTTTTCCAGGACGAAGCCACGGATCTGGCCTTCGTCATCCTTGGCCCAGACCACGAAGACGTCGGCGATCGGGCTGTTGGTGATCCACATCTTGGCGCCGGTCAGGCGGTAGCCGCCGTCGACTTTCTTGGCGCGGGTGATCATCGAGCCCGGGTCGGAACCGTGGTCAGGCTCGGTCAGGCCGAAGCAGCCGATGTATTCGCCGCTGGCCAGTTTCGGCAGGTATTTCTGCTTGGTGGCTTCGTTGCCGAATTCGTTGATCGGCACCATCACCAGGGAGGACTGCACGCTCATCATGGAGCGGTAGCCGGAGTCGATGCGCTCGACTTCACGGGCGATCAGGCCGTAGCACACGTAGTTCAGGCCGCTGCCGCCGTACTGTTCGGGGATCGTCGCGCCGAGCAGGCCGGTTTCGCCCATCTCGCGGAAGATCGCCGGGTCGGTCTGCTCGTGGCGGAAGGCTTCCAGTACGCGCGGGGCCAGCTTGTCCTGGGCGAACTGGTAGGCGCTGTCGCGCACCATGCGCTCTTCTTCGGTGAGTTGCTGATCCAGCAGCAGCGGATCTTCCCAGTTGAAGCTTGCTTTGGTGGCCATGGAGAAACCTCGGAACAGACAGTGAAGGACCCGACAAGTCTAGGCGGGTACGGTGTGGGCCATCCTAGTCAGCCGTCGGGAAGCCGGGCAACTGACTAATTCGCACGCTGTTGTGCTATTTTTTCACTCCGTCATTGCATTGCTGATGCGTGCTTATGCCTTGCCGCCTCTATTTAAGGCGTTTTGCGTGGCTCGCTCGCATCACGAGATTCCGAAGAGGCATTCGATGCGACGCAAGATCCCGACCACCGCTGCGCTGGTCGCCTTCGAATCCGCCGCCCGCCACGAAAGTTTCACCAAGGCTGCCGAGGAGCTGTCGCTGACCCAGAGCGCCATCTGTCGGCAGATCGCCGCGCTGGAAGAGTTCCTCGGCGTCGAGCTGTTCCGCCGTTCGCGGCGCGGGGTGAAGCTCACCGAGGCCGGGCTCAACTACAGCCGCCGCGTCGCCGCGCGCCTGGACGCGGTGGAGCGCGACACCCTGGCGGTGATGGGCCAGCAGGGCGGTGGTGCGCTGGAGCTGGCGGTGGTACCGACCTTCGCCACCCAGTGGCTGCTGCCACGGCTCAAGGACTTCAAGCGCCTGCATCCGGACGTCACGGTCAACATGACCAACCGCACCCGACCGTTCCTGTTCGCCGACACCGAGTTCGATGCGGCGCTGTATTTCGGCGACGGCGTGTGGTCCGGTACGGTGGCCAACTTCCTCATGCACGAGAACCCGGTACCGGTCTGCAGCCCCGAACTGCTGGGTGGGCGAACCGAGCTGTCCGCCGCACAGATCGCCGAGCTGCCGCTGATGCAGCAGACCACCCGGCCCTACGCCTGGCGTCAGTGGTTCGGTTCGCTGGGCATGAGCGTCGCCCACGACATGAGCGGCACCCGCTACGAGCTGTTCTCCATGCTGGCCCAGGCGGCCATGCACGGCATGGGCGTGGCGCTGATCCCGCCGATGCTGATCCAGCGCGAGCTGGCCGACGGGCGGCTTATCGTGCCGATGCAACATGCCTATTTGAGCGAAAATGCCTATTACCTGATGATTCCCGAACGCAAGGTGGAATCGGCGACCCTGGGCGCTTTCCGCGACTGGTTGGTGGACGAAGCTGCCAGGTACCGCGCCGAAGCCGGGCTCGGCTGAACATCTGCTGCGCGTCGGCATAACTGCGTTGGAAACAGGCTGAAAAATGCTCATTTACAGAACGTAAACTCCGCTTTTTCAGCCTGTTTCCGCCTTGTTCTGCTCTAGCTCGCAAGATGTTGAAGATGCTTTGAGTCATGGCAAGGTGCCTGGTGTCGGCCGGGGCCAGACTTGCATAGCCGGCGGGGCTTTGCCCGTCATCGCGCTCACGAGGCGCAACCTCCCAAGAAGGAGCTTCCATGAATTTCCACACCCGCAAATGGGTCAAGCCTGAAGACCTCAACCCGAACGGCACCCTGTTCGGCGGCAGCCTTCTGAAATGGATCGACGAAGAAGCGGCGATCTACGCCATCGTCCAGCTGGGCAACCAGCGCGTGGTCACCAAGTTCATCTCCGAGATCAACTTCGTCAGTTCCGCGCGCCAGGGCGACATCATCGAGCTGGGCATCACCGCCACCGAGTTCGGCCGCACCTCGATCACCCTGACCTGCGAAGTGCGCAACAAGATCACCCGCAAGAGCATCCTCACGGTCGACAAGATGGTCTTCGTGAACATCGGTCCGGACGGCCAGCCGGCGCCCCACGGTCGCACCGAGATCAAGTACATCAAGGACCAGTTCAAGGACGACGCCATTCCCCAGCCCTGACGGCTGATGCGCAACGGTGATTGCCTGCGTGCCCGGAGCCAAGCCGGACTACGGCGAAACCTTTGCATTTGCATTGATTGAGTGTGAGCCTGTGCCCGCCCACGGCGGGCATGGGCCGACGTTGCCTCCCCGCCGCTCCAGCAGCTTTCAGCCTGCAGAACAATGACCGGGGAGAGACCATGCACACCACCTTCGCATCCGCGCTGCGCCAACTGGCCGTGGCCACCTGTGCCAGCCTGCTGCTGGCCGGCGCCGCGCACGCCGCAGCGATCAAGGCCGACACCAAGCCCGAGGCCGGCACCTTCAAGATGGGCATGCAGCCCTGGCTGGGCTACGGCCAGTGGTATGTCGCCGAGCAGGCTGGCGCCTTCAAGGCCAATGGCCTGGAGCAGGTCGAACTGGTCAACTTCACCGAAGACAAGGACATGAACGCCGCCCTGGCCAGCGGCCA
Source organism: Pseudomonas macauensis (assembly GCF_047902425.1). Taxonomy (NCBI): domain Bacteria; kingdom Pseudomonadati; phylum Pseudomonadota; class Gammaproteobacteria; order Pseudomonadales; family Pseudomonadaceae; genus Pseudomonas; species Pseudomonas macauensis. The sequence goes on along the minus strand of NZ_CP138377.1, from coordinate 5,471,328 downwards.
GATCGACGGCGGCAACCTTGCCACCCACACCGCCATGGCCATGGTCGCCGCCGGCCTGCCAGTGAAGATCGTCCTGCTGCTGGACCAGAGCACCAGCGCCGATGCGCTGATCGTCGATCCGTCGATCAAGACCCTGACCGACCTCAAGGGCAAGCAGGTCGCCTACGAGGAAGGCACCACCAGCGACATCCTCCTGCACAGCGCCCTGCGCAAGGCCGGCCTGACCATCGCCGACGTGCAGCCGGTGCCGATGCCCGCCGCCAACGCCGGCAGCGCGCTGATCGCCGGCCAGGTACCGGCCGCGGTGACCTACGAGCCTTACCTGTCCGCCGCCAAGCAGCAGAACCCCAAGGTCAACCTGCTGTACAAGGGCTCGGATGATCCGGGCATCATCAGCGACGTGTTCGTGGTCCGCGACGAGGTGCTCAAGGAGCGTCCCGGCCAGGTGCTGGCGCTGATCAGGAGCTGGGAAGCGGGCCTGAAGCACTACCAGGAGAAAACCGCCGAAGGCCGCGCCGCCATCGCCAAGGGTGTGGGCGCCGAGGAGTCCGAGCTGAGCACTGCCTTCGACGGCGTGCACTTCTACTCGGTGAAGGAGAACCAAGCCGAGCTGAAGGGCTCGTTCCAGAAGGGTTCCTTGGAGCACATCCAGAAAGCTGCCAGTGAGGCCGGCATCCTGCAGCAGCCGGTCACCCCGGCGCAGGCCATCGACACACGCTTCATCGAGGCACTCTGACGCTCTGATACATCGTGCGCCGGCCCCTGAGCCGGCGCGCGTCTTTCTCCGTTCGACGAGCCCGACATGAAAGCCCGTAAATCCAACCCGCTGTTCACCATCGGCAAGCCGATCGCGCAGCGTCATTTCCTGCTCATCGGCGGCGCCGTATTCGTGCTGCTGGCGCTGCTCTGGTGGCTGGCCGGCGCCAGCGGCGCGGTGCCGAAGATATTCCTGCCGGCGCCCGGCGATGTCTGGGCACGCATGCTCAAGCTGGCCGCCGACGGCACCCTCTGGGCAGACCTGAAGGTCAGCGTGTACCGCATCGCCGTGGCCTTCCTGGTGTCCTCGGCGATGTCCATCGTGATCGGCGTGTTCGCCGGCTGCTACGGCTTCTGGAAGGCCGCCACCGAGCCGCTGGTGGACTTCGTGCGCTACATGCCGGTGGTCGCCTTCGTCCCGCTGACCATCCTCTGGGCGGGCACCAGCGACTTCCAGAAATTCCTCATCATCTGGATCGGCACCTTCTTCCAGCAGGTGCTGATGGTGATGGACGCGATCAAGCGCGTGCCGGCGGACTTCGTTGGCCTGGGTCGTACCCTCGGCATGCCGGATCGCCGCATTCTCCTGAAGATCGTCCTGCCCAGTGCGCTGCCAGGCATCTGGGATGCCCTGCGGATCAGTCTCGGCTGGGCCTGGACCTGGCTGGTGCTGGCGGAGCTCGTGGCCGCGACTTCGGGCCTGGGCTACCGCATCACCGTGTCCCAGCGCTTCTTCCAGACCGACACCATCATCGGCTACATCCTCCTGCTCGGCTTCCTCGGGCTGGTCACCGACCAGGCCATGCGCGCCGGCGAGAAGGTCCTGTTCCGCTACAACCGGAGGCGCAGCTGATGGCGACTTTGGAAATTTCCGGCCTGAACAAGAGTTTCGCGGTCGGCCAGTCACGCCGCGAGGTGCTGCGCAACATCGACCTGACGCTGGCGGACAACGAGTTCGTTTCCATCGTCGGCACCTCGGGTTGCGGCAAGAGCACGCTGTTGTCCATCGCCGCGGGCCTGGAGGAATTCGACAGCGGCAGCGTGAAGGTCGACGGCGTGCCGATCACCGGGCCGGGGCTGGACCGCGGCGTAGTGTTCCAGTCCTATACCCTGCTGCCCTGGCTCACCGCCCGGCAGAACGTCGAGTTCGCCCTCAAGGCGGCCGGCCTGTCCCGCGCGCAATGCCGCGAGATCGCCGATGAGCACCTGGAACTGGTGAAGCTGACGAAGTTTGCCGAGGCCTATCCGAACGAGCTGTCCGGCGGCATGAAGCAGCGCGTGGCGATTGCCCGCGCGCTGTCCTACCGGCCGAAGATCCTGCTGATGGACGAGCCCTTCGGCGCGCTGGATGCCATGACCCGCCACCAGATGCAGGAACTGCTGACGCGGATCTGGGAAACCCATCGCCTTACGGTGATGTTCGTCACCCACGATGTGGAAGAGGCGGTTTACCTGTCCGATCGCATCGTGGTGATGGGCCTGGGGCCGGGACGGATCAAGACCACCTTCGATGTGAAGCTCGGCCGCCCGCGCCACGAGGACATGGCCGCCAGCGCCGAGTTCATCGACTTGCAGCGCCAGGTGCTGCGCTCGATCCGCGAGGAAGAACAGGGCGTCGCCGCCCTGTAATTCTCAGCGGTCGTTACCAGCGGCCGGAGGTACCGCCGCCGCCGCTGGAACCACCGCCGCCCCGAAAGCCGCCGCCCCCTCCACCGCCACCGCGACCACCTCGGCCGATGGAGCTGAGGATGCTCATCAGCAGCTGCAGCACGCCCATGGTCAGCCACATCGGCGGCAGGAAGAAGATGTACAGCACCAGCGGGATCGAGAAGGCGCCGATCATCTGCTGTTGCAGCGCCGCGGGGTTCGCCTCGCTGAGCAGCAGCACGCCGGAGGCCGCCGCACCCACTACGGCGCTGCACAGCAGATAACGGCCCATGCTGCGCTGGCGCATCCACGACACCGGCAGCAGCATGCCCAGCAGCGGTACGCCGATCAGCAGGCCGAACATCGCCGCCAGGCGCGTGGGCGGGATTTCCTCGCTGGCCGCGGCATTGCGGTTGGAGTAGGTATCGCTGTAGTTCTCGGCAGGGCCGGTGCGCGGCAGCTCGTCATCGGTGCTGTCCGGTGCGGCAGCGTTGGCCGGAGGTTCGATCAGGGCGACCAGGCTGTTCACGCCGGCCTGGACGCCTCCTGCGAAGTCGCCTTTCTGGAAGAAGGGGACGATCTGTTCGCGAATGATCCGTCCGGCCTGCACGTCAGTGATGGTGCCTTCCAGCCCGTAGCCAACTTCGATGCGCAGCGTGCGGTCGTTCTTGGCGATCACCAGCAGCACACCATCATCCACACCTTTGCGGCCCAGCTTCCACTGCTCGAAAGCGCGTACCGCGTAATCCTCGATGCTGTCCTCGCCGGTGGAGGGAATCAGCAGCACGGCGATCTGCGCGCCGTTGCGTTGCTCCAGGCCAGCGAGCTGGCTTTCGAGCTGAGTGCGCTGGCTCGCGTCGAGGGTCTGGGTGAGGTCGGTGACGCGCGCGCTGAGCGGCGGGATGGCGACTGGCGTGGCCTGCAACAGGGCCGCCCAGCACAGCAGCAGGGCGGCCAGCAGCCCGCGCGCCAGGATCATTGTGCGGGCTGCGCCGGGGCGTTGCCGAAGTCGACTTTAGGCGCGGTAGAGATGGCGGCTTCGTTCTCCACGCTGAAGTTGGCCTTGGGCTGGTAGCCGAGCACTTTCGCGGTGATGACCTCCGGGAACTGGCGGATCAGCACGTTGTACGCCTGCACGGCTTTCACATAGCGGCCGCGGGCGACGGTGATGCGGTTCTCGGTGCCTTCGAGCTGGGTCAGCAGGTCCTTGAACAGGCCGTCGGCCTTGAGTTGTGGGTAGTTCTCGGAGACCACCAGCAGGCGTGAGAGCGCCGAGCTGAGCTCGCCCTGGGCCTGCTGGAAGCGCCTGACCGCCGCTTCGTCGCCCAACTGATCGGCATTGAGCGTGGTGCTGCCGACCTTGGCGCGGGCCTCGGTCACCTGGGTCAGCACGCTGGCTTCGTGGGCGGCGTAGCCCTTCACGGTGCTGACCAGGTTGGGCACCAGGTCGGCGCGGCGCTGGTACTGGTTGAGGACTTCCGACCAGGCGGCCTTCACCTGTTCGTCGCCGGCCTGCATGGCGTTGTAGCCGCAGCCGGAGAGCAGGGTGACGAGGATGTAGCAGGTCAGGAACTTGATCAGACGTGGCATGGCAAGGGCTCGTGCAGGCGGAAATGCCCAGTCTAGGCCAGTTCCGGCCGAGTACGCAGCGGGAAATGTCCGAAAGCGCGGGCGCTTGCCGGCGGTAGGGGCGCTCAGGGTAGAATCGATCTGGTATATACCAGGAGTCATTCCGTGCTCGCCACTACCCTGGTGCTGCTGGCCGCCCTGCTGCACGCCACCTGGAACACCCTCGTCAAATTCAGCAACGACCGCCTGCTGGTGGTCGCCTGCATGGACATGGTCGGCCTGGGCGCCGCGCTGGCCCTGCTGCCCTGGATCGCGATTCCGCCCGCCGAGGTCTGGCCCTGGCTGCTGGCCGCCGTGTCGTTGCAGCTGGTCTACCGGGTGTTGCTGATCCAGGCCTACAAGGTCGGCGACCTGGGGCTGGTCTATCCGCTGATGCGCGGCCTCTCGCCGCTGGTGGTGCTGGCGCTGACCCTGTATTTCGGCGGCGAGCACCTGACCGGCAAGCAGATCCTCGGCATCCTGCTGATCCCGCTGGGCATGCTGTTCCTGCTCAAGGGCGGCGGCGGTTCGAAGCTGCCCTGGATCGCCTATCCCACCGTGTTGCTGATGGGGCTGTGCATCGGCAGCTACACCTGGATCGACGGCAACGCGCTGAAACTCTGGCCACGTCCGCTGGACTACCTGGTCTGGCTGTCGCTGCTCTCCGGCCTGCCGTTCCCGGTGATGGCCATGGTCGGCCGCACCCGCGCTTTCGCCAAATTCTGGATCAACGACTGGAAGCTCGGTATCAGCGTCGGTCTCTGTGTCCTGCTCAGCTACGGGCTGGTGCTCTGGGCCATGCAACTGGGCTCCATCGCCGAGGCCGCGGCCCTGCGCGAGACCAGCGTGCTGCTGGTGGTACTGTTCGGCATGCGCTTCCTCAAGGAGCCCTTCGGCTTGCCGCGCCTGGCGGCGTGCAGTCTGGTGCTGGCGGGGATGCTGGTGATGAAGCTCTGATGGGTGGCTGAACGGCGGCTGAACGAAATCCAGGCGGCTGCGGCGGATAGCCGCAGCCGCTTCCCCATGCTCTGGATCATTCGGAAATCGGGGCGGATAATCCGGCGCTTCCGTGTTTCGCCGTCCTACAAGAGTTCTCCCATGAAGCTGAAGACCCTGCTCGTTCTGCTGCTCGCCGGCACGGCGCTCGCCGGTTGCCATCGCCTGGATCCCAACTCGCCGGAGGCCAAGCGCCAGGTGGTGTTCAAGGAGATGCTCAAGACCAGTGAGGACATGGGCGGCATGCTGCGCGGTCGCATCCCCTTCGATGCGGACAAGTTCCGCGCAGGCTCGACCAAGCTGGGCGAGCTGGCGGACAAGCCCTGGCAATACTTCCCCAGCACCCAGCCGCCGGCTGATCAGGTGGAAAACGAGGATACCCGCGCCAAGGCGGAAATCTGGCAGCGCCAGTTGGAGTTCCAGGCCGACGCCAAGACCTTCCAGCAGGCCGTCCGAGCCCTGGGCGAGAACACCCGCAATGCCGCGCCGACGCCCGAGGGCGTGCGCAAGGACTTCGCCGCGGTGGAAGACGCCTGCGAAGCCTGCCACAAGAAATTCCGCGCGCTCTGAGTCGATAGCGGGCGCGCCTGATTCGCGCTCGGTGCCGTGCCGTGCCGTGCGGTTCGCGAGCAAGCTCGCTCCTACGAAAAGCACGGCGCGCCCCTGTAGGAGCGAGCTTGCTCGCGAACCCGGACCAGGGTCGGATTACCCTGCGGAGCGCTGACTGGGTCCTGCGAATATCCGGAACGTAGGGCGTGTAACGTTCAACGTTATACGCCGTTTGGCCTTGGTCCCGGAACGCTCCGAACTCAGCTCCGGAGCTGACGACGGGGCGGGGTGCAACGGCCTACAACCGCGCCCGTACGCATCACTCCTCCAGTTCGCGCTTGGCCTGCTCCAGCTCGGCGCGGGCCTCGGCCAGCTTGTTCTTGCGCTTCTCGATCTTCTGCGCATCGCCTTTGTCCATCGCCTTGCGCAGGTCCTTCTCGCGCCGGCTGACCTCCTGCTCCGCATCCAGCACCCGTTGCTTGCGCTCCTGCGTCAGGCCGGCGTCGGTGCAGTAGGTTTTCACCTTCTCCAGCGCCGTCTGCAGACCGGCGACCCGGTTGTCGTTGCCGTGGGCCTTGGCCTCTTCGAGCTGGCGTTCGATGGCGTCCTGCTTGGCGGCGCAGCCGGTCAGGGCTTCGGCAGCCAGCAGCGGCGTAGTGCAGCCGAGGGTGAGGAGGGCGGCCATCAGGACAGAGCTTCGGAACATTTTCGGATTCCTGGGTTACCAAAGACTAAGACGTTCGAATGTGACGGCTAGAGTTTGTCATGGAGTGGCGCCGCGCGTGTTGTCCTGGACCAAGGCCGACGTTCACGAAGCCCGTGGAGCGGGCGAGGAGAGACGCCATGCGTATCGCAATTCGCGTCGTGCAGGGACTCATCCTGTTGCTCGTGATGTTGCTGCTGGTGGGAGTCTGGTGGTACCTGCCGGGGGAACTGCGGCAACGACCGACGCTGAGTGGGACCAGCGAGGACTCCTCGATCCGCCTCGCTGAGCGGCGGCGCAGCTACGTGCTCTATGCGCCGCGGCAGCTCGCCGAGCGGCCGGCCTTGCTGGTGGTGTTGCACGGCTCCATGAGCAATGGCGAGCGAATGCGTCGTGACAGTGGCTATCGCTTCGATGCCCTGGCAGACCGCGAGGGCTTCCTGGTGCTCTATCCCGATGGCGTCGAGGGGCACTGGAATGACTGCCGCAAGGCCGCCACCTACAGCGCGCGTCGCCTGAATATCGATGACGTCGGTTTCCTTTCAACGATGATCGAGCGCCTGCAGCGCCAACGTGGTGTCGATCCCGCGCGCGTCTTCATCGCCGGTTATTCCAATGGCGGGCAGATGGCGCTGCGCATGGCGGCCGAAGCCGCCGACAAGGTCGATGGCGTGGCCGCCATCGCTGCCAGTTTGCCGAGCGCGGACAACGATGCCTGTCAGCCCGCCCAGCAGCCCAAGGCAACCTTGCTGATGAATGGCACGCGCGACCCGATCAATCCCTACACAGGCGGCGTGGTGACGCTGTTCGGCTTCGGCAACCGGGGGCGAGTGCTGTCCGCGGAGGAATCCGCGCTGGCGCTGGCACGACGTAACGGCCAGAGCGGCCAGCCAACCCAGGACCGGTTGACCTCGGTCGGGCCGATCTGGACGGAGCGGCAACGCTGGAACGTGACTGGCGCGGCACCGGTGGAGCTGGTGACGGTGCACGGCGGCGGGCACCTGCTGTCACAACCGGTGTATCGCCCGCCGCGCCTGCTGGGGCTGGCGGACCCGGATCTGGACGGCCCGGCGGAGATCTGGCGGTTCTTCAGCGAACTGCCGCGCTGAGGCTCAGAGGTCGATCACCCAGCAGGGGTCGAAGCCGCTGTCCTCGCCCGGATAGGCGCCGGGATTGGCCACCACCCGGGCATTGCCGATGTGGTAGTCCTGGCGCTCGTGGACATGCCCGTGCACCCACAAATCGCAGCGCTTCACCAGCGATTCGAGGTTCGAGGCGAAGGCTGGCGACAGGCTGTCGCCGACATAGGGCTCGGGAATCGAACGGCCGCAGGGGGCGTGGTGGGTGACCACCACGGTGCGTCCGGTGAAAGGCTGCGCCAATTCGGCCGTCAGCCATTCGCAGGAGGCTTCGCAAAGGTCTCGGCTCATTTCCGGTGTGAACGGCTGGGTGAGATAGTCCACGCAACGGAAGTCCGGCATCAGTTGCAGCGCCTGTTCGACGGCAAGCTCCGCGCCGCGTTCGCCATAGAGCTGGAAGTCGGTCCACAGGGTTGCGCCGAGCACGCGCACATCGCCCAGCACGACGGCATCGTTCTCCAGGAAGTGGATTTCCAGCGCGCGGGCCAGGTTGCGCATGGCCTGGGTCAGCTCCGGCAGGTCGGAGTGGTAGAACTCGTGGTTGCCGGCGACATAGACGATCTCGGTATCGGGAAACGCCTCGCGCGCCCAGTGCAGCCCCTGCAGGTGCTCGTGGATGTCGCCGGCGAGGATCACCACATCGGCAGCCGCATCCGGCAGCACGCGGCCACCTGGGAAGTGTTCGTGGTGAAGGTCGGAGAGGATACGCAGGCGCATGGTCGGTCACGGAGCATCCGGGGGTGTTCATTCTGCGCGCGGCTTGCCTGGATTGCCCAGCCCTTGACTTGAGTCATGGCATGGCCAGTCATGGGATAGATCCCGCACGAAATTAAGGGATGATTCAGAGGAATCCTTCAGTTTTCGCTTGGAAAAGCAGTCTGGGAGGACCTCCATGAAACTCATCTGGATCATCCTGGCCGCCGTCGCGGCGGTCTTCGGCCTGGCTTTGCTGATCGACCCTCCGGCCACCCTGGACGTCTGGGTCGTCCGCAAGCAGGCCATCCTGTTCACCGGCGTCGCGGCCTTCGCCCTGATGTCGCTGATCATGTTGCTGGCGGTGCGCCCCGCCTGGCTGGAGCGGCCGCTGGATGGCTTGGACCGCATGTACCAGGCGCACAAGTGGGCGGGCATCCTCGCCATCGTGCTCGGTCTGTTGCACTACCTGCTGGAGCTGGGCGGGCCGCTGCTCGCGGAGTTCTTCACCAAGCCGGCCAAGGGGCCGCGGGTGGAGACCTTCCTCGACGTCTTCCGTGGCTCGGCCAAGGACCTGGGCGAATGGTCGGCCTGGCTGCTGGCGGCCATGCTGGTGATCACGCTCTGGCAGCGCTTCCCCTACCACCTGTGGCGCTACGTGCACAAAACCCTTGCGGTCGTTTACCTGGTGCTGGCCTTCCACGCCGTGGTGCTGGCGCCGGCGGGTTACTGGGCGCAGCCGATCGGCTGGCTGGTGGCGGTCTGTGCGGCCGTGGGCAGCCTTTGCGCGCTCTGGTCGCTGAGCGGGCGGATTGGCCGCAAGCGCACCCATGAGGGTGTCGTGGTGGCGGTCGAGCGGCCCGGCGAGCGGATGCTTGAGGTCACCTGCAAGCTGCAGGGGCGCTGGCGGCATCGTGCCGGACAATTTGCCTTCCTGACTTGCGATCGCCTGGAAGGACAGCATCCCTTCACCCTGTCGTCCGCCGACCTCGGCAACGGCGAGGTGCGCTTCAGCATCAAGGCGCTGGGCGACTATACGCAGCGCTTGCAGGACAGCCTGAGGGTCGGCGACCCGGTGAAAGTGGAAGGGCCCTACGGCCGCTTCGACTTCCGCCGCGACAAGGGGGAGCGCCAGGTGTGGATTGCAGGCGGGATCGGCATCACGCCGTTCCTCGCCTGGCTGGAGTCCTTGCAGGGCAAGCCCGAGGACTGCCCGGAGGTGACGTTGCTGTACTGCGTGCGTGCCCCCTCGGACGCGATCTACGCGGGGCGCCTGCGTGACCTGTGCGGTGGGCTGCCGCGCATCGACCTGCGCATCCACTACAGCGAGAGCGAAGGTCGCCTGCAGGCGAGTGATCTCGAACTGCAGCCCGGCCCCCAGGGGCGCTGGCCGAGCGTCTGGTTCTGCGGCCCGCAGGGGCTGGCCGAACTGCTGCAGCGTGATTTGCGCCGCCAGGGCATGCCGCGCAACCGCTTCCATCAGGAAGCGTTCCGGATGCGTTGAGGCCGTCAGAAACCGGCGATGCCGACGTCATGCAGTCGTTGCCGCAGCTGCATGACGTCCGGCGCGTTGAAGAAGCTTTCCAGCTGGACGGCGCGCACCTTGCCGATGCCCGGTTGCGCCTGCCATTGCTCCGCACTGCGGGCGGCCAGGGCGGTCCAGCCCTCTCCCGGCGGCAAGGCGTCGACAGAGGGCGCACCGAGCGCACGCAACCAGGTGCTGAATGAGCGCTGGCGGGCCAGTTGGAACTGCTGGTGCAGCTTCGCCGCGCTGCGCTCGCCCAGGCCAGACACCTGCGACAGCTGATCGGGCGTCAACTCCAGCCAGTCGAGCATACCCGGTAGCAGTTCGGCTTCGTGCAGGCGCCGCCAGGTGCCCGGCCCCACGCCGGAAAGCGCGAGTCCCTGTTTGCCGCCCAGCCATTCCAGTCGAGCTAGAAACTGCTCTTCGCAGCCCTCCGTCGGTTGCCAGCAGGTCAGGGCGCCGTACTGCCCATCCGCTGGCGCTGCAACGTCGCTGCGCGAGAGCGAGCGCCAGACCACACCGTCCAGACGTGGAATGGTCAGGCCGGCGAGGGCGATGGCAACCTGGTCGCCTGGCCGGATGTCGAGGCTGCGCCAGCGCTTCAGGGAGCCGACGCTGACGCGCTGGAGGGTGCGCCCGTCCAGCTCCACCGGTGCCAGGTGCAGCACGGGCGTTACCCGGCCGCTGCGCCCGACCTTGAATTCGACCCGGCGGACTTCGGCCAGCGCCTGCTGATGGGGGTATTTCCAGGCGACTGCCCAGCCCGGTGTCTGTGCGCTCCAGCTCCTGCCCGGCGGGCGCCGGCCCTGGCGGATGACGATGCCATCGCTGGCGAAGGGCAGTGGCTGGCGGTACCAGCCTTCGCGCCAGGCTTCGATCTCGCTGAATCTGGCGACAGGCTTCGTCAGATCGGCGCTGTCGGAAAAGCCCAGTTGCCGTAGACGTTGCAGGCGCTCCGGCATGTCCAGCGGGCCCTCCGGTAGCTCCCAGACGAACAGGCCGATCCGCTCGCCTTCGCCGCCGAGCGAGGTACGCGCCATCAGTCCGGCGGCTTTCCCGCGTGCACCCAGTCCACCCTGACGCTCCTGCACGTGCTGCGGCAGACGCCAGTAGAGCTCGCCTTGCAGCACCAGGCGGCCGCGCTCGCCGGGCAACTGCTGGGGAATCGCGGGAATCTGTCGTGCGTTGGCCGTCCAGTCCTGCCCCGCGATGCCATTGCCACGGCTGATCGCCTGGTGCAGCCGCCCATCTTGATAGACCAGGGTGACTGCGACGCCGTCGACCTTGGGTTGCACCCATAGGTCGCTGCGGTTCGTCAGCCACCCGCGCACGGCGGCGGCATCCGGGAGCTTGTCGAGGCCGGTATGGACGACCGGGTGACGGGCTTCACCGGCGCTGCTGGCCAGGGGCGCATCGGCGGCCGTTGGGATCTGCGGAAAGCAGGACTGCCATTCCCGCAGCCGTTCGCGTGCCTGGTCATACAGCTCATCGGCGACGGGGGAGTTTCCCTGACGGTGATAGGCGTCGTCCCACTGTGCCAGTTGGGTCTGCAGGGCCTGTACTTCACTGGCGGCCTGTTCGGGCGTCCATTGCGGGCAGCCGAGGGTGGCCAGAGGCAGGCAGAGCAGTAGGGCGAGGATCAGGCGTGGCATGGCGAGCGTCCGTGCTGCGGGGAGACCGTCAGCCTAGAGACCGCACGAGGGAGACGATGCCGAAGAGGGCGCGGATTATTCGGCGCGCTGTGTCGGACGCCAGAAACGAAAAAGCCCCGCCGAGGCGGGGCTTTTCCGAAGACGGACCTTACAGGCCGGCAGCGTCACGCAGGGCGGCAGCCTTGTCGGTGCGCTCCCAGGTGAAGGCGGTGAAGGTGTCGTCGCCGTAGGTCATTTCGAACGGGTTGCGGCCGAAGTGGCCATAGGCCGCGGTCGGCTGATACATCGGGTGCAGCAGGTCGAGCATCTTGGTGATCGCGTACGGACGCAGGTCGAAGTGCTCGCGAACCAGCTGGACGATCTTCTCGTCGCTGATCTTGCCGGTGCCGAAGGTGTTGATCGAGATGGAGGTCGGCTGGGCCACGCCGATGGCGTAGGACACCTGGATCTCGCAACGCTCGGCCAGGCCTGCGGCAACGATGTTCTTGGCCACGTAGCGGCCGGCGTAGGCAGCGGAACGGTCCACCTTGGACGGGTCCTTGCCGGAGAAGGCGCCGCCGCCGTGACGGGCCATGCCGCCGTAGGAGTCGACGATGATCTTGCGGCCGGTCAGGCCGCAGTCGCCCACCGGGCCGCCGATCACGAAGTTGCCGGTCGGGTTGATGTGGAACTGGGTGTCCTTGTGCAGCAGTTCGGCCGGCAGGACGTGCTTGATGATCAGCTCCATCACGCCTTCGCGCAGGTCCTTGTAGCTGACTTCCGGGTTGTGCTGGGTGGACAGCACGATGGCGTCGATGCCGACCACCTTGCCGTTCTCGTAGCGGCAGGTGACCTGGGACTTGGCGTCCGGACGCAGCCACGGCAGCAGGCCAGACTTGCGGGCTTCGGCCTGGCGCTCCACCAGACGGTGGGAGAAGCAGATCGGCGCGGGCATCAGCACGTCGGTTTCGTTGCTGGCGTAGCCGAACATCAGGCCCTGGTCGCCGGCGCCCTGGTCTTCAGGCTTGGCGCGGTCCACGCCCTGGTTGATGTCCACCGACTGCTTGCCGATGATGTTCAGCACGCCGCAGGTGGCGCCGTCGAAGCCGACGTCGGAGCTGTTGTAGCCGATGTCGATGATGACCTTGCGCACCAGCTCTTCCAGGTCGACCCAGGCGGAGGTGGTGACTTCGCCGGCGATGATCGCGACACCGGTCTTCACCAGGGTTTCGCAGGCCACGCGGGCGTATTTGTCCTTGGCGATGATGGCGTCGAGCACCGCATCGGAGATCTGGTCCGCGATCTTGTCGGGATGGCCTTCGGAGACGGACTCAGAGGTGAAAACAGAGTATTCGCTCATCTAACGGTTCCTATCATTTACCGGTGGGTGAGGACGCTTCGCGAATCCGGTTTGGCGAAGTGCCGCACCTGGATCTGAAAGCCATTACGTAAACCGATGTACACACTTTCGCCGGGCGCGAGCCCCGCGGAATCGGCCCAACGGGCCAGGTCTTCCTGTTCGAACCCAAGCCACAGATCACCGCAGGCCTCGCGGGCCCAACTCTGGTCGTGGCTGCAGAGCTCCGTCACCAGCAGGCTGCCACCGGGCTTCACCAGGTGCGCCAGCTGCTTCAGGGCCTCCGCCGGTGCGGCGAAGTGATGCAGCACCATGTTCAGTACCACGCAGTCCGCCGCGTCATCGGCGTCCTGCAGGGCGTCGGCCAGCCGTAGCCGGACGTTGTTCAAACCTTCGCTGGCGCAGCGTTGCCGCGCCATGTCGAGCATCGCCTCGCTGTTGTCCAGCGCGGTGACCTCGTCGAAGCGCCGGGCCAGCTCGGGGAGGAATCCACCGTCGCCGGGGCCGACTTCCAGCGCCGTGGCGCCGGGGGCGAAGCTCAGTGCATCGAGCAGCGCCAGCACGCTTTCGCGGTATTGCGGCAGTCCTGCGATCAGGTCCTGCGTGGCCTGGAACTTCTCCGCGCTACGGGCGAAGTAGGTGCGGCTCACAGCGGCACGCTGGGCATGCACACCGACGATGCGCGCACTGACGTCCTCCGGCAGCACCAGGCTGTCGACCTCGTCGAGCAGCGCGGCGTGCAGCGTGCCGCCAAGGCTGTCGGCCTGGGGCAGGGCGCGGCGATAGAAGATCGCGTTGCCTTCGCGCCGCGTGGCGACCAGCCCGGCCTGGGCCAGCACCTTCAGGTGGTGGCTCATGCCCGACTGGCGGACGCCGAAGATATGTGCAAGCTCCAGCACGCCGAACGAGTCGTTGGCCAAGGCGCGCAGCACGTTCAGCCGCAGCGGATCGCCACCAGCCTTGCACAGGGCAGCCAGCTGGTCGCAGTCGTCGTGGCGGATTTCGGGCAGGCGCAGACTCATAGGTCGCGCAGTCTAGTCGCGGGCTACAGGGTGGGCAATAGCTGTATCAAAAAGTTTTGATATTGGCGGATGAGCGGTTTTTGATCAGTTGGCCGCCCCGGCCGGCTGCTTTGCATCAGGCTTCTGCCGATCTGTCATTGCCCCGCGGGGCCTGGCTGGGCGAAAATGCTGGCCTTTTTCATCCCTTCGAACTTTCGAAGCAGCCCCCGCAGGAGATTCAGCGATGCCCAGCCGTCGTGAGCGAGCCAATGCCATCCGCGCACTGAGCATGGACGCCGTCCAGAAAGCCAACAGCGGCCATCCCGGCGCCCCCATGGGCATGGCGGATATCGCCGAAGTGCTCTGGCGCGACTACCTCAAGCACAACCCGAGCAACCCGCAGTGGGCCGACCGCGACCGCTTCGTGCTGTCCAACGGCCACGGCTCGATGCTGATCTATTCGCTGCTGCACCTGACCGGCTACGACGTCACCGTCGACGACCTGAAGAACTTCCGCCAGCTCAACTCGCGTACTCCGGGCCACCCGGAATACGGCTACACCGCCGGCGTCGAGACCACCACCGGTCCGCTGGGCCAGGGTATCGCCAACGCCGTGGGCATGGCGCTGGCCGAGAAGGTACTGGGCGCGCAGTTCAACCGCGACGGCCACACCATCGTCGACCACTTCACCTACGCCTTCCTGGGCGACGGCTGCATGATGGAAGGCATCTCCCACGAGGTGGCTTCGCTGGCCGGCACCCTGCGCCTGAACAAGCTGATCGCCTTCTACGACGACAATGGCATCTCCATTGATGGCGAAGTCGAGGGTTGGTTCACCGACGACACCCCGAAGCGCTTCGAAGCCTACGGCTGGCAGGTGATCCGCAACGTCGACGGCCATGATGCCGACGAGATCAAGACCGCCATCGACACCGCTCGCAAAAGCGACGCCCCGACCCTGATCTGCTGCAAGACTGTGATCGGCTTCGGCTCGCCGAACAAGCAGGGCAAGGAAGAGTGCCACGGCGCTCCGCTGGGCAACGACGAAATCGCCGCCACCCGCGCCGCGCTGGGCTGGAACCACGGCCCGTTCGAAGTCCCGGCCGAGATCTACGCCGAGTGGAGCGCCAAGGAAGCCGGCGCCAGCCACGAGAACGAGTGGAACCAGCGCTTCGCCGCCTACCAGGCCGCGCATCCGGAACTGGCTGCCGAGTTCCTGCGCCGCATCGCCGGTGAGCTGCCGGCCGATTTCGCCGAGAAGGCCGCCGCCTACGTCGCCGAAGTCGCCAGCAAGGGCGAAACCATCGCCAGCCGCAAGGCCAGCCAGAACGCGCTGAACGCCTTCGGCCCGCTGCTGCCGGAATTCCTTGGCGGTTCGGCTGACCTGGCCGGCTCCAACCTGACCCTGTGGAAGGGCTGCAAGGGCGTGAGCGCCGATGACGCCAGCGGCAACTACATGTTCTATGGCGTGCGCGAGTTCGGCATGAGCGCCATCATGAACGGCGTGGCCCTGCACGGTGGCTTCATCCCCTACGGCGCGACCTTCCTGATCTTCATGGAATACGCCCGCAACGCGGTGCGCATGTCCGCCCTGATGAAGCAGCGCGTGCTGTACGTGTTCACCCACGACTCCATCGGTCTGGGCGAAGACGGCCCGACCCACCAGCCGATCGAGCAGTTGGCCAGCCTGCGCCTGACTCCGAACCTGGACACCTGGCGTCCGGCCGATGCCGTGGAATCCGCGGTGGCCTGGAAGTACGCCATCGAGCGCGCCGACGGCCCGTCCGCCCTGGTGTTCTCCCGCCAGAACCTGCCGCACCAGGCCCGTGACGCCGCCCAGCTGGCCGACGTGGCCCGTGGTGGCTACGTGCTCAAGGACTGCGACGGCGAGCCGGAGCTGATCCTGATCGCCACCGGCTCGGAAGTCGGCCTGGCCGTGCAGGCGTTCGACAAGCTCAGCGCCGAAGGCCGCAAGGTGCGCGTGGTCTCCATGCCGTCCACCAGCGTGTTCGACCAGCAGGACGCCGGCTACAAGCAGGCCGTACTGCCGGTGCAGGTCGGCGCGCGCATCGCCATCGAAGCTGCCCACGCCGACTACTGGTACAAGTACGTGGGCCTGGAAGGCCGCGTGATCGGCATGACCACCTTCGGCGAGTCGGCTCCGGCCGCCGCCCTCTTCGAGCACTTCGGCTTCACCGTCGATAACCTGCTGGAAGTGGCCGCCGAGCTGCTCGACGCCTGATCCGGCTCTTGTAGGAGCGAGCTTGCTCGCGAAGGGTTTTGCTCGGTTCGCGAGCAAGCTCGCTCCTACGAAGATCGACAAGGGATAACAATGTCCAAGCGCCCTTACCGAGTTGCCCTCAACGGCTACGGCCGTATCGGCCGCTGCGTGTTCCGTGCCCTGCACGAGCGCCGCGCCAAGGCTGATTTCTCCATCGTCGCCCTGAATGACCTGGCGGACCTGGCCAGCCTGGAATACCTGACCCGCTTCGACTCCACCCACGGCCGCTTCCCCGGCGAGGTGAGCGTGGACGACGGCTGCCTGCACGTCGGCGGCGACTGCGTGAAGGTGGTCCGCGAAGCGACGCCCGAGGCCATCGACTGGCGCGCGCTGGACGTTGACCTGGTGCTGGAGTGCTCCGGCGTCTACCACACCCGTGCCGATGGCGAGCGCTTCCTGGCTGCCGGCGCGCCGCGCGTGCTGTTCTCCCAGCCCATGGCCAGCGAGACGGACATCGACGCCACGGTGGTCTTCGGCATCAACCAGCAGGGCCTGACCGGTACCGAGAAGCTGGTGTCCAACGCCTCCTGCACCACCAACTGCAGCGTGCCGCTGCTCAAGCTGCTGAACGAAGCGCTGGGCATCGAGTACGTCTCGATCACCACCATCCACTCGGCGATGAACGACCAGCCGGTGATCGATGCCTACCACCATGAAGACCTGCGCCGCACGCGCTCGGCCTTCCAGTCGGTGATTCCAGTGTCCACTGGTCTGGCGCGTGGCATCGAACGCCTGCTGCCGGAACTCGCCGGGCGAATCCAGGCCAAAGCCATTCGGGTGCCGACGGTGAACGTCTCGGCCCTGGACATCACCTTGCAGGTCTCTCGCGATACCACCGCCGAGGAGATCAACCGGGTGCTGCGCCAGGCCGCCACCGAAGGCCCGCTGAAAGGCCTGCTGGCGTACACAGAGCTGCCCCACGCTAGCTGCGATTTCAACCATGACCCGCACTCGGCCATCGTCGATGGCAGCCAGACCCGCGTTTCCGGCCCCCGCCTGGTGAACGTGCTGGCCTGGTTCGATAACGAGTGGGGGTTCGCCAACCGCATGCTCGACACCGCAGGCCACTACCTGCGCGTCGCCGCTACCGAACGTTAATCAAACAGCCCCAACAGGACTGACTGTCATGACCGTGTTGAAGATGACCGACCTCGACCTCCAAGGTAAGCGCGTACTGATCCGCGAAGACCTCAACGTTCCGGTGAAGGACGGTGTGGTCAAGAGCGACGCGCGCATCCTGGCCTCGCTGCCGACCATCAAGCTGGCCCTGGAGAAGGGCGCGGCGGTGATGGTCTGCTCGCACCTGGGCCGCCCGACCGAAGGCGAATACTCCGAAGAGAACAGCCTGCAGCCGGTCGCCGACTACCTGTCCAAGGCCCTGGGCCGCGCCGTGCCGCTGGTCAGGGACTACCTGGGCGGCGTCGACGTGAAGGCCGGTGAAGTCGTGCTGTTCGAGAACGTGCGCTTCAACAAGGGCGAGAAGAAGAACGCCGACGAACTGGCGCAGAAATACGCCGCCCTGTGCGACGTGTTCGTCATGGACGCCTTCGGCACCGCCCACCGCGCCGAGGGTTCGACCCACGGCGTAGCCAAGTTCGCCAAGGTTGCCGCCGCCGGCCCGCTGCTGGCCGCCGAACTGGAAGCCCTGGGCAAGGCCCTGGGCAACCCGGCGCGCCCGATGGCTGCCATCGTTGCCGGCTCCAAGGTTTCGACCAAGCTCGACGTGCTCAACAGCCTGGCGCAGATCTGCGACCAACTGATCGTCGGTGGCGGCATCGCTAACACCTTCCTCGCCGCGGCGGGCCACAAGGTCGGCAAGTCGCTGTACGAAGCCGACCTGGTCGACACCGCCAAGGCCATCGCCGCCAAGGTCAGCGTGCCGTTGCCGGTGGACGTGGTGGTTGCCAAGGAGTTCGCCGAGACCGCCGTTGCTACCGTCAAGGACATCGCTGACGTGGCCGACGACGACATGATTCTGGACATCGGCCCGAAGACCGCCGCCCAGTTCGCCGAGCTGCTGAAGACCTCCAAGACCATCCTGTGGAACGGCCCGGTGGGGGTGTTCGAGTTCGACCAGTTTGGCGAAGGCACCAAGACCCTGGCCAAGGCGATCGCCGAAAGCCCGGCGTTCTCCATCGCCGGCGGTGGCGACACCCTGGCCGCCATCGACAAGTACGGCATTGGCGAGCAGATCTCCTACATTTCCACCGGTGGCGGCGCCTTCCTCGAATTCGTCGAGGGCAAGGTCCTGCCGGCCGTCGAAGTACTGGAGCAGCGCGCCAAGGCCTGAGGCCTTAGCCGACGGTAGCGAATCGATCAGTCGACTCGCTCCCATCCGTACAGCGCCGCCCTCGGGTGATCGTGGGCGGCGCTGGCGTTCCTGTTGTGGGCCGGGCAAGCTGGCACATTGGATGCTCGGCGGGTATGCCGCCTGAAGGGAGAGTTGCCCGATGCTGCGTTATGTTGTCCCGGCCCTCGCGCTGTCACTGGTCGCCGGATGCTCCAGCCATCCGTCCGATGGTGCCGGCGGCAAAGAGGCCGGCTGGAATCGCTGGACCTGCGATAGCCAGGCCGAAGTCATCTGGCGTTACGTGGATGTCAGCAAGTCTGTAGTCGACCTGCGCCTGGGCGAGGATGACGTGGTTCATCACCTGGAGGAGGAACCCGGCGGTGCTGGCGCTTTCTATAGTGACGGACTGGTCGGATTCAGCATTACCGGCGAGCAGGGACTGATCTACTGGGTCGAAAGCAACGATCTCATCGGCCGAGGTTGCAAGGCGCGCTGACGCGCCGACTGTCCCGGCCGCGGCCTGGATACTTGAACACCGCCTGCCCCTGGGGCAGGCTTTTGAATAACTGAACGAGCCCGACTTCTGGGAGAAGCGAAAACCATGGCACTCATCAGCATGCGCCAAATGCTGGATCACGCCGCCGAGTTCGGCTACGGCGTTCCGGCCTTCAACGTCAACAACCTCGAGCAGATGCGCGCCATCATGGAAGCGGCCGACAAGACCGACTCCCCGGTGATCGTGCAGGCCTCCGCCGGCGCTCGCAAATACGCCGGTGCGCCCTTCCTGCGCCACCTGATCCTCGCGGCCATCGAAGAATTCCCGCATATCCCGGTGTGCATGCACCAGGACCACGGCACCAGCCCTGACGTCTGCCAGCGCTCCATCCAGCTGGGCTTCAGCTCGGTGATGATGGACGGTTCGCTGAAGGAAGACGGCAAGACCCCGGCCGACTACGAGTACAACGTCCGCGTAACCCAGCAGACCGTTGCCTTCGCCCATGCCTGCGGCGTGTCCGTTGAAGGTGAGCTGGGCTGCCTGGGCTCCCTGGAAACCGGCATGGCCGGCGAAGAAGACGGTGTTGGCGCCGAAGGCGTGCTGGACCACAGCCAGCTGCTGACCGATCCGGAAGAAGCCGCCGACTTCGTGAAGAAGACCCAGGTCGACGCCCTGGCGATTGCCATCGGCACCAGCCACGGCGCCTACAAGTTCACCAAGCCGCCGACCGGCGACATCCTTGCCATCGACCGCATCAAGGCGATCCACGCGCGCATTCCGGGCACCCACCTGGTGATGCACGGTTCGTCCTCCGTCCCGCAGGACTGGCTGGCGATCATCAACGAATTCGGCGGCGAAATTCCGGAAACCTACGGCGTTCCGGTCGAGGAAATCGTCGAAGGCATCAAGTACGGCGTGCGCAAGGTGAACATCGACACCGACCTGCGCCTGGCCTCCACTGGCGCCATCCGTCGCTTCCTGGCGAAGAACCCGAGCGAGTTCGACCCGCGCAAGTACTTCGCCAAGACCGTCGAAGCCATGCGCGACGTCTGCATTGCCCGCTACGAAGCCTTCGGCACCGCCGGCCACGCCTCCAAGATCAAGCCGATCTCCCTGGAAGGCATGTTCCAGCGCTACGCCAAGGGTGAGCTGGAAGCGAAGGTCAACTGATCCCGGCCTGCTCGCCAAGAGCCCCGCATTGCGGGGCTCTTTCGTATCCGCCAGAAGGAGATTGATGGCATGTCGATGCTGCGTGCCGGGCTCGCCGCCCTGTCGCTGGCACTGCTGGCCGGCTGTTCGCTGCGCCCGGCGCAACCTCCAGCGCCGCCACCCAAACCGCCAGTGGATCTGCCGGCGGACGCGCAGAACTGCCTGACCCACCAGGAATGCACGCTGAAGACTTCGCGCACCCTGCTGTTCGTCTTCGACTACGCCGAGGCTGGCGCTGCACTGGTGGAGAACGAGAACCGCGTGCTCAGCACGCCGGAGAAGGCGCCGAAGAAGGGCTGGCCGGCGATCCGCATCCAGTTGCCCGATCCCGATGGTGGCCGCTTCCAGTTTTCCAGCGAATGCCGGCAGAAACGTTGCCGGATCAAGGCTGCGCGCCTGCTCAGCTGCTACCGTAGTTATCTCGATGGCAAGGCCTGTCGGTTCCGCTGAGCGCTTGTGCTCGGGCCGGCAGGCTCTGGAGGCGCGATGACGGATGTACATGGCAGTGCGCGGGAGGGTTATGCCCGCGAAGCGAAAGCCTATGCCCATGGGCGCCCGGACTATCCGGAGGCGCTGGTAGGATGGCTCGGCGAGGAACTGGAGATCGGTCCGGGCAAGGAGGTGGTCGACCTTGGCGCGGGCACCGGCAAGTTCACCGCCTTGCTGCAGCGTACGGGCGCGCAGGTCACAGCGATCGAGCCGGTGGCAGCGATGCGCGAGCAACTGAGCGCGACTCTGCCTGCGGTGAGGGCGCTCAATGGCACCGCCCAGGCGATCCCCCTGGTCGCGGGGAGCCTGGATGCGCTGACCTGCGCCCAGGCCTTCCACTGGTTCGCTGATGGGCGGTCGCTGACCGAAATCCATCGGGTGCTGCGTCCGGGTGGGCGTCTCGGTCTGGTCTGGAACGTGCGTGACGAGCGGGTAGACTGGGTGGCCGAGGTGACGCGCATCGTCGAGCGCTACGAGGGCAGCACGCCACGCTTCCACACTGGCGAATGGCGTCGGGCCTTCGCTGGGGCGCGGTTCGCACCGCTGCGTCTGCGTGAGTTCAGCCACCAGCACATCGGCCCACCGGAACAGGTGATCGTCGCGCGCATCCTCTCGGTCAGTTTCATTGCCGCGTTGCCGGACGAGCAGAAGCAGCGGGTCGCCGAGCAACTGCGGGAGTTGATTGCCACCCATCCGGCCTTGAAGGATCGCGCAGAGGTGGCATTCCCCTACCGCACCGAGGCCTACAGCACCCGCGCGCTGGGCTGAGTGGGGAATGAGGTAGACTGGTGGCCGGATTTCCCGCCAGTCGCCCGCCCATGCAACCGCTCCGCTATCTCCAGGCCTACCCGCAACAGCTCCAGGACCAGGTGCGCCAGCTCATCGAGCAGGACCGCCTCGGCCAGTATCTGGAGCGCCGCTATCCCGGTCGTCATGACGTGCAGAGCGACAAGGCGCTGTATGGCTATGCCATGGACCTCAAGCAGCAGTACATGCGCACCGCGCCTGCGGTGGACAAGGTGCTCTATGACAACAAGCTGGATGTGGTGCAGCGCGCCCTCGGCCTGAATACCGCGATTTCGCGGGTGCAGGGTGGCAAGCTCAAGGCGAAGAAGGAGATCCGCGTGGCCTCGCTTTTCAAGGAGGCGGCGCCGGAGTTCCTGCAGATGATCGTGGTCCATGAACTGGCGCATCTGAAGGAGCGCGACCACAGCAAGGCCTTCTACCAGTTGTGCGAGCACATGCTGCCGGGCTACCACCAGCTTGAATTCGATTTGCGCGTCTACCTGACCTGGCGCGATCTGCTTCAGTAGTACAGGCGCGCCAGGTAGAACAGACCGAGGCACCAGGGGAGCAGCAAGGCCAGGCCCAGATAGCGCAGTGCCGTTCGCCCCGAGCCCTCCCGGCCACCCAGCCAGCCGATGCCGGCGAGCGCCAGTAGGAAAACCACCTGCCCGATCAGGACCAGCCGGTAGTGCTCCGGCGTGGGGGAGCTGGGTTCGAGTGCGACGTGGGTGAGGTGCCAGATGCAGAGCGCTCCTGCAGGCATCATCAGTGCGGCGGCAGTGACCAAGCGGCCTGGCAGGCGGAGCAGGAAGGCGATCAGCAGGCCGGCCAGTCCCGCGCAGACAATCAGCGCTGTGAACAGCTGGTCCAGATAGACGAGATCAGGGGCGGGAGCGAGGGCGCGGGGAGTGGCCAGCAGGCGTAGTAGCGGCGCCCCCAGTAGCAGCGCGATCAGGCAGAACAGCCAGCCAAGCAGGTTGCGCAGCATGTGAGCGTCCTGTTTTCGTTGCTGCGGGAAGCCCCTGACGCGCCAGATGGGGTCGGCCGTCCGGGGTTGTTCGCCGCCGCAAGTGCAGATTAATCAATGCCTTGGCGAAATGCCATGATTCTTTGAGAATCATTCTTTCAATGTAAAGGCCCCTCTTGCGAGGGGCTTTCACTTGCCTGTCAGAACAGGTCGATAGGCGCTTCTTCTTCCGCCGGCATACCGCTTCCCGGCGCGCTTCCCGGTGCCAGTTCGCTCATCGAAGGCGGCGTGTCTTCGTTCTTGAACAGCTCGAAGTAGGCGCCCGGCGTGCCCGGTGCCG
This sequence comes from Pseudomonas macauensis, assembly GCF_047902425.1. Lineage (NCBI taxonomy): Bacteria > Pseudomonadati > Pseudomonadota > Gammaproteobacteria > Pseudomonadales > Pseudomonadaceae > Pseudomonas > Pseudomonas macauensis. The sequence goes on along the minus strand of NZ_CP138377.1, from coordinate 5,448,865 downwards.
CCGCGCGACCGGTAATCGGGTCGATACGCAGGCTGACCATGCCGGCGGGCTCGGGCAGCAGGTGCGACGGCTTGTCCTTCAGCGCGGCGCCCATGTAACGCATCCAGATCGGCAGGGCGACGTTGCCGCCGTATTCGGCGCGGCCGAGGCTGTCCGGCTGGTCGAAACCGACCCAGACGGTGGTCATGTAGTCGGCGTTGAAGCCGGAGAACCAGGCGTCCTTGGACTCGTTGGTGGTGCCGGTCTTGCCCGCCAGGTCATCACGCTTGAGCGCCAGGGCACGGCGGCCGGTGCCGCGTTTGATCACGTCCTGCAGCATGCTGGTCATGATGTAGGCGGTGCGGGCATCAATGATGCGCTCGGCGGCAGCCGGTTCGATGGTGGTCTTGGCCAGGCTCGGGTCGTCGTTACCCAGCTCGTTGGTTCCGCTGGGCTGAGCCGGGGCCTGGGCTTGTTCGGTTTGCGCCTCGTCATTGGGTACCCGCGGCGGATTGGCCTGGTAGACCACCTGGCCGTCGCGGCTTTCGATGCGCTCGACCACGTAGGGCGAAACCTTGAAGCCGCCATTGGCGAAGGTGCTCCAGGCGGAGGCGATTTCCAGCGGTGTCAGGGTGGCGGTGCCGAGGGCCATCGACAGGTTCGGCGGCAGCTCGTCCTTGTTGAAACCGAAGCGGCTGATGTAGGTGCGCGCTCGCTCGACGCCCAACCCCTGGAGAATGCGGATCGACACCATGTTGCGCGACTTGTACAGCGCCTCGCGCATCGGGATCGGGCCGAGGAAGGTGTTGGTGTCGTTCTTCGGCCGCCAGACCTTGTCCAGGTACTCGTCGTAGAACACCACGGGGGCGTCGTTGATCAGCGAGGCGGCGGTGAAGCCGTTGTCCAGCGCGGCGCTGTAGATGAACGGCTTGAAGCTGGAACCGGGCTGGCGCTTGGCCTGGGTCGCGCGATTGTAGTTGCTCTGCTCGAAGGAGAAGCCGCCGACCAGCGCCATGATCGCGCCATCCTGTGGGTTCAGCGAGACCAGCGCGCTCTGTGCAGCCGGCACTTGGCTCAGGCGCAGCGAGCCGTCGTCGCGGCGCTGAACGCGGATCACGTCGCCAGGTTGGACCACGTCGCTGGGCTGGCGAGGCATCGGGCCCATGCTGTTGTTGCTGAGATAGGGGCGTGCCCACTTCATGCCGTCCCAGCCGAGGGCTTCTTCCTTGCCATCGCGGGTCATCACCAGGGCGCCGCTCTTTTCCACCTGGACAACGATGGCCGGCTCCAGGCCTCCGAGCGGGCGTTGCTGAGCGATCGCCTGGCGCCAGGCATCACGGGTCTTGCCCGGCAGGCGGGTTTCCGGGCCGCGATAGCCATGACGTTGGTCGTATTCCTGCAGGCCGTCGCGCAGCGCGTTGTTGGCATCCTCCTGCAGGTCGCTGCGCACGGTGGTGTAGACGCGGTAGCCCTCGGTATAGGCATCGCCACCAAAGCGACCGACCAGTTCGGCGCGCGCCATTTCGGCGATGTAGGGGGCGGCCAGTTCGGGGCTCTGTACGTGATAGGAGGCTGCAATGGGCTCCTTGACCGCGGCTTCATAGCGCGGCTGATCGATGAAGCCCAGCTTGAGCATGCGCTCGAGGATCCAGTTGCGGCGTTCCAGGCTGCGTGCGGGGTTGGCCAGCGGGTTATAGCGCGACGGTGCCTTCGGCAGGCCGGCGATCATCGCCATCTGCGCCAGGCTCAGGTCCTTGATCGACTTGCCGTAATAGACCTGGGCAGCGGCCTCCACGCCGTAGGCGCGGTTGCCCAGATAGATCTTGTTGACGTACAGCTCGAGGATCTCATCTTTGGTCAGTGACCGCTCGATCTGTAATGCCAACAATATCTCATTGATCTTTCGGGAGAAACTGCGTTCGTTGGTGAGGAAGTAGTTCTTCGCCACCTGCATGGTGATGGTGCTGCCACCCGTCTGGATGTGCCCGGTCTTCAATAATTGCGCGGCAGCACGCATCAGGCTTTTTACGTCCACGCCATAATGGTTGGCGAAGTTGTCATCCTCGGCCGATAGCAGTGCGTGGGTGAAATCCTGGGGGATTTCAGCAAAACGAATTGGCGTGCGGCGCATCTCGCCAAACTCTGCTATCAATTTGTTATCGCTGCTGTACACCCGCAACGGCATCTGCAAACGCACGTTGCGTAAGGCCTCCACGGACGGGAGGTTAGGGCTGAGGTAGAGGTAGGCGCCGCTGAAACTGAGCAGCAATCCACAGATTATGGTGACGCAGGTCCACCACAGAAACTTCAGCAGGCGCATTGGAAGGTCTTGGATTTCCAGAGAAAAGAAAGAGTTAAGCGGATGGCGCGGTAAAAAGGGAAAAGCTGATCACATTATAAGCAGTTTTTTTCCCGGCGAGCCATTTGCGCAGGTGTCAAGTCTGGTATCTAATGTGAAAAAACATAAATCGTCCGTAAGTCTCGGATGCTGATAGGAAATCAGTCGTGCTAGGGCTATTCAATAAGAAAGCGAACACGCTGCTGGGGATAGACATCAGTTCGACTTCGGTCAAACTCCTCGAACTGAGCCGCTCGGGAGGCCGCTACAAGGTAGAGGCCTACGCCGTGGAGCCGCTCCCTCCCAATGCAGTGGTAGAAAAGAACATCGCTGAACTGGAGGGTGTCGGCCAGGCGTTGTCACGTGTGGTCGCCAAGGCGCGCACCGGCGTGAAGACGGCTGCGGTCGCGGTCGCTGGCTCGGCGGTCATCACCAAGACCATCGAGATGGACGGCGGTCTCTCGGAAGACGAGCTGGAGAACCAGCTCAAGATCGAGGCCGACCAGTACATTCCCTATCCCCTCGAAGAAGTCGCGATCGACTTTGAAGTCCAGGGCGCATCCGCACGGAACGCCGAGCGCGTTGACGTACTCCTCGCCGCCTGTCGGAAGGAAAACGTTGAAGTGCGTGAGGCAGCTCTGGCGCTGTCGGGGCTGACCGCCAAGGTCGTCGACGTCGAGGCCTACGCGCTGGAGCGAGCGTTCAGTCTGCTCGGCGATCAGTTGGGCGGCAATGCCGACGAGCTCACAGTTGCGGTGGTCGACATCGGCGCCACCATGACCACGCTGAGCGTGCTGCACCACGGTCGCACCATCTATACGCGCGAACAGCTGTTCGGCGGGCGCCAGCTCACCGAGGAGATTCAGCGTCGCTATGGCCTGTCGGTGGAAGAAGCTGGGCTTGCCAAGAAGCAGGGCGGTCTTCCGGATGACTATGACAGCGAAGTTTTGCAACCGTTCAAGGATGCGGTCGTTCAACAAGTCTCCCGTTCGCTGCAGTTCTTCTTCGCCGCCGGTCAGTTCAACGACGTGGACTACATCCTGCTGGCAGGCGGAACGGCTTCCATTCCGGACCTGGACAGATTGATCCAGCAGAAGATCGGTACTCCGACACTCGTGGCCAACCCCTTTACCGACATGGTGCTGAGCGGGAAGGTCAATGCGGGGGCGCTGGCCAGTGACGCGCCGGCGTTGATGATTGCCTGCGGTCTGGCGATGAGGAGTTTCGACTGATGACTCGCATCAACCTATTGCCGTGGCGGGAACAGCTGCGCGAGGAGCGCAAGCAGCGCTTCCTCGTGACTCTGGGGGCGGTGCTGCTGGCCTCGGGGGCGCTGGTCTTCCTGGGGGACCAGTACTTCAATGCGGCCATCGAGAACCAGAACGCGCGCAATGATTTCCTGCGCAAGGAAATCACCGTACTCGATGCGCGGATCAAGGAAATCAGCGAGCTGAAGACTCGCCGCCAGCAGTTGCTGGAGCGCATGAAGATCATCTCTGACCTGCAGGGCAACCGACCGATCATTGGCCGGGTGTTCGATCAGTTGGTCCGCACGTTGCCCGACGGCGTCTATTTCACCGACCTGAAGATGACCGGGAAGTCCATTGCCATCGCAGGGGCGGCCGAGTCGAACAACCGGGTGTCCAACCTGATGCGTAACCTGGATGCTTCCGAGTGGCTGAAGGCACCGAACCTGACCGAAGTGAAGGCGGTGACCCAGGGCGCTGTGGACCAGGCGAACATCTTCCAGCTGACGGTTCAGCAGACCCAGCCCGGAGCGGAAGAGGCGGAGCAGAAGAACGTCGCGCAAGGAGCCAAGAAATGAGTCTGGCCAGTTCCCTCGAGAGCTTGCGCAAGATCGACATCAACGACCTTGACCTGAACAACCTTGGCTCCTGGCCGGCGGCGGTCAAGGTCATCGCCTGTATCCTGCTCACGGCCGTGGTACTCGCGCTTGGCTACAACTTCCATCTGAAGGACATGCAGGAACAACTGGATCGGCAGCGCGCCGAAGAGGAGACGCTCAAGCAGCAGTTTTCCGCCAAGGCGTTCCAGGCGGCCAATCTGGAAGCCTACAAAACTCAGATGAAGGAAATGGAGGAGTCCTTCGGCGCCTTGCTGCGGCAGCTGCCCAGTGACACCGAAGTGCCCGGCCTGCTCGAAGACATCACCCGTACCGGCCTGGGGAGTGGGCTCGAGTTCGAGGAGATCAAGCTGCTGCCGGAGGTGACCCAGCAGTTCTATATCGAGTTGCCCATCCAGATCAGTGTCGTGGGCGGTTATCACGACCTGGCGACTTTCGTCAGTGGTGTGTCCAGCCTTCCGCGCATCGTCACCTTGCACGACTTCGAGATCAAACCGGCCAGCGCCGACAGTACGTCCAGGCTCAGGATGACCATCCTGGCCAAGACCTATCGCTATAACGACAAGGGCACGAAGGTCAATGCCCCGAGCGCGGGAGCCAAGAAATGAGGGGGCGCCTGATCATTTGCGGTTGTCTGCTGCTGAGTTTGAACGGGTGTGGTGCTGGAGGCGACTTCAGCGATCTGCAGGCCTATATGGACGAAGTCCGCGCGCGCCCCAAGGGGGCGATCGAGCCACTGCCCAAGTTCCAGCCGTATGAAGCATTCACCTACAGTGCTTCGGCGTTGCGTAGCCCGTTCCAGCCCCCGGTCAAGATCGATCTGGCGGTGAAGCAGAAGGGCAACAAGGTGGTCAAGCCTGACGAAACCCGGGTCAAGCAGTTCCTGGAAGGTTTCAATATCGAGACCTTCGAGATGGTGGGAACCTTGTCCAGGGATAACCAGATGTTCGCTCTCGTGAAAGGTGCAGGAGGGGTGCACCGGGTACGGATCGGCGACTATCTGGGGCGCAACGACGGCAAGATCGTTGCCATCAGCGAAGGCAAGATCGACGTGATTGAAATCGTTCCTGATGGCGAGGGGGGCTGGCTCGAGCGTCCGCGCAGCCTGACCCTCAAGGAACGCTCCTAAGGGCGGGGATGAACATGGATAACAAACTGCAGTCTGCACGACGGATTCAGACGATGAACAAAATGCTTTCCCGCCTGAGCATCTCCTTGCTCGCGGCAGTCTTTGCGCCGGCTTTGCTGGCGGCCAACCTGCAGAGCGTCGATGTCGCAGCCCTGCCGGGCGACCGGGTCGAGCTGAAACTGGGCTTCGACGGCCCGGTGGCGACGCCGCGCGGTTACACCATCGAGCAGCCGGCGCGCATCGCGCTGGACTTGCCGGGTGTGCAGAACAAGCTGGGCAGCAAGAACCGCGAACTGGGTGTAGGCAATGCCCGCAGCCTGACGGTGGTTGAGGCGAAAGATCGCACCCGCCTGATCGTCAACCTGTCCACCCTGGTGCCTTATACCACTCGGTCGGAAGGTTCGAATCTGTACGTTGTGGTCGGTGGGGCGGGGGCTGCTTCGAGCTCCTATGCTTCTGCCGCGCCGGCTCCCGCTCCGGTTGCCAAGCCCGCTCAGCCCAAGCCTTACGTTCCGGCCGGCAAGGCGATTCGCAATATCGACTTCCAGCGTGGCGACCAGGGTGAGGGCAATGTCGTGATCGACCTGTCCGATCCGACCGTCAGCCCGGATATCCAGGAACAGGGCGGCAAGATTCGCCTGGAGTTCCCGCGTACCCAGTTGCCCGACAACCTGCGCGTGCGCCTTGACGTGAAGGACTTTGCCACGCCAGTACAGTTCGTAAATGCCTCTGCAGCGGGTGACAAGGCCAGCATCACGATCGAGCCGACCGGCATTTACGACTATCTCGTCTATCAGACCGACAACCGAATGACCGTCAGCATCAAGCCGCTGACCCAGGACGATGCCGAGAAGCGCAAGAAGGATACCTTTGCCTACACCGGTGAGAAGCTGTCGCTGAACTTCCAGGACATCGATGTACGGTCGGTGCTGCAGCTGATCGCCGACTTCACTGACCTGAACCTGGTGGCGTCCGATACCGTCCAGGGCAACATCACCCTGCGTCTGCAGAATGTGCCGTGGGATCAGGCGCTGGACCTGGTGCTGAAGACCAAGGGGCTGGACAAGCGCAAGGTGGGTAACGTTCTGCTGGTTGCCCCGGCGGAAGAGATTGCCGCGCGCGAGCGTCAGGAGCTGGAGGCCCAGAAGCAGATTTCCGAACTGGCTCCCCTGCGTCGCGAGCTGATTCAGGTGAACTACGCGAAGGCCGCTGACATTGCCAAGTTGTTCCAGTCGGTAACCGGAGTGGGTGCTCCCGGTGCGCCGCAGGCGGCGGGTGCGGATAATCGTGGCTCGCTCACCGTTGATGATCGCACCAACGCGATCATTGCCTACCAAACCCAGGACCGCCTGGATGAGTTGCGCCGTATCGTCGCTCAACTGGACATCCCGGTGCGCCAGGTGATGATCGAGGCGCGCATCGTTGAGGCTGCTGTGGACTACAGCAAGAGCCTGGGGGTTCGTTGGGGTGGTGCGTTCAGTTCCGGTAACTGGGACTTCTACGGCAAGGATGGCGCGCGTACGATCAGCGACGGCAAACTGTTCCTGCCCGGCACCGATACAGTCGGTAACTTTACTTCACAGGATGGCGTGGCGCCGGTTCCGTTCGTTGATATGGGGGTGGCCAACAGCACCTCGGGTATCGGTATCGGCTTCCTGAGTGATCACGCCATGCTCGACCTGCAACTGTCCGCCATGGAGAAGAGCGGTAACGGCGAAGTAGTCTCCCAGCCGAAGGTCGTTACCTCCGACAAGGAGACCGCGAAGATCCTCAAGGGCTCGGAGATTCCTTATCAGGAAGCGAGCTCCAGCGGTGCTACCTCGGTGTCCTTCAAGGAAGCTGCGCTGGCTCTGGAAGTGACCCCACAGATCACTCCAGACAACCGCATCATCATGGAAGTGAAGGTCAACAAGGACGAGCCGGACTACGCCAACGCACTGAATGGCATCCCGCCGATCAAGAAGAACGAGGTGAACGCCAAGGTGCTGGTCAACGACGGTGAAACCATCGTGATCGGCGGTGTGTTCTCCAATACCCAGACCAAGGCGACCGACAAGGTTCCGTTCCTGGGTGATGTTCCGTTCATTGGACGCCTGTTCCGTCGTGACTCGATAACCGACAGCAAGAATGAGCTGCTGGTTTTCCTTACCCCGCGGATCATGAATAATCAGGCCTTTGCAGCCGGCCGTTGATCAATGTCGTGTCCAATTTGATTCTGGTAGGCCCGATGGGGGCTGGGAAAAGCACCATCGGGCGTCTTCTCGCCAAAGAGCTTCACCTCGTTTTCAAGGATTCGGATAAAGAGATCGAGCAGCGCTGCGGAGCCAACATCCCCTGGATATTCGATGTCGAGGGCGAGGCAGGCTTCCGCGAGCGTGAGCAGTCGATGCTTGCCGAGCTGTGCGCCGCCGGTGGCATGGTGATCGCCACCGGCGGCGGCGCTGTCATGCGCGATGCCAATCGCCAGATACTCAAGGCTGGCGGCCAGGTCATCTACCTGCACGCCTCGGTCGAGCAGCAGATTTCCCGAACTGCACGCGACAAGAACCGTCCGCTGCTGCAGAAGCCCAATCCGGACCAGATCCTCCGTGACCTCATGCAGCTGCGCGATCCGCTGTATCGCGAAATCGCCGATGTGATCATCGAAACCGACGAGCGGCCGCCGCGCCTCGTGGTTCTGGAGATTCTGGAGCGCTTGCGTGAGTTGGAGCGCCATTAACGGCGCTCCAATCTGCGGTATCCTAGTCCCCTTTCTTGCCTGGGGGTTTCATGCGCACACTCAATGTCGATCTGGCCGATCGCAGCTACCCGATCTACATCGGTGAGGGGCTGCTGGATGATCCGCGCTACTTCGAGCCGCATATCCGCGGCCGTCAGGTAGCCATCGTCACCAACGAAACCATCGCGCCGCTGTACTTGGATCGACTGCAGAAAACCCTGGCTGGCTACAAGATCACCTCGGTCGTGCTGCCTGACGGTGAGGCCTATAAACAGTGGGAAACCCTGCAGCTGATCTTCGATGAGCTGCTCAAGGTGCGCCACGACCGCAAGACCACCCTGATCGCCCTGGGCGGCGGCGTCATCGGCGACATGACCGGCTTCGCCGCTGCCTGTTACCAGCGCGGCGTCGACTTCATCCAGGTGCCGACCACCCTGCTGTCCCAGGTGGATTCCTCGGTGGGCGGCAAGACCGGCATCAACCACCCGCTGGGCAAGAACATGATCGGCGCGTTCTACCAGCCTCAGGCCGTGGTCATCGACACCACCACCTTGCGCACACTGCCGCCACGCGAACTGTCCGCCGGTCTGGCGGAAGTCATCAAGTACGGCTTCATCTGCGACGAGCCGTTCCTGACCTGGCTGGAGGCGCACATGGATGACCTGCTGGCGCTGGAGCCGACTGCGCTTACCGAGGCCATCGAGCGCTCCTGCGCCGCCAAGGCCCGCGTGGTCGGCGCCGACGAGAAGGAAACCGGCGTCCGTGCCACCCTCAACCTCGGCCATACCTTCGGTCATGCCATCGAGACCCACATGGGCTACGGCGTCTGGCTGCATGGCGAAGCCGTCGGCGCGGGAACCGTGATGGCACTTGAGATGTCGCATCGGCTGGGATGGCTGACAAATGCCGAACTCGATCGCGGCGTCCGCCTGCTGGCTGCGGCGAAGCTGCCGGTCGTTCCGCCAACGGAAATGAATGCCGAGCATTTTCTCGAGCATATGGCCGTCGACAAGAAAGTGCTCGATGGACGTCTGCGTCTGGTCTTGCTCCAAGGGCTGGGGGCTGCGGTCGTGACCGCCGAATTCCCCCGTGAGATTCTGGAAGAAACACTGCGCACTGACTACCAGGCACTGGTCGGTCAGGCAGGAGAACACTGAGGTCCCATGTCCAGTTTGCATGCCGACGAGGCCTTCCTGGCCCACTACCAGTTCAGCCATGACCCGTTCGCACCGCGGGTTCCCGGCTTCAAGTTCTTCCCGGCGCAGCGCAAGCCCGTACTGGGTCAACTGCACCATCTGGCGCGCTATAGCCACCTGCTGCTGGCCGTAACCGGTCCGCTGGGCAGCGGCAAGACGCTGCTGCGCCAGGCGCTGGTGGCCAGCACCAACAAGGACGCGGTCTCCAGCGTGGTCATCTCCGGCCGCTCGGTAACCGACGAGGCCACCCTGCTGCGCCAACTGGCTCAGGGCCTGGGCATCACCCAGACCAGCCTCGAGCCCATCCTGGCCAAGGTCGCCCAACTGGCGATCACAGGGCAGGACGTTTACCTGCTGGTGGACGATGCCGAGCAACTGCGCGATGACGCACTGGAAGTGCTGCTGCTTCTGGCGGCCGGCAACACCGAGGCGCGTCTGCACGTCTTCCTGTTCGGCGAGCCGGCGCTGCTGTCGCGGCTGGAAGTGCTGTCCGAAGGCGAGGAGCGTTTTCATGCCATTGAACTGCAGCCCTACAGCGAAGAGGAAACCCGCGAGTACCTGGCCCAGCGCCTGGAAGGTGCCGGGCAGGGCATCGAACTGATTTCCGCTGACCTGTTGGCCGACATTCACGAGCAGTCCGGCGGCTGGCCGGGAGCGATCAACCAGAGCGCTCGCGACGCCATGATCGAGGCGATGCTGGCTGACCGCGGTGGCGCTCGCAAGGCGGCTGGCCCAGGCTTCAAGCTGCCGAAAAAGCATTTGGCGATCCTGGGTGTGGTCGCCATCGGCGTCATCGCTGCCTGGTTCATGCAGGGCAAGACCAGCAAGCCCGAGTCCGCCAATAACACCGCTGCGCAAACCTCTTCCCAGCTGCCGCTGGGCGGCGCCGCCCCGCAACCGGGCGCCCAGCCGACGCCGGATGCTCAGGGTGCTGGCCCGTCTGTCGAGTTCGCCGGTTCTAATCAGCCGCTGCCGCTGCCACTGGTGGGCGAGAGCCAGCCGGTGATCCGCGAACCGATGGCCCAGGCCGGCGGCCAGGAAGATGCCGATGAAGGCGGTATGCCGTCCGCGGCCATTCCGCCGACCGTGACGACCTCCGCGCCGCCGGTAACGCCGCTGGCCAACAATGGCCCTGCTCCGCTGAACCCGGTGCCGCCGGCGCCGACCCAGTCGCAGCCAGTGGCCCAACCGACTCCGAAGCCCGCGCCGACCCAGGCCGCAGCCCCGCAACCGGTCAAACCCGCCGCCACAGCTCCGGCCAAGCCTGCTCCGGCGGCCAAGCCGGCAGCGACCAAGCCCGCCACCACCGTTGCCAGCGCCAAGCCGGCCTCGGCCAGCAAACCCGCAACGGCCACCGGCAGCGCCGGCAGCAGTAGTTGGTACCAGTCCCAGGCAGGTTCTCGCTACTCCGTGCAGGTGCTGGGCACCGGCTCGGAAGCCAGCGCCAAGGCCTTCATCAGCCAGCAGGGTGGTGGCGACTACCGCTACTTCCGCAAGAACCTGCAGGGCAAGCCGTTCTACGTCGTGACTTACGGCAGCTTCGCTGACCGCACGGCCGCACAGGCGGCGATCAAGAAGCTGCCGGCAAAGATCCAGGCTTCCAAGCCCTGGGCGCGTCCCTTCTCCAGCATCCAGCAGGACATCGCCGGGGCGCGCTGAAAGGTCGCACTGTCGTAGTAATGAAAAAGCCGAGCCCCACGCCATGGGGCTCGGCTTTTTTATTGGGTTGTTTCTTTCGCTGCATTCTTATAAAAATGCGACATCGGGTGTCGGCAGTGCGTCAAAAAAATAAGTGACGTCAGTCGCGCCGTGTGTACAATGACCTCCCTTTGCCTATCGGAAACTTGCCGCTTGAGCGAGTAGACAGGCAAAGCGCTTGATAGAGGGTCTGCTGACGTTTCGTCATGGCCAGGACCGGAACCGCCGCCACGTTGGGTAAGACGTGGCAACTGACGCGGATCGGTCATTCCAGGTGAACCAGGGGCTAGAACGGCGCTGCACGTCAGATGCGGCCCGTGCCTTTGAGGTGCGCGGGAAACAAGCCAGCAAAGGCGAAACAGGGTGATGGCGAAACGTCAGCAGACCCTGGAAATTAAAAAAGTTTTGCCGGTGAGAGTTCCCTATGAAAGCAGGTCTGTACCATCCTGAGACGTTCAAGGATAACTGCGGATTCGGCCTGATCGCCCATATGACGGGCGAGGCAAGCCATGAGCTTCTGCAAACCGCCATCGAAGCACTGACCTGCATGACCCACCGAGGTGGGATCAACGCGGACGGGAAAACCGGGGACGGCTGTGGGCTGCTGATCCAGAAGCCCGACCAATTCCTGCGCGCCGTCGCCCAGGAGACCTTCGGTGTCGAGCTGCCCGCGCAGTACGCCGTGGGCATGGTCTTCTTCAACCAGGACCCGGTGAAAGCCGAAGCCGCCCGCGCGAACATGAATCGCGAGATCGAGCGTGCAGGCCTGAAACTGGTCGGCTGGCGCAAGGTGCCGATCGACACCAGCGTCCTGGGTCGCCTGGCGCTGGAGCGCCTGCCGCAGATCGAGCAGGTATTCATCGGCGGCGAAGGCCTGTCCGACCAGGAATTCGCGGTCAAGCTGTTCAGCTCCCGTCGCCGTTCCTCCGTGGCCAACGCCGAGGACGCCGATCACTACGTCTGCAGCTTCTCGCACAAGACCATCATCTATAAGGGCCTGATGATGCCGGCGGACCTCGCCGCCTTCTATCCGGACCTCTCCGACGAGCGCCTGAAGACCGCCATCTGCGTCTTCCACCAGCGCTTCTCGACCAACACCCTGCCCAAGTGGCCGCTGGCCCAGCCGTTCCGCCTGCTGGCGCACAACGGCGAGATCAACACCATCACCGGCAACCGCAACTGGGCCCAGGCCCGTCGCGGCAAGTTCACCAACGAGTGGATGCCTGACCTGGACGAGCTCGGCCCGCTGGTCAACCGCGTGGGTTCGGACTCCTCCAGCATGGACAACATGCTCGAGCTGATGGTCACCGGCGGCATGGACATGTTCCGCGGCCTGCGCATGATCATTCCGCCGGCCTGGCAGAACGTCGAGACCATGGACGCCGACCTGCGCGCGTTCTACGAATTCAACTCGCTGCACATGGAGCCGTGGGACGGCCCCGCCGGCGTCGTGCTGACCGACGGCCGCTACGCCGTCTGCCTGCTCGACCGCAACGGCCTTCGCCCGTCGCGCTGGGTTACCACCAAGAACGGCTACATCACCCTCGCCTCGGAAATCGGCGTGTGGGATTACAAGCCCGAGGACGTCATCGCCAAGGGCCGCGTCGGCCCAGGCCAGATCCTCGCGGTGGACACCGAGACCGGCCAGCTGCTGCAGACCGAGGACATCGACAATCGCCTGAAGTCGCGCCACCCGTACAAGCAGTGGCTGCGCCAGAGCGCGCTGCGCATCCAGGCCACCCTGGACGATGATCAGGGCGTTGCCAGCTACGACGGCGACCAGCTCAAGCAGTACATGAAAATGTTCCAGGTCACCTTCGAGGAGCGTGACCAAGTGCTGCGCCCGCTCGCCGAGCAGGGCCAGGAAGCGGTCGGCTCGATGGGCGACGACACCCCGATGGCGGTGCTGTCCAAGCGCATTCGCTCGCCCTACGACTACTTCCGCCAGGTCTTCGCTCAGGTTACCAACCCGCCGATCGACCCGCTGCGCGAAGCGATCGTGATGTCCCTGGAAACCTGTCTGGGCATCGAGCAGAACATCTTCGAAGAGTCCCCGCACCACGCCAACCAGGCGATCCTGACCACCCCGGTGATCTCCCCGGCCAAGTGGCGGACCCTGATGAACCTGGAGCGTCCGGGCTTCGATCGTCATCACATCGACCTGAACTACGACGAGTCCGTCGGCCTCGAAGCGGCCGTGCGCAACATCGCCGACCAGGCCGAGGAAGCCGTGCGCGCCGGCAAGGTGCTGCTGGTGCTGTCCGACCGTCACATCGCCCCCGGCAAGCTGCCGGTGCACGCGGCCCTGGCCGTCGGCGCCGTGCACCACCGCCTAGTGCAGACCGGCCTGCGCTGCGACTCCAACATCCTGGTGGAAACCGCCACCGCCCGTGACCCGCACCACTTCGCAGTGCTGGTGGGCTTCGGTGCGTCCGCGGTCTACCCGTTCCTCGCCTACGAGGTGCTGGCCGACCTGATCCGCACCGGCGAAGTGCTGGGCGACCTCTACGAGGTCTTCAAGTACTACCGCAAGGGCATCTCCAAGGGGATGCTGAAGATCCTCTCGAAGATGGGTATCTCCACCATCGCCTCCTACCGTGGCGCCCAACTGTTCGAAGCCATCGGCCTGTCCGACGAAGTCACCGGCCTGTGCTTCCCGGGCACCCCGAGTCGCATCCAGGGCGCGCGCTTCATCGACATCGAGAACGAGCAGAAACTGCTCGCGTTCGAAGCCTGGAACAACCGCAAGCCGATCCAGCAGGGCGGCCTGCTGAAGTTCGTCTATGGCGGCGAGTACCACGCCTACAACCCGGACGTGGTGAACACCCTGCAGGCCGCCGTGCAGCAGGGCGACTACGCCAAGTTCAAGGAATACACCGCGCTGGTGGACCAGCGCCCGGTCTCCATGCTGCGTGACCTGCTCAAGGTGAAAACCTCCGAGCAACCGCTGAGCCTGGACGAAATCGAGCCGCTGGAGTCCATCTTCAAGCGCTTCGACGCCGCCGGTATCTCCCTCGGCGCGCTGTCGCCGGAGGCCCACGAGGCTCTGGCCGAGGCCATGAACCGCCTGGGCGGCCGCTCCAACTCCGGTGAGGGTGGCGAAGACCCGGCGCGCTACGGCACGCTGAAAAGCTCGAAGATCAAGCAGGTGGCTACCGGCCGCTTCGGTGTGACCCCGGAATACCTGGTCAACGCCGAAGTCCTGCAGATCAAGGTGGCCCAGGGCGCCAAGCCCGGCGAAGGCGGCCAGCTGCCCGGCGGCAAGGTCAACGGCCTGATCGCCCGCCTGCGCTATGCCGTGCCCGGCGTGACCCTGATCTCGCCGCCGCCGCACCACGACATTTACTCCATCGAAGACCTCGCCCAGCTGATCTTCGACCTCAAGCAGGTCAACCCGCAGGCGCTGGTGTCGGTGAAGCTGGTGTCCGAACCGGGTGTAGGCACCATCGCCGCCGGCGTGGCCAAGGCCTATGCCGACCTGATCACCATCTCCGGCTACGACGGCGGTACCGGCGCCTCGCCGATCACCTCCATCAAGTACGCCGGTTCGCCGTGGGAGCTGGGCCTCGCCGAGGCGCACCAGACCCTGCGCGGCAACGACCTGCGCGGCAAGGTCCGCGTGCAGACCGACGGCGGCCTGAAGACCGGTCTGGACGTCATCAAGGCCGCGATCCTCGGCGCCGAGAGCTTCGGCTTCGGCACCGCCCCGATGATCGCCCTGGGCTGCAAGTACCTGCGCATCTGCCATCTGAACAACTGCGCCACCGGCGTCGCCACCCAGAACGACAAGCTGCGCAAGGACCACTTCATCGGCACCGTGGACATGGTGGTGAACTTCTTCACCTTCATCGCCAGCGAGACCCGTGAGTGGCTGGCCAAGCTTGGCGTGCGCAGCCTGGAAGAGCTGATCGGCCGCACCGACCTGCTGGAAATCCTGCCGGGCGAGACGCCCAAGCAGGGCAACCTCGACCTCACGCCGCTGCTGGGCAGCGACCTGATCCCGGCCGAGAAGCCGCAGTTCTGCGAAGTCGAGAAGAACCCGCCGTTCGACCAAGGCCTGCTGGCCGAGAAGATGGTCGAGCTGGCCCGCGACGCCATCGCAGGCGCCAAGGGCGGCGAATACGAGCTGGACATCTGCAACTGCGACCGTTCCATTGGCGCGCGGATTTCCGGTGAGATCGCCAAGGTCCACGGCAACCAGGGCATGGCCAAGGCGCCGATCACCTTCCGCTTCAAGGGCACTGCGGGGCAGAGCTTCGGCGTATGGAACGCCGGCGGCCTGCACCTGTACCTGGAAGGTGACGCCAACGACTACGTAGGCAAGGGCATGACCGGCGGCAAACTGGTCGTCACCCCGCCCAAGGGCAGCCCGTTCAAGTCGCAGGAGTCGGCCATCGTCGGCAACACCTGCCTGTACGGCGCCACCGGCGGCAAGCTGTTCGCCGCGGGTACCGCGGGCGAGCGTTTCGGCGTGCGCAACTCCGGTGCCCATGCCGTCGTGGAAGGCACCGGTGACCACTGCTGCGAATACATGACCGGCGGCTTCATCTGCGTACTGGGCAAGACCGGCTACAACTTCGGCTCCGGCATGACCGGTGGCTTCGCTTACGTCCTCGACATGGACAACACCTTCGTTGACCGCGTGAACCATGAACTGGTGGAAATCCAGCGCATCAGCGGCGAAGCGATGGAGGCCTACCGCAGCCACCTGCGCAAGGTCCTGGTCGAGTACGTGGCGGAAACCGCGAGTGAGTGGGGCGCACATCTGCTGGAGAACCTCGACGACTACCTGCGTCGGTTCTGGCTGGTGAAACCCAAGGCTGCAAGCCTCGGTTCCCTGCTGACCAGCACCCGTGCCAACCCGCAATAAGCGCCTGAAGTTTGATGAGGTCTGAAAATGTCTGAACGTCTGAATAACGACTTCCAGTTCATCGAAGTCGGGCGCAAGGATCCGAAGAAGAAGCTCCTGCGCCAACGCAAGCGCGAGTTCGTGGAAATCTACGACCTGTTCAAGCCGCAGCAGGCGGCCGACCAGGCCCACCGCTGCCTGGGCTGCGGCAACCCGTATTGCGAGTGGAAGT
This sequence comes from Pseudomonas macauensis, assembly GCF_047902425.1. Lineage (NCBI taxonomy): Bacteria > Pseudomonadati > Pseudomonadota > Gammaproteobacteria > Pseudomonadales > Pseudomonadaceae > Pseudomonas > Pseudomonas macauensis. The sequence continues at coordinate 5,432,861 of NZ_CP138377.1, read as the reverse complement.
GCCCGGTGCACAACTTCATCCCTAACTGGTTGAAGCTGGTCTCCGAAGGCAACATCCTCGCCGCCGCCGAACTGTCCCACCAGACCAACACCCTGCCGGAAGTCTGCGGCCGGGTGTGCCCGCAGGACCGCCTGTGCGAAGGCGCCTGCACCCTGAACGACGGGTTCGGCGCGGTCACCATCGGTTCGGTGGAGAAGTACATCACCGACACCGCGTTCGCCATGGGCTGGCGCCCGGACATGTCCAAGGTCAAGCCCACCGGCAAGCGCGTCGCCGTGATCGGCGCGGGCCCGGCGGGCCTGGGCTGCGCCGATGTGCTGGTGCGCAACGGCGTGACTCCGGTGGTGTTCGACAAGAACCCGGAAATCGGCGGCCTGCTGACCTTCGGCATCCCCGAGTTCAAGCTGGAGAAGCAGGTGCTGTCCCGTCGCCGAGAAGTCTTCACCGGCATGGGCATCGAGTTCCGCCTGAACACCGAGATTGGCAAGGACGTGACCATGGAGCAACTGCTCGATGAGTACGATGCCGTGTTCATGGGCATGGGCACCTACACCTACATGAAAGGCGGCTTCCCCGGCGAGGACCTGCCCGGCGTGCACGATGCGCTGGACTTCCTGATCGCCAACGTGAACCGCAACCTGGGCTTCGAGAAGTCGCCGGAAGACTTTGTCGACATGAAGGGCAAGCGTGTCGTGGTGCTGGGCGGTGGCGACACCGCGATGGACTGCAACCGTACTTCGATCCGCCAGGGGGCCAAGAGCGTGACCTGCGCCTACCGTCGTGACGAAGAGAACATGCCTGGCTCGCGCAAAGAGGTGAAGAACGCCAAGGAAGAGGGCGTGAAGTTCCTCTTCAACCGCCAGCCCATCGCCATCGTCGGCGAGGACAAGGTGGAAGGCGTTAAGGTGGTCGAGACCCGTCTCGGCGAGCCGGATGCCCGTGGCCGTCGCAGCCCCGAGCCGATCCCGGGCTCCGAGGAAATCATCCCGGCCGAAGCCGTGCTGATCGCCTTCGGCTTCCGCCCGAGCCCGGCCCCGTGGTTCGACCAGCACCAGGTGGAAATCGACAGCCAGGGCCGCGTCATCGCCCCGGCCGCCGCGCAGTTCAAGCACCAGACCAGCAATCCGAAGATCTTCGCCGGTGGAGACATGGTCCGGGGTTCCGACCTGGTGGTGACCGCGATCTTCGAAGGCCGTACGGCTGCTGAAGGCATTCTGGACTACCTGGGCGTCTGATCGGGAGTTTGTAGGAGCGAGCTTGCTCGCGAACTTGCCCCGCAGCGGGGCATTCGCGAGCAAGGACTAGGCGTCCCCTCGGTCCTACGAAAAGCACTTCCAGCAGCGACCAAATGTCGCGCAAGACAAAAGGCACGGCACCCGCCGTGCCTTTTCGTTTGGGCTTTGCGAAAATGCCCGCACTTTTTTTCCGGATGCCGTTATGACTGCCCTGAAGAACGATCGCTTCCTCCGCGCCCTGCTCAAGCAGCCCGTCGATGTCACCCCCGTCTGGATGATGCGCCAGGCCGGCCGCTACCTGCCGGAATACCGCGCCACCCGCGCCAAGGCCGGTGACTTCATGAGCCTGTGCATGAACCCGCAGATGGCCTGCGAAGTGACCCTGCAGCCGCTGGACCGTTACCCGCAGCTGGATGCCGCGATCCTCTTCTCCGACATCCTCACCATCCCCGACGCCATGGGCCAGGGCCTGTACTTCGAGACCGGCGAAGGCCCGCGTTTCAAGAGGGTCGTGACCACCCAGGCCGACATCGATGCCCTGCCGATCCCCGATCCGGAGAAGGACCTGGGCTACGTGATGGACGCCGTGCGCACCATCCGCCGCGAGCTGAACGGCCGCGTGCCGCTGATCGGCTTCTCCGGCAGTCCCTGGACCCTGGCCACCTACATGGTCGAAGGCGGCTCCAGCCGTGACTTCCGCAAGACCAAGGCGATGCTCTACGACAACCCGCAGGCCCTGCACGCGCTGCTGGACAAGCTGGCGCAGTCGGTCACCAACTACCTGAACGGCCAGATCCTCGCCGGCGCCCAGGCGGTGCAGATCTTCGATTCCTGGGGCGGCGCGCTGTCGGCGGCGGCGTACCAGGAGTTCTCCCTGGCCTACATGCAGAAGATCGTCGACGGCCTGATCCGCGAACACGAAGGTCGCCGCGTGCCGGTGATCCTCTTCACCAAGGGTGGCGGCCTGTGGCTGGAATCCATGGCCAACACCGGCGCCGAAGCCCTGGGCCTGGACTGGACCTGCGACATTGGCAGCGCCCGCGCCCGCGTTGGCGACAAGGTGGCGCTGCAGGGCAACATGGACCCGGCGGTGCTGCATGCCAAGCCGGAAGCCATCCGTGCCGAAGTCGCTCGCATCCTTGGCGCCTTTGGTAACGGCAATGGGCACGTGTTCAACCTCGGCCACGGAATCACCCCGGAAGTCGATCCGGCCCATGCCGGCGCCTTCTTCGAGGCGGTGCACGAGCTGTCGGCGCAGTACCACTGAACCTGGCGCTGAACTGAAAAGCCCCGCGGATGCGGGGCTTTTTTTCCCGGGGTATGGGCGCGCGCAGGACGGGACGTCCTCCTCGGTCCTACGAAGAGCGCTGCGAGCTTCAGCCTGGGCGCTGGAGCTGCGGGTGGAGCGCGGACTATGCAGGCGCAGACTGCCGGAATACCCCTGTAGGAGGGGATTCATCCGCGAGGGATTTCGCGGACAAGGTCCGCTCCTACGGGCTGGCTCCGTGCATCACCGTCAATGAAAAAGCCCCGCTGCGAAGCGGGGCTTTTTAGTTCCCTCATGGAGCTTCAAGCCCCATCAGAGTGCATCACGCAGCATCGCCCACCAATCCGGCGGCGCTCTGGGCCTTGCGACGGTTCGACACCAGCAGGCCCGAGCAGACCACCACGACGGTCAGCAGGGTGGTGGCGACCACTTCCATGCGGTGATCCGGGCGGATCAGCATGATCGCGAGGGCGCCGACGATGAAGATGATCACCGCCCAGGTCAGCCAGGGGAACAGCCACATCTTCAGCTTCAGCTGATGGCCCTGGGCGAGCAGCTTCTTGCGCATGCGCAGTTGCGACAGGGCGATCACCAGGTACACCAGCAGGGCGATGGCGCCGGAGCTGGCCAGCAGGAAGTTGAACACTTCGGCCGGGGCCAGGTAGTTGGCGAAGGTGCACAGGAAGGCCATGGCGGTGGACAGCAGCACGGCGTACACCGGGGTGCGGCTGACGCTGGTCACCTGGGCGATCTTCGGCGCGTCGCCGCGCTTGCTCAGGGAGTACATCATGCGCGAGGCGGTGTAGAGCGCCGAGTTCAGGCAACTGGTCACCGAGACGAGGACGATGATGTCGACGATCAGCTTGGCGTACGGGATGTGCAGGTGCTCCAGCACGGTCTGGTAGGAGCCCATGCTCACCAGGCGCGGATCGTTCCACGGCACCAGGCAGACCACGATCAGGATCGACAGCAGGTAGAACAGCGCGATACGCCAGATCACCGAGTTGGTGGCGCGGGTGATCTGCTGCGCCGGGTCCTTGGACTCGGTGGCGGCGATGGTGACGATCTCCGAACCCATGAAGGAGAACATGGTGGTCAGCAGCGCGGCGAGCACGGCACCCCAGCCCCTGGGCATGAAGCCTTCGCTGGTCAGGTGGCCGATGCCGGAGACTTCGCTGTTGGGCGAGAAGCCGAAGATGGCTGCGCAGCCCAGAATCAGGAAGGCGATGATCGAGACGACCTTGATCAGCGCCAGCCAGAACTCGAACTCACCGTAGTTCTTCACACTGAACAGGTTGGTGATGGTCAGCGCGGAAGTGATCACGAAGGCCAGTACCCAGATCGGCGCGCCGGGGAACCAGGCGTGGATGATGGCCGCGGCGGCGTTGGCTTCCAACGGAATCACCAGGACCCAGAACCACCAGTACAGCCAGCCGATGGTGAAGCCGGCCCAGTGGCCGATGGCGCGGTCGGCATAGGTGGAGAAGGAGCCGCTGTCCGGCTGCGCGACGGCCATCTCGGCCAGCATGCGCATCACCAGGACCACCAGCAGGCCCGCGACCAGATAGGAAATCATGACTGCCGGACCGGCCTCGGCGATGGCATGGCCGGAACCTACGAACAGGCCGGCGCCAATGGCCCCGGCAATCGAAAGCATCGTGACGTGACGATTTTTCAGGCCCTGGGAGAGGCCGGAAGAAGGAGTACTGCTCATGCTTTACCTACAACTACAGGAGGGAATTGCGTACTGCGGGAGCCGAGGTCCGTTTCAGGATTCCAACAAGTCGTGCATTTTTCTTGACGCAAGGAACGCGCCATATTTTGTTACGACTTTAGTCGTAGAGTGGGAAGAAATGCTACAACGCCCGCATGAAGGGCGTCGTAGGGATGCATGAAGTTATCCTTGTACGACCGTTCAGTGTCGTTTTTGGATATGTTTTGCAAGATGTGTGTAGAAATTACCCGTGTCTGGCAAGTGCGGGCAGGTCGCGCGGTAACACTGCAAGTCGGGCCAGGTGCAATGCCACCAGCAGCGCAATCACCAGCAGGCCGGCGATGAAAAGCCCCACACCGTTCCAGCCATAGTGGTGCCAGAACACCCCGCCGGCGGTGCCGGCGACGCTCGAGCCCACGTAGTAGCTGAACAGGTACAACGACGACGCCTGGCCTTTGGCTTTCAGCGCGCGGCGGCCGATCCAGCTGCTGGCTACCGAGTGCGCGCCGAAGAAGCCGAAGGTGAACACCAGCATGCCGACCAGCACCAGGGCCAGCGGTTGCAGCAGGGTGATCAGCAGGCCGCCGAGCATCAGCGCGATCATCGCCCAGAGCACCTTGCGCCGGCCCAGGCGGTCGGCCAGGGAGCCGACCCAGGCGGAGCTGTAGATGCCTGACAGGTAGACCACCGAGAGCACGCCGACCACTGCCTGGCTCAGGTGGTACGGGTCTGCCAGCAGGCGGTAGCCGATGTAGTTGAACAGGGTGACGAACGCCCCCATCAGCAGGAAGCCTACAAGGAACAGCCAGGGCAGGCCGGCATCGCGGAAGTGTCCGCGCAAGCCCTCGGCCAGTTGGCGCGGCTTGAGTGGTGCCGGGCGGAAGTTCTTCGACTCGGGCAGGATGCGCCAGAACAGCAGCGCTGCGGCCAGGGCGAGCACGCCCAGGGTGGCCAGCGCCACGTGCCAGTTCACGTAGTCCACCAGCACGCCACTGATCAACCGCCCGCTCATCCCGCCGATGGCATTGCCGCCGATATACAGCCCCATGGACAGGCCGATGTGCTGCGGATGGATTTCCTCGGAGAGGTAGGTCATGCCCACCGCTGCCAGGCCGCTGAGCGACAGGCCGAGCAGCGCGCGCATCGCCAGGACGCCATGCCAGGTCGGCATGACTGCGCTGCCGAGGGTGAACAGGGCGGCGAGGATCAGCGAGGCGACCATGATCGACTTGCGCCCGATGGCGTCGGAAATAGGCCCGGTGACCAACAGGCCGAAGGCCATGGTGATGGTGGAGATCGATAGCACCAGGCTGCTCTGTGCCGCCGTCAGGTCGAAGGCCTTGGACAGCACCGGCATCATCGGTTGCACGCAGTAGAGCAGGGCGAAAGTGGCGAAGCCGCCGGAGAACAGCGCCAGGGAGGTGCGCATGAAGGCCGGGGTGCCTTTCTCGATATAACGCTCGATCTCTTCGACCGCGCTGACGACGCTGGCATTCGCTTGGCGCGCGGCATTGAGTAACTCGGGTTCGACTGGTTCTGGAGCCCGCAACGCAGATTGACTCACAACTCACCTCGATTCGGCTCGCGCAGGGGCGGAAAAGGCCCGTACGACGGGGATGGCGGAAGATTTTGGAGTTGTTATTGGGCTTGTGCTGGCAAGGATAGGGAGCAGTCTTTATTATTTCCAATATATTAATCGACACGTTTGATATGTATTTCGACTCAATGGTGGTGGCATGGAATTGAGGCATCTGCGTTACTTCATTGCCGTGGCCGAAGAGCTGCACTTTGGCCGTGCCGCCGAGCAACTGGGCATCTCGCAGCCGCCCTTGAGCCAGCAGATCCAGGCGCTGGAAGAGGAGATCGGCGCGCGTCTGCTGGAGCGCACCAATCGACGGGTGGCGCTGACCGAGGCGGGGCGGCTGTTCCTGACCGAGGCGCGGCAGGTGCTGCAGCAGGTCGATCGCGCGGTGCTGCTGGCGCGCCGCGCGCACCAGGGCGAACTGGGCGAGTTGAAGATCGGTTTCACCGCCTCCGCACCCTTCACCTCGACCCTGCCGCGCAGCATCCTGGCGTTCCGCCAGGCCTACCCGGACGTTCACCTGGAACTGCAGGAGCTGAGCAGCGGCCAGGCCGTGCAGGCCCTGCTGGAGGAGCGGGTGCAGGTCGGGCTGATCCGGCCGATCGCCCTGCCGGAAACCCTGGAGGCGGTGGAGCTGTTCAGCGAGCCGCTGGTGGCGGTGCTCCGGGCCGACCACCCGCTGGCCGAGTCCAGCCTGGACGGCCTGGAGTTTGCCGCGCTGGCGGATGAGCCTTTCGTGTTCTTTCCCCGCAGCTATGGCACCGGCCTTTACAGCCAGTTGATCGCCCTGTCGCGGCAGGCCGGCTTTAGCCCGCGCATCGCCCAGGAGGCCGGCGAGGCCATGACCATCATCGGCCTGGTGGCCGCCGGGCTGGGCGTCTCCATGCTGCCGGCCTCGTTCCGTCGCACGCGGGTGGACGGTGTTGTCTACCGCACGCTGCTCGATCCGGGGGCGACCAGCTCGGTGTGGCTGGTACGTCGGCGCGACGAACGCTCGCCGCTGGCGCAGTCCTTCATCGATCTGCTGACCCGCGAAGTAGCCGCTTTGCGCGCCGACGGCTGACCGTTCGACGGAGGGCTCGCCGTTGTCATGGCCATTGCATAGAATCCGGACACTCGAATGGCTTCGGAGGCAGGCTCATGCGGCGCGTGGTGTTCAATCAGAAAGGTGGAGTGGGCAAATCGAGCATTGCCTGCAACCTGGCGGCGGTCAGTGCGGCGGAGGGGTATCGCACGCTGCTGGTGGACCTGGATGCCCAGGCCAACTCGACGCACTACCTGACCGGGCTGACCGGTGAGGACCTGCCGGTAGGAATCGCCGACTTCTTCAAGCAGACCCTCTCGTCCGGCCCCTTCAGCCGCAAGGGCAAGGTCGATATCTACGAGACGCCCTTCGACAACCTGCACGTGGTCACGGCGAGCCCGGAGCTGGCCGACCTGCAACCCAAGCTCGAGCAGAAGCACAAGATCAACAAGTTGCGCAAACTGCTGGACGAGCTGGCCGAAGACTACGACCGGATCTACCTGGATACCCCGCCGGCGCTGAACTTCTACACCGTCTCGGCGCTGATCGCCGCTGATCGCTGCCTGATCCCCTTCGACTGCGACAGCTTCTCCCGCCAGGCGCTCTACGGCCTGCTGCAGGAGATCGAGGAGCTGAAGGAGGACCACAATGAGGACCTGGAAGTCGAGGGCATCGTGGTCAACCAGTTCCAGCCGCGTGCGACCTTGCCGCAGCAGTTGCTGGATGAACTGGTGGAAGAGGAGCTGCCGGTGCTGCCGGTGTACCTGATGAGCTCGGTGAAGATGCGTGAGTCGCACCAGGCGTGCACGCCGCTGATCTTCCTCGATCCGCGACACAAGCTGACCCAGCAGTTCGTCGAGCTGCACAACCTGCTGGAAGCCTGAGCTCCCGGCAGATCAAACGCTCCCGCCCAGGGGGCGTGCCCGGCGGCGCCTCACTGCGAGATGAGAATGTCGCACGGCGGCCGACGCAGGAAGTAGCGGGTCGAACTGCCGAGCATGGCCTGCTCGATGGCGCCGCGGCTGCGACTGCCGAGCACCAGCAGGTCTGGCGTCCATTCCCGCAGCGCGGTCTCCAGCGCCTGTTGGAAGTTTCCCGGTTGCACCGCACAGAGCAATTGCGGCCCTTCGGCCGGCAACTGTGCGCGCTCATCCTGCAGTGTCTGGCGCAGCAGCGCGCGCTGGGTCTCCAGATGCTCGTCGGCGCGCCCGGTCCTGCCGGGCTGGTAGGCATTGAGCGCCAGCAGCTGCGCGCCGGTCGGCAGCAGCCGGTAGCCGGCGCGCCAGGCCTGGCAGGAGCACAGTGACAGGTCCAGTCCGGCCAGTGCGCGGGTGTAGGGTTCGGCGGATTCATCCACTGCCAGCAGAATCGGCGTGCGGCAATGGCGGGCGATCCGCTCCAGTGTGGTGCCGTCGAAGCGCTCAAGAATCTGCTGGTGATGCGCACCGATCAGCAGCAGGTCGGCCTTGAGCTCCTGCGCTGCCTGGGTGACGGTGGTCGCGGCGCGGCCCTGGCGGATCAGCAACTGGTAGTCGGCAATGGCGTTGGCCGCCACGGCATCGCGCAACGCGACCTCGGCGGCCTCACGGACGGTGTCCATCATGCGGTCGGGGAAGTACTCCTCGATCACATGCAGCAAGGTGACGTGCGCGCCATGCTGGCGGGCCAGTTGGGCGGCGCGGCGTACCGCAATGTCCGCTTCCACGCTGAGGTCGTGGGCGACGAGCAGGTTCCTGTACATGGTGGCGTCCCTCTGTGACGCCACCACTGTCGCGCCATGTAGGAAATTTCACCTTGATACAGGACAACGGCCCATCGTCAGCGGCTACGCAGTTGATAGACGGCGTGGCTCTCGGCGACAACGTCGCCGTTCTCATCCTTGAGTTGTAGGTCGAGCACGAAGTCGGCCTTGCCGTTGGTGGTCGCTTCCTCGCCGATGCGCTGGATTTTGTCCTCGCTGAGCCGGGCGTCGACAGTAATGTCGCTGGCGGCGGGGCGCAGGAAGCGCAGTCCGGCTTCCTTGACGATCGGGTAGAAGCGTCGAGCGTCGAAGCTGGTCATCATGAGCACGCCGCCCGGCAGTTCGGCCACGGTGAACAGGGCGCCGGCGTACATGTTGTGGATGTGGTTCTCGTTGCCCTTGAGCGGCATACGCAGGCGCACATGGCCTGCTTCCAGCACTTCGGCCTTCAGGCCCGTGCGTTTGACGAAGGCGATGTGTTCTTCGGTGACCTGGCGGATGAATGCTTCGGGGTAGGACATGGGCGCGCTCCGTTTCGCCTGTTTATCGTCTGCCCAAGACTAGCTGCACCGCACGGTCTGGCAATGACCGCGCGGATTGACCGGATCGCTCAGTGGATGAGGGCGTCAGATACCGTTGCGAGCCAGCCAGTCGAGCAACTGTGGCAGCGGTATGGCGCCGCTCTGGCGCGCCACTTCCTGGCCGTTACGCAGCAGGATCAGGCTGGGAATCGAACGGATGCCCAGGCGCGTGGAGAGGTTCGGGTTGGCATCGCTGTCCAGCTTGGCCAGACGCACTTTTCCGGACAGGCGCGCGGCCGCCTGCTCGAATACCGGCGCAAAGCTCTTGCACGGACCGCACCAGTCGGCCCAGACGTCCACCAGCAGCGGCAGGTCGCCCTTGGCCTGGGCGGCGAAGCCGGCTTCGTTCAGCTCGAAGGGGCGGTCGACGATGACCGGCGACTGGCAGCGGCCGCAGCGCGGCGCGTCGCCCAGGCGCTCGGCGGGTACGCGGTTGAGGCCGTTGCACTGCGGGCAGGGGATGATCAGGGATTCGGACATGGCGAGGCTCCAGAGGCTATGACGCCAAGGTGGAGCCTCGCGGTCCGGGTTTCAACCCTCGGCAGCCCGCAGCGCCTGGGCGAGGTCGGCGAGGATGTCGTCGATATGCTCGATGCCGATGGACAGGCGCACCATGTCGCGCGGTACGCCGGCCTTCTCCAGTTCCTCGTCGTTGAGCTGGCGGTGGGTGGTGGAGGCCGGGTGGCAGGCCAGGGACTTGGCGTCGCCGATGTTCACCAGGCGTACCACCAGCTTCAGTGCGTCGATGAAGCGCGCGCCGGCTTCCTGTCCGCCCTGGATGCCGAAGGAGAGGATCGCCGCCGGCTGGCCGCCCATGTAGCGCTGGGCCAGGGCGTGCTCGGGGTGGTCGGCGAGGCCTGCGTATTTCACCCAGTTCACCTGCGGATGTTCCTGCAGGTAGCGCGCGACTTTCAGGGCGTTGTCGCAGTGGCGCTCCATGCGCAGCGCCAGGGTTTCCAGGCCCTGCAGGATGAGGAAGGCGTTGAACGGCGACAGCGCGGCGCCGGTGTTGCGCAGCGGCACCACGCGGCAGCGGCCGATGAAGGCGGCGGGGCCGAAGGCTTCGGTGTAGGTCACGCCGTGGTAGGACGGGTCCGGGGTGTTGAGCAGCGGGAAGCGCGCCTTGTTCTCGGCCCAGGGGAAGTTGCCGGAGTCGACGACGATGCCGCCGATGCTGGTGCCGTGGCCGCCGATGTACTTGGTCAGCGAATGCACGACGATGTCCGCGCCGTGCTCGAAGGGCCGGCAGAGGATCGGCGTGGCGACGGTATTGTCGACGATCAGCGGCACGCCGTGGCGGTGCGCGGCGTCGGCCAGGGCCTGCAGGTCGACGATGTTGCCCGCCGGGTTGCCGATGGATTCGCAGAACACCGCCTTGGTGCGCTCGTCGATCAGCGCTTCGAGGGCGGCGATGTCGTCATGGGGCGCGAAGCGGGTCTGGATGCCGAAGCGCGGTAGGGTGTGGGCGAGCAGGTTGTAGGTGCCGCCGTAGAGCTTGGCCACCGAGACGATGTTGTCGCCAGCCTCGGCCACGGTCTGGATGGCGTAGGTGATGGCGGCCATGCCCGAGGCTACGGCCAGTGCGCCGACCCCGCCTTCCAGCGCCGCTACGCGCTCCTCCAGCACCGCGTTGGTGGGGTTCATGATTCGGGTGTAGATGTTGCCGGCGACTTTCAGGTCGAACAGGTCGGCGCCGTGCTGGGTGTCGTCGAAGGCGTAGGAGCTGGTCTGGTAGATCGGCACGGCCACGGCCTTGGTGGTCGGGTCGGGGCTGTAGCCGGCGTGAATGGCGAGGGTTTCCAGTTTCATTGTTCGAGCATCCTTGTGGCAGAAAGGACCGAGGATGCGAGCGGCGTCCGGCGTCGGTCAATGACCGGGAGCAATACCGCCGGGGCGCCGCTAGATCGCTTTTCGCTGAGCTTATAACCGGCTCACGAGGAACAACTGATCTCCAGGTGCTTGCCCCAGTCTGGCGGACGGCGGGTGAAGGCCTCGGCACCGGGCTGCTCTTCGAATGGCTTGCTCAACACTTCATGCAGGCGGCGCACCACGCTGTAGTTGCCCTGTTCGGCGGCGGTGATGGCTTCCTGGGCGAGGTAATTGCGCAGGACGTAGAGCGGGTTGACCGCGTGCATGCGCGCTCGCCTGTCTTCCTGGCTGCCACCTTCGCGCTCGGCGCGGGCGCGGTACTCGGCAGCCCAGGCGTCGAAGGTCGCCAGGTCGACGAAGTCCTCACGCACCACCGCCAGCGCCTGCTCCGGTGCCTGCTCGCCGAGGCGGCGGAAGAACAGCGAGTAGTCCACCGCGCCTTTCTGCATGGCCTGCAGCAGGGTTTGCACCAGTTCCAGGTCGCCGTCTTCCGCTGTGGTCAGCCCCAGGCGGCGGCGCATCAGGTCGAGGTAGTGGGCCTGGTAGAGCGGCAGGAACAGGTCCAGGGTGGCGCGCAGGTCGTCGACTTCGACGAAGGGCGTCAGCGCCTGGCCCAGCGCGGCGAGGTTCCAGTGGGCGATGGGCACCTGGTTGCTGAAGGAGTAGCGGCCCATGTCGTCGGAGTGGTTGCAGATGTGGTTGGCGTCGAAGTCGTCGAGGAAGGCGTAGGGGCCGTAGTCGAAGGTGATGCCGAGGATCGACATGTTGTCGGTGTTCATCACCCCGTGGCAGAAGCCGTAGGCCTGCCAGAGCGCGATCATCTCGGCGTTGCGTTCGACCACTTCGCGGAAGAGGGCGAGGTAGGGTTTCTCATCGCTCAGGCATTGCGGGAAGTATTCGCGCAGGACGAACTCGCCCAGGGTCTTCAGATGCTCTTCCTGCTTCGTGTAGTAGAAATACTCGAAGTGGCCGAAGCGTACGTGGCTGGGCGCCAGGCGCAGCAGCATGGCGCCGGTTTCCTTGGTCTCGCGCCATACCGTGGTGCTGGAGCCGGTGACGCACAGGGCGCGGCTGGTGGGGATGCCCAGCGCATTGAGGTATTCGCTGGCGAGGAATTCGCGGATCGAAGAGCGCAGCACTGCGCGGCCGTCGCCCATGCGTGAGTAGGGTGTCTGTCCGGCGCCCTTGAGGTGCAGGTCCCAGTGTTCGCCGGCGTCGTTCACCACTTCGCCCAGCAGCAGGCCGCGACCATCGCCCAGGCGCGGGTTGTAGGCGCCGAACTGGTGCCCTGAGTAGACCATCGCCCGTGGCTCGGCCGCGTCCCACAGCTTGTGGCCGGCGAAGATTTCGGCGAACACCGGGTCGTCCGCTTCGCTTGGGTCGAGGTCTAGCAGCGCCATGGCCGAGGTGCTGGCGATGACCAGGCGCGGGTCGGCGATGGGGTCGGGCAGGACTTCGGTGGAAAAGACGTCGCCCAGGCGGGCGAAGCGGTTATCGAAGACGAGTTCGTCGAGCTTTTTCACTGGGTGACTCCGGATAAGTCCGAGCATTGTGCTCGGATTTATCCGGAGGCGTCCACCCTCAGGCCTTGCCGGCGTCGGGCTTGTCCTGCGCTGGCTTGAGCTGAACCGGCGTAGCAGAGGGCTGTTGGCCAATGATCAACTGGGCTTCCTGGCCTTGCAGGTTCTTCACGAACACGTCGACCTGGTTGAACGCCATGTCGATGCCTTTTTCGCGGAAGGCCAGGGCGATGCGGGTCAGGGTTTCATCCACCGCCGGGTTGCGGTCGCCCAGTTCGCGCACGTGGAAACGCAGTTCGTAGTCGAAGGTGCTGGCGCTGATGGTGGTGAAGTACAGCACCGGCTCCGGGTCGCGAAGGATGCGCGAGTTGGCGTGAGCCGCGTCGAGCATGATCTTGCGCGCCAGGGGCAGGTCGCTTTCGTAGGCCAGGCCGATCTTTATGGTGACCCGGGTCACCGTGTCGCTCAACGACCAGTTCACCAGCTGGCCGGTGATGAAGGTCTGGTTGGGGACGATGATTTCCTTGCGGTCGAAGTCGGTGATGGTGGTGGCGCGGATGCGAATCCGGCTGACGGTGCCGGACAGGCTGCCGATGGTCACCACGTCGCCGATCCGCACCGGACGCTCGAAGAGGATGATCAGGCCGGAGACGAAGTTGGAGAAGATCGCCTGCAGGCCGAAGCCCAGGCCGACCGACAGCGCGGCCACCAGCCACTGCAGCTTGTCCCAGCTCACCCCAAGGGTGGACAGCGCGCTGACGAAGCCGACGCCGCTGATGGCGTAGGAGAGCAGGGTGGTGATGGCGTAGGCGCTGCCCTGGGCCAGGGTCAGGCGCTGCAATACCAGCACCTCCAGCAGGCCGGGGAGGTTGCGCGCCAGAGCGACGGTCACTGCGGCGATCACCAGGGCCATGAGGAAGTCGCCCAGGCTGATCGGCGTGGTGGACGCCGCGTCACCGGTACCGCTGGTGTACTGGTAGAGGGTCACGTTGTCGAGGTAGGAGACCACGCTGATCAGGTCGGCCCAGACCCAGTACAGGGTGACCACGAAGCCGATCAACAGGCCCAGACGGATCAGTCGCATCGACTGTTCGTTGATCTGCTCGATGCCCAGGGTCGGCTCCTCGATCACCTCGGTGCCTTCGATGCCTTCCTTGGGCGCGTTCTGTCGGTTCTTCAGGGCGCGCTGGTAGGCCAGGCGACGGGCGGCGACGCCCATGCCGCGGACGAAGGTGGCTTCCACCACCATCCAGAACATCAGCAGGAAGAGGGTGTCGATGAGGCGGTCGGTGAGCTTGAGCGCGGTGTAGTAGTAGCCGAAGCCCACTGCCAGGAACAGCGCCACCGGCAGCACGGTGAAGCCCAGGCCGACGATCATCTTGATCATCGACGGGCGTTCGCTGGAGGGGCTGCCGAACAGCAGCTGGCCGAGTATCCAGGTCATCGCGGCATAGCCGAACAGCACGATAGCGATGCCGATCACGTCATCCGCCAGGCTGGCCGGCTGGTGCTCGGCGACCGTGACCACGGCAACCAGCGACATCACCACCAGGCCCAGTCGGCGCATCAGCTTGCCGAGGAACTGCACCTGTGGCTGGCTCCAGTGGAAGTGCCGCTCGGCGATGCCGCCCGGACGCAGGATGCGGTGTGCGGTGTAGAACACCAGCCAGACCTGGGCCATTTCCAGCAGGGCGCTGCCGAGGGTGGCGTTCTGTCCGCGGGCGTCGAGCAGCAAGGCCAGGCCGCCGATGGCCAGTGCCAGGGTGCCGGGCAACGCCAGTAGCACGGCGAGCAGCAGGGCCAGTGGGGTGTGCGCCTGGCTGTCGCGCTTGAAGTGGCCGATGTCGTCGTTCAGCGATTCCAGCTTGTCGTAGAGGAAACGGCGCTTCCACAGCAGGCCGGCGACCAGCAGGAGCAGCGGCAGGAACAGGAACGGACGGTCGATCAGGCCCTCGCCCAGCTCCTTCACGCCCGAGCCCCAGGGCACCTCGGAAAGCTGGTGATGCAACAGGACCGGGGTCATCTTGAACCACGACAGGTCCAGCGGGCGATTGCTGGGAATCCAGAACATCTGCTCGTCGAGGGTGTCGCGCAGCTTGTCGGCGGTTTCCTTGAGCTGCTTCTGGTTCAGCTGCAGGGTGATCGCCTCGTTGAGCAGCGCATTCAACTCATGGTTGAGGCGCTCCATCAGCTCCAGGCGGGTGTTGACCAGCTCGTTCAGGTCGCGGCGCAGTTGCGGGGTGATGCTTTCCTGTGGCTGCTGTGCCAGCAGGTTGTCGATGTAGACCTCGGAGCTGTTCAGCTCATCGCGCTTCTGGTTCAGTTCGAACTGGTACAGGCGCAGGTCGGCGATTTCGTCGGCCAGGTCGCGGTCGGTCCTGATCACCGGCAGGGATTGCTTCTGCTGGTAGAGGATCTTCGCCAGCAGCAGGCTGCCGCGCAGGACGTTGATCTGCTCGTCCAGCGCCTGCTCGCCCTGGGTCAGGTTGTCGAGTTGCTGCTTGGCTTCGAGGTTGCGCCGGGTCAGGGTGTTGAGGCGGTCGGTGGTGCGCAGCAGGTAGTCCGAGAGCTTGAGGTTGGTGGCGCTTTCCTGGCTGACCAGGCTGTCGGTGCCGGCGGCCTGGTCGGCGTCCTTGGACAGCGCGGCGACGGTTCTCTCAGACTGTTCGCGGCGCTTGCCGCTGATCATTGTCTGCAGTTCGAGGGTCTCCTGCTCCTCGCGACCGATGCGTTCTGCCAGCAGGTCGCGCTGACTGGAGGCGAGGTCGAGCAACAGGTTGTTGCCGGCCAGCTGCTGGCGCAGCAACTGGTTCTGCGCGGTGAGCGCGGCCTGTTCGGCCAGCAGCTCGTCGCGATGTTCGTCACCCAATGGCTTGCCGCTTTCCTTGCCGGCCTTGAGGAGTCCGGCGATTTCCAGCAGGCGGGTCTGGTTCCTGCTCAGGTCAGCCTGGGCGCGCTCCGGGCGGGTTTGCGCGGTGAGCGCCTCGCTCTTGGCGTCGGCCATCTCCTTCTGCCAGGTGGCCAACTGGGTGGATTGCTCGTTGAGCAGCATTTCCAGCTGGACGGCGTTGTAGCCGGCGTAGCGCTGCGTGGCCGGTTTGTCGCTGCTGCCCTTGAGGCGGCTCAGGGTCTTCTGGTTCTCGCTGATCAGCCGGGGCGCATCACTCAGCCGGCCCTTGAGGTCGGCCAGTTGCTTCTCGCTGTCGCTCTTGGCCGCCAGCAGCTTAAGGGTGTTCTCAAGGCTCGCCTTGATCAGCTTGGCGTCGGCCTCCGGCAGTTTGCGCTCGGCCAGGCCGTCGAGGCTCTGCTGTACCTGGTCGGCACTGGGCGGGGTTGTGTCGGCGGCCAGCGCGGGCAGGCCGGTGAGCGAGCCGCCCAGGAGGACGACGGTGAGCAGGGTACGCAGCAGGAATGACATGGTCGCGATCAGCGGCTCGTGCGGAAAGTGGAGTGAGGTTAGTGCTGGCTGGCCGGCGCCCGCAAGCGAGCGCCGGTAGGCGGTCAGAGGAACAGACCGGGGCCGGGGCGGCCTTCGGGGAATTTGACCCCCACCTTGCGGATCTTGTTCCCGTCCAGGGCGGCGACGGTCCAGGTCAGGCCGTTCCATTCCACCTGGTCGCCGATGATCGCCTGGCCGCCGATTTCGTGGGCGATGAAGCGGCCCAGCGTCTGCTCGCCGTCCACGCCTTCCAGCTTCAGGCCATACAGCGAGGACACGGCCGAGAGCTGGGCGTCGCCTTCGAGGACGAAATCGCCGAAGAAGCGCGCACCCAGACCGCGGTCCGGTGCCTGGCTGAACAGTTTGCCAAGGGCGGGGAGGTCATGCTCGTGACCGATCACGCAAAGGATGTCGTCGGCCTCGAGGATGGTACTGCCGGACGGGTGCAGCAGCTGGGTGCCCCGGAACAGGGCGGCGATACGGGTGCCGTCGGGCATCTTCAGCTCGCGCAGGGCGGCGCCGATGCACCACTTTTCCTTGCTCAGGTGATAGACGAACAGCTCCCATTCACTGGTCGGGTGGACCTCCAGGCCGGCACGGGAGATCGGCGCCGGGTCCGGCGGCACAATCACCCGCAGCAGCTTGGCGGCCCAGGGCAGGCTGGTGCCTTGCACCAGCAGCGAGACCAGCACGATGAAGAAGGCCACGTTGAAGAACAGCTGCGCGTTGGGCAAGCCCGCCATCAGCGGGAACACGGCGAGAATGATCGGCACCGCGCCGCGCAGGCCGACCCAGGCGATGAAGGCCTTCTCGCGGCCATGGAAGGCGCGGAATGGAATCAGGCCGACCAGCACCGAGAGCGGGCGGGCGAAGAGGATCATCCACAGCGCCAGGCCCAGCGCCGGCAGGGCGATGGGCCAGAGGTCGTGGGGCGTGACCAGCAGGCCGAGGACCAGGAACATGCCGATCTGCGCCAGCCAGGCCATGCCGTCGAGCATGTGCAGGATGCCGTGGCGGGAGCGGATCGGCTGGTTGCCCAGCATCAGGCCGCACAGGTAGATGGCAAGGATGCCGCTGCCGTGCACCGCGTTGGACACGGCGAAAATCAGCAGGCCGCCGCTGATTACCAGCAGTGGGTAGAGGCCGCTGGCCAGGTGGATGCGGTTGATCACCTGCAGCAGCAGCCAGCCGCCGCCCAGGCCGAGCAGCGAGCCGATGCCGAACTCGCGCAGGAAATGCCAGAGGAAGCTCCAGCTCATGCCGCTCTCGCCGTGGGCGAGCATGTCGATCAGGGTGACGGTGAGGAACACCGCCATCGGGTCGTTGCTGCCCGACTCGATTTCCAGGGTGGCGGTGACACGTTCGTTGAGGCCCTTGCCGCCCAGTAGGGAGAACACCGCCGCGGCGTCGGTGGAACCGACGATGGCGCCGATCAGCAGGCCCTCCATCCAGCTCAGCTTGAACAGCCAGGCGGCGGCGATGCCGGTCAGGCCGGCGGTGATCAGCACCCCGGCTGTGGCCAGCGAGAGCGCCGGCCAGAGCGCCACGCGGAAACTCGCCACCCGCGTGCGCAAACCGCCGTCGAGAAGGATCACGGCCAGCGCCAGGTTGCCCACCAGGTAGGCGATGGGATAGTTGGAGAAGCCGATGCCGCCGGGGCCGTCGGTGCCGGCGACCATGCCCACGGCGAGGAAGATGACCAGGATCGGGATGCCCAGTCGCGAGGACAGCGAGCTGACCAGGATGCTCATGCCGATCAGCACAGCAGCGATCAGGAAATAGCTGTTGATGGCCACGGCATCCAAAGTGTCGACCTCCAGGGGAGTTGGGGAGTGGCGACGCTACTCGGGGATCAGGATGCAGGCCGCATGCCAAGAGATTCTAACCTGCGGATTTGCAAGGCTGTCAAAGGTTAGTTGAGGTTCGTTCAGCGACGATTTCCGGCCAGGGCGCGGCATCGCTCCAGGCGGGGATCAGGTTGAGGGCGGACAGTGTTGCGGGTGTCCAGCGCAGTGGCTGGTCGGGAGCGAGCCGTGCGGCCAGGAGGCAGGCTTCCCGGTCCTGTTGCAGGGTGAGAAGTGCCTTGTGCACTTCGCCGGACGGGTCTTCCTGGCGGGGGCCGGTGACGGTACGAATCTGCGTATGCCAAAGACTCCGTGCCGAGCTGCCGGCGACGCCGCAACTGCCCAGCGGTTCCTGGTAGGAAGAGCCGAACTGGGCGTAGCCGGCATTCACCAGCGCATTGAAGTAGCGGCTCTGTGAGGCGATGGAGGGGCCATCGCCGCCGCGCAGTACGGCCAGTCCGTCGATCATCGCCTTGTCGATGATCTTCAGGTACTGATCGGCGTGCTCGAAGGCTTCGGCGCTGGGCTCGCTGTAGATGGGGGCGGCGCTCAGCGACTGCGTCGGGACGCGTAACGGGCTTTCATTGGGGAGTGCGTCCGCCGACTCCGGGCTCAGCAGCTGGACCATGCAGGTCAGCCCAATGATGGTGGAGAGCAGGGACAGCAGAACGAGCAGGAGGTGAGGACGTGTTGGGGGATTGATTGCCATGGGCGTGACGGTCGTGAAGTTGCGCGGGCGCTATTCAACGGCAGGTCACCCTGGTTTCGCTGTCGGATGGTTTGATGCTGTTTGTCAGTTTTTTTGGTTGTTGATGGGGAAAATGTCCGCCGGGTGCAGTAGCGCCGCTCCAGACGGCGGGCATAAAAAAGCCCCGGACGTGACCGGGGCAGGAGGGCATGCAGGGCTAGAACCAGGTGTCCTGCATGGTCGAACAGGTGTCGTCGCGGGCTTCGAGCAACGCCAGCTCGTGGTGGCAGGCAGGTACTTCCCAGGTCAGGAAGTAGCGTGCGGCCTGCAGCTTGCCGCGGTAGAAGTCGGTATCGGCGGCGTTGCCTGCGCCTTTCTGTATCAGCGCCAGTCCTTCCTCGGCGCGGATCGCCTGCTCCAGCCAGCGCCAGCCGATTACCGCGTGACCGAATACCTTCAGGTACAGCGCGGAGTTGGCCAGGCCCTGGGCCACGCGGCCCTGCATCAGGTCGCCGAGCAGGCTCAGGGTGGTCGCCGACAGGCGCGCCATCAACTGCTCCAGCGGCTCGCGCAGCTTGTCCAGCGACGGGTGCGCCTGGGCGCGTGCGCAGCACTGGTTGATCAGGCGGGTCAGTTGCTTGAGGCCGGCGCCGTTGTTCTGTGCAAGCTTGCGCCCCAGCAGGTCCAGCGACTGGATGCCGTGGGTGCCTTCATGAATCGGGTTCAGGCGGTTGTCGCGGTAGTACTGCTCCACCGGGTATTCACGGGTGTAGCCGTGGCCGCCAAGGATCTGGATGGCCAGCTCGTTGGCCTTGAGGCAGAACTCCGAGGGCCAGGATTTGACGATCGGGGTGAGCAGGTCGAGCAGTTCGTGGGCCTGCTTGCGCCCCTCCTCGGTGGGCAGCGTCTCGCAGTCGTCCACCAGGCGCGCGGCGTACAGGCCGAGATCGAAGGCGCCTTCGACGTAGGCCTTCTGGGTCAGCAGCATGCGCCGCACGTCGGCGTGCTCGATGATCGCCACGGGGGCGGAGGTCGGGTCCTTGGCGTCCACCGGGCGGCCCTGCGGGCGTTCGCGGGCGTATTCCAGCGAGTACAGGTAGCCGGCATAGCCGAGCATGATCGCGCCCATGCCGACGCCGATGCGCGCCTCGTTCATCATCTGGAACATGTAGGCCAGGCCGTGGTGCGGCTTGCCGACCAGATAGCCGACGCACTCGCCTTTATCGCCGAAGTTCAGCGCCGTGGAGGTGGTGCCGCGCCAGCCCATCTTGTGGAACAGCCCGGCCAGGGCCACGTCGTTGCGCGCGCCGAGGGAGCCGTCGGCGTTGACCAGGAACTTCGGCACGATGAACAGGCTGATGCCTTTCACGCCGGGCGGCGCGTCCGGCAGCTTGGCCAGGACCATGTGCACGATGTTGTCCGACAACGGGTGGTCGCCGCCGGAGATGAAGATCTTGTTGCCCTTGATCCGGTAGCTGCCGTCGGCAGCCGGTTCCGCGCGGGTGCGGATGTCGGCCAGGGACGAGCCGGCGTGGGGCTCGGTCAGGGCCATGGTGCCGAACCAGCGGCCCTCGATCATCGGCTGGAGGAACAGGCGCTTCTGCTCGTCGCTGCCGAAGGTCTCGATCAGGTGGCTGGCGCCCATGCTCAGCATCGGGTAGGACGAGGTGGCGATGTTGGCCGACTGGAAGTGCGCGAAGCAGGCGCGCGACAGCAGGTGCGGCAGTTGCATGCCACCCTGTTCGAAGCTGCGCGAGGCGTTCTGGAAGCCGGCCTCGTTGAAGGCGTCCACCGCTGGCTTCACTTCCGGAATCAGCACCGCGCCGCCATCGACGTACTGCGGTTCGTTCTCGTCGTTCTTGCGGTTGTGCGGGGCGAACAGCTCCTCGGCGATGCCACGGGCGGTACCCAGGGCGGCGTCGAAGGTCTCGCGGTTGTGGTCGGCGAAGCGTTCGCGCAGGGTCAGGGCCTCGGCATCGAGTACTTCGTAGAGTTCGAAAGCGAGGTTGCGGGAGCTGAGCAGGGTCTCGGACATGGATCGACCTCCGTGGGAATGGCCGCAGTCTAGTCTGGTGAATGAACCTCGCACAGAATCATCCACGAGCGTGATAAAGGGCTAAAACACCTCGACTACGGCTACACTGCGCGCCTTGAGGAGTCTGCCATCCATGAACTACCGCCATGCCTACCACGCCGGCAACCACGCCGACGTGTTCAAACACATCGCCCTGGCGCGCATCTTCGCGCTGATGGCGCGCAAGGACACGCCCTTCGCCTACCTCGACAGCCACTCGGGTGTGGGCCTGTACGACCTGCTGGGCGACGAAGCCAGCCGCACCGGCGAGTGGGAGTCGGGCATCGGCCGCCTGTGGGAGCGCGATGATCTGCCGGAGCTGCTGCAGGACTACCTGGAGGTAGTGCGCACCCTGAATCCCGACGGCGGCCTGGAGTTCTATCCCGGCTCGCCGGAGCTGGCGCGCCGCCTGACCCGCCCGCAGGACCGCGTGCTGCTCAACGAGCTGCATCCCGAGGACGGCCGCCTGCTCAAGGCCAACATGGGCGGCGAGCGTCGCATCGCCGTGCACCAGGGCGACGGCTGGCTGCTGCCTCGAGCCTTTCTGCCGGTGTCCGAGAAGCGTGGCGTGCTGCTGATCGACCCGCCGTTCGAGCAGGGTGACGATCTGGAACGCTGCGTGGCCGCGCTGGACGAGGCCATCGGCCGCATGCGCCAGACCGTGGTCGCCATCTGGTACCCGATCAAGGATCGTCGCCAGCTCAAGCGCTTCTACCAGCGCCTGGAGAAGAGCTCGGCGCCCAAGCTGTTGCGCGCGGAGCTTTGCGTGCATCCGGCGGACACGGCCGAGCGCCTGAACGGCTCCGGCCTGGTCATCGCGAATCCGCCGTGGCCGCTGGACGAGGAGCTGCGCGGCCTGCTGCCGTGGCTGGCGGATACGCTGGCGCAGAGCGAAGGTAGCTGGCAGTTGGACTGGCTGATTGCGGAATGAAAAAAGCCCCGGCAATGCCGGGGCTTTTTTGTGGGAGAAACCATTATTCCTCTTGAAACGCTGTGCCGGCGTGTCCCCTCACCCCAGCCCTCTCCCTAAGGGAGAGGGAGCTGTCCGTGCCGGCTGACTGAGTCGTTTCCTCCGGCGCCGAACGGTCCCCTCTCCCGCTTGCGGGAGAGGGATAGGGTGAGGGGCTTTTGTTACGCCGGCAGGCACACGCCGGTGCCGCCCAGGCCGCAATAGCCGTTGGGGTTCTTCGCCAGGTACTGCTGGTGGTAGGCCTCGGCGTAGTAGAACGGCGGTACCTCGCGGATTTCCGTGGTGATCTCGCCGTAGCCCTTGGCGCTCAGCTCTTTCTGGAAGGCCGCGCGGCTGGCGTCGATGGCAGCTTTCTGCGCCTGGTCGAACCAGTAGACCGCCGAACGGTACTGGGTGCCGGTGTCGTTGCCCTGGCGCATGCCCTGGGTCGGGTCATGGGATTCCCAGAACACTTTGAGCAGCGCCTCGATGCTGGTCTCTCGCGGGTCGAAGACCACCAGCACCACTTCGCTGTGGCCGGTCAGGCCGGAGCAGACTTCATCGTAGGTCGGGTTCGGGGTCAGGCCGCCGGCATAACCCACCGCCGTCACCCACACGCCCGGCTGCTGCCAGAAACGCCGCTCGGCGCCCCAGAAGCAGCCCAGGCCCAGCACGATCTGCTGCAGGCCGGCGGGGAAGGGAGCAGTAAGCGGACGGCCATTGACGTAATGCGCTTCCGGCACTGGCATCGGGCTTTCCCGGCCCGGCAGGGCTTGGGCGGAGCTGGGCAGTTCCAGCTTGTGGGCAAGTATTTGCGAGCGCAGGGTCATGGCATTCGTCTCCTCTGAATGGGGGCGGCAATAGACTCGGGTACTCGCCGAAGATTACAGCGTTTGATTCGCTTTGCGGGATGTTTGAGCGGATTCGTGGGCATGGCTGCGGGCACGCCGCGCCAGAGCGGCTCAATTCGGGCGGCAGGGATAGCGTTGCAGGCTGGAGGAGAGATCGACGCCGGGAATCGGCCGGTCGAACAGGTAACCCTGGCCGATGTCGCAGCGGTTGCGCCGCAGGAAGGCCAGTTGGGCGGCGGTCTCGACGCCTTCGGCGACCACCTGCAGCTTGAGGTTGTGGGCCATGGCGATCACCGCCGAGGTGATCTCCATGTCGTCCTGGTTGTCGGGAATGTCCTTGATGAAGCTGCGATCGATCTTGATCACGTCGATGGGGAATTTCTTCAGGTAGCTCAGCGACGAGTAGCCGGTGCCGAAGTCGTCCATGGCCAGGGTCAGGCCGAGGTCCTTCAGGCTCTCCAGTTGCTGGCGGGTGTCATCGGTGGCGTCCAGCAGCAGGCTTTCGGTGAGTTCCAGTTCCATCTGGCCGGCGGGGATGCCTTCCTCGTGGAGGATCGCGGCGATGGAGCCGACCAGGTCGGGGTCGCTGAACTGCTTGGGTGACAGGTTGATGGCGATGTGCAGCTCGCCCAGGCCCTTGGCGGCCAGTTCGCGCACCTGTCGGCAGGCCTGGCGGATCACCCATTTGCCGATGGGGATGATCAGGCCGGTTTCCTCGGCCACGCTGATGAACTGGTCCGGGCGGATCATGCCCTTTTCCGGGTGCTGCCAGCGCAGCAGCGCTTCCAGGCCCAGCAGCTGCCCGCTGCGCAGGCACAGCTTGGGTTGGTAGTGCACCGCCAGTTCGTCCTGCACCAGCGCGCGGCGCAGGTTGCTTTCGACGAACAGCTTGTAGCTGGCCTCGGCGGTCATCGCTTCGGTGAAGGTCTGCACCTGGTGCTTGCCGTTGGCCTTGGCCTTGTGCAGCGCAAGGCCGGCGTGCTTCATCAGGGTCTGCGGGTCGTGGCCATGCTGTGGCGCGTAGGCGATACCGACGGAGCCGGTGATGCTGATCAGCTGGTTGTCGACGAACAGCGGCTTGTCGAGCACGTCGAGGATCTGTTCGGCGATCTGCTCGCCACGGCCGGCCACCGATTCTTCCAGCAGCACGGCGAATTCGTTGCTGGCGAAACGCGCCAGGGTGGTGTTGTCGCTCAGGCTGCTGCGCAGGCGCCGGGCCAGGTTGGCCAGCAGCTTGTCACCGGTCTGGTGGCCGAGGCTGTCGTTGATCCGCTTGAAATTGTCGATGTCCACCAGCAGCAGGCCCAGCGAGTGCCGGCTGCCGGCCTGCAGGCGCTCTTCCAGGGCGCTGATGAAGAAGTGCCGGTTGGCCAGCCCGGTGAGGTTGTCGCGGTAGGCGAGCTTCTCGATGTGCTGCTGGGCCAGCTTGCTCTGGGTGATGTCTTCGTAGATGCCGATGTAGTGGGTCAGTTCGCCCCGGTCGTCGTGGACCTTCGACAGCGACAGCTGGCCCCAGTAAGGCTCGAGGTTCTTGCGCCGGCTGCGGAATTCGCCCTGCCAGCTGTTCTGGGTGACCAGGGTGGAGCGCGCATCGAACAGCAGCTCGCTGAGGTTGGCCAGGGCGGGCAGTTCCGGCAGGTGGCGGCCGCGCACTTCATCGGCGCCGTACTGGGTGATGGCGGTGAAGCTGGGGTTGACGTATTCCACCAGCCCGTCGCGGTCGATCAGCAGGAAGGCGCTGGCGCTCTGCTCGACGGCGCGCTGGAACAGGTGCAGGGCGCTGGAGACGTTGCGCCGCTCGTGGTTCATCAGCACCTGGGCATACTGGTCGGCCAGTTCGCCGGCGAAGGCGATCTCGTCGCTCTGCCACATGCGCACTTCGCCGACGTGCTCCAGGCACAGCACCCCGACCACTTCGCCGCCGATGCGGATGGTGGCGTCGAGCATGGCGTTGACGCCCTGGGGGCGCAGGTAGCGCTTGGCCAATTCCTGGGTGCGCGGGTCCTGGATGGCATTGTGGGCGTCGATGGCGCGGCCGCTGTGCACCGCGTCGAGGTAGTGGGGGAAGCTGCTGGCGTCGATGTCCTGCGGCTTCTCGTACTGGTCGATGTCGCGGCGGTAGACGGTGACCGCTTCCAGACGATTGTCCGGATGCAGACGCCAGATGCCGGCGCGGGCCACGTCATAGACTTCGCAGGCGGCCTGGGCGATCAGCTGCGCGGCTTCCAGCAGCGGGTCGCTGGACAGGTAGCGGTGCCGCGCCAGGCGCACGATCAGGTTCTGCTGGGTGCGCGAGCGCACCAGGTGCTGCAGGTGTTCGTCCTGGGAACGCTGGTACATCTCCAGGGACATCTTCAGGCGCAGGTTCTGGGCTTCCAGTTCCTGCAGTCGTGGGTCCGGCGCGGCGGTCTGGGCGTCGCCCTCGTCCTGCAACAGGAAGCCGTGCAGCAGTTGCCGGCCGTGCTGCTGGAAGGCCTCGCCGACCTCCAGGATGTTCAGCGGGCCGCGCGGCGAGTGCAGGCAGTAGCGCACCTGGTAGCGACCGTCCTGCAGCAGTTGCTGCTGGACCTGCTCGTGCAGGCGATGCCGCGCCTCGGGCTCCATCAGGCTGGCGTAGGGGGCATCGAGGATGCCGCAGAGGTCCTGGGCGGGTACGCCGATCTGGCGTTCGCAGCCCGGGTCGAGGAACAGCAGGGTCCAGCTGGATTCGTTCAGGCGCTCGAAGCGCAACAGCCCGAGCCGCGAGGGGACCGGGAGTTGCGTGACAACCTCGGCCACCGAACGGCTGGCGGCATCGGGATGACTCTTCATGCGCGGTGTGATTTCCAGGTACGGGCGAGGTGCATTGCCTCGGCCGAATTCTATGGGCGTTGGCAAGATTTGCATGAGGCGTGGGGCGCTGACAAGCCAGGACTGTATCGGCCGTCACGCAGCGAAGTTGAGGCGGATGCGGGGCAGCGTCGATCGGAGTCGTGCGGACAAAAAGAAGCCCCGCCATCCGGCAGGGCTGGAGAGAACGAGCGTGGCGTGCTCGTCGAGAGGAAAGGCCGGCACGAGGCCGGCCTCTTGCAACACTTACAAGAGCAGCACTTACAGCAGCAGGGTGCGGATATCGCCCAGCAGGTCGGACAGGCGCTTGGTGTAGCGCGCCGCGGCCGCCCCGTTGATCACGCGGTGATCGTAGGACAGCGACAGCGGCAGCATCAGGCGCGGCTGGAAGGCCTTGCCGTCCCATACCGGCTGCATGGCCGCCTTGCTGACGCCCAGGATCGCCACTTCCGGCGCGTTGACGATCGGCGTGAAGCCGGTGCCGCCAATGTGGCCGAGGCTGGAGATGGTGAAGCAGGCGCCCTGCATGGCGTCGGCGGAGAGCTTCTTGGTGCGCGCTTTCTCGGCCAGTTCGGCGGCTTCGGCGGCGAGCTGCAGGAGGCTCTTCTGGTCGACGTTCTTGATCACCGGGACCAGCAGACCGTCCGGCGTGTCCACGGCGAAGCCGATGTGCACGTACTTCTTGCGGATCAGCGCCTTGCCGCTGGGGGCCAGCGAGCTGTTGAAGTCCGGCATTTCCTTGAGCAGGTGAGCACAGGCTTTCAGCAGGATCGGCAGCACGGTCAGCTTGACGCCAGCCTTCTCCGCGACGGCTTTCTGGGCCACGCGGAAGGCTTCCATCTCGGTGATGTCCGCCGAGTCGAACTGGGTCACGTGCGGCACGTTCAGCCAGCTGCGATGCAGGTTGGCGGCGCCGACCTGCATCAGGCGGGTCATCGCCACTTCTTCCACTTCGCCGAACTTGCTGAAGTCGACTTCCGGGATCGGCGGAATGCCCGCGCCACCGGTAGCGCCAGCCGGCGCGCCGGATTTGGCGCGTTGCAGTTGTTCCTTGACGAACGCCTGCACGTCTTCCTTGAGGATGCGGCCTTTCGGACCGGTGCCTTTCACTTCGGACAGCTCGACGCCGAACTCGCGGGCAACCATGCGCACGGCGGGGCCGGCGTGGACCTTGGCGCCGTCACGGCTGGGCGCGCCCACCGGAGCGACTTCCGCAGCCTTGGCAGGCGCGGCGGCAGCCGGTGCCGGAGCGGCAGCGGGGGCAGCAGCGGCCGGAGCCGGGGCAGCCGCCGGAGCAGCAGCCGCCGCCGGAGCTGCGGCGCCTGCGACCTTGAGCTTGAGGATCAGGTCGCCGGTGCCGACTTCGTCACCGATCTTGATCGACACGCTTTCCACCACGCCGGCAGCCGGCGAGGGGATTTCCATGCTGGCCTTGTCCGATTCCAGGGTGATCAGCGACTGGTCGGCCTCGACCGTGTCGCCGGCTTTCACCATGACTTCGATGACGTTGGCCTTGCCGGCGGAACCGATGTCCGGGACGTGGATGTCCTGGACGCTGGCGCCGGCGGCGGGCGCGGCAGCCGGCGCCGGGGCAGCGGCCGGAGCCTCTGCCTTCGGTGCCTCGGCAACCGGAGCCGGAGCTTCGGCCTTGGGCGCTTCGGCGGCGGCCGAACCACCTTCGACTTCCAGCTCGAGGATCTCGTCGCCTTCCTTCAGGGTGTCGCCCACCTTGACCTTCAGGCTCTTCACCACGCCGGCTTTGGGCGAGGGGATTTCCATGCTGGCCTTGTCCGACTCCAGGGTCAGCAGGCTCTGGTCGGCCTCGACGGTGTCGCCGACCTTGACCAGCAGTTCGATGACTTCACCCTGACCATTGCCGATGTCGGGTACACGAATCAGTTCGCTCATCGTGCCTCTCCTCAGCAGTCCAGCGGGTTACGTTTTTCGGGGTTGATACCGAACTTGGCGATGGCTTCCGCCACGACCTTGGGTTCGATATCGCCACGATCGGCCAGGGCTTCCAGCGCGGCCAGAACGACCCAGTGACGGTCCACTTCGAAGAAGTCGCGCAGCTTGCGGCGGCTGTCGCTGCGGCCGAAGCCGTCGGTGCCCAGCACCTTGTACTCCTTGCTCGGAACCCACTGACGGATCTGCTCGGCGTAGAGCTTCATGTAGTCGGTGGAGGCGATGACCGGGCCCTTGCGGCCGCCCAGGCACTCTTCGACGTAGCTCTGCTTGGGCTTCTGACCCGGGTGCAGGCGGTTCCAGCGCTCAACGGCCAGGCCATCACGGCGCAGTTCGTTGAAGCTCGGTACCGACCAGACGTCGGCGCCGATGCCGAAGTCGTTGCGCAGGATCTTCGCGGCTTCCTCGACTTCACGCAGGATGGTGCCCGAACCCAGCAGTTGCACGTGGTGCGCGGCGTCCTTCTTGTCCTCGTCGAGGAGGTACATACCCTTGATGATGCCTTCTTCGGCGCCCTTGGGCATGGCCGGCTGAACGTAGTTCTCGTTCATCACGGTGATGTAATAGAAGATGTCCTGCTGCTCTTCGATCATCTGGCGCGAGCCTTCGCGGATGATCACCGCCAGCTCGTAGGCGTAGGTCGGATCGTAGGTGCGGCAGTTCGGGATGGTCGCCGCCAGCAGGTGGCTGTGACCGTCTTCGTGCTGCAGGCCTTCACCGTTCAGGGTGGTACGGCCGGCGGTGCCGCCGATCAGGAAGCCGTGCGCGCGGCTGTCGCCAGCGGCCCAGGCCAGGTCGCCGATACGCTGGAAGCCGAACATCGAATAGAAGATGTAGAACGGCAGCATCGGCTGGTTGTGCGTGGAGTACGAGGTACCCGCGGCGATCCAGCTGGACATGGCGCCGGCTTCGTTGATGCCTTCCTCGAGGATCTGACCTTTCTTGTCCTCGCGGTAGAACATCACCTGGTCCTTGTCCACCGGCTCGTACAGCTGGCCGACGGAGGAGTAGATGCCCAGCTGGCGGAACATGCCTTCCATACCGAAGGTACGGGCTTCGTCCGGCACGATCGGGACGATGCGCGGGCCGAGTTCCTTGTCCTTGACCAGTTGCGAGATGATCCGCACGAAGGCCATGGTGGTGGAGATTTCGCGGTCGCCCGAGCCGTCGAGGATGGCCTTGAGGGTTTCCAGCGGGGGAACCGGGACCTGGAAGCTCTTCTCGCGGCGAACCGGCATCACGCCACCCAGCGCGGCACGGCGGGAAGCCAGGTACTTGGCTTCGGCGCTGCCTTCTTCGGGGCGGTAGAACGGCAGGTTTTCCAGGTCGGCATCCTTGATCGGGATGTCGAACTTGTCGCGGAACGACTTCAGGGACTCGACGTCGACCTTCTTGACGTTGTGCGCGATGTTCTTCGCTTCGCCCGAACCGGTACCGTAGCCCTTGATGGTCTTGGCCAGGATGACGGTCGGCTGGCCCTTGTGGTTGACCGCCTGGTGGTAGGCCGCATAGACCTTGTAGGGGTCGTGGCCGCCACGGTTGAGTTTCCAGATCTCTTCGTCGGAGAGGTCCTTGACCATCTCCAGCAGCTCCGGACGCGCACCGAAGAAGTGCTCACGCACGTAGGCGCCGTCCTTTGCCTTGTAGTTCTGGTATTCGCCGTCGATGACCTCGTCCATGCGCTGCTGCAGCAGGCCGGCTTCGTCCTTGGCGAACAGCGGGTCCCAGAAGCGACCCCAGACCACCTTGTTGACGTTCCACTCGGCGCCACGGAACACGCCTTCGAGTTCCTGGATGATCTTGCCGTTGCCGCGAACCGGGCCGTCGAGGCGCTGCAGGTTGCAGTTGATGACGAAGATCAGGTTGTCCAGCTTTTCGCGGCCGGCCAGGGAGATCGCGCCCAGGGATTCGGGCTCGTCGCACTCGCCGTCGCCCATGAAGCACCAGACCTTCTGCTTGCCGGCAGGGATGAAGCCACGGCTTTCCAGGTACTTCATGAAGCGCGCCTGGTAGATCGCCTGGATCGGGCCCAGACCCATGGAGACGGTCGGGAACTGCCAGAAGTCCGGCATCAGCCAGGGGTGCGGGTAGGAGGACAGGCCGTTGCCGTCCACTTCCTGACGGAAGTTGTTCAGCTGGTCTTCGCTGATGCGGCCTTCGAGGAAGGCGCGGGCATAGACGCCGGGGGAGGCGTGGCCCTGGAAGAACACCAGGTCGCCGCCGTGTTCGTCGGTCGGGGCCTGGAAGAAGTAGTTGAAGCCAACGTCGTACAGGGTCGCGGACGAAGCGAAGGAGGAGATGTGGCCGCCCAGATCCGGGTCGTTCTTGTTGGCCTTCATCACCATCGCCAGGGCGTTCCAGCGTACCAGCGAGCGGATGCGGCGTTCCATGAACAGGTCGCCGGGCATGCGGGCTTCGTGGGTGACCGGAATGGTGTTGCGGTACGGCGTGGTGATGGCGTAGGGCAGTTGGGTACCGGTACGGGTAGCCAGTTCGCCCATGCGGGTCATCAGGTAATGGGCGCGTTCCTCACCTTCACGGTCCAGGACCGATTCCAGGGCGTCCAGCCATTCCTGGGTTTCGACGGGATCAAGGTCTTGCATGGCTTGCTCCAGGGCGGAAAGGCTTCCAGAATCGGAAGCCAGTAGATCGTTGCCGATAGCTGCGCCGGCCTCGTGGGCGACGCGGCGAATTCTTGGAAGTACACCGGGGGTGCGCCCGGCGGGTTGTAGTTTTACTACAAATCGCTGACAGATACATCCCTCTGCCAGAAAAAGTTAGTAGTAAAACTACAGGGGCGCGAAAAGACAGGAATGCCGGCGCCTCGCCGACCCCTCAGGATAGAACATGAGCCTGCCGTCCCTGGCCGCTGTGCCGGCCACCCTGAAGCCCCTCGCCGAACGGGCGGAACAGAATTTCCGCACCGCCGTTTCCCAGCTTTCTCCCGAGCAGATCGCCAGTTTCGACGGCTGGTCCGACGAGCGGCATGCCGATTTCGCCCGCGTGACCGCCGGCAGCGACTTCGTCGCCGAACAGGTCCAGCGCGATCCTGCCTTTCTATTGGAGCTGGCCGCGACCGGTGAGCTGGAGCGCGGCCTGCAGCCGGGCGAGATGCGTGCGCAACTGGAAGCGCTGTTGCACGAATGCGCCGATGAGGACGAGCTGGGCCGCCGTCTGCGCCGTTTCCGCCGGCGCCAGCAGGTGCGCATCATCTGGCGCGACCTGACCCGTCGCTGCGACCTGGCCGGCACCTGCCGCGATCTGTCCGACCTCGCCGACGCCTGCATCGACCAGGCTTACCAATGGCTGTACGCCCGCCATTGCCAGCAGTTCGGTACGCCCATCGGCAATCGTTCCGGGCTGCCGCAGCACCTGATCGTGCTGGGCATGGGCAAGCTGGGGGCGGGCGAGCTGAACCTGTCTTCGGACATCGACCTGATCTTCGGCTACCCCGAAGGCGGCGAAACCCAGGGCGCCAAGCGCGCACTGGATAACCAGGAGTTCTTCACCCGCCTGGGGCAGAAGCTGATCAAGGCGCTGGACGCCATCACCGTCGACGGTTTCGCCTTCCGCGTCGACATGCGCCTGCGGCCATACGGCTCCAGCGGCCCGCTGGTGTACAGCTTCGCTGCGCTGGAGCAGTACTACCAGGACCAGGGCCGCGACTGGGAACGCTACGCGATGATCAAGGCGCGGGTGGTCGGCGGCGACCAGGATGCCGGCCAGCGCCTGCTGGAAATGCTGCGTCCCTTCGTTTACCGCCGTTACCTGGACTTCTCCGCCATCGAAGCGCTGCGCACCATGAAGCAGCTGATCCAGCAGGAGGTCCGGCGCAAGGGCATGAGCGAGAACATCAAACTCGGCGCCGGCGGCATCCGCGAGGTGGAGTTCATCGCCCAGGCCTTCCAGCTGATCCACGGTGGCCGCGACCTCAGCCTGCAGCAGCGGCCGTTGCTGCGCGTGCTGGCGATCCTCGAAGGCCAGGGCTACCTGCCGCCGCAGGTAGTCGCCGAGCTGCGCGAGGGCTACGAATTCCTGCGCTACGCCGAGCACGCCCTGCAGGCCATCGCTGATCGGCAGACGCAGATGCTGCCGGAGGACGAGCTGGAACGCATCCGCGTGGCTTTCATCATGGGTTACGCCAACTGGTCGGCGTTCCACGACGCCATCAATCACTGGCGCGAGCGCATCGACTGGCACTTCCACCAGGTCATCGCCGACCCCGACGAAGACGAGGACGGCAAGGTCGACACCACCATCGGCGGCGAGTGGATTCCGATCTGGGAAGAGGCGGTGGACGAGGAGTCCGCCTGCCGGCAGTTCGCCGATGCCGGGTTCGCCCAGCCGGCGGCGGCCTGGAAGCGTCTGACCGACCTGCGCCACGGTGCGCAGGTGCGCGCCATGCAGCGCCTGGGTCGGGAGCGGCTGGATGCCTTCATGCCGCGCCTGCTGAACATGATCGCCGAGCGCGGTCCGGCGGACGTGCTGCTGGAGCGTACGCTGCCCCTGATCGAGGCGGTGGCCCGACGTTCGGCCTATCTGGTGCTGCTGACCGAGAACCCAGGCGCCCTGGAGCGCCTGCTGACCCTCTGCGCGGCCAGCCCTATGGTGGCCGAGCAGATCGCCAAGTTTCCCATCCTGCTCGACGAGCTGTTGAACGAAGGGCGCCTGTTCCGTCCGCCGCAGGCCGCCGAACTGGGCGCCGAGCTGCGCGAGCGGCTGATGCGCATCCCCGAGGATGACCTCGAGCAGCAGATGGAAACCCTGCGTCACTTCAAGCTGGCCCATGCCCTGCGTGTGGTGGCCTCGGAAATCGCCGGCACCCTGCCGCTGATGAAGGTCAGCGACTACCTGACCTGGCTGGCCGAGGCGATCCTCGAACAGGTGCTGGCGCTGGCCTGGGATCAACTGGTGCAGCGCCACGGACGCCCGACCCGCGTCGACGGCACGCCCTGCGATCCGGACTTCATCATTATTGGCTACGGCAAATCGGGCGGGTTGGAGCTGGGCCACGGCTCGGACCTGGACCTGGTGTTCATCCACGACGGCGACCCGCAGAGCGAGACTGACGGCGAGAAGTCCATCGATGGCGCGCAGTTCTATACGCGCCTGGGGCAGAAGATCATTCACTTCCTTACCGCGCAGACGCCGTCCGGTACGCTTTATGAGGTGGATATGCGCTTGCGCCCCAGTGGCGCTTCGGGCCTGCTGGTCAGTTCGTTGCGCGCCTTCGAGGCCTACCAGATGGGCGAAGCCTGGACCTGGGAGCACCAGGCGTTGGTGCGCGCCCGCGTGCTGGCCGGCTGCAAGCGGGTGGCCGGCGCCTTCGAGGCGATCCGCGCGAAAGTGCTGGGCCAGCAACGCGACCTGGCGGAGCTGCGCAAGGAAGTCAGCGAGATGCGCGCGAAGATGCGCGACAACCTGGGCACCCCTGGCACGGCCGCCGGCACCGCGAAAAATGCCTTCGAGGCCGCGTCGTCGTTCGATCTCAAGCAGGACGCCGGTGGTATCGTCGATATCGAATTTATGGTGCAATACGCGGCCCTGGCCTGGTCGTGGCAGCACCCGGAGCTGCTGGAGTTCACCGACAACATCCGCATTCTGGATGGCCTGGAGCGGGTTGGCCTGATGTCCGGTGAAGATGTCCTTCGCCTGCAGGATGCCTACCGGGCGTATCGTGCGGCGGCCCATCGACTGTCCCTGCAGAAGCAGCCGGGCGTCGTGAGCGGTGACCACTTCCATGCGGAGCGGCGCATGGTGATGTCGATGTGGAAGGCCTTCGAGCTGACCTGAATCGCTGCGGATTTCCCACGAAATACCCAGCCTGCGGCGGGATGACGATCGCCGCAGCGGCTTGCGCTGTGAGCGCGCATTCGTTGCGGAGAGCGCCGGGGTTGGGGAGCAATTGATGTCAGGAACAGGGCGCATGATGCCATTGCGCCAGGTCACAGGGAGTGACGAAATCCGCCCGGCAGGCGCGCCGGCTGGGCTAGACTGCCGGCATTCGATGCCCGGCACCCGACCGTAACGGCCCGCGCCGAACGGCTGGATGAATGGAGTACGGGGAGGCGAGAGCCTCCCCGGTCGTTTTTCGGAAAACGCATGAGAATTCTGATCGTAGGCCCCTCCTGGGTGGGCGACATGGTGATGGCGCAGACGCTGTTCCACTGCCTGAAGCAGCGCCATCCCGACTGTGTGATCGACGTGCTGGCGCCTGACTGGAGCCGGCCGATCCTCGAGCGCATGCCTGAAGTGCGCCAGGCGCTGAGCTTCCCGCTCGGCCACGGCGTGCTGGACATCGCCGCGCGCCGGCGCATCGGCAAGTCCCTCAAGGGGCAATACGACCAGGCCATCCTGCTGCCGAACTCGCTGAAGTCGGCGCTGGTGCCGTACTTCGCCGGCATCCCCAGGCGCACCGGCTGGAAAGGCGAGATGCGCTACGGACTGCTCAACGACATCCGCACGCTCGACAAGGAGCGCTACCCGCTGATGATCGAGCGCTTCATGGCACTGGCTTATGAGGCCGGCGCCGAGCTGCCGCAACCTTATCCACAGCCCCGCCTGTCCATCGAGGCGCAGAGCCGCGATGCCGCCCTGGCCAAGTTCGGTCTGAGCCTGGACCGCCCGGTGCTGGCGCTGTGCCCTGGCGCCGAGTTCGGCGAGGCCAAGCGCTGGCCGGCCGAGTACTACGCCAAGGTGGCTGAGGCCAAGATTCGCGCCGGCTGGCAGGTTTGGATCTTCGGCTCGAAGAACGATCATCCCGGCGGCGAGGACATCCGCTCGCGGCTGATCCCTGGTCTGCGCGAGGAATCGGTGAACCTGGCCGGCGAGACCGCCCTGGCCGAGGCCATCGACCTGATGTCCTGCGCCGGCGCCGTGGTCACCAACGATTCCGGCCTGATGCACGTGGCTGCCGCGCTGAACCGCCCGCTGGTTGCGGTCTACGGCTCCACCTCGCCGCAGTTCACCCCGCCCCTGGCCGAACATGTGGAAATCGTCCGCCTCGGCCTGGAGTGCAGCCCCTGCTTCGACCGCGTGTGCCGCTTCGGCCACTACAACTGCCTGCGCGAACTCAAGCCCAGTCCGGTGCTTGAAGCGCTGGACCGTCTGGTCGCCGACCCGGTGGACGTGGAAAGCGCGGAATGAGGGTGCTGTTGATCAAGACGTCGTCCCTGGGCGACGTCATCCATACCCTGCCGGCGCTCACCGACGCCGCCCGAGCCATTCCCGGCATCCAGTTCGACTGGGTAGTCGAGGAGGGCTTCGCCGAGATTCCCGCCTGGCATCCGGCGGTGGCCCAGGTTATCCCGGTGGCGATCCGCCGCTGGCGCAAGAACCTCTGGCAGACGCTCAAGAGCGGCGAATGGAGCCGTTTCAAGCGGCGCCTGAAGGAAGTCGACTACGACCTGGTGATCGATGCCCAGGGCCTGCTCAAGAGCGCGTGGCTGACCCGCTACGTGCGCCGCCGCACCCCTGTCGCCGGGCTGAACCGCGAGTCCGCCCGTGAGCCGGCTGCCAGCCGCTTCTATCGCCGCACCTACCCGGTCGCCTGGGGCCAGCACGCCGTCGAGCGCGTGCGCCAGTTGTTCGCCCAGGCGCTGGACTACCCGCTGCCCAGCGGCACCGGCGACTACGGCCTGGACCGCAGCCGCCTGCTGGACTCGGTGGAAACCGAGCCTTACCTGGTCTTCCTGCACGGCACCACCTGGGTCACCAAGCACTGGCCCGAGGCCTACTGGCGCGAGCTGGCCGAGCGCATGGGCGAGCGCGGCTGGTCGGTGCGCCTGCCCTGGGGCAACGACGCCGAGCGCCAGCGCGCCGAGCGACTGGCCCAGGGCTTGGAAAATGCCTCGGTGCTCCCCAAATTAAGCCTCGCAGGCATGGCCAAGGTACTGGCCGGCGCTTCCGCCTGCGTGGCGGTCGACACCGGGCTCGGACACCTGGCAGCCGCGCTGGACGTGCCGACGCTCTCGCTGTTCGGCCCGACCAATCCGGGCTTGACCGGCGCCTACGGGCGTTCGCAGGTGCACCTGGCCAGCGACTGGTCTTGCGCGCCCTGTTTGCAGAAGACCTGCACCTACCAGCCGACGGCCGAAGACAAGCGCCAATTCGACCTGCGGCATGAACAGCCCCTGTGCTTCACGCGCCTCAATCCGCAGCGTGTGGCGACGCAGTTGGAGGCTCTGCTGCTGGCCCCGGAGACGCTTCGATGACCCTGGCTTTCGTCCTCTATAAATACTTCCCGTTCGGCGGGCTGCAGCGCGACTTCATGCGCATCGCCCTGGAGTGCCAGAAACGCGGCCACGCCATTCGCGTCTACACGCCGATCTGGGAGGGCGAGATTCCGCCCGGTTTCGATGTGCGCGTGGCGCCGGTGAAGGCGCTGTTCAACCATCGCCGCAACGAGAAGTTCAGCGCCTGGCTGGCCGCCGATCTCGCGCGCTCGCCGGTGGATCGGGTGATCGGCTTCAACAAGATGCCGGGTCTGGACCTCTACTACGCCGCCGACGGCTGTTTCGAGGACAAGGCGCAGACGCTGCGCAATCCGATCTACCGTCGCTGGGGCCGCTACAAGCACTTCGCCGACTACGAGCGCGCGGTGTTCGCGCCCGAGTCCAAGACCGAGATCCTGATGATCTCCGAAGTCCAGCAGCCGCTGTTCATCAAGCACTACCGCACCCCGGAAGCGCGTTTCCATCTGCTGCCGCCGGGCATCGCCCAGGATCGCCGCGCGCCGGCCAACGCCGCGGATATCCGCGCCGAGTTCCGTCGCGAGTTCAAGCTGGCCGATGACGACCTGCTGCTGGTGCAGATCGGCTCTGGCTTCAAGACCAAGGGCCTGGATCGCAGCCTGAAGGCGCTGGCCGCGCTGCCGCGCTCGCTGCGCAAGCGAACCCGGCTGATCGCCATCGGCCAGGACGACCCCAAGCCCTTCCTCCTGCAGGTGAAGGCGCTGGGGCTGTCGGACAACGTGCAGATACTCAAGGGGCGCAGCGACATCCCGCGCTTCCTGCTGGGCGCCGACCTGCTGATCCACCCGGCGTACAACGAAAACACCGGCACCGTGCTGCTGGAAGCGGTGGTGGCGGGGCTGCCGGTGCTGGTCACCGATGTCTGCGGCTACGCCCACTACATCGACGAAGCCAAGGCCGGCCGGGTAGTGCCGTCGCCCTTCGAGCAGGACGCTTTCAACACCATGCTCAAGGACATGCTGGAGGACGATGCCGCGCGTGCCGAATGGTCGCGCAATGGCCTGGGCTTCGCCGACACCGCCGATCTCTACAGCATGCCGCAGCATGCCGCCGACCTGATCCTGCGGGAGCGCGCATGAAGCTCGAACTGCACGAGCCGTTCAAGACCCTCTGGGTCGGCAAGGACCCCTTCACTGAGGT
The DNA here is from genome assembly GCF_047902425.1 of Pseudomonas macauensis. Taxonomy (NCBI): domain Bacteria; kingdom Pseudomonadati; phylum Pseudomonadota; class Gammaproteobacteria; order Pseudomonadales; family Pseudomonadaceae; genus Pseudomonas; species Pseudomonas macauensis. The sequence goes on along the minus strand of NZ_CP138377.1, from coordinate 5,396,297 downwards.
CGAGCGCCTGCAGGGCAAGGTCTACCGCGAGCTGGAAGGGCGCCGTACGCTGCGCACCGAAGTCGACGGGCGCGGCTACTTCGTGAAGATTCATCGTGGCATCGGCTGGGGCGAGATCGTCAAGAACCTGTTCAGCGTGAAGCTGCCGGTGCTCGGCGCGGGCCAGGAACAGCGCGCCCTGGAGCGCCTGCACCAGGCCGGCGTTGCGACCATGACCTCGGTGGCCTATGGCGAGCGCGGCGGCAACCCGGCCGCCCAGCATTCCTTCATCATCACCGAGGAGCTGGCGCCGACCACCGACCTGGAGGTCCTGTCGCTGGACTGGCGGCAGCAGCCGCCGGAGCCGCGCCTCAAACGCGCGCTGATCGCCGAAGTGGCGAAGATGGTTGGCACCATGCACCGCGCCGGGGTGAACCACCGCGACTGCTACATCTGCCATTTCCTGCTGCACACCGATCGCCCTATCAGTGCCGATGACCTGCGCCTGTCGGTGATCGACCTGCACCGCGCCCAGACCCGTGATTCCACACCGCGCCGCTGGCGCAACAAGGACCTGGCCGCGCTGTACTTCTCCGCGCTGGACATCGGCCTGACGCGCCGCGACAAACTGCGCTTCCTGCGCGATTACTTCGGTAAGACGCTGCGTGACATCCTGCGCGACGAGGCCGCGCTGCTGGCGTGGATGGAGCGCAAGGCGGCCAAGCTGTACGACCGCAAGCAACGTTATGGAGACCTGCTCTGATGGCCGGCTGGGCACTCGAAGCCGACTACCAGCACCTGGCCGCCGACTTCGGCAGCCTGGATGCCGTGTTCGCCCTCGACGGCGATCGCATCACCAAGGATGCGATGTCCGATGTCATCCGCGTGGAGCGCGCGGGTGTGCGCTACTACGTCAAGCGCTACCGCAAGCCGGGCAAGGGCTTTCGCCGCTATCTGCCGCGCCCCCGGGTCAAGGCCGAGTGGCAGAACCTCAAGCAGTTCGCCAAGTGGGGCATCCCCACGGCGCAGGTGGTGGCCCATGGTCTTGAGCGCGTGGACGGCGCCTTCGCCCGTGGCGCGATCATCACCCGCGAGCTGGTCGGCACCGAGGACCTGCACGCCCTGGCCAAGCGCAACGATCCGCGCTTGAAGGATCGCGCCTGGGTCAAGCACGTCAGCAGGCAGTTGGCGAGCTACACGCGGATCATGCATGACCACCACTTCACCCATAACGACCTGAAGTGGCGAAACATCCTGGTGGATGAAACCGGCAAGGTGTATTTCATCGATTGCCCTATCGGCGGCTACTGGGTCAGCTTCATGCTGCGCTACCGCATCACCAAGGACCTGGCGACCCTCGACAAGGTCGCCAAGCACCATCTTTCCTACACGCAGCGTCTGCAGTTCTACCTGCTGTACCGGCGCCGCGAACGATTGAACGTGTCGGACAAGAAGCGTGTCCGGCAGATCGTCCATTTCTTCGAGGGACGCGAGTGAAGGATTTCATTGCCAGCGACGATCAGGCGCTGCTCGAGCGCAACGCCCTGGCCGATTTCGATGCCCTGTGGAACCTTGAGCTGGAAGCCGTGGACGAACCCAACACCGAGCGTGGTGGCTGGAGCAGTGTCTATCGCCTGGAGCTGGACGGCACCGCCTACTATCTCAAGCGCCAGAGCAATCACCTGACCCGCAGCGTCCGCAAGCCCATGGGCGAGCCGACCTTCAGCCGCGAGTTCCGCAATATCCAGCGCTACCACCAGCTTGGCATCCCCTCGATGCAGGCGGCCTTCTTTGGCGCGCGGCAGGTCGGCGGCGAACGCCGGGCGATCCTGATGACCCGTGCCCTGGATGGCTGGCGCGACCTGGACAGCCTGCTGCAGGGCTGGTCGAACCTCTCCGCCGAGCGGCGCCAGGCCATCCTGCACGCCTGCGGCATGCTTGCCCGCCGCCTGCACGAGGCCGGGCAGATGCATGGCTGCTTCTACCCCAAGCACATTTTCCTGCGCGAGACGGACGACGCCTATGAAGCGACCCTGATCGACCTGGAGAAGACCCGTCCGCTGTGGTTCGGCCAGCGCGACCGCGTGCGCGATCTCGAACCGCTGCTGCGCCGCGCGCCGGACTGGAACGAGACCGACGTGCGCAACCTGCTGGCGGCCTATCTCGGCACCTCGGCCAGCGGCCGCGAGGTCGACGACTGGTACCGCCGCCTGGGCGCTCGCCGCAAGAAGAAGGAAGGCCGCGCATGAGGTTGTCTGCCCTGCGCGACGCCGGCCGCACCCCCGCGCTGCCGCTGCGCGTCGAGCTGGAGGATGGCGCCGGCGCCGCCGAGCTGCGCCTGGATAGCCTGCTTCGCACTCTGCCTGGACAGCGCTATGTTGGCGCGGCCAATTGGCGCGGCCGCCCGGCGCTGGCCAAGTTGCTGGTCGGCGGCAAGGCCGCGCGGCACTTCCAGCGTGAGCGCGAAGGCGTGCGCCTGCTCGCCGAGCAGGGCCTGACCACGCCGACTCTGCTGGCCGACGGCCTCAAGGACGGCGAGGGCGGCTGGCTGCTCTTCGAGTTCCTGGATAACGCCCAGAGCCTCTGGGATGCCTGGCGCGCGGTGGAAGGCCAGTCGGTGCTGTCCGATGAACAGGCCGCGATCATCGCCGAAGCCCTGACCGCTATCGCCCAGATGCATGCCAAGGGCCTGTGGCAGGAGGACCTGCACCTGGACAATCTGCTGCGCCATGGTGGCAGGCTGTACCTGATCGATGGTGCTGGCATCCGTGCGGAAACGCCCGGCCAGCCGCTGTCGCGCAAGCAGGTGCTGGAAAACCTCGGCGTGTTCTTTGCCCAATTGCCGGCCAGCCTCGATCCGTACCTCGAAGAACTGCTGATCCACTATCTGCTGGCCAACGGCGAGCACGCGCTGCCGCTGGAAGCCCTGCAGAAGGAAATCGCCAAGGTGCGCCGCTGGCGCGTGGGCGACCTGATGAAGAAGATCGCCCGCGACTGCAGCCTGTTCAGCGTGTTCAAGGGCCCGTTCGGCCTGCGCGCGGTGCGTCGCGAGGAAGAGTCCGGCCTGCAGCCGCTGCTGGCCGATCCGGATGCTTTCATCGCCAAGGGGCACATCTACAAGACCGGTGGCGCGGCGACCGTCGCCAAGGTCGAGCTCGATGGCCGCCCCCTGGTCATCAAGCGTTACAACATCAAGAACCTGCTGCACTGGTTCAAGCGCTTCTGGCGTCCCAGCCGCGCCTGGGGCTCCTGGCGCGAGGGCAATCGCCTGGACTTCCTCGGCATCGCCACCCCGCGCCCGCTGGCGGTCCTCGAACGTCGTTGGTTCTGGCTGCGTGGCCCGGCCTTCCTGATTACCGATTACCTGGCGGGTCAGGATATAATCGCCCGTTTCAAACCCTACCTGGACCAACCGGAGGGGGGCGGCCTGCCGCCGGAAACAGAGCTTGTGGCCCTGGACAGACTGTTCGCGGCGCTGGTGCGTGAGCGCATCAGCCATGGCGACCTGAAGGGGCACAACCTGTTCTGGCAGGAGCAGGGCGAAGGTGGGCAATGGTCCTTGATCGACCTCGATGCCATGCAGCGCCACTCGCGAGAAGCGAGCTTCGCCCGCGCCTATGCCCGTGACCGTGCGCGCTTCCTGCGCAACTGGCCAGAGGGCAGCGCACTGCACCAGCTGCTCGACGAACGTTTACCGCGGGTGCCCGGCACCCGCCCAGATGAAAGAGGCTAGACCCTGTGGCATTGACCATCCTCGGCCTGTCCGGCGCCGTAAGCCATGACCCTTCCGCCGCCCTGTACATCGACGGCAAGCTGGTCGCGGCTGTCGAAGAAGAGCGCTTCGTCCGCGACAAGCACGCGAAGAACCGCATGCCCTACGAGTCGGCCAAGTTCTGCCTGGAGCAGGCCGGGATCAAGCCGTCGGACGTTGACGTGGTGGCCATTCCCTTCGCGCCCATCAGCATCTTCGACAAGGCCCGCTGGCACTACGCCAAGCGCTACGCCTACGCTCCGGACCGCGCGCTGGACGCCATCCTGCTCGGCAACCGCCGCTACCACCGCTACTACAAGCGCATCCAGTGGTGCCTGCAGCAGCTGGGCTTCGACCTGAAGAAAACCAAGATCCAGCCGGTCGAGCACCACCTGGCCCACGCCTCCAGCGCCTACCACTGCTCGGGCTTCAAGGAGAAGACCGCGATCCTCGGGATCGACGGCAAGGGCGAGTACGCCACCACCTTCTTCGGCTACGGCGAGAACGGCAAGATCCACAAGATCAAGGAGTTCTACGATCCGGACTCCCTGGGTGGCCTGTACGGCGCGCTGACCGAGTACCTCGGCTTCGACATGCTCGACGGAGAGTTCAAGGTCATGGGCATGGCGCCCTACGGCGACGCCAGCAAGTACGATTTCTCCCGCCTGGCCAAGTTCGAGAACGGCGAGCTGATCATCAACACCGACTACGCCAACGTCATCGGCTTCCGTCGCTACAAGGAAAAGGGCAAGGGCTACTACTTCTCGCCCAAGCTGATCGAGTGGCTCGGTCCCAAGCGTGAAGGCGACATCGCCGACGATCCGTACATCCACTACGCCGCCAGCATCCAGGCACTGTTCGAGAAGCTGGCGCTGGAGATGATGGATTACTACCTGGGCGACATCATCCGCGAAACCGGCAAGATCGCCTTCGCCGGCGGCTGCGCGCTGAACGTCAAGCTCAACCAGAAGATCATCGCCCGTCCCGAGGTCAAGGAGCTGTATGTGCAGCCCGCGGCCAGCGACGCCGGCACCGCCGTTGGCGCCGCCGCGTACGTGTCCTGGGAACGCGGTGTGCCGGTCGAGAAGATGGAGCACGTCTACCTCGGCCCGGAATACAGCAACGAAGACGTCATCGCCGCCTGCGCCCGCCACGAGGCCAAGCCGGTATGGCGCAAGATCGACAACGTGCCGGAGCTGATCGCCAAGGTGCTGGTGGACGGCAACCCGGTGGCCTGGTTCCAGGGCCGCATGGAGTTCGGCCCGCGCGCCCTCGGTGGCCGCTCGATCATCGGTTGCCCGAGCGTTCCCGGCGTCGCCGACCGCATCAACGCGCAGATCAAGTTCCGCGAGCGCTGGAGGCCCTTCTGCCCGTCGATGCTGGATACCGTCGGCCCGCAGATGTTCAAGATCGACCACCCGGCGCCGTTCATGACCTTCACCTTCGAAGTCAACGAAGAGTGGAAGACCCGCGTGCCGGAAGTCGTCCACGAGGACGGCACCTCCCGCGCCCAGGTCCTCAAGCGCGAGTTCAACCCGCGCTACTACGACATGATGAAGGAGCTGGAGAAGCTCACCGGCAACGGCGTGGCGCTCAATACCTCGCTGAACCGCCGTGGCGAGCCGATGATCTGCTCGCCCACCGACGCGCTGAACATGTTCTACGGGTCGGACCTGCAATACCTGATCATGCAGGACATCCTGGTGGTCAAGGATGGCGCGGCGGCCTATGACTCGCTCGGCTGAACCGCGCGTCCTGCAGTTCTGCCACGGCTATGACGGGCCCTTCCTGGATTGCGCCCGTCAATATGCCAGCCTGTTCGCCGGCACCGGCTACCGGGTCACCACGGTGTTCCTCACCGGCGCGCCCGACCCGGAAGTGGCCTCCGGCTGCGCCAGCGACGAGGTGCTGTTCCTCGACTACAGCTCGCGGGACATCCGCGGGTTGAAGCTCAAGGCGATCCGCGATCTACGCGAAATCGCCCGCTCCCGGGACTTCCGCTTCTGCATTGCGCACCGCTTCAAACCGACCTGGATCGCGATGCTCGGCACCCGGCTGCCGATCATCGGCGTGCACCACGGCTTCGGTGATTTCCAGCGCCTGGGGCGCAAGCTGTTCGCGCGCATCTTCGCCGAGCGCCTGAGCCTGCTGGGCGTCTCGAACGCGGTGCGCGACGAAATCCGCGCCTGCCTGCCTGCCTGGCCGCAGGAGCGCATCGAGACCCTCTACAACCGGGTCGATGTCGACGCGCTGCAGGCGCAGCAGGTCGATCGCTATCCTGCGCGTCAGCACCTGGGGCTGGCGGACAACGCCTGGGTGGTCGGCAACGTCGGCCGTCTGCATCCGGACAAGGACCAGGCCACCCTGCTGCGCGGCTTCGCCCAGGCGCTGCCGCGCCTGCCGCACAACAGTCTGCTGGCGATCCTCGGCAAGGGCCGCCTGGAAGAAGACCTCAAGGATCTGGCTCGCGAACTGGGTATCGCCGAGCGCGTGCTGTTCCTCGGCCAGGTTCCCGATGCCAAGCGTTATTTCAAGGCATTCGACGTGTTCGCCCTGAGCTCCGACCATGAACCGTTCGGCATGGTCCTGCTGGAGGCGATGGCTGCGGGCGTGCCGGTGATCGCGAGCGCAGGTGGCGGCGCCAGCGAAGTGGTCGAAGGCGTTGGCATCCTGTTCCCGCTGCGCGACGAGAAAGCCCTGGCCGAAGGCCTTGGACATATGGCGGCGCTCGACCGCGGCCAGCGCGAGGCCTGCGCGCAACAGATGGAGCAACGCCTGCAGACGCGCTTCTCCGACGGCGCCGTGCGTCGGGAGTTCTGGAGCTTGCCGCTGGTGAAGGCGCTCGTTGCCGAGCGCTGACTGCCGCTTTACCGCGTTGGAGGGACATGACGTGCGCGATTCGAAAGTCTTCTTGCTGGATTGCACATTGCGAGACGGCGGTTACTACAACAACTGGGACTTCGACGCGGATCTGGTTCGCGAGTACCTGCAGGCTGTGGCCAGTGCGGGTATCGATTATGTCGAGTTGGGTCTGCGCGGTTTTCCCCGGCACGGTTTTCGCGGCGGATACGCCTACAGCAGCGATGCCTTTCTCGCCAGCTTGCCGCTGGTTCCGGGCGTCTGCTACGGCGTGATGGTCAATGCCAGTGAGCTGGTCCAGCATGCCGAAGGGCCGCTTGCCGCTGCGGCGCTCCTGTTTGCTTGCGCGCAGGAGTCCCCGATCGACCTGGTGCGCATCGCCAGTCATGCCCATGAGTTCCAAGCGGTATTGCCAGCTTGCCGCTGGTTGAAACAGCAGGGCTACCGGGTCGGCATCAACCTGATGCAGATCGCCGAACAGTCTGACGAAACCATCCTGCAATTGGCTGCATCGGCGCAGCAGTTCGGGCTGGACGTGCTCTATTTCGCCGACAGCATGGGCAGCCTTTCGCCCGCCGATGTGCGCGCGATCATCGCCCTGCTGCGTCGCGAATGGGACGGCCCGCTGGGGATCCATGCGCATGATAATCGCGCACTGGCCCACGCCAACACGCTTGAAGCCATCGAGGCCGGCGCGACCTGGGTCGACGGCACTGTGCTTGGCATGGGGCGCGGTCCGGGCAACGCGCGCATCGAATACCTCGCCATGCAGCATGGCAAGCGCAATCTCTCGGCGCTTCTGCAACTGGTGTCGAGGCGCTTCCAGCCGATGCAGCAGCGCTACGGCTGGGGTACCAATCCTTATTACTACCTGGCGGGAATGCATGGCATTCACCCCACCTACGTCCAGGAAATGCTGGCTGACTCGCGTTACAGCGATTCGGATCTGCTGGTCGCGATCCAGGCGCTGCGCACCAGCGGCGGTAAAAAGTACAACCCGGACACTCTCGAGGCATCGCGGCACTTCTACCACGGCTCTCCTCGGGGTGAGTGGGCTCCGCAGGAGAGGCTGGCCGACCGGGAGGTGCTGCTGCTCGGCAGCGGTGCCGGCGTGGCCAGGCATCGTGATGCCATCGAGCATTACATCCGCAAGGCCAACCCCGTGGTGCTGGCGCTCAATACACAGACCGATATTTCTCCTGAGCTGATCCATTTGCGCGCGGCCTGCCATCCGTTACGCCTGATGGCCGATGGTGCCGAGCACGTGCAACTGCCGCAGCCGCTGATCACGCCGGCGAGCATGTTGCCCGAGGATGTGCTGAATTCCTTGAAGGGCAAAGCGCTTCTGGACTTTGGTTTGTCCATCGACAGGCAGGGCTTTGGTTTCCATGCCCGGCACTGTACATTGCCGACGTCGCTGGTGGCGGCCTATGCGTTGGCAATCGCGGCCAGCGGCAAGGCCCGGCGGGTTCTGCTGGCGGGTTTCGACGGCTATCCCGGCGAGGATCCGCGCAATGTCGAGGTCAACGACGTGCTGGAGGCTTATCAGGCTCAGCAGGCAGTGCCCGAATTGCTGGCGATAACACCGACCCGCTATCAGGTTCCCTGTTCTTCCATCTATGCCCTTTGAGTCATCTATGTCCGCTCAGCTCGATTACGCCGTGATCATTCCCGCTCGCTACCAGTCCAGCCGCTTGCCGGGCAAGCCGCTGGTGGAGCTGAACGGCGTTCCGATGATCGTGCGTACCTACCGGCAGTGCCTGAAGGCTTGTCCGGCTGAACGAATCTACGTCGCGACCGACGATGAGCGGATTCGCCAGGTATGCGAGGCGCACTCCATTGCCGTGCTGATGACCTCCGGGGACTGCCTTACCGGTACCGACCGTCTCGCCGAATGCGCGCAGCAGCTCAATGCGGATGTGTTCATCAACGTGCAGGGTGACGAGCCAGTCTTCAACCCGGACGACCTGCTGCGCATGATCGAGGCCAGCGCCCAATGGCCGGACGAGGTGCTCAACGGGTTCTGCGCCATCGAGCAGGAACTGCAGTTCCGTAGTACGAGCACGCCCAAGGTGGTCATGCGTCCCGATGGCCGCCTGCTCTACATGTCTCGCGCGACTATTCCCGGCACCAAGGCGGACGAGTTCATCAAGGCCTGGCGTCAGGTCTGTCTGTACGCCTTCCCTCGTGCCGCGCTCGAGGCCTTTGCCGCCTGCACGAGCAAAACACCGCTGGAGAGTCTGGAGGACATCGAGATACTGCGTTTCCTGGAGCTGGGTTGGGAGGTGCGGATGCTTGAACTGTCGCAGGACTCCATCGCCGTGGACAACCCTGAAGACATCGAGACGGCCGAGGCGGCCATTCGGGCGCGGGGACTGTGATGCTGCGCAATCTCGCCGACTACCGCTGCCTGGTGTTCGATTGCGATGGCGTCGTGTTGGACTCCAACGCAGTGAAGACCCGGGCTTTCCACGAAGTTGCACTGCCGTTCGGGGGCAGCGCTGCGCAGGCCTTCGTTGATTATCACCAGGCCAACGGCGGCATATCCCGCTATCGCAAGTTCGAGTATTTCCTGCAGGACATCGTGAGGGCGGAGGACGTTCAGGCATTGCTCCCCGGTCTCCTCGAGCAATACGCTGCCGCCGTTCGCCAAGGATTGCTGGACTGTGCCGTGGCGCCGGGGTTGCAGGCGTTGCGAGCGCAGTTGCCCGATAGCCGTTGGCTGATCGTTTCGGGCGGTGATGAGGCCGAGTTGCGCGACGTGTTTTCCGCTCGCGGCCTGGACCGCCTGTTCGATGGTGGCATCTTCGGTAGCCCGACGCCGAAGGACCGTATCCTTGCCCGCGAACTGGCTAGCGGCAATATCGCCGGCCCCGCCCTGTTCCTGGGGGACAGCCGCTTCGATTACCAGTGCGCCCATGAGGCTGGACTGGATTTCGTCTTCCTTGACGGCTGGAGTGAATTCCACGACGCGGCCGCCTTCTTCGCCGACAAGTCCGTCGCAGTGCTCCGTGATATCCAGGCGTTGCTCGGGATAGAAGAAACCCCATGACGGTTGTGACTCTGGAGGCCGGACCTTCCGGCGAGCGTACCTTGCACCTGCCTTCCGGGCAGGCGCGTCGTCTGCCGTCCTGGCAACTGCTGCGCAATAGTCGCAGCGGGGCGGTCTTCATCATCGCCTCGGGGCCATCGGTGGCGGAGTTTCCCCTGAAGGACTACGCCCATGTACCGATGATCGCGATGAACGGCTCCATCGCCCGCTTCGAGCAGGAGGGCGTGCGTCCGTTCTTCTACCTTTGCGACGATGCCGGTGTGGCCGAAAAGAAAAGCACTGCCGTTGCCAGTGGCATTCACCTGTCGCAATGGGCGGCGCTGGGGATGGAGGCCATGAAGCGGTTGTACGCAAAGGAGCCGCAGGCGCTGCAGGCGGAGAACCTTCTGCTGATGGAGCGTGTCAATCGTTGGGCGGATGTGCCCCAACGCTCAGACCGCGCGTTCGCCTGGTCGGCCCGGAAGGACCCGGATTTCGTCATGAACTGGTCCTTGCTAAGCCAGGCCGCCAACCGCTTGGGTTTCAGCCGGAACTTCGGTCGGGGTTACTTCTCCGCTCGCACCATTGCCTATGTCGCCATTCAGTTGGCGTATTACTTGGGTTTCGACAAGGTGTTCCTCGTGGGCGTAGATATGAATTCGTCTCTCGGACAGTTCTACGATCCTGCCGGCGTCCAGGTAAAAAGCCGCCTGGACGATGATTTCGACGGGCACATCCTGCCAAATTTCAGCCTGCTGGCCCGGCAGGTCATCGACTCCGGGTTCCAGGTGTTCAATCTTTCCCGCGAGAGCCGCCTTCCCGGCGAGTTGATCCCCAAGGTCAACCTTGCCCAGGTCCATGAACTGGTGGCCTTGGCAGCGTCGCAACCATTGTCTCCTGAGGTGGGCAAGTCGGTATGAAGGTCCTGTTCCTGGTCCAAAAAGAACAACGTGCGATCCTCGATCGGCTGTATGACGGTATCGCCGAGCATTGCGAGTGCGACCTGCGCTGGCTGACCAGTGACGAGCAGGCCAACCTGCGCCGTTACTTCCGCGAGCACGTGGATGTCTCGAAATACGACCGCATCCTGTTCTTCCTGCGCTTCAAGAAGGAGATGCGTCAGGCCGCCTTCATCCGCAGCGTGCCCAACCTGGTCATCCTCGAACACGACGCCTACCAGAACTACATTCCCTGCAAATACACCGGGAAGTTCAGCGCCCACTATCGCCGTCTGCCCTGGGCGCGCGTGATCAGTTCCGGCTTCATGGTCAGCGAGCGGCTGCGCCAGGAAGGTTTCGATGCGGTTTTCGTGCCCAAGGGCTACGACCAGGACCTGCTCCGTGACTTGGGTCGCGAGCGCGATATCGAGCTGGCTTTCGTGGGGAGCACTGGCAGCGTTGCCTACAGTGGCCGCAAGGCGCTGCTGGACGAGCTGGGCAAGGTGGAAAACCTGCTGGTTACCAAGACCAATTCAGGCGAGGACTACCTGAACACCCTCAACCGCATTCGCTTCTTCGTCAGCGCGGATGTCGGCATGGGTGAGTACATGATCAAGAATTTCGAGGCCATGGCCTGCGGCTGTGTGTTACTGGCCTACGACCAGGGCGAGGCGGAGAACCGCGCTCTCGGCTTGCAGGATATGCACAACGTGGTGCTGTACCGCGACGTTGCCCAGCTTCGCAGCAAGCTGAAGATGCTTCGAGAGGACCCGCAACGAGTGGCTCGGATTGCCGAAGCGGGGCGGAAGCTGGCGCAGGACGGTTTCGGTTTCGGGCAGATCGGTGCTCGGATCGTCCGGGCCATGACACCTCCCCTGCGCGAGCGGCCTCAACCCGGCATGCTGGAACGCCTGCGCCTGGCGTTGAGGGTCTGACCCGTGGCTCATCCAATGGCAGCTGCCGAGGGAACTGTGGAATACCCGCTGATTTCCGTATTGGTGCCCTGTTACAACCGAGAGCGCTACATCGAAGAGACGCTGCTGAGCATTCTCGAGCAGGACTATCCGAACTTCGAGTTGATCGTGGTGGACGACGGTTCGCAGGATGCCAGCGTCGAGAGAATCCAGGCACTGCAGCAACGCTTCGACTTCCAGTTTTACCGTCAGGCCAACCAGGGTGTCAGCGCCGCGCTCAACACGGCTTTGCGCCATGCCCGCGGCGAATTGGTGGCAACGCCGGACTCCGATGACATCATGATGCCGGGGCGCTTGAGCCTTCAGGCCAACTATATGAAGGATCACCCCGAGGTCGGCTGCCTCGGAGGGCGCGTCGTCTATATCGACGCTGATGGCAAGCGCCTGAAGGGCGAACAGCGCAATGGCATACGCAGCTACAGTTTCGACGACCTGCTGGGGCATGCCATTGCCATCGGCGCAACGGTGGCGATGTATCGCCGTGAGGCCATTGAGCGGGTCGGGGGCTACGATCCGGAGATTCGTATCCAGGATTTCCAGATGACCCTGAAGATCGCCCACCTGGGCTATCGGGTCGAAGTTCTACCGGACGTGGTCAGCGGCTACCGTCGTCATGACGGCAACTTTTCGAAGACGGCCTACCGGCGCCAGTTCGATTACGACTGTATGACAGTCGCCCCTTACCGTGACCACCCGGCATACCTCGCGGGCATGACCTGCATCGTCAACAAGGCGCTCAAGCAGTCCGTCGTCGGGGACAAGGCTTACGCCTGGTCGCTGCTGCTGCAATTGCCGCCTTGGCGTTGGAATCGCGTCACCTGGCGGAGGATTCGCCATTTGTTGTTCAAGTTCGGGTAGGAAGAAGTTTTTCGATGAAGGATGTGATTGCGCACGCCTGGAGGGCCTGGTGCCCGCGTCTGACGCCGATGGGGGCGAGCCAGCGACGGGGTAGCCGAATCGCCGAGGCGATGCTTGGAGTCGGAGTGCTCTGGAGCATCGGTGGTGTGATGCTGACGCCGACCATGAAGTTCTACTCTCAGATGGTCATCCTGTTCGTCTACCTGCCGTCTCTGTGGCTGTGCATTGCCCGCCGACAGGAGCTTGGACATCTGCTTCGGGCCCACAAGGAAATGTGGGTGCTGCTGGCGCTGTTCGGTTGGGCGGTCCTGTCGCTGCTCTGGTCCAAGGGTGGCGGCAATCCGCTGGGCTCATTCAAGGAGGCGGCGCTGTTCATGCTGCTTATCCAGGGTTGGGTGCTCTGGGGGCGCGCGGATGAGCGGCGGTTACGCCTGGCCATGCTCTCGCTGGCACTGGTGATCGGTTTCTACAGCGTGGCTGCCCTGATCCTGAAGCCGGAATTTGGCGGCGGTCGCCTGAACGGACTTGGCGGATTCCTCGACAACCCCAATGCGGCGGCCTATTCGATCGCCTTCGTCACGGTGATGTGCGTGCCGTTACTGCCTCGCCGGGGCTGGCAGCAGTTACCCTGGGCGATGCTGCTGGCCGTCTCGCTGATCTACGTGGTGTTGTGTGGGAGCCGAGGGGCGCTTCTGGCCCTGATGGTTACCGCGATCTTCAGCCTGAGCCTGGTGCCCGGTCGGGTCGCCAAGCTGCTGCCGTTCTTGCTGTTGTTGGGGGGGGCGATTCTCTTCGTGGTCGAACCGGGGTTGCTGGCGCGCGGCGATGCCCAGCGCTTCGATCTGCTACGCAATGCCTGGCCGCAGATCCAGGAGCACCTTTGGACGGGAGTGGGGCTGGGGGGCGATTATTCGGTAGCCAGTGCGACGATCATCTACCGCAATGGCGCGCATAATTTCCTGGTGCACACCGCCCTCCAGTACGGCGTGCCGGCACTGCTGCTGTTCCTGCTGCTGTGGGGAATGATAGGGCTTCACGCCTGGCGTTGCCGGACGCGCGCGCTGGGGCTGTCGGTGATGTTGCTCTGGGTATTCTCCAGCGTGGCCATGCAGTTCGACGTCTTCAGCCTGTGGGAGCGTACGCGCGCCATGTGGCTGATGCCCTGGGTCGTGATCCTGCTGGGACTGTGCCTGGAGCGCTGGCCGCAGGTGCGGCCGGCGGTCATGGAGCCGAGCTGAGAATCTGCTTGAGCTCCGGCAGGCTCCAGCGCACCGGGCTGCGCGCGAGGTAGGCCTTCGACAGGCTGTCGGTGTTGCCCTCCAGCAACCACTGGCGGTCGTTGGCATAACGCAGCATGTGGGCGAAGTTGCGCTTGCGCTGCAGACGGGACAGCGCCCGGCGCTGCTTCTTCATATCGGCGAGGTCGATCAGGCCCAGCCTGCCTTCGGGCGTCTTCACCACGTTCCCCAGGTGCAGCGAGCGGAAGTACACGCCCTGATCGTGCAGGTCCGCGATCAGCGTGCCCAACTGCGCAGCGAGCTGCTGGTCGGCCTCGCCGGCGGCGATGACCTGACGCAGCGTATCGCCCGGTAGTGGCCGGTAATGCACGGCGTCGCGAGCGATATCGGCGATGCGATAGACCGCGATGATCTCGGGGCAGGGCACCGCCAGGCGTTGCAGGGTCCGGGTGTTGTCGGCGAAGCGCTGGGCGTAGGGATAGAACGCCGCCGAGGAAATCAGGCGCTTGCGCCGGAACAGTTTCAGGAAGTTGCCGTCCGCCAGCCGCAGGACCTTGTCGCCGTGCTTGTCGGCTTCCAGCACCTGGGCGCCGGCGCGCAGCGATTCGTAGGCGGGGAGGGCAAGGTCTTGCATGGCGTGGTCCTGTTCAAGAGCGGGCTATAGTAGCCCAGCCGCCGGGCAAACGAGAGCGCTGTGTTATAATCGCCAACCTTTTAAGCGTGCGATTCCTACATGGCCGGCAACGAAACCCAGGCTCCCTCCAGCCTGAAGATTTATTTCCGACTGCTTTCCTATGTACGCCCGTACATCGGGATGTTCCTGCTCAGCATCGTCGGCTTCCTGATCTTCGCCGCTACCCAGCCAATGCTGGCGGGCATCCTCAAGTACTTCGTCGACGGCCTGGCCCATCCGGACGCCAAGCTGTTCCCCAACGCGCCGCTGGCCTGGTTGCGTGACCTGCAACTGCTGTATGCGGTGCCGCTGCTGGTGGTACTGATCGCGGTCTGGCAGGGTGTCGGCTCGTTCCTGGGCAACTACTTCATCGCCAAGGTCTCCCTGGGCTTGGTGCAGGACCTGCGCATCGCACTGTTCAACAATCTGCTGACGCTGCCCAACCGCTATTTCGACAGCCACAACTCCGGGCACCTGATCTCGCGCATCACCTTCAACGTGACCATGGTCACCGGCGCTGCCACCGACGCGATCAAGGTAGTGATCCGCGAAGGCATGACCGTGGTCTTCCTGTTCCTCTCGCTGCTGTACATGAACTGGAAACTGACCCTGGTGATGCTCGCGATCCTGCCGGTCATCGCATTGATGGTGACCAGCGCCAGCCGCAAGTTCCGCAAGCAGAGCAAGAAGATCCAGGTGGCCATGGGCGACGTGACCCATGTGTCCTCCGAGACCATCCAGGGTTACCGCGTGGTTCGCAGTTTCGGTGGCGAGGCTTATGAGCGCCAGCGCTTCCAGAACGTGACTGACGAGAACACCAGCAAGAACCTGCGCATGAACAAGACCTCGGCGATCTACACGCCGATGCTGCAACTGGTGATCTACAGCGCCATGGCCGTGCTGCTGTACCTGGTGCTGCTGCTGCGCGGCGACGCTACTGTCGGCGACCTGGTGGCCTACATCTCCATGGCCGGCCTGCTGCCCAAACCGATCCGCCAGCTCTCCGAAGTCAGCTCGACCATCCAGAAGGGCGTGGCCGGCGCCGAGAGCATCTTCGAGCAGCTCGACGAGCAACCCGAAGTGGATCATGGCACCGTCGAGCGCGAGCGCGTGAACGGCCGCCTGGAAGTGAAGAACCTCAGCTTCACCTACCCGGGCACCGAGAAGCAGGTGCTCAAGGACCTGAACTTCAGCGTCGAGCCGGGCCAGATGGTGGCGCTGGTCGGCCGCTCCGGCAGCGGCAAGTCGACCCTGGCCAACCTGATTCCGCGCTTCTACGACCACAGCGACGGGCAGATCCTGCTCGATGGCGTGGACGTCGAAGACTACAAGCTGACCAACCTGCGCAAGCACATCTCGCTGGTGACCCAGCAGGTCAACCTGTTCAATGACAGCGTGCTGAACAACATCGCCTACGGCGACCTGGCCAGCAAGCCGCGCGAGGCGGTGGAAAAGGCCGCCGACGATGCCTTCGCCCGCGAGTTCATCGATCGTCTGCCTGAAGGATTCGAGACCGAAGTCGGCGAGAACGGCGTGATGCTCTCCGGCGGCCAGCGCCAGCGCCTGGCGATTGCCCGTGCGTTGCTCAAGGATGCGCCGGTGCTGATCCTCGACGAGGCCACCTCGGCGCTGGACACCGAGTCCGAGCGGCACATCCAGGCCGCCCTGGAGAAGGTCATGGAAGGCCGCACCACCCTGGTGATCGCCCACCGCCTGAGCACCATCGAGGCGGCGGACCTGATCCTGGTGATGGACCAGGGTCACATCGTCGAGCGCGGCAGCCACGACCAGCTGATCGCGCAGAATGGCTACTACGCCCGTCTGCATGCGCGACAGTTTGCCGACGAGCCGGCCGAGGCAGGTTCCAACGCCGAGCAGTCGGTTTGACGTTCCTGACATGCTGAACCGACTGCGCCTTTTCCGCGAACGCGGCTGGACGCCCATTGCGGCGGCTGATTATGCCGTCGCCTGGCAGACCTTCGGTGGCAGCGTCGCCACCCATCCCGACGTGGTCGAGCGTCTCGCCAGCCTGGCCGGTATCCCGGTGCGCTACCTTGGCTGGTTCGAGGGCGACGAACTGCGCGCCGCCGTACCGACCTGGGGGCGCAATCTGGCGCTGTCCAAGGACGTGCTCAAGCGCGAGGGCAAGAAGGCGCTGTTCGACCTGGGCAACGCCGAAATCATCCTGCCCATCGCCGAAGGTGCGCGGATCGAGCTGCGCCACCGGGTTCGCTACCTCTCCGAGCTGAACCGCGAGCAGGTGAGCGATGCCCGCGAGCAGCCCGAACAGCTGGCGATGAACCGTGCGCCGGCCGATTTCTCCAAGAAGTTCCGCTACAACCAGCGCCGCGAGCAGCGCCTGCTGGAAGAGGCGGGGGGCGTGCTGCAGCCCATGAGTGAGCTGAGCCCCGAGGAGCAGGCGCGCATCTATGCCGACCTGTTCCAGCGCCGCTGGGAGTTCGAGGTGCCGGGCAAGGCGCGGCTGGCCGAAGTCTTCAGCCTGATGCGTGAATTCATGCGCGGCTCCCTGGTGCGCCTGGACGGCGAGCCGGTGGCGATCCAGATTCTCTACCGGGTCGAGGCGCCGAAATGGGTCAGCGTGGAATACATCAACGGTGGCGTCGCCCCGGAGAATCGCGACTTCAGCCCTGGCAGCGTGCTCAGCTTCGTCAACACGCAGGAGGCCTGGGCCGACGCCGAGGCGCTGGGCAAGCCGCTGCGCTACTCGTTCGGCCGCGCCGACCGCGAGTACAAGGACCGTTGGTGCCACCGCGTGCCGGTATTCCAGGTCTGATCCCGCTTTTCGTAGGAGCGAGCTTGCTCGCGAACAGCCCCGCCGCGCCGGTGGGTTCGCGAGCAAGCTCGCTCCTACAGCTCCAGCCGACTTAACGGAGAACCACCATGACCGCCCGCAAGCAGCAACTGCTCAAACAGCACCGCCGCAAGAAACGCGTGGTCCTGCTCATTGCCCTGCTGGCGCTGATTCTGCTCGGCATCTTCGCGCCCTGGTGGAGCGTGCCGCTGGCCGTGATCCTCGGCTGGGTCGCCCACGAAGCCTGGTTCGCCGACCACCTGTTCTACTCGCCACGCGACGACTACCGCTACGACTTCCCGCAAGGCAGCGTGGCCTTGCCGGTCTCCCTCGGCCCGCGTGGCCTGCACCTCGCCGACGGCGCATTGCCGGCGGACGCGGAAACCCTTGTGCTGGAAGTCGAGGTCAAGGCTTCCCTGCTTGGACGCTGGCTCGACCCGCAGGTGCTGATCGAAGGCGGCGAGAGCGACCGCCAGGACTTCGAGCGTGGTGTCAGCGGCAAGCGCTACATCAACCTCTCCGGCCAGGGCGATGCCCTGCGCGCCGGCCATCTGCGCCTCCGCGGCCGCCATTGCCGCCTGGCGCAACACGCTGTGCTGCACGCCTTCAACAATCCCGATTACGCCCGTCAGCGCCTGCTGATCGTCGCGCCCCATGCCGATGACGCCGAACTGGCCGCCTTTGGCCAGTACAGCCGCTGCCCGGAGGCCTGGATCGTTACCCTGACCCAGGGCGAAATCGAGGCCGAGCACTACCAGCGCCTGGGCCTGGACAAGGCCGCCGCCGCCCGTCTGAAGGGCCGCCTGCGTATCTGGGACAGCATTGCTGCGCCGCTCTGGGGAGGTGTGCCCGCTGAGCGCTGCGTGCAACTGGGCTACTACTGCCTGCAACTGCCGGCGATGGCGGCCGAGCCCAGCCAGGCCTTCGGCTCGCGGGAATCCGGCGAAAGCGATGTGCGCAGCGCGCGTAGCTTCAACCCGCTGCAGTTGCCCGCCGACCGTGACGGCGCGCCGACCTGGTTGAACCTGGTGGCTGACCTGACCGCGCTGATCGAGCATGTCCGCCCCGATGTCATTCTCACCGCCCATCCGGAACTGGACCCCCACGCCGACCACGTCCACGCCACCCGCGCCGTGCTGGAAGCCCTTGGCCGCAGCAACTGGAAGCCGCAGACCCTGCTGCTCTACGCCAACCACCTGCACGACAATGACCGCTGGCCGATGGGCCCGGCCGACGGCGGCATCGCCCTGCCTCCTTGTATCGAAGCATTACCGGCTGACCCGTTGTGGAGCCCGGTGCTCGATGCGGCTACTCGCATCGACAAGGCCCAGGCGCTCGCCCTGCAGCACGACCTGCAGACCCCGCTCAGCGGCAAGAAGCGCCTGCGCCGCCTGATCCAGCGCCTGCTCGCCGGGCGCCAGTGGCCGGTGGCCGGCGAGGACGAGTTCTTCCGCAAGGCGGTGCGCCGCCACGAGCTGTTCTGGGTTCGCAAAGTCCCCTAGTCAATACAGTGACTGCCCGGTGCTCGGCGCAAGTCGCACTGGGCGGCTATGGTATTATCCGCGGCGATTTCGACCTGCGGAGTTCCCATGAAACTGACCATGCCCCGATTCGATCAGGCCCCCGTGCTGGTGGTTGGCGACGTTATGCTCGACCGCTACTGGCACGGCGCGACCTCGCGCATCTCGCCCGAGGCGCCGGTGCCCGTGGTGCGGGTCGAGCAGCATGAGGACCGTCCCGGTGGCGCCGCCAACGTCGCGCTCAACCTTGCCGCCCTCGGCGCCCCGGCCTTCCTGGTCGGCGTCACCGGCGTCGACGAAGCCGCCGACAGTCTCACCGACAGCCTCAAGGCCGTGGGCGTGACCACCCGTTTCCAGCGCATCGCCGGTCAGCCGACCATCGTCAAGCTGCGAGTCATGAGCCGCCACCAGCAACTGCTGCGCGTGGACTTCGAGGAAGCCTTCCGCACCGACGCCGTGGCCCTCTCCGTCGACGTCGAGGCGTTGCTGGATAACGTCCGCGTGCTGGTGCTCTCCGACTACGGCAAGGGTGCGCTGAAGAACCATCAGCAACTGATCCAGGCTGCCCGCCAGCGCAACATCCCGGTGCTGGCCGATCCCAAGGGCAAGGACTTCGCCATCTACCGTGGCGCCAGCCTGATCACCCCGAACCTCTCCGAATTCGAAGCCATCGTCGGCCGCTGCGCCGACGAGGCCGAGCTGGTCGCCAAGGGCCAGCAACTGATGACCGAGCTGGAACTCGGCGCGCTGCTGGTCACCCGTGGCGAGCACGGCATGACCCTGCTGCGCCCCGGCCACAACGCCCTGCACCTGCCGGCCCGTGCCCGTGAAGTGTTCGACGTCACCGGCGCCGGCGACACCGTGATTTCCACCCTGGCCGGTGCCCTGGCTGCCGGTGAAGACCTGCCGCAAGCCGTGGCCCTGGCCAACCTGGCCGCCGGCATCGTGGTCGGCAAGCTCGGTACCGCCGCCATCAGCGCCCCGGAACTGCGCCGCGCCGTGCAGCGCGAGCAGGGCTCCGAGCGTGGCGTGCTGAGCCTCGATCAACTGCTGCTGGCTATCGAGGACGCCCGCGCTCACGGCGAGAAGATCGTCTTCACCAATGGCTGCTTCGACATCCTCCACGCCGGCCACGTGACCTACCTGGAGCAGGCCCGCGCCCAGGGCGACCGTCTGATCGTCGCGGTCAACGACGACGGTTCGGTGACCCGTCTGAAAGGCCCGGGCCGCCCGATCAACAGTGTCGACCGCCGGATGGCCGTACTGGCCGGCCTCGGCGCGGTGGACTGGGTCGTCAGCTTCGGCGAAGACACCCCCGAGCGCCTGCTGACCGAAGTCCGCCCTGACGTGCTGGTGAAGGGCGGCGACTACGGCGTGGACCAGGTGGTCGGCGCTGACATCGTCAAGGCATACGGCGGCGACGTCCGCGTGCTGGGCCTGGTGGAAAACAGCTCCACCACCGCTATCGTCGAGAAGATCCTGCACCAGGGCTGATCCCTCACTTTCTGTAGGAGCGAGCTTGCTCGCGAACAAAACCCGCTGCGGACTCGTTCGCGAGCAAGCTCGCTCCTACAGATACTCGCCTTCGCGCGGACCTCCCACTGACCGCTCTGCCAGCGACCGACGGCAAAGCGGTCATGGTTCCCCCGCCGATTCCCGGCGCATGATCGATGGCATCCACCCTCCGCGGAGCGAGATGCCATGACCACCGATGTGCAGGGCCGCGCCCTGGCCGTGCTGAACCGCGTCGCCCAGGCCGACTGGCCGGATCGCCTGAAGCTGCGCAAACCCTTCGAGAAACTGCTCTACAGCGGCAGCCGCACGGGCTTTCGCATGGTCAGCGAGCGCGCCGCCAAGCAGACCAAGACCCCGCGCAAGGTCGACCCGGATGGCCTGTTCGACCTGTCCCTGTCCGACGAGCAGCAGATGCTGGTGGAAATGCTCGAAGGTTTCGCCGTCGAAGTGCTGCGCCCCGCCGCCCACGACGCGGATGCCAAGGCCAGCCTCAGCCTGGAGCTGCTCGCCCAGGCGCAGGAGCTGGGCCTGACCCATTACGGTGTCAGCGAAGTGCATGGCGGCATGGCTGGCGAGCGCACCGCGGTGACCAACGCGCTGATCGCCGAATCCCTCGCCCAAGGCGACCTGAGTCTGGCCGCCGCGCTGCTGGTGCCGCTGTCGGCAGCCAACTGCATTCGCCGCTGGGCGTCGTCCGAGCAGCAGGCGCGCTGGTTGCCGGCCTTCGTTGCGGAAGACGCGGCGCCGCTGATTGCCATCGCGGTGACCGAGCCGCAACTGCTGGGCGATCCGCAACGCTTGTCCACCAAGGCGCGCAAGCGCGGATCGAACTACATGCTGTCCGGCGAAAAGTGCCTGGTCGTGCACGGCGTGGATGCACAGAAATTGATAGTCGCGGCCGACGCGGGCGATGGTCCGGCGCTGTTCCTTGTCGACACCCGCGCCAAGGGTGTCGAGGTGCGTACTGAGCCTGCCATGGGCCTGAAGGCCACCGGCACGGCGCGGGTTCGCTTCAAGGGCGTGAAGGTGCCGGCCGAACAGCGGCTGGCGGCGGAGCGCTTCGACTACCAGGCCTTCCTCGACTACACCGCGCTGGCCTGGTGCGCGCTGGCCGTGGGTACCGGGCAGGCTGCGCTGGACTATGTGATCACCTACTGCAACGAGCGCGAGGCGTTCGGCGAGCCGATCAGCCATCGCCAGGGCGTGGCCTTCATGGTCGCGGACATCGCCATCGAGCTGGACGCCATGCGCCTGATGGTCTGGCGCGCCTGCGCGCTGGCCGAACGCGGCCAGGCGTTCCACCGCGAGGCCTATCTCGCGAAGCTGCTCTGCGCGGAGAAGGCCATGAAGATCGGCACTGACGCCGTGCAACTGCTCGGTGGACACGGATTCACCCAGGAACACCCAGCCGAGCGCTGGTACCGCGACCTGCGCGCGATCAGTCTGATGGCCGGCGGTCTGCATCTGTAGGAGTTATCCATGTATCTCGAAACACCGAAGAAATTCCGTACGCTGCAGAACCAGGCCCGCCAGGTGGCGGAGAACTACCTGCGACCGATCTCCCGCAAGTACGACAAGGCCGAGCACGCCTATCCCAAGGAGCTGGACCTGCTGGCCGCGCTGCTGGACGGTATGAACGCCGGCTCGCCGGACGCCGTTGGCGCCACTTCCGCCAGTAAGCGCAAGAGTGGCGCGGAGGAGGGCGTGAAGAATGGCGGCAACCTCTCCGCCTGCCTGGGTGTGATGGAAATGTGCTGGGGCGACACTGGCCTGCTGCTGGCCATGCCGCGCCAGGGATTGGGCAACGCGGCCATCGCCGCTGTGGCCAATGAAGAACAGCTCAAGCGCTTCTCCGGCACTTGGGCGGCCATGGCCATCACCGAGCCGGGCTGCGGTTCCGATTCGGCGGCTATCCGCACCACCGCCACCCGCGATGGCGATCACTACGTGCTCAATGGCGAGAAGATCTTCGTCACCTCCGGCGCCCGCGCCGACGCCGTGGTGGTCTGGGCGACCCTGGACAAGAGCCTGGGCCGCGCGGCGATCAAGTCCTTCGTGGTGGAGAAGGGCACGCCGGGCATGACCGTCACCCGCCTGGAGAAGAAACTCGGCATCAAGGCGTCGGACACGGCGTCCATCAGCTTCAGCGACTGTCGCGTGCCGGCGGCGAACCTGCTGGGCAACGCCGAGATCGACGTGCAGAAAGGCTTCGCCGGGGTGATGGAAACCTTCGACAACACCCGCCCGCTGGTGGCCGCCATGGCTATCGGCGTGGCCAAGGCCTCGCTGGATCGCACCGGCGAGCTACTGAAGAAAGCAGGGTGCCGCTTCGACTATCGCCAGCCGCTGCTGACCGCCAGCCATGCCGAGGCCACGCTGTATCGCCTGGAAGCCGAATGGGAAGCGGCGCGCCTGCTGACCCTGAAGGCCGCGTGGATGGCCGACAACCGTTTGCCCAACTCCAAGGAGGCCTCCATCGCCAAGGCCAAGGCCGGGCGCGTGGCCAACGAGGTGACGCTCAAATGCGTGGAGCTGGCGGGAGCGTTGGGTTACGGCGAGGAAGAGCTGCTGGAGAAGTGGGCGCGGGATTCGAAGATTCTCGACATCTTCGAGGGCACCCAGCAGATCCAGTTGCTGATCGTGGCGCGGCGGCTCCTGGGCAAGAGTTCGAGCCAGCTGAAGTGAGGAGGGGCGCTTTTCTGTAGGGGTGATCCGAGAGTCAGCATGGCCGGTTCAGGTCGGTGGAGTCAGGCCGTGCGCCGCCCGCTGCCGGCATTGCCGGCGGCGGGCGGCCACTGCTCCATCCATTCGCGGAATCGGATGCGCTCTTCGCGCACCAGCCAGCCGTCCTGCTCGGCGAAACTTTCCGACAGCCACAGGCCTCGGGTGCCGGCCTTGCACAGCTCGCCCTTGCTCAGGGTGTAGAGCTCGCCGGTGGGCCGGCCATGCTCCAGCGGCAGCAGGTAGAGATCCGGACGCCGACGGTCGAGGCGCGCCACCAGCGGGCCGCTTTCGAGTTTTTCGTCGACGTGGAACAGGCTGACATCGCGGGCGTCCTTGGGCAGTTCCATGCGCAGGTCATAGACCAGCTGCAGCGAGGCGGTCGGCAGGTGCACATAGGCCTGCGGACGCTCCAGCAGGCGCAGGGCGCCGGCCTGGACCGGGCGCGAGGCGCCGGACAGCGGGGTCAGGGAGAAGTGGCTGTCTTCGCGGTAGCGCAGGGCACCTTCATAGGGCGTCGGCAGCCAGGTGTCGCCGAAGCGCCCGCCGAGCCAACCGTCGGCGGTTTCCACCAGGCATTCCTCGGCCACTTCCTGGATCGCGGTGAGTAGCGGCAGGTTCAGTTCGTGCGCCGGTACGTAACCGGAAATCAGCTTGAGCACGGTGTCGCCACGGTCCAGGCGGCGCTGGCGCACCAGAATCCAGTGGTCGCGGCCCTGGAAGTTCAGGGTCAGGCGCACCGAGACCCCCAGATTCGCCAGCTCGGCGACGAAGCGCCCGCTGTCGTTGATCTGGATGGGACGGCGGCGTTCCAGCACCTGGGCGAAGTTCAGGGGCTTGCCGAGGGTCTGGTAGGCGAGGCTGTCCGTGCCGGCTTCCACCAGCAGGGGCAGGGTCTTGAAGGCGGTCGGGTCCTTGCGGGCGAGCGTACGGGGCATGTGGGCTCCTTCTCGTACAGGGCGCCGGGCGGGCCCATCAGGGCGCGCCGACGTGAACACTGACCGTCTGTGGGAACGGTCCGGCCGATCGATTTCGGGGGTCGCTGGAATGCAGACAGCCTGGCGCCGCTCCTGGCGTCATCGAAAATCCAGGGGATTTCCGGGTTTTTCCCTGAAAGGCTGGGTGATTCCGAGGTTATTGCGTGTGGATCACCGGTTGGCGACATTTTCTACGTCCCCGGTTTTTGCCGGGGAGTTTGAGCATGGCACAGGAAAAGGTAATCCACATGACCGCCGATCAGCGGTCGAGGACCTCGGCGGCGATGCTCACGTTGTGGGCGAGGTGCAGCGGATTGATGGTCCCGACGATGGCGCTGGCCACGCCCGGGTGCCCCAGCACCAGTTCGAAGCTGGCGCGCACCGGGTCGACGCCGGGGGCGAGGGCGGCATGGCCGCTGGCCAGGGCCTTCTTGATCAGGATTCCGCGAGCATGGGCCTGGGCGTGGTCGATCACGGCCTTTTCCGCCTGTTCCTTGAGGTTGTAGGTCACCATCGCGCAGTCGCCGCGTTCCAGGGCCAGCAGGCCGCCATCGACGGTCTTGCCGGAGAAGCCGAAACCACGGATCAGGCCGTCTGCCTTGAGACGCTCCAGGGTCGTGTAGACCTCGGTGCCTTGCAGGATGTCCAGATCGTTGCCGTCCGAGTGCACCAGCACCAGGTCGATGTAGTCGGTCTCCAGGCGCTTGAGGCTGCGCTCCACCGAGCGGCGGGTGTGGGCGGCGCTGAAGTCGAAGTGCGACTGGCCGTCGACGAACTCCTCGCCGGTCTTGCTGACGATCACCCATTGGTCGCGCTGGCCGCGCAGCAGCGGGCCGAGGCGTTCCTCGCTGCGGCCGTAGGCCGGCGCGGTGTCGATCAGGTTGATGCCCAGGTCGCGGGCCAGCGCGATCAGGTCGGCGGCTTCGCGGTCATCGGGAATGCGGAAGCCTTCGGGGTATTTCACGCCCTGGTCGCGGCCGAGTTTCACGGTGCCCAGACCCAGCGGCGAGACGGAGAGGCCGGTGCTGCCCAGCGGGCGGTGCAGGTGGTGCAGGGTCTTCATCCGAGCAGTTCCTCCCACACCGGACGGGCCATGGCCGGGCGCGGCAGCTCGGGCAGCGCGGCGCTCGTCTGTGGGCGGATGCCGTTCTTTTCCAGGGATTCCAGCACGCGATCGGCGAAGTTCGGCGCCAGGGCCAGCTTGGTTGGCCAGCCGACCAGCAGCGCGTCGTCTTCGGCGAGGAAGGCGCTGTCCGGGCGCAGCAGGTTGTTCTGCGCGGGCTCCGCGCGGTCCACGCGCAGGGTGGCCCAGCGCGCGGCGGAGAGGTCGATCCAGGGCACCAGCTTGTGCAGCTCGTGCTGCGCCTCGGCGATCTGCTCGGCTTCGTTGCGGGCCACGCCTGCGGCTTCGGCGATGTCGCCGCCCAGGTACCAGACCCAGTCGCCATTGCTCAGCGGATGGGTGGTGACGGTGACGCGCGGCTTCGGCCCGCCGCCCACGCAATGGGCGTACAGGGGTTTGAGGGTCGGCGCGGTGACCAGCACCATGTGCAACGGGCGGCGCTGCATCTCCGGGCGTTCCACGCCCAGCTCACGCAGCAGGGCTTCGTTGCCGGCGCCGGCGCTGAGCACCACGCGCTGGGCGCGGATCTCGCGGCTGTCCACGCGCAGGCCGACGAGCTTGTCGCCCTCGCGCAGCGCTTCGATGCGCTCGCCGGCCAGCAGGCTGTCGCCGGCCAGCTCGGCGAGGCGGGCGATCAGGCTGGGTACGTCCAGCACCAGTTCGGTGAGGCGATAGGCCTTGCCCTTGAAGGCCTTGTCCTGCAGCGCCGGCGGCAGGTCGGCGCCTTTCACCTGGGCGACGCGGCTGCGCACCGCCTTGCTGGCGAAGAAGCTGGTGAGGTTGCCGGCCAGGCCGCCGGGCGACCAGAGGTAGTGGGCGTCGGAGAGCACGCGTACGCCGCGCAGGTCCACTTCGCCGGTACCGGCCAGGCAGTCGCGCCACAGCGCCGGCATGTCGGCGATGGCTTCCGAGGCGCCGGTCAGCGCGCCATGCAGGGCGTACTTGGTGCCGCCATGGATGATCCCTTGCGAGCGCATGCTCTGCACGCCGCCCAGCGCGGTGTTCTCCACCAGCACGGTGGAGAAGCCGGCGCGCCGCAGGCGAGCGTTGAGCCAGAGACCGGCGATGCCGCCGCCGACGATGAGGATGTCGGTGCTCAGGGATTCGGACATGAAAGCGCCTCGAGGGGAAAACGAAGCGCGCAGTATAACGCTTGAGGGCGGCGGCAAACGCCCGTTGGCTCAGGCTGCTTTTGTAGGAGCGAGCTTGCCCGCGAACCAGCCACCGCAGCGGAAGGCGTTCGCGAGCAAGCTCGCCCCTACAGAATGCCGAGGGCGCCGCATCAGTGGCCCGCGTTGCCGGAGAACAACTGGATCACCACGACCCCGCTGACGATCAGCCCCATGCCTAGCAGCGCGGCGGTATCGAGTTTCTGCTGGTAGAGCACCAGGGCTGCAATGCTGACCAGCACGATGCCCAGGCCCGCCCAGATGGCGTAGGCGATGCCCACCGGGATGCTGCGTACCACGATCGTCAGCATCCAGAAGGAGATGGCGTAGCCGACGATCACCAGCAGCAGCGGCAGGGGAGTGGACAGGCCCTTCACCGACTTCAGCGAGGCGGTGGCGATGACTTCGGCGACGATGGCGATGGCGAGGTAGAGATAGCCGGGCATGACAGGTCCTCCCCTGAAGCGACGCGCCGCGGTGTGCGGCGCGTGGGTTGTGTTCGGTCTGGTGGGCATTCTAGTCATTCGGATGATGGGATAAAGTCATTACCTATCTGCTTTAAAGATAGGTTGTGGAGATAGGTCATGCAGTGGAACCTGGATCAGTTGCGACTGTTCGTCAGCGTCGCCGATCAATCTTCCTTCTCGGCGGCGGCGCGGCAGCTCAAGCGCGTGCAGTCGGCGGTGAGTTCGTCCATCGCGCTGCTGGAAAGCGACCTGGGCGTGACCCTGTTCGACCGCAGCAGCGGCCGCCAGCCCGTGCTCACCGCTGAGGGCCGGGCGCTGCTGGATGAGGCGAGGGAAGTGCTGCGCCAGTGCGAGCGGCTGGAGAGCCGTGCACTGTCGCTGGTTCGCGGCACCGAGCCGTTGCTGCGGCTGGCGCAGGACGAGGCGATGCCCTATCAGCCGGTACTCTCTGGGTTGCAGGCGCTGGCGCAGGAATTCCCCACCCTGGAGGTGCAGCTGGCCAGCGGCGCCCAGGGCGATGTGGCGCGCAAGCTGCTGGAGCGGCGCGCCGACCTGGGCCTGCTGTTCCACCATGAGGGCATGCCGGAAGCGCTGGAGCGGCAGCGGCTTGGCACCATCGAGATGGTCACGGTGTGCGGCGCCGGGCATGAACTGGCGAAGCTGGATTACGCCGACCGCCGCGAATTGGCCCGCCATCGCCAATTGCTGATGGCGCCGCAGGACAGCCATTACCCCGGCGGCGAGCAGATCAGCCCGCTGGTGTGGCGCGCCGACAGCTTCTACGCCATGGCTGAACTCCTGATGCGCGACCTCGGCTGGGCCTGGTTGCCGACCCACGTCGCCCAGTACCCGGCCTACCAACCGCTGCTGGTGGAGCTGGCCAGCGACTGGACGCCGCCGCCGCTGGTGGTGGAACTGGTCTGGCGCCGCGACGAGCCCCTGGGGCCGGCGGCGAACTGGCTGGGGGAGTGCTTCGCCAGGCATCTCGCCTCGCCGGTTTGATGCCACCCTCTTGTTGTGGGCGGGAAATGCTCTTCGTAGGAGCGAGCTTGCTCGCGAACAGGAGCCAATGGTTGCTCCGGCATCAAGCGGTTCGCGAGCAAGCTCGCTCCTACAGAAACGGCGCTCCATTCAGGATTGTGCGGCGACCAAGCCCACGAATTTGCTACTCTCCGCCGCCATGAACCGGACCCTCTATACCCTGCTGTTCCACCTGGGCCTGCCGCTGGTCGCGCTGCGCCTGTTCCTGCGTTCGCGCAAGGCGCCGGCCTATGCCCGGCGCATCGGCGAGCGCTTCGCCATCGGCCTGCCGGCGCTCAAGCCCGGCGGTATCTGGGTGCACGCGGTGTCGGTGGGCGAGAGCATCGCCGCCGCGCCGATGATCCGTGCGCTGATGCAGCGCCACCCCGGCCTGCCGATCACCGTCACCTGCATGACGCCCACCGGCTCCGAGCGCATCCACGCGATGTTCGGCGAGCAGGTGCAGCACTGCTATCTACCCTACGACCTGCCCTGGGCGGCGGCACGCTTCCTCGACTGCGCCCGCCCGGTGCTGGGCGTGATCATGGAAACCGAATTGTGGCCCAACCACATTCACCAGTGCGCCAGGCGTGGCATTCC
Organism: Pseudomonas macauensis; assembly: GCF_047902425.1. Lineage (NCBI taxonomy): Bacteria > Pseudomonadati > Pseudomonadota > Gammaproteobacteria > Pseudomonadales > Pseudomonadaceae > Pseudomonas > Pseudomonas macauensis. The sequence goes on along the minus strand of NZ_CP138377.1, from coordinate 5,368,072 downwards.
TGTGGCGCTGGCCAATGCGCGCCTGTCCGAGCGCTCGGCGCGGGGCTATGCGCGCTTTGCCGGGCTGACCCGACCGATGCTCGAAGAGATGAGCTGGATCGCCGTGCAGACCGAGGCCGAAGCCGAGCGCTTCCGCCAGCTCGGTGCGCGCCCGGACTGCGTGAGCGTGACCGGTTCGATCAAGTTCGACCTGACCATCGATCCCGAACTGCTGGCCCGTGCCCATGAGCTGCGCGGCCAGTGGCAGGCGCAGCAGCGGCCGGTGTGGATCGCCGCCAGCACCCATGGCGGCGAAGACGAGATCGTCCTGGCCGCCCATCGCCAGTTGCTGGAGAAGCATCCGGATGCGCTGCTGATCCTGGTGCCGCGCCATCCGGAGCGCTTCAACCCGATGTTCGAGCTGTGCCAGCGCGAAGGCTTCCGCACCCAGCGGCGCTCCACCGGCGAACGGGTGGCGGCGCAGACCCAGGTATTGCTCGGCGACACCATGGGCGAGTTGCTGTTCCTCTATGCCCTGGCCGATGTCGCCTTCGTCGGCGGCAGCCTGGTGCCCAATGGCGGGCACAACCTGCTGGAGCCGGCGGCGCTGGGCAAGCCGGTGTTGTCCGGGCCGCACCTGTTCAACTTCCTGGAGATTGCCGCACAACTGCGCGAGGTCGGGGCGCTGCGCGAAGTGGCCGATGCGCCTTCGCTGGCGGTGGCTGTGGCTGCACTGTGGGACGAGCCGGCTTCTGCCGAGCGCATGGCCGAGGCCGGGCTGGGCGTGATGAAGGCCAACCAGGGGGCGCTTGAGCGTTTGCTGGATGGTCTCGGTAGGTTGATCAAGCGCTGACGGAGGCCTCGGCGTGGCGGATTTCCCTCACCCTGACCCTCTCCCAGGGGGAGAGGGGCCGTTCGAGGTTGGGCGAAACATCGAGTCAGTCGGATGCGGCTGCTTTCAAAGAAGCTCCAAGACGGAATGCCTGGCAGATCGCTCGCGCCGATCTGCTCCCTCTCCCTTCGGAGCGGGGCGCGCAGCCAGGGCTGGGGTGAGGGCAGCCTCTCGCGCCAGAGTTTTGCGGCTGCACCAGTAGGAGCGAGCTTGCTCGCGAACCTGCCTGACACGGATGCCGCTGAAAGAGCCTTCGCGAGCAAGCTCGCTCCTGCAAGGTTTGTCCGGTACCGGGTATCAGAACGTCGGCGGCGTGATTACCCAGATCACCACCGCATCCACGTCCCCTGGATTGCCATAACGGTGCGGCTCCTGGCTGGAGTAGCTGAAGCTGTCGCCTTCGTTGAGCAGGAAGTAGCGGTCCCCGACCCAGAGTTCGAACGTGCCGCTGAGCAGGTAGCCGGCTTCCTCGCCGTCGTGGCTGTAGCTCTGCTGGCTGTAGGTGCCCGGCGGGAAGCGCGAGTGGAGGATTTCCAGCTGGCGGCTGGGCTGCGGGCTGAGCAGTTCGTCGACGATGCCGTCTTCGTAATGCACGCTGGTACGGGCGTTGCGCCGCACCACGTAGCCGGCGTCGGCCGGGTCGACCTGCACTTCGCTGGCGAAGAACCACTGGATGGTTACGCCCAGGGCGCGAGCGATGTTGAACAGCGCGGGAATCGACGGATAGGCCAGGTTGCGTTCCAGCTGGCTGATGTAGCCGGCGGTGAGGCTGCTCTGCTCGGCCAGCTCCGCCAGGGTCATGCCGCGCCGCTTGCGCAGGCCGCGAATGCGGGTGCCGAGGAACTGCGCTTCGGCGTTGGCGGGGGCGTCCTGCGGGGCTTTCTGGCTCATGCGGCGAGGGTCCTGGCGAGTGTCGTCGTGGGCATTCTAAACAATGCATCGCGCCTGTGGACCGATTGCTCTTCGTAGGAGCGAGGGGGACGCCCAGTTCTTGCTCGCGAACGAATCTCCCGGCGACTTCGGCGCTGGGCGGTTCGCGAGCAAGCTCGCTCCTACAAAAAAGGCTCAGATCGCCCAACCCGCCTTGAGCCCTTCGTAGATCGCTTCCTCCGCCGTGCGCGGCGCCAGGCAGTCGCCGATGCGGCGTACCTCGGCCAGGTCGGCGATCTCGTCGGCCAGCTCATCCACCGGCTGATGGCCCTGGCAGAGCACCAGGGTGTCGATGCCTTCCACCAGCATCGGCTCGCCGCTGGCGCTGTGCTGCAGGTAGACGGTGCTGTCGTCGACGCCGTACAGGCGGGCATAGGTGGTGATGCTGATGCCCAGGCGATGCAGTTCGCCGGCCAGGTGGTCGCGCACGTAGAGCGGCAGGTTTTCGCCGACGTGGGTGCCGTTCACCGCCAGTTGTACCTGGTGGCCGTCGCGTACCAGGCGCTCGGCGATGCCGGGGGCGATCCAGTCGGCGCGCCAGTCGGTGACCAGCACGGAGCGGCCGATCTTCACTTCCCCACGCAGCACCTGCCAGGCGTCCACCACCTGCAGGTTGCCGGCTTCTTCGTAGGGCGGTCGGTAGGGTTTGGCGCCAGTGGCGACGATCACCACGTCGGGGCGCTCGGCTTCGACCAGGGCGCGGTCGACGCGGGTGCTGCGACGGACCTCGACGCCGGCCAGTTGCATCTCGCGCTGCAGGTTGGTGGAGGCGCCGCCGAACTCCGCGCGGCGCGGCAGCAGTTGGGCCAGGTTGACCTGCCCGCCGAGTTGCCCGCTGGCTTCGCAGAGGGTGACTTCGTGGCCACGCTGGGCCGCTACGGCGGCCGCCTTCATGCCCGCCGGCCCGCCGCCTACCACCAGCACGCGCTTGCGCCGGGCGGCCGGCTTGCGCTCGGCGTAGATCAGTTCGCGGCCGGTCTCCGGGTGCTGGATGCAGGAGATCGGGTAGCCCCGGTGGAAGTGGCCGATGCACGCCTGGTTGCAGGCGATGCAGGCGCGCACGTCTTCGACGTGGCCGCTTTCGGTCTTGCTCGGCATCTGCGGATCGCAGATCAGCGCGCGGGTCATGCCGCACACGTCGGCCTGGCCGCGGGCGACGATCAGCTCGGCTTCCTGCGGCTGGTTGATGCGCCCGGTGACGAACAGCGGAATCTCCAGGCTGCGCTTGAAGTTGCCGGCCTCGTTGGCCAGGTAGGCGGCCTCGATGGCCATCGGCGGCACGATATGGATGGCGCCGCCCAGCGACGCCGAGGTGCCGGCGACGATGTGCACGTAGTCCAACTGACCTTGCAGCGCCTTCACGGCCTGCAGCGATTCGTCCTCGGTGAGGCCTTCCGGATCGCGCTCGTCGGCGGAAATGCGCAGGCCGATGATGAAGTCTTCGTCGGTGGCGGCGCGCACGGCGGCGATCACTTCACGAGTGAAGCGCAGGCGGGCGTCGAGGTCGCCGTTATAGCCGTCGCTGCGGCGGTTCACCCGCGGGTTGAGGAACTGCGCCGGCAGGTAGCCGTGGCTGGCGACCACCTCCACGCCATCGATACCGGCGGCGTGCAGGCGGCGCGCGGCGGCGGCGTAGCCTTCGATGATCTCGTCGATCATCGCCTGGCTCAGCTCGCGGGGCATGACGCGGAAGCGCTCGTTCGGCGAGGCGGAGGCGGAGTAGGCCACGGCCAGCAGGCCGTCGCTGGACTCCATGATCTCGCGGCCCGGGTGGAACACCTGGGACAGCACCACGGTGCCCTCGGCGTGGCACGCCTCGGCGATGCGCCGGTAGCCGGGGATGCAGGCGTCGTCGGTGGCCATCAGTACGTGGGAGGTATAGCGCGCGCTGTCATGCACGCCGGCGACCTGCAGCACGATCAGGCCAACGCCGCCCTTGGCGCGGGCGGTGTGGTAGGCCACCAGCTGGTCGTTGACCAGGTTGTCGGTGGGCATCGAGGTGTCGTGCCCGGTGGACATGATGCGGTTCTTCAGCGTCTTGCCGCGAATGCTCAAGGGGCTGAACAGGTGGGGGAACTGGCTCATCGGGCGACTCCGGATTCTTGTTGTAATTCAATGGTGGCTATCGATCGCGCGAGCTAGAGCGGAACAAGGCGGAAACCAGCGAGGCAGCGGAGTTGACTCCAGTCAATGAGCATGCCGAGCTGGTTTCCAACGCCGTTCCGCCGACGCGCAGCCGGTCGAAATATTCAGGCGTTGCGCGCCTGCCAATCCACCGGATAGAGGGCATAGAACACGCGGGCCTTTTCGCCTTCGTAGGCCAGCGGAGTGCGTTCGGGGACCCAGATCACGTCGCCCGGCGAAGCTTCGATCACGCGGTCGGCCAGGCGCAGGCGGAACCTGCCTTCGAGCACCACGATCAGTTCGTCGTAGAGCACCGTCCACTCGATGGACACGCCATCGAAACACGCCAGGCCCGCGCCCATGGTCTGGCTGTCGGTTGGGCCGATCAGGCGACAGATGGCCGCGCGCTCCACCGGTTCGCCAGCGTAGGACTGGAATTGCAGGGCGGATTGCTGGAAGTGACGAACCTCGGACACGGGGGCTCTCCTGAAGTCGGGAAGGATCATTTAAGCTGAGCCTATGGAAATTTACCGCCAGTAAAAAATCAACTTGTTTTTTTAAAAGTGACTGGGTAGTTTCATTTCCAGCCCGGTTCTCCGGGCTCAACCGCGACGTACTCCACAACAACTACAAGAGGAGAGGCGCATGAACCGTTCCCCACGGTCCCCCCTCGCTTTGCGGGCCCGCCCGCTGGCTACCGATCTACCTCTGCCCTGTCTCCCTTGTACCGTGGTTTCGGCGCGCCCATCCCGCGTGCGCGTGGCCTTTTGCACCGCGCCCGTGACCTCCTACATGGGGTATGCCCAATGACTTTCCGCAAGAACCCTTTCCGCATGAGCAGGATGCATTCGCTGCTGCTCGCCCTCGGACTCTGCTGCGCTACCGCCCAGGCCAGCGAGAACATGGTGGTGGTCGGCTACGGCGGCGCCGGCCAGAAGGCCCAGGATGCGGCCTTCTTCCAGCCCTTCAGCAAGCAGTCCGGGGTCGGGGTGACCCAGAGCGAGTACAACGGCGAAATGGCCCGTATCAAGGTGATGGCCGACACCGGCCATGCCGACTGGGACGTGGTGCAGATCGAGGGCCCGGACCTGGCCCGCGGCTGTGACGAGGGGCTGTTCGTGCCGCTGGACTGGCAGCAGATCGGCGGCAAGGATCAACTGATCCCCAACGCCGCCAAGGACTGCGGTTCCGCCGCGCTGGTCTGGGGCGTGGCGATCGCCTATGACGCCGACAAGCTCAAGCCGGCGCCGCAATCCTGGACCGATTTCTGGGACGTGAAGAAATTCCCCGGCAAGCGCGGCCTGCGCAAACGCGCCATCTACAACCTGGAGTTCGCCCTGATGGCGGACGGCGTGAAACCGGCCGACGTGTACAAGGAGCTGGGCACCAAGGCCGGCGTCGATCGCGCCTTTGCCAAGCTCGACCAGATCAAGCCCTACGTGCAGTGGTGGGAAGCCGGCGCGCAGCCCGCGCAGTGGCTGGCCGCCGGTGACGTGGTGATGACCACCACCTACACCGGGCGCATCGCCGATGCCTTCAAGGGTGGACGCAACCTGCAGCTGGTCTGGCCAGGCAGCCTGTACGGCATGGATTACTGGGCGATCATCAAGGGCTCGCAGCACGCCGATGCGGCCAAGCGTTTCATCGCCTTTGCCAATCAGTCCGATGCCCAGGTGGATTATGTGAAGCACATCCCCTATGGTCCGACCAACAAGCAGGCCGCCGAGCGGCTGCCGTCGGATCTGGCCGGCTGGGTGCCGACCTCGCCGCAGAACCTGCCCCAGGGGCTGGCGATGGATGATGAGTTCTGGGTCGACCACGGCGAAGAGCTGGAAGAGCGCTTCAACGCCTGGGCCGCCCAGTGAGCGTGGCGCCGGGGAAGCGATTCCCCGGCGTTTCTCCATGAGAAGAGAGTCGTGATGAGGAGAGCACCATGACGTCGATGTCGGCGCAGGCCGTGAGCCGCGCCACCTGTCCGCCCGAGGAGTGGAAACTGCGCGAGGAGCTGGCGGCCTGCTACCGGCTGATCGCGCATTTCCGCATGAGTGACCTGATCTTCACCCATATCTCGGTGCGCATCCCCGGTCCCGAGCACCACTTCCTGATCAACCCCTACGGGCTGATGTTCGACGAGATCACCGCGTCGAGCCTGGTGAAGATCGATCTCTCCGGCCATCCGGTGGAGCCGACGCCGTACAAGGTCAACCCGGCCGGTTTCGTCATCCACAGCGCCATCCACGGCGCCCGCGAGGATGCGCAGTGCGTGCTGCACACCCACACCCGTGCCGGTTGCGCGGTGGCCGCGCAGGCCTGTGGATTGCTGCCGCTGAACCAGATGTCCATGGAGTTCTACGGGCGGCTCGGCTACCACGAATACGAAGGCATCGCCCTGTCGATGGACGAGCAGCAGCGCCTGGTGCGTGACCTGGGCGAGGAGCACATCGGCCTGATGCTGCGCAACCACGGCCTGCTGACCGTGGGCCAGACTGTGCAGCAGGCGTTCCTGCGCATGTACTACCTGGAGAAGGCCTGCGACATCCAGCTGGCGGCGCAGGCCGGTGGCGAACTGGTGATTCCGTCGGAGGAGGTCTGCCGGTATACCGAGCAGCAGTTCAACGCGCCGCAGCGGACGCTGGCCGAGGGCGAATTGAACGATACGGATGGCAATGATCTGGCTTGGGCGGCGCTGTTGCGGATGCTGGATCGAGTGTCGCCGGGGTATCGGGACTGAACTGAAGCGTGCACGGTGTAACCGAAACGTAGGGCGTACAACCGTTCACGGTTGTACGCCGATACACCGTGCGTATTGCGAGCGCCACGATCAAGCCCGGAGCGCCCTGACATCGCGGCTCCGTGACCACCCCAGGAGCGCTCCGCCATCATGGTCAAGCGGCGTATAACGTCGAACGTTATACGCCTCTGGATGTTCCGGCGTCCGTATGCGCTGCGCTGGACTGCTCCTGCGGTCCGGCCCAAAGAAAAAGCCCCGCATCGCGGGGCTTTTTCGTGGCGCTCGGTCAGTACTTGGGACTGGACTTGAGCTGCGCCTCGGCGGCCTTGGCCAGGTCCGGCGGCAGGAAGTCCTTGTCCGGGTTGTAGTCCGGTTTGAGGTAACCGCTCAGGGCCTGCAGGTCGCTCGGCGCCAGGGTGCCGGCGGTCTGCTTCAGGCGCAGGTTGTCGAGGATGTAGTCGTAGCGCGTGTTGTTGTAGTCGCGCACCGAGTTGTACAGCGAGCGCTGGGCATCCAGCACGTCGACGATGTTGCGGGTACCGACCTGGTAGCCGATCTCGGTGGCTTCCAGCGAGCTCTGGTTGGAGATGATCGCCTGGCGACGTGCCTTCACCTGCTCCACGTCGGTGTTCACCGCGCGGTGCTGGTTGCGGGCGTTCTGTACCACCTGGCGGCGCTGGCTTTCACGCAGTTGCTCGCTCTGGTTCAGGCGCTGGTAGGCCTCGCGGACCTGGGAACTGGTCAGGCCGCCAGTGTAGATCGGCACGTTCAGCTGCAGGCCGATGCTGCTCTCGTCGACCCATTTGCCGTAGTGCGGATCACCGGGGACGCCTGTGTTGGAGAAGCCCAGGGCGTCGTTGTCGCCCTTCTGGTACTGCGCCACGGCGTCGACGGTCGGCAGGTGGCCGGCCTTGCGCTGGCGCAGGGTCTCTTCGGCGGCGTCGACCGCATAGTTGCTTGCCTGCAGCGTCAGGTTCTGCTGCACCGAGGTATCCACCCAGGCCTTGGCATCGTTGGGCATCGGCGCGACCACCGGCATGGAGTGCAGGATGCCTTCGAGGGCGCTGTACTCACGGTTGGTCAGGGTGACCAGGGCCTGGAAGGCGTCATCCACCTGCTGCTCGGCCACCAGGCGGTTGGCCCGCGCGGTGTCGTAGCTGGCCTGGGATTCGAGCACGTCGGTCTTGTCCGACAGGCCGACGTCGAAGCGCTCGTTGGACTGGTCGAGCTGGCGCTTGAACGCCGCTTCCTCGGCCTTGCTGGCGGCCAGATTGTCCTGGGCGCGGAGCACGCCGAAGTAGGTCTCGGCGCTCTGCAGGATCAGCGCCTGCTGGGTCGCGGAGAATTCCAGCTGGGCCTGTTCGCTGACGTTTTCCGCTGCCTTGAGCTGGAACCAGCGGTCGGCGCGGAACAGCGGCTGGCTCAGGGTCGCCTGGAGCACCTGGCTGCTGCGGTTCAGCGTGGCGTTGGGTTCGTCCAGCGAGGTGCGGTTGCTGCCCACGTTGGCGCCGGCGTTGATCTGCGGCAGCAGGCCGGAACGCGCCTGGGGCACGGCTTCCTTGCGGGCCAGGTAGTCGGCCTGCGCTGCGGCGAGGTCGGCGTTGTTGTCGACGGCGTCTTTATAGACGCGAATAAGGTCCGTCTTGGTCGGCAGGGAAGAGGCCGCCGGAGCGGGCTGTGCGGCCCAGGCAAAGCCTGTCGAAGCGGCCACGGCGACAGCCAGGGAGAGTCTGCGCAGCATTCGTTCGTCCTAGAAAGTGATGCGAGGTGGGGCAAGGCTACGGTTGCCGCCGATGGCGGTCAAGGCACGTTCGTACGAGCCTTCCGAGGCAGGAGTGTAGCTGCCCGCAGGTGGGCGCGCGGTTTTCGGCCAGACGGCATTGGCTAATCGTTGCGCACTTGATTAGACTGCGGACGTTCTTGTCGGGGTGCCCCATGCGAAGGGCTGAGATCGGATAGTTCCGGATCCCGTTGAACCTGATCGGGTTAAGACCCGCGTAGGGAACAAGAAGTCCGCATCCCCGGCGCCTTTCCGCCCCGGCCCCAGCCCTCCAAGGGATGCGTCCTTTAGCCGCTCGGTGCGGCTCCTTCGATCCAGGTTCTCCCCGGCAATCAACCCCAGGAGAGCCAGGATGAGCACCCAGAAAAACAACGTCACCCGCCTTGAACAGCTGGACCGCCAGTCGACCCAGCCTTTCCCGAATTCGAAAAAGGTTTACCTGACCGGCTCGCGCCCGGACATCCGTGTCCCCGTGCGGGAAATCTCCCTCGCCGACACTCCCACCGCCTTCGGCGGCGAGAAGAACGCCCCGGTGATGGTCTATGACACCTCCGGCCCTTACACCGACCCGGACGTACGCATCGACCTGCGCAAGGGCCTGCCGGACGTGCGTTCGCGCTGGATCGACGAGCGCGGCGACACCGAAATCCTCCCCGGCCTGACCTCCGAGTTCGGCCAGTCGCGCCTGGCCGACCCCAGCCTCGACGCGCTGCGCTTCGCCCACGTGCGCACCCCGCGCCGCGCCAAGGCCGGCAAGAACGTCACGCAGATGCACTACGCGCGCCAGGGCATCATCACCCCGGAGATGGAATACATCGCCATCCGCGAGAACATGAAGCTGCAGGAAGCCCGCGCCGCCGGCCTGCTGGATGCCCAGCACCCGGGCCAGAGCTTCGGCGCCAGCATCCCCAAGGAAATCACCCCCGAGTTCGTCCGTGAAGAAGTGGCCCGTGGCCGCGCGATCATCCCGGCGAACATCAACCACACCGAACTGGAACCGATGATCATCGGCCGCAACTTCCTGGTGAAGATCAACGGCAACATCGGCAACAGCGCGCTGGGTTCCTCCATCGAGGAAGAAGTGGAGAAGCTCACCTGGGGCATCCGCTGGGGCGCCGATACGGTGATGGACCTCTCCACTGGCAAGCACATCCACGAGACCCGCGAGTGGATCCTGCGCAACAGCCCGGTACCCATCGGCACCGTGCCGATCTACCAGGCGCTGGAGAAGGTCAACGGCATCGCCGAGGACCTGACCTGGGAAATCTTCCGCGACACCCTGATCGAACAGGCCGAGCAGGGCGTGGACTACTTCACCATCCACGCCGGCGTGCTGCTGCGCTACGTGCCGCTGACCGCCAAGCGCGTCACCGGCATCGTCTCCCGTGGCGGCTCGATCATGGCCAAGTGGTGCCTGGCGCATCACCAGGAAAACTTCCTCTACACGCATTTCGAAGAGATCTGCGAAATCATGAAGGCCTACGACGTCAGCTTCTCGCTGGGCGATGGCCTGCGCCCCGGCTCGGTGGCCGACGCCAACGACGCCGCCCAGTTCGGTGAGCTGGAAACCCTCGGCGAGCTGACCCGCATCGCCTGGAAGCATGACGTCCAGGTGCTGATCGAAGGCCCCGGCCACGTGCCCATGCACCTGATCAAGGAGAACATGGAGAAGCAGCTGGAGTGCTGCGACGAGGCGCCGTTCTACACCCTCGGTCCGCTGACCACCGACATCGCGCCGGGCTACGACCACATCACCTCCGGCATCGGCGCGGCGATGATCGGCTGGTACGGCTGCGCCATGCTCTGCTACGTCACGCCCAAGGAACACCTGGGCCTGCCGAACAAGGATGACGTGAAGACCGGCATCATCACCTACAAGATCGCCGCCCACGCCGCCGACCTCGCCAAGGGCCATCCGGGCGCGCAGATCCGCGACAACGCGCTGTCCAAGGCGCGCTTCGAGTTCCGCTGGGAAGACCAGTTCAACCTCGGCCTGGACCCGGACACCGCCCGTGCCTTCCACGACGAGACCCTGCCCAAGGACTCGGCCAAGGTCGCGCATTTCTGCTCCATGTGCGGGCCGAAGTTCTGCTCCATGAAGATCACCCAGGAAGTCCGCGACTACGCCAAGGAGAACGGCCTCACCGATGAGCAGAAAGCCATCGAGGCCGGCTTCCAGCAGCAGTCCGCGCGCTTCAAGGAAGAAGGCTCGGTGATCTACAAGCAGGTGTGATGCCTGTGCAAGACCTGTAGGAGCGAGCTTGCTCGCGAACCGCTCAGCAACGGAGTCGCCGGCGAGCAAGGTTCGCGAGCAAGAACTAGGCGTCCCCCTCGCTCCTACGAACAGCAAACAACAAGAAGCCAACTCAACATTCGAGCCCTGCACGCATCGTGACCACCGCCACCAACTATTCCCCCACCGTCGCCGTCGACACCGCCCAGCGCGTGCTCGGCCTGCGCGATGTATTTTCCCTCTGGTTCTCCCTCGGCATCGGCCTGATGGTGCTGCAGACCGGCGCCCTGCTGGCGCCCGGCCTGGGCCTGGCCGGCGCGCTGGGCGCGATCCTGCTCGGCACCCTGGTCGGCGTGCTGCTGCTGGCCAGCGCCGGGGTGATCGGCACCGACACCGGCCTGGCGGCCATGGCCTCGCTCAAGCTGAGCCTGGGCAGCCACGGCGCCGCGCTGCCGGCGGTGCTCAACCTGCTGCAACTGGTGGGTTGGGGCGCCTTCGAGATCATCGTCATGCGTGATGCCGCCAGCCTGCTGGCGGGCCGCGCCTTCGGCGAAGGCAGTGGCTGGACCAGTCCGGCGCTCTGGACCCTGGTATTCGGGGCGCTGGCGACCCTGCTGGCGGTCAGCGGGCCGCTCGCCTTCGTCCGCCGCGTGCTGCGCCGCTGGGGCATCTGGCTTTTGATCGCCGCCTGCATCTGGCTGACCTTCGACCTGTTCAAGCGCGCCGACCTGGCCGCACTCTGGGCCAAGGCTGGTGACGGTTCGATGCCGTTCGCCGTGGGCTTCGACATCGCCATCGCCATGCCGCTGTCGTGGCTGCCGCTGATCGCCGACTACTCGCGCTTCGGCAAGCGCGCCGGGCACACCTTCGGCGGCGCCGCGCTGGGCTTCTTCATCGGCTGCTTCTGGCTGATGGGGCTGGGCGTGGCCTACACCCTGGCATTCGCCGAGGGCAGCGACGCCAACGCGCTGCTGCTGGCACTGGCCGGCGCCGGCATGGGCATCCCGCTGCTGCTGATCCTGCTGGACGAGTCGGAGAAGGCCTTTGCCGACATCCACTCGGCGGCGGTGTCCAGCGGCATCCTGCTGCCGCTGAAGGTCGAGCACCTGGCGCTGGCCATCGGCGTGATCTGCACCCTGATCGCCTGGTTCGCACCGTTGGCGCAGTACCAGAATTTCCTGCTGCTGATTGGCTCAGTGTTCGCCCCGCTGTTCGGCGTGGTGCTGGTGGACCATTTCGTCCTCCGTCGCCGCGCGCCAGCCGCCATTCCCCATGGGCTGCGCTGGGGTTCGCTGCTGGCCTGGGCCGGTGGCGTGGTGGTCTATCACCTGCTGGCGAACTACCAACCGGACCTGGGCGCGACCCTGCCGGCGCTGGTGGTGGCGGGTGTGTTGCAACTGCTGCTGGGGCGGATCGGCGCCAAGGCCTGATCGCGCTGGCGTAGGGCGTATAACCGTTCACGGTTATACACCGATACACCGATCTCACCATTGGTGCCGAGGCTGAACGTGGCCGCAGCCCTTGCCGGCGTTCTGCTCGACACCGGCACTGGCCTTTGGTCCAGGCCAATCGGCGTATAACGTCGAACGTTATACGCCCTACGTCACTGGCCTCGGCGTAACGCTCCTGCTCCCGTAGGAGCAACTGTCTTCTACCGGGTTAATCCCTGCCTGCGCTTCCCCCTCACCCCAGCCCTCTCCCTCAGGGAGAGGGAGCCGTCCGTGCCGGCTGACACTACGGTTTCATCCTGCACCGAACAGTCCCCTCTCCCGCTTGCGGGAGAGGGTTAGGGTGAGGGGCCCTTGATCTTGTAGGAGCGGACCTTGTCCGCGAAATCCCGCCGGCCGCTCCGGCGGTGAGAAAAACTACTGCGCCCCGCGCCCCGGGAAGTAATACGGCTTCACGATGCCATTCAGGCGCGGATAAGGAATCTTCAGCTCCGGATGCCCGACCGAGTGCGGCGCGATGCGGTCGATGTCGTACTTGAGCGTCAGCGCGCCGAAGGTCAGGGCGAAGTGCGGCGTGGTCTGGAACGGCCAGTTCTTCGAGAAGTTCGGGTCCTGCTCATCCAGCTTGTTCTGCAGCACCCATGCCTGGTGCGCCAGGCGCGCGGTCTTCCAGAAGGCTTCCTCCTGGCCGGGCAGAAGAATGTCCGACAATGCCAACACCTTGTGCAAACGACGGTCATAATTGATGAAGGCCCGCCCCGGTTGACCGTACTCGCCGCCGGTGAAGCGATAGCTGGACAGTTCGATGATCACCAGACCGTCATGCTGTTCGCGGATCTTGGCTTGCAGGTAGCTGCTCCAGCCGGGTTGGGCGCCGTCCAGGAAGCGTTTCTCGTAGACCTCGAGGCTGGCCGGCACCGCGCCGTCCGGGCTGCGCGCGAGCTCCAGCAGCTGCTGGTCGATCGCCGCGTTGAGCGCCGGCTCGTCGTCGAAGCTCAGGGTGTCCAGGTTGAACAACGGGCATTGCTCGCCCTGACAGCCGGGCTTGAGGTGCTCGAAGGCGGTGTGACGGGCGGAGAGCGGTTCGTCCAGACCGGGCTTGAACAGGCCCTGGCAGGCCCCCAATAACAGGCAGAGGCTGCCGAGGGCAGCGAGTTTCAGAAGACGCATGGGATTCCTTGTCGTCGCGGACTTGGGCGGGTTGGACCGTCATCGCGGCCGCCGGTTCGGCGGGCAGTATGAACCAGTCCGGAGCAGGACGGCAGGGGCCGCGCGCACGCTTGCGCTGCCCGCCGGGCGGTCCGAGAAAGAGGCTGCGCCGCCTCAAGCGGCGCGATAGGATGGCGCGAAGTTCAATCGATCAGTGAGTGGAACGGGATGTCGGACACGTTCAAACCAGGCCCCCAGGATGTCGAGATCCAGAAGCGCGAGCAGTGCTTCAAGGGCTTCTACAAACTCGACCGGCTGCACCTGCGGCACCGCCAGTTCGCCGGTGGCATGGGCCCGGTACTGACCCGCGAGTTGTTCGTGCGTCACGATGCCGTCTGCGTACTGCCTTACGACCCTCAGCGCGATGAAGTGGTGATGATCGAGCAGTTTCGCGTCGGGGCCATGGACGCCGGGGTCAATCCCTGGCTGCTGGAACTGGTCGCCGGCCTGATCGACAAGGACGAGGAACCGGAAGAGGTGGCCCGCCGCGAAGCGGTGGAAGAGGCCGGGCTGACCCTCGGCTCGCTCTGGCCGATCGCCCAGTACCTGCCGTCGCCCGGCGGCAGCAACGAGCTGGTGCACCTGTTCGTCGGCCGCTGCGACAGCAGCGCCGCGGCGGGCATCCATGGCCTGGCGGAAGAGGGCGAGGACATCCGTGTGCACGTGCTGCCCTTCGAAGAGGCGCTGCAGGCCGTGCGCGACGGACGCATCAACAACGCGGCGAGCATGCTCGCCCTGCAATGGCTGGCGCTGAACCGCGCCGAGGTAAGGGGGTTATGGGTGTGAATCTGTTGCGCGAGCGCTATCGCGTCGACCTGGCGGGATTGCAGGCGACCTGCGAGGCGAACTACTTGCGCCTGATGCGCCTGTTGCCCGAAATGCGCGAGGCCCAGGTCTCGCGTCGTGTGGCGCTCAGCGAAGGCGAGCGTCTGCTCGGCGTGCTGGCGCTGGACGTGGTGGAAGCCTGCCCCTACACCACCGTGCTGCAGGTGCGCCAGGAGCTGGGCCTGCCCTGGCTGCCGGCGCCCAAGCTGGAAGTGCGGGTGTACCACGACGCGCGCATGGCCGAAGTGGTCGGCGCGGAGCAGGCGCGCCGCCTGCTGGCGATCTATCCCTACCCGAACCAGGCGATGCACCAGCCGGACGAGAAGAACCAGCTCAACCAGTTCCTCGGCGAGTGGCTGAGCCATTGCCTGTCCTGCGGCCATGAGCTGGAGCCGGTGCTGCAGCGTTGATATCGCTGTAATGGCCATTGGCCATGATATGCTGCCCGTCCGTCGTCCACCCGTCTCCCTAAATGTGATCTGTGACGCTTTCCCGGTTTGCCGGGGGGCGTGACTGTCACCATACTCATTCTCATCCGTGGACGCCCGCCTCACAGGAGAAGGCGCATTGCCTCCAGTGCCCGTACCCCCCTCCGATACCAAATCGGTCCTGCTGGTCCAGCTCTCCGACAGCCATCTGTTCGCCGAACCCGATGGTCGTCTGCTGGGCATGGACACCGCCGACAGCCTGAGCCAGGTGGTCCGCCTCGTTCGTGACGAGCAGCCGGACATCGACCTGGTGCTGGCCACGGGCGACCTGTCGCAGGATGCCAGCCTGGAGTCCTACCAGCGCTTCCGTGAGATCACCGCGCCCATCGCCGCGCCGATCCGCTGGTTCCCCGGCAACCATGACGAACTGGAGCCGATGCGCGAAGCGACGGCGGGCACCGACCTGCTCGAGCCGGTGATCGACCTCGGCGCCTGGCGCGTCGTCCTGCTCGACTCCACCATCCCGGGCGCCGTGCCGGGGCAGATGAACGATGCGCAGCTCGACCTGCTCGAACGTGCCATCCAGGCCGCGCCGGACAAGCACCTGCTGATCAGCTTCCACCACCACCCGGTGCCCATCGGCAGCCAGTGGATGGATCGCATCGGTATCCGCAATCCACAGCGGCTGTTCGCCGTGCTCGACCGCTACCCGAACGTCCGTTGCCTGCTCTGGGGGCATGTGCACCAGGAGATCGACCACATGCGCGGTGACGTGCGCCTGCTGGCATCGCCGTCCACCTGCGTACAGTTCACTCCGGGCAGCGAGGATTTCTGCGTCGACAGTCCCGCACCGGGCTACCGCTGGTTGCGCCTGCATCCCGATGGTTCGCTGGAAACGGGCGTGTCGCGGGTGACCGGCATCGACTTCGAAGTCGACTACAGCATCAAGGGCTATTGAGGCCGGGCCTCGTACCAGTCGCCATCCTCGATTCGACCCACTTGCGGCATGGCGCTTGCAGCTTGTAGCCTCCCGGCCCATGACTGCATTCCTCTATATCCACGGCTTCAACAGCTCGCCCGCCTCGCAGAAGGCGCGCCAGTTCGTGGCCGCCCTGCAGCATCTGGGGCTGGACGGTCAGGTGCGCGTTCCCGCGCTGCACCACCACCCGCGCCAGGCCATGGCGCAACTGGAGGCGGCGATCGCCGAACTCGGCCAGCCGCTGCTGATCGGCAGCTCCCTGGGCGGCTACTACGCGACCCACCTGGCCGAACGCCATGGCCTGAAGGCCGTGCTGATCAACCCGGCGGTGGCGCCGCACCGGCTGTTCGACGGCCAACTCGGCCCGCAGACCAACTATTACAGCGGCGAGACCTGGGAGCTGACGCACGATCACGTCCAGGCCCTGGCCGAGCTGGAGGTTCCGGCACCGGTCGATGGCTCGCGCTACCAGGTGTGGCTGCAGACCGCCGACGAAACCCTCGATTACCGCGCCGCCGAGCGCTATTACCGGGCCTGTGCCCTGCGCATCGAAGCGGGCGGCGACCATGGCTTCCAGCGCTTCGTCAGCCACCTGCCGGCGCTGCTGGCCTTCGCCGGTATACCCTCCGACCGGTGGCGCGACGTAGACTTCTCGACCTTTGAACGCATTTCCTCTGATTAAGTAGGGACCCCATGGCCCAGCAGAACGCCTATAACGCAGACGCCATCGAAGTCCTCTCCGGCCTCGATCCGGTGCGCAAGCGCCCGGGCATGTACACCGACACCACCCGTCCCAACCACCTGGCCCAGGAAGTCATCGACAACAGCGTCGACGAAGCCCTGGCCGGCCACGCGAAAAGCGTGCAGGTGATCCTCCACGAGGACAACTCGCTGGAAGTGATCGACGACGGTCGTGGCATGCCGGTGGACATCCACCCCGAAGAGGGCGTGCCGGGCGTCGAACTGATCCTCACCAAGCTGCACGCCGGCGGCAAGTTCTCCAACAAGAACTACCAGTTCTCCGGCGGCCTGCACGGCGTGGGCATCTCGGTGGTGAACGCACTGTCGACCCTGGTCGAAGTGCGGGTGAAGCGCGACGGCAACGAGTACCGCATGACCTTCGCCGATGGCTTCAAGTCCAGCGACCTGGAAGTCGTCGGCACTGTCGGCAAGCGCAACACCGGCACCACCGTGCGCTTCTGGCCCGACGCCAAGTACTTTGACTCGCACAAGTTCTCGGTCAGTCGCTTGAAGCACGTACTCAAGGCCAAGGCCGTACTGTGCCCCGGCCTGCTGGTGACCTTCGAGGACAAGTCCAGCGGCGAGCGCGTCGAATGGCACTACGAAGATGGCCTGCGTTCCTACCTGGTCGACTCGGTGTCCGAGAATCTGCGCCTGCCCGACGAACCGTTCTGCGGCTCGCTGGCCGGCAACAAGGAAGCGGTGGACTGGGCCCTGCTGTGGCTGCCCGAGGGCGGCGAATCGCTGCAGGAAAGCTACGTCAACCTGATTCCCACCGCCCAGGGCGGTACCCATGTCAACGGCCTGCGCCAGGGCCTGCTGGATGCGATGCGCGAGTTCTGCGAGTTCCGCAACCTGCTGCCGCGCGGTGTGAAGCTGGCGCCGGAGGACGTCTGGGAACGCATCGCCTTTGTCCTCTCGATGAAGCTGCAGGAGCCGCAGTTCTCCGGCCAGACCAAGGAACGCCTGTCCTCCCGCGAGGCCGCCGCCTTCGTTTCCGGCGTGGTGAAAGATGCGTTCAGCCTGTGGCTCAACGCTCACCCGGAGCTGGGCCTGCAACTGGCGGAACTGGCCATCAGCAACGCTGGCCGCCGCCTCAAGGCCGGCAAGAAGGTCGAGCGCAAGAAGATCACCCAGGGCCCGGCGCTGCCCGGCAAGCTGGCTGACTGTGCGGGGCAGGACCCGATGCGCGCCGAGCTGTTCCTGGTGGAAGGTGATTCCGCCGGCGGTTCGGCCAAGCAGGCGAGGGACAAGGAATTCCAGGCGATCATGCCGCTGCGCGGGAAGATCCTGAACACCTGGGAAGTGGATGGCGGCGAAGTGCTCGCCAGCCAGGAAGTCCACGACATCGCCGTGGCCATCGGCGTCGATCCGGGCGCGGCGGACCTGACCCAGCTGCGCTACGGCAAGATCTGCATCCTCGCCGACGCCGACTCCGACGGCCTGCACATCGCCACCCTGCTGTGTGCGCTGTTCGTCCGCCACTTCCGCCCGCTGGTGGAAGCCGGCCACGTCTACGTCGCCATGCCGCCGCTGTTCCGCATCGACCTGGGCAAGGAAGTCTTCTACGCCCTGGACGAAGCCGAGCGCGACGGCATCCTCGACCGACTGGCCGCCGAGAAGCGCCGTGGCAAACCGCAGGTCACCCGATTCAAGGGCCTGGGCGAGATGAACCCGCCGCAACTGCGCGAAACCACCATGGACCCGAACACGCGTCGTCTGGTGCAACTCACCTTGGAAGACACCGAGGGCACCGTGGAAATCATGGACATGCTGCTGGCCAAGAAGCGCGCCGGCGACCGCAAGTCCTGGCTGGAAACCAAGGGTAACCTGGCGGAGGTGTTCGCCTGATGCGCTGGCTGCTGGCCGCCCTTGGCCTGTGCGCCAGCGTTGCCTCGGCCGATACCGTGCCCGCGGTGGTGCCCAACACCCTGCAGTTCGTCTCCGAGCATCCGGTGGAGGGCATGCCCAAGGGCAACCTCTCGGGTCTGGCGAGCTGCGGTGGGGAGCTGTGGACGGTGTCCGACCGCGACGACGACCGCATCTACCGCCTGCTGCCCGACGAGCAGCCCGGCAAGGCCTGGCGGGCCACCGCCGAGCCGTTCGTATCGCCCGGCGTGCCGGACAGCGGGCTGTCCTGGGGCATGCGCGCGCGGGTCAGCGCCAGCAGCCTGGTGCGCGGCGGCGCGATGGATTTCGAGGGCATCAGTTGCGATCAGGCGGGTAATCGCTATGTGGTCAGCGAGGGCTATGCGGCCGTCCTGTTGCTGCCGGTCGCCGGCGAGGCGTCCTGGCTGCCGCTGCCGCAGACCCTGCTGCGCCAGGCCCGGGCCAGCGGCCTGCTGATGAGTTTCAACGCCCTCTACGAAGGCCTGGCGATCGCTCCGGACGGCAAGCGCCTGTGGCTGGCGGCCGAGCGCCAACGCCGTGGCCTGCTGCGGGTGCGCAACGACAATGGCACCTGGAAGTGCGATGGCAACTGCGTACTGCTCAGCGAGGGCGGCACCATGCTGCCACCGCCGGAGCTGGGCAGCGACCGCCCGCTGTCCATCGATTTCTCCGACCTTGCGCTGTACAAGGACAAACTGTTCACCCTCGAACGCCTGGCGCACCAGATCTGCCGACGCGATGCCGACACCGGCGCGCAGGAGCAGTGCTGGTCGTTCGCCGCCGGCGCTCTGGCGCCGGAGCGGCGCTATGACCTGCCCTACGGTGTGGCCGAGGCGCTGCTGATCGACGACCAGGGCGCCTGGATCGGCCTGGACAACGGCGAGCACGCGCGCGCCGACGGCGATTCGCGGCCCTATGTGCTGCGCTTCGCCGCGCCGACCGGTGGCTGGTTGGGTGGCAAATGAGCGACGCGGTGCCGGGACGGCGGATGGGCAAGGTCATGATGTTCCTCGCCTGGGGCGCGGGCATCCTGCTCGCCACCCACTATTTCGGCGCCTGGGAAGACCGTCAGCACAACCCCAACCCGCAGCCGCAGTCGGTACGAGGCAATGGCTATGTGGAAGTGCGCCTGCTTGGCAATCGCGCCGGCCATTACGTGGTCGACGGCAGGATCAACGGCACGCCGGTGACCTTCATGCTCGATACCGGCGCCACCCAGGTGGCCATCCCGCAGCCGCTGGCCCGGCGCCTGGGGCTGCCATTGGGGGCGCCGATCACCCTGAACACCGCCAATGGCCGCAGCGAAGGCTGGCGTACGCGCCTGTCGCAGCTGCAGCTCGGCGACATCCGTTTGAACGACGTGTCTGCGCTGATCGCGCCGGGCATGGAAGGCGACGAGGTGCTGCTCGGCATGAGCGCCCTCAAGCAACTCGATTTCACCCAGCAGGACGGCACCCTGGTGCTGCGCCAGCAATCTTCACCGTGAGGCACGCATGAGCGAAACCCTCGATCTGAGTCTGGAGGGCGTGGAGCGCCGGTCACTGGCCGACTTCACCGAACAGGCTTACCTGAACTATTCCATGTACGTGATCATGGACCGCGCCCTGCCGCACATCGGCGACGGCCTCAAGCCCGTACAGCGGCGCATCGTCTACGCCATGAGCGAACTGGGCCTGGACGCCGACGCCAAGCACAAGAAGTCGGCGCGTACCGTCGGCGACGTGCTGGGTAAATACCACCCGCACGGCGACTCGGCCTGCTACGAAGCCATGGTGCTGATGGCGCAGCCGTTCTCCTACCGCTATCCGCTGGTGGACGGCCAGGGCAACTGGGGTGCGCCGGACGATCCCAAGTCCTTCGCCGCCATGCGTTACACCGAGGCCCGCCTGTCGCGCTACGCCGAGACCCTGCTGTCCGAGTTGGGCCAGGGCACCGCCGACTGGGTGCCGAACTTCGACGGCACCCTGGAAGAGCCGGCCGTGCTGCCGGCGCGGCTTCCCAACCTCTTGTTGAATGGCACCACCGGCATCGCCGTGGGCATGGCCACCGACATTCCGCCGCACAACCTGCGTGAAGTCGCCGCTGCCTGCGTGCGCCTGCTGGATGAGCCGAATGCCACCGTCGCCGATCTGATCGAGCACGTTCCGGGCCCGGATTTTCCCACCGAGGCGGAAATCATCACCCCGCGCGCCGACCTGCAGAAAATCTACGAAACCGGCCGCGGCTCGGTGCGCATGCGCGCCGTGTACCGCGTCGAGGACGGCGACATCGTGGTCACCGCGCTGCCGCATCAGGTCTCCGGGGCCAAGGTGCTGGAGCAGATCGCCGGCCAGATGCAGGCCAAGAAGCTGCCGATGGTGGCTGACCTGCGCGACGAGTCGGACCACGAGAACCCGACCCGCATCGTCATCATCCCGCGCTCCAACCGCGTGGATGCCGAAGAGCTGATGACCCACCTGTTCGCCACCACCGACCTGGAAAGTTCGTACCGGGTGAACATGAACGTCATCGGCCTGGACGGCAAACCCCAGGTCAAGGACCTGCGCCAGGTGCTGAACGAGTGGCTGACCTACCGCACCGACACCGTGCGCCGCCGTCTGCAGTTCCGCCTGGACAAGGTCGAGAAGCGCCTGCACCTGTTGGAAGGCTTGCTGGTCGCCTTCCTCAACCTCGACGAGGTCATCCACATCATCCGCACCGAGGACCAGCCCAAGCCGGTCCTCATGCAGCGTTTCGAACTGTCCGAGCTGCAGGCCGACTACATCCTCGACACCCGCCTGCGTCAGCTGGCGCGCCTGGAAGAGATGAAGATCCGCGGCGAACAGGACGAACTGGCCAAGGAGCGCGCCAAGCTGCTGGCGATCCTGGGTTCCAACGCCAAGCTGCGAAAGCTGGTGCGCGACGAGCTGATCGCCGATGCCGAAACCTACGGCGACGACCGCCGTTCGCCCATCGTCGCCCGCGCCGAAGCCCGCGCCCTGTCGGAAACCGAGCTGATGCCGACCGAACCGGTGACCGTGGTGCTGTCCGAGAAGGGCTGGGTGCGCTGCGCCAAGGGCCACGAAATCGACGCCACCGGCCTGTCCTACAAGGCCGGCGACGGCTTCAAGGCGGCCGCGCCGGGCCGCTCGAACCAGTACGCGGTGTTCATCGACTCCACGGGCCGCAGTTACTCGTTGGCGGCCCACAGCTTGCCGTCGGCCCGTGGCCAGGGCGAACCGCTCACCGGTCGCCTGACGCCGCCGCCGGGTGCAACATTCGATCGTGTTCTATTGCCAGAGGACGCCGCGCTCTATGTACTGGCGTCCGATGCGGGCTACGGTTTCGTGGTCAAGGGCGAGGACATGCAGGCCAAGAACAAGGCCGGCAAGGCCCTGCTCAGCCTGCCCAATGGCGCTCAGGTGATGGCGCCGCGCCCGGTTGCGGATGTGGAGCAGGACTGGCTGGCCGCCGTCACCACCGAAGGTCGCCTGCTGCTGTTCAAGGTCTCCGACCTGCCGCAACTGGCCAAGGGCAAGGGCAACAAGATCATCAGCGTGCCGGGCGACCGCGTGGCCAGCCGCGAGGAGTACCTGACGGACCTGGCGGTTCTTCCGACGGGCGCGACTCTGGTGCTGCAGGCAGGCAAGCGGACGCTCTCCCTCAAGGGGGACGACCTGGAGCACTACAAGGGTGAACGGGGCCGCCGGGGCAATAAACTGCCACGCGGTTTCCAGCGAGTGGACAGTCTGCTGGTAGAATCGCTGTCTCAGGATTGAAACGTGGCTTGATACATTCTGCCGCTGGAGCTGCGGCGTCGATTGAGGGATGATAGATCCTTTTGGCAATCGGCGCCGTAGCCCGTTGCCCTGAAGTTACGTGAAATGATGGAAGTAACGCCGATTCCCGGCGAATGACGGTGATTCACGATGAGCGCTCTGCGCGTCCTGGCATGTCTTTCTCTCGTCAGCCTCCTCGGGCTGGCGGGCTGCACAGTGAATCGACCGACCCAGCTGTATCAACTGGATGCAGGTGCCGCGTCGGTTCCGACCCGCGAAAATGGTGTCGCTGTGCTCCTCGGCCCGGTATCCCTGGCCGACTATCTGAAACGTGAGACCATGGTTCAACGCCAGGCTGACGGCATTCTCAGCCTGTCCACCGACGCCCGCTGGGCCGGTAGCCTGGAAACCAACGTCAGCCAGCAACTGCTGCGCCTGTTGTCGAGCCAGCTCGACAGCACCCGCCTGGCCCTGTTCCCGGAGAAGCCCGGCTTCACGCCGCAGGTACAGGTCATGCTGACCATCAGCCGCCTGGATTCCGGCCCAAAGGAGCCGGCAGTGCTGGAGGCGCGCTGGCGCCTGCTCGACCAGAAGGGTGAGCTGCGCGACAGCCGCGTATTCCGCGAAGAAGAGGAGCATTCGGGCAGTATCCAGGACCAGGTTCGGGCCCAGGGTGACCTGCTGCGCAAGCTGTCGGTCCAGTTGGCCAAGGACGTGCGTCCGGTCGCTGCCGCGGTAGCCGAGCAATCGGCAGCGCCGCTAAAGAAGCCGGCGGTAGCCAATTCCGAAAAGGCCAAGCCCAAGGAAGAGGGGCCGAAGATCCCGCTGGTGGTGCCGATCCGCACCGACGTCGAGGTCTACCGCTTCTGACTTGAAACGGCCCGGAAAACCTGGTTTTCCGGGCCGTTTCACATCCTGGCCGACTCCCGGCACGCCCCGCCCAGCTTGACATCTTCTTGACGCCCACTTTGGTATCAAAGGCGCCGTTTGCAGGTCGCGATCGCGCGGAAATCCTTCCGTAATGCGCCTGCCAGGGGCCCGGCGTGTCGTCGTCACTTCCACTTTCTCATTCCGGTCAGGCGGCTACCGTCTTGGCCTGGCAGGCGTTGTGCGTTGCGCTGGCGGCATTCGTCCTGTTCCTGCTGGGCGCCCATGGCGCCGCGGTGGTGGGCTTCGACTCGCGCTTCGTGCTGTTCGCCAAGGAAATGCTGCGCCACGGTCCCAGCGTATTCCCGACCACCTATGGCGAGCCCTATCCGGACTACCCGGCGACTTCGACCTTCCTGATCTACCTGCTGTCGCTGCCGCAGGGGCGTGTCACGCTGCTCAGTGCCTGGCTGCCCACAGCCCTGGCGGCCGCCGTCATCGTCGGCCTGACCTATCGCCTGGTGGCGCCGCTTTCCCGGCGCTGGGCCGCGCTCAGCGTGTCGATGCTGTTGCTCACCCTGACCTTCCTCAGTGAGACCCGGGCGGTGTCGCTCGATCTGCAGGTGGCGGCGGTGGGGATGCTGGCCTTCTTCTTCGCGGTGCATGCCGAGCGCTACTCCGGCGTGGGTCTGCTGGCGCGCCTGTTGCCGCTGTTGCTCGCCGGCTTCGCGCTGCGCGGTCCGTTGGGGCTGGTGGTGCCGGCCGGCATGGTCTGCAGCCAGTTGCTGCTGGACCGCCAGTGGCGGCGCCTGCTGGGCTTTTCCCTGCCCGCGCTGCTGCTCCTGGTGGTCTGCACCATGCTGCTGCTATCGGTGGCGCGCGGCGTTGGCGGCGAGGCGTTCGCCCAGGATGTCCTGCGCATGCAGGTGACCGGCCGCCTGGACGGCAGCGCGGGCGCCAGCGATGCGCTGTATTACTTCCACAGTTCGCTGGGCAATTACGCCCTGGCGTTCCCGCTGGCGGTGCCGGCCCTGGCGCTGCTCTGGCGGCGCCGGTTCGATCCGGCGGCGCGGCTGGTCATCGGCTGCGCCCTGGCGGCGCTGGTGGTGATGGTCGGTCTGTCGCTGCCGCAGGCGAAGAAGGCCCGCTACATCGTGGCGATGGCGCCGTTGGCGGCCATTGTCGCGACCTATCCCTTCCAGGTGAACGACCGGCGCCTGGCCGTATTCCTGCGGGGTCTGATCCAGGGGCTCTGGCTGGTGCTGCCGGCGCTCCTGCTGCTGGGCGTATGGTTGGGCTTGCAGCGCTTCCCGCAGGCGCTGCAACCACTGGGTGGAAAGCTCTGGCTGTGCGTGGGCGGTCTGGCTGGTCTGCAGGTATTCGCGCTGTCCCGCCTGTTCCGTCGCGAGCGACGCGCCGAGCTGATGGCACTCAGCGCGGTGCTGGCGTTGTGGGGCAGTTACCTGCTGGTGATCGAGCCGGCACAGCGGCAGCTGTACGACAGCCGGGCGTTTTCCCAGGCGGTGGACGCCACGGTGCTCAGGGAGCCGGCGCCGCTGGTGCTCTATGGCATGGGCCGCGATGCGCAGGCGATCAAGTTCATGGTCAATCTCGATCGCGACACGCAGCCACTGTTCGCCAGCAGCCCTGAGCAGCTCGCCGCTCTGCCGGGGCCGTACTACCTGATGCTGGACGAGGAGAATGCCGACCGTCTGCGCGCCGCGTACCCGGCCCTGGGTGTGCCGCTGCTCAGCGGAAGCTTCGATTACAATCCCTACTGTCTGCTGCGCGTGAGCGACGCCAGCCTGTTTGGTGCTGCGCGATGAAGCCGCTGTTGTCCGCCCTCGGGCTCGGCGTGCTGCTGTGCGGCTGCCAGGGCTCCGACAGCTCCCAGCAAGTCGCCCACGATCAGTCCTTCTTTCGCCAGCATCCCATACCGCCATTGCAGGTGCGCCCGCCCCCGGGGAGCTTCATCCTGCCCTTGTTGCCGGATACGCAGTTCTATTCCGAGAACAATCACCGCGAACTGCGCCTGTTCCGCAGTAACCAGCGTTTCCAGGGATTGCCCTACGAGCCGGCGCTGGCCTTCTTCGCCCAGACCTGGTGGCTGGCGAAGAACGCCGAGGCGCTGCAGGTGTCGATGGTGGTGCATCTGGGCGATGTGGTGCAGAACGCCGGCACCCTGAGCCAGTGGCAGATCGCCAGCGGCGCGATGCGGGTGCTGGAGGAGGGCGGCGTGCCCTACAGCATCATGAGCGGCGACCGGGATATCCATGGCGCCGTCACGCCCGATGATCAGCGTTCGTTCCGCGACCGCTTCAAGGACCATTTCGGTCCGCAGCGCGCGGCCTGGCAGAGCACCTATGGCGGCAGCGACCCGCTCGGCCTTAGCCAGTACCACCTGTTCCGCAAGTACGGCCAGTCCTTCCTCCTGCTGGCGCTGGACTGGAGCCCGTCGAAGGCGACACTCGCCTGGGCGCAGCAGGTCATCGACGCGCATCCGCACATTCCGGTGATTCTCGCCTCGCACAACATCCTGTATGGCAAGGCCGGCAAGCCGCCGCAGCTGTCCCGCGAGGGTAGCGACAGCGGTCCGCTGCTCTGGGAGCAGTTGATCCGCCGCAACGACCAGATCTTCCTGACCGTCAGCGGGCATGTCGAAGGCTCGGCCCACGCGCGCATGCTCAACGACCAGGGCCACAGCGTGGACATGGTGATGGTCGACTACCAGGACGAGTACCTGGGCGGTAACGGGCTGCTGCAGTTGCTGGAGCTGGATTTGCGGCGCAACCGTATCGACGCCCTGTCGCTGTCACCCTGGGTGTTGTGGAAGCGGCAGTTCTATCCGCAGGCCTTCAAGGACTGCCCGTCGGATCAGGCTTTGCAAGGTTGCGACCAGTTGCTGCCGGCGCCATCGGCGGGCTGGGACAACCGTTTCCGCATCGATCTCGACTTCCGCGCGCGCTTCGCCAGCTTCCAGGGCTACACCGCGCAGTTCCCGGAAGGCGGGGCGGAAGGACCTTCGCTGTTGCAGCAGGTCCAGGCGCAGTTCGAGTCAGCCGCGCAGGCGCAGCAGGCGGCGGAGGGCGATGCCGCCAAGGGCAACGGCCAGGCAGGGTATCCAGACCCACTGCGCCTCTGACAGCAGCACCTGCGCACCGCGCGGACTGAGGAAGCGCGACAGGCCGATGGGCGACACCTCGATGGGATGCAGTGGCAGGAAATAGCGCTGGTCGTTCCAGGGCCAGAACCAGGCTACGCCCAACCCACCGTCGGTCATGGCATCGAGCACGCTGTGCGAGGCGGTGGCCAGGCCGATCCACAAGCCGGCTTTCAGTGGCCCGCAGCCGAGCCACCGAGAGGCCATGGCGCCGAGCGCACCGACCAGGGCAGCGAACAGCAGCGAGTGGCTGAAGCCGCGATGCCCCAGCGCGTCCTGATAGGCGATGCCGAGTTTGAAGGCGATGACGTCGAGGTCCGGCAGGCAACTGGCGAGCATGCCGGCCAGCAGCAGGCGCGGCGGGATCACCCGCGAGCCGAGCGCCAGGCCGACGGCCAGCGCCGGCAGGGGATGAGTGATCAGGGTGGTCATGGAGTCCGTTCCATGCGGGGCCGGGTGGCCCCGTCATCAGCTGGTGCGCAGGGCGCGCATACGCGAGAGCTGGCGCTCCAGCATCGAGGGATAGGGTTCCTTCAGCCACTCCACGCAGCAGGCATTTTCCGGGCTGGCGATGGGGCGGATGCGTGCACGTTCGCGGACTTTCTCGTCATCGCCGATGGATTTCTCCACCAGCAACAGGTTGCGGCTGTGCTGGCTGAGGGCGAGGGCGTTCTGCGCCGCCGACTCCTGCAGCAGTTCGGCCTGTTCGAGATCGGCGACGTCCTCGCCCAGCACCAGGCCCAGCTGCAGTTGCAGGGTAATGCCGCTGTCGGCTACCTCGATCTGCAAGGCGTGACCCAGGGCGCGCATCAGCTCGCCGCAGCACAGGGCGTTGGTGAGGAACTCCTCGTCCTGGTCGCGGCTGTGGAAGAGGATCAGGCTGCCGCCGTCGTTGAGGGTGTACAGCGTGCCCTTGTACAGGCGTGCGGCCTGTTCCAGGCAATCGCGGTAGCGCTCCAGCAGGTCGACCAGGCGGGCGCGCGGCAGGCGACGCAGCTGTTCCTGGGCGCCAAGTTGAACGGCGAGAACGGCACTGGTGCCGCTGGATAGCGGTTCCGGCTCGGCTTCGGGCTCGTCTTCGACGTCGGCGTCGACTTCTGCCTCGTCTTCCACCAGCGTGTCGAGCTCTTCCTCGGGGAAGTCCTCGTCGCCTGCGGGGTCGGCGGTGCGGCGAGCCGTCGGGGCGGGGAGTTCATCTTCGGAGAAGATGTTCTCGTCGAATTCGTGTTCGTCGCTGGCGCCGGCTTCTTCCAGCACGGGCTCCTTGGCGGCGGCTTTCGCCGGTGCTTTCGGGCGTGGCGCGGGAGCGGTGACCACCGGCTCGGGGGCTGGCGGCTTCTCCGGCACCAGGCGCGCTTGCAGCTGGCGGGCCAGATCGCCGATCTCGTTCTGCAGGCCGGCGCCCGGGGCGGGGTCGTCCGGATCGCGCAGCCAGACGCGAAGCTGTAACAGTGGGGTGGAAATCTGCCGGCCCAGGCGCAGGCCGAAGGTCAGGGTGAGCAGCAGCAGGATCAGGCTGATCAGCCCCATGCTCTGCAGGCTGACGGTCATCGGCTGCTCGAACTGGTGCATGTCGAGGCTGATGCGCAGGTGGCCGGCGATCACTTCCTGGAAGGTGATGGGCGTGGAGTACAGGCCCTCGGTATCGCCCAGCAGCCCCTGCTTGGGCCGGGTGCCGGACTCGGCGAGGATGCGGTTGTCCACGCTGTAGATCGCGGCGTGGGCGACCAGCGGGTTCTTCGTCAGGTTGTTGAGCAGCACGTTGAGGCTGAGGATGTCGTTGGAAACCAGCAACTCGGTGGCGGACTGCGCGGTCTGGGTGGTCAGGCTCTGGCCCAGGGCGTCAGCCTGCTGCTGCATGGCCTGCTTGAACTGCATGCCCATG
Organism: Pseudomonas macauensis; assembly: GCF_047902425.1. NCBI lineage: Bacteria > Pseudomonadati > Pseudomonadota > Gammaproteobacteria > Pseudomonadales > Pseudomonadaceae > Pseudomonas > Pseudomonas macauensis. The sequence goes on along the minus strand of NZ_CP138377.1, from coordinate 5,340,213 downwards.
ACCCAGGCGTAGATCACCAGGGCAGCCGCTACCAGCAGCAGCGTGTGGATGGCGATTCGCAGGGCGATCGGCACACGGCGCTGACGCAGGGCGTGGAAAAGCAGCAGGAAGAAATTGTCGGGCTTGACGGAGGTGGGCCGGGTCACAGCGGGCTCGGTCTTCAGTAGGGCAGATACGGGCCAGTATAACGAGCCCCTCCGGAGGGGCAAAGCGCCGCAGGCCTTGTCCATGCGAACGAGGCCGGGATGGGCGGGGAATGCGCCTGCCAATCCGATCGGTGGCGGTGCCCGCCAGCCGGGCGGATGCGGCGGAAAGCAGGTAGAATGTCGGCCTTTTTTACACGGCGGAGACAGCGCCTTGCGCGAAATCGTCCTGATCAATATCACCGGGGAAGATCGCCCCGGCCTCACCGCAGCCATCACCGGCGTGCTGGCCCAGGGTGGCGTGAACATCCTCGACATCGGCCAGGCGGTGATCCACGACACCCTGTCGTTCGGCATCCTGGTCGAAATTCCGGATACCGAGCAGGCCTCCTCGGTGCTCAAGGACGTGCTGTTCACGGCCTACAAGCTCGACCAGCAGGTGCGTTTCACACCGGTTTCGGAAGACGATTACCGGCAGTGGGTGGGTGGCCAGGGCAAACCGCGCCACATCGTGACCCTGCTGACCCGCCGGGTAACCGCCGAGCAACTGCAGCGCGTCAGCTCGATCACCGCCAAGTACGGTCTGAACATTGATCAGATCGACCGCCTGTCCGGGCGCATGGCGCTGGACGTGCCGGCCGACCAGGGCAAGGGCTGCGTTGAGTTCTCGGTACGCGGCGAGCCGGCCGACCCGGTGGCGCTGCGTGCAGAATTCCTCAGCGTGGCGCAGGAACTGAATGTCGATATCGCCTTCCAGCAGGATTCGGTGTTCCGCCGCAACCGCCGCCTGGCGGTGTTCGACATGGACTCCACGCTGATCGAGGCCGAGGTCATCGACGAACTGGCCAAGGCTGCCGGCGTGGGCGACAAGGTTTCCGAGATCACCGAGCGCGCCATGCGCGGCGAACTGGACTTCCGCGCCAGCTTCAAGGAGCGCCTGGCTCTGCTCAAGGGGCTGTCCGAGGACGTGCTGGAAGAGATCGGCGCTTCGCTGCGCCTGACCGAAGGCGCCGAGACGCTGTTCGCCGAGCTCAAGCGTCTGGGCTACAAGACGGCGATCCTCTCCGGCGGCTTCAGCTACTTCGCCAAGCAGCTGCAGGCCAAGCTGGGCATCGACTACGTGTTCGCCAACGAGCTGCAGATCGTCGACGGCAAGCTGACCGGCGTGGCCATCGAGCCCATCGTCGACGCCCAGCGCAAGGCTGACCTGCTGCGCGAGCTGGCGGTGAAGGAGGGGCTGCAACTGGAGCAGACCATCGCCGTGGGTGATGGCGCCAACGACCTGCCGATGCTCGGCCTGGCAGGCCTGGGCGTGGCCTTCCGCGCCAAGCCGCTGGTCAAGCAATCGGCCAAGCAGGCGATCTCCACCCTCGGGCTGGATGGCATTCTCTACCTGCTCGGATTCCGTGATCGCGAAGGGGCCGACGGCCGCTGATCGATCCGGCTGTCTACGCAAGGCAAGAAAAAGCCGCCCAATGGGCGGCTTTTTCTTGCGGGGCGAATGGCTACTCGTCCGAGGCGAAATCGTAGTCCATCGCCTGACTCGGTCCTTGCAGGTAGTGGCCCTGGATGTAGTTGGCGCCGGCCTGCCAGAGCGTCGCCAGGGCGCTGGCGGTTTCCACCATCGGCACGATGGTCAGCTTGGCCTGGGCGTGGAGGCTGGCCATCAGGGTCTTGAGGTTCTCCTGGTTCTCCGCCTTGCCCAGCTCCTGCACGTAGGAGCCATCGACCTTCACGAAGTCGACATTCATGTGCTTGAGCGTATTGAACGGGTTGAGCGCGCAACCGAACTGGCACAGGGCGATCTGGCAGTGCAGCTCGGCGAGCCCCTGGCTGAGCACCTTCGCCTGCTTGAGGTAGCTGATCGCGTCCGGTTCGCTGATCTGGATGATCAGGGCATCGGCGGGCAGGCGCGATGCCTTCAGCGCCACGTTCAGCCATGGCAGCAACTCGGCATCTTGCAGGCTGGAACTGGAAAGGTGAACGAACAGCTTGGTGTCGTGGCCCTTGGCGCGGTGTTCGGAGAGCAGCTTGATCGAGTTGAGCAGGACCCAGCGGTCGATCTTCTCGGCCAGGCCGCCCGACTTGGCGGCGGCGAGGAAGTCCGCCGGCGGTACTTCCTCGCCCTGCGGATTGAGCAGGCGCAGCAGCACTTCGTAGTGTTCGTGGGTATCGCCGCGCAGGCTGATGATCGGTTGGAACAGCAGGCGGAAGCTGTTCTGCTCCAGGGCCTGGCGGATGATCGCCAGGGTGTCGCCGCGGTTGGCGGCGGCGGCCAGTTCATCGGCCGGGTCGTAGAGCTTCAGGCCGTTGCCTTCGCTCTGCGCGATTTCGTCGGCGCTGCGGTGCGCGCGCTCGATGACGTCCTGGGCGCGGGTGGTCTTTTCGTCCAGCCCGGCAATGCCGATGGACAGGGTGACCTGGGCCGTGCGGCCGTGGATGTCGAACAGGTTGCCTTCGATCTTCTTCAGCAGGCTGGCGAACAGCGGCTTGGTCTGGTCCGGGGTGTGTCCCGGCAGCAGCACGGCGAACACGTCGTCGCTGAAACGAGCCAGCTGGGCTTCCTGGGGGAAGTGGGCGCGCAGCAGGTTGCCGAGGTCGGCAAGCAGCAGGTCGATGCTGGCGACGCCGAGGTTGAGCTGCAGCGTCTGGGCGCGGTCGAGCAGCATGTAGGCGAAGGTGGCCGGCTGGCTGGCGGTCACCGCGCGCTCCACGGCGCTGTCCATCAGATCGAGGAAGTGACCGCGGTTGTACAGGCCGGTGACCAGGTCCTGGCTGCTGACCTCGCGCAGCTTCTCTTCGAGCTGGGCGTTGTCGCTGTCGGCGCGGATCACCACCTGGATGCACGGCTCGCCGTCATAGGTGGCCGGGGAGAAGGTCATGCGCGCACTGAAGGCCTGGCCGTCCACCTTGATGCCGCTGCAGGCCAGGTCGGCATTGTTATCGGTGGTCTGATAGCCCTTGAGGAAGTCCTTGAAGGTCGCCTGGTCGCTGCCGGCGATCAGGTCGATCATCGGCATGCCTTCCAGTTCTTCCGCGTCGTCGTAGCCGAACAGGTCGACGTAAGCGCGGTTGGCATAGATGTGCATGCCGTCGTGGACGTAGGTGATGGCGTCCACCGAGCTGTCCAGCAGCAGTTGGCAGCGCTTTTCCGTTTCCCGCAGGGCGACTTCGGCGGCGCGGCGGGCGCGGCGCTCCTCGAGGTTGGCCAGTTCGCGCTTGGCGACCAGGATCAGACGCTCGTCTTCCCCTTGCGGCAGGGCGTCCTGGGCACCCAGGGCGAGGGCCTCGGTCACCGCATCGGAGTCGTTGCCGGTGATCAGCTGGATGAACGGGATGTCCTTGGCCTGGCGGCGAATGCTGCTCAGGGCTTCGCTGGGCGCCATGGCGCTGCTGTCAGGCGCGGCGATCAGCAGATCCCAGCCCTGAGGGAGGATTTCCAGGAGGTCTTCACTGGACGTAATGCGATGGACGCGGGTGGCGCGACCGGCATTGCGGAACAGGCTGACCAGGCGCTCGGCTTCGTTCTGGGAGTCTTCCAGGATCAGCAGGCGGACGGTCTTCTTTTCATTGGCCATGGATGAGGCTGCTTATACCGCACTGGACGGCAGCAAATGGGCGATGAATGGGGTTCGCCGGAATCTACAGCGACTTCCAGAGTGAGTCAAAGTCTTCCTCCCCGCGCGGGCTTGGCGCTGTGACCGGCTTATCGTTCGGTGCGGCGATGGTGTCGTGGGTCTGGTATTCGAACTGGGTGAAGCTGCCGGTCGCGGTGACCTTGCGGGTGAGGAGGGTACGGCGCTCTTCGCCCTGCAGATTGATCTGCACCTTGTTGCCTTCCTGGAACGGCAGGCGCGGGGTGATCAGGGTGGCCGGTCGCGAGATCGCCGAGATTTCCGGCAGCAACAGGGCGCGCAGGTACTGGCTGCCCTGCTCGGTCTTGCGCAGCAGTTGCAGGCCGCACGGCTGGGCGAGCGGCGCGATCAGTTCGATGCCCATCTGGGTGCCGCCGCCACGGACCTGGCGAATCCAGCGCACCACTGCAATGCTCCAGCCCTGGTCCGGGGCGTCCTGGATGCCCAGCAGCTCGCCGGCCTGCAGTTGGCTGGGAATCTCCTTGGGCCAGGTCAGGCAGTAACCGCCCGGACTGTGGTTGACGATGGGCAGGGTGAAGACCGGGTACTCATCGCAGGGCGTCTCGGCGACGGTGGCGCCACTGTCGGTGGGGGTGATAGGTGTGTACTCGATTTCCTCCAGCGACATGCCGGGCTGCCATTCCTTGATCTGCCGCGCGTCGAAGGCGGTGGCCCAGGCGTCCTTCGCCTCGGCCCGGGCCTTGGTGCTGAAGTCCGGGTTCTGGCTGCGCTTGAGCACATCGTTGAAATGCTGGCGACCGGCGAGGAAGTAGTGCAGGGCGCTCATGCCGATGCACACGGTGAGCTGGCCTTGGCCGGTGGTGCGCTGGAAGGTCCGTTCGGCGATGTCGCCCCAGGCGGCGGCGAGGTGTTGCAGCAGATCGACGGAGACGCCTTCGGGCACCTTCAGGCGCGCCTGGTTGCGGTTCTCCGGGAGCAGCAGGAGATATTCCTTGATCAGGTCGACCAAAGGCTGTGGATCGATTCCCACCCCGCCCGGCAGGTCACTGTCCTTGAACAGGGTGCGGTAGCGCGGCGGGCCGTCCACCTGGGGGGCGACGACGAACAGGGTCGAAGGCGAATCGGCGCTCTGCACCCGAATCTGCGAGCTCCAGCCTTCCAGGGCTTCCGCCAGGCGGGCGATGTTGTGCTGGCGCATCTGGTTGCAGCGTGCCGAGCCGAGCATCAGCGCCACCAGGTAGGCCTGCTCGATAGTCAGGCCCTGGGCGTCGCGGGCCAGGCTGTCGCGCACGCTCAGTTTCTGAAGGCCCTGCTGGCGGGCCAGCTGGTACAACTGGTGGAGTTCCAGCCATAGCCCTTCCGGCACCGGGCAATACAACTGCGAGGAACGGATCAGCGGCCCGCACAAGGCACGAATGGCGCGCTGGATGGCGGCCGTCAGCAACGGCGCGCGCTCGCGGGAAACGCGGCTCGCCTCGCGTACGACGATCAGCTTGTAGCCGATGGCCAGGTGGTTCTGCAGGGCCTGGCAGAGGTTGGCGACCTTGCGCGGGCGCTCGTCGAGGACGATGGACTGGTTGAGAAAGTGGCGCTCCAGGTGCTGGCAGACGAACTGGACTTCCGGGCGGAACAGCTCCAGCAGCTGCAGGCGGGTCTCCACGGGCAGCTTCAACTGGTTCAGTTCGATCAGCCCCTGGTAGAGCTGGCGAGCGGTCTCGCCCAGATTGGCCTTGGGCAGGTGGTCCAGCCAGTATTTCAGCTCACGCGCGCTGGCGCCGCAGAAACTCAGGCTCTCGTGTGTCGGGGTGGGGACACGTAGAAACTGCTGGGGACTGTTGTCCATGGTTGGATCGGATTCTCCACATCTGGGCCGTTTAGCGGACCTTTCGGTCGTCACACTCGGCTTTTTCCGAACTCTAGCAGTATCCGTTGCGCATCGCAGCCCATCGCCGGATGGGTGCGCCGATGGGTCACGTGAGCGGTGTTTCGCCCTTGATCTGACGCTGCAAGGCGTCCTTGGCGGAGGCCTGCGCAGTGACGCGCAGCCAGCCGTCGCCCTGCGGAATCACCGCGTGGGCGGCCCATTCGAGCAGGTCCTGGCGGCGGCAGGCACCGGTGTTTCCCTTGCCGGCACCGGCGACCACCTTGTAGACCAACTGGTCCTGGCGCGTGCGCTTGCCGGGATGGTCGTCGATCACCTGGCGCACCGCCCAGGCGTTGCCGCTCAGCGCATTGCTGTAGCACGCGCCGAGGAGGATGTCGTCCGGGCCCAGGCGTTGGGCCTGGGCATGTTCCTGGGCCAGCTGGAGAATCTTCAGCAGGTCGTCGAACTGCACGTCGATGAACGAATCCATCTTGCGTAGCGCGTGGTAGAGATCTTCCGGCGCGGGGCCTGCGGGCAGCTTCGGCGTTTCCGGCAGGCGCGCCAGCGGCGCGGGGTAGCGGCGCCAGGCGAACAGGCCGTTGAAGGCCACGGCCACGGCGAGGATCAGCACCACATTGAGCAGCACTGGGCTGAGCACATAGTGGAAGCCCAGCGCGCTGATCGCCGGCCCGCCGGATACTGCCGCGAGGGCGGTGGCGCCGCCCGGGGGATGGATGCAGCGGGTGTAGTGCATGACCAGGATCGCCGCGCCGACAGCCAGGGCCGGGGTGAAGGCCTGGTCGGGAAAGAGCTTCTGGCAGATCACCCCGACGAAGGCCGACAGCACCTGGCCGCCAAGCACGGCCCAGGGCTGGGACAGCGCGCCATGGGGTACGGCGAACAGCAGCACGGCGCTGGCGCCCATGGAGGCGACGACCCAGATGGCCGCTTCGCTGGGCAGTACCCAGTGGGTGACGGCGTAGATGACGGCGATGCCGCACAGCGCTCCGATTGCGGAGAGCCATTTTTCAAGATGGCTGGTGGCGTTGGCACGCCAGCCCATGAGATGCAGGAAGCGTTTCATGGCAGGGAATTAGCACGATGAGGCAAAAAGCAGTGGCGGGCGGCTCGTTGGCCGCCCGCCTTATGGAAAGCGGGCGTCAGCCCTGGCGCGCGCCACCCAGGCGCTGGCCCATGCGGACCGGGCTGGTGGCCGCGAGGTTCTCGGCCCAGCTGACCTGCTCGGGTCCGAACAGCACGATGGCGGTGGAGCCCAGCTTGAAGCGGCCCAGTTCGGCGCCTTTCTCCAGGTGGATCGGCGCGCGGGCGGCTTCCCCGTAGGAGAAGGTCTTCAGCTCGCGCTTGGGCGGAGTCACCAGGCCGGCCCAGACGGTCTCGATGGAGGCGACGATCATCGCGCCCACCAGCACCACGGCCATCGGTCCACGCTCGGTGTCGAAGATGCACACCACGCGCTCGTTGCGGGCGAAGAGTTCCGGCACCTGCTCGGCGGTGAGCTGGTTCACCGAAAACAGGCGACCCGGCACGTAGACCATCTCGCGCAGGGTGCCGGCCAGCGGCATGTGCACGCGGTGGTAGTCCTTGGGCGACAGGTAGACGGTGGCGAACTCGCCGCCCATGAAGGGCGCGGCGCGCTCGGCGTCGCCGCCCAGCAGTTCCATCAGGCTGTAGCTGTGGCCCTTGGCCTGGAACACGCGGCCGTGCTCGATCGGGCCGAGCTGGCTGATGGCGCCGTCGGCGGGGCTCAGCACGCTGCCTCCACTCTCGTCCAGCGGACGGGCGCCGTCTTTCAGGGCGCGGGTGAAGAAGGCGTTGAAGTGCTCATAGGCGCGCAGGTCCTCGACCTGGGCTTCGCGCATGTCCACCTGGTAGCGGCGGGCGAACCAGGGAATCAGGCGATCCTTGAACCAGGGCGCGCGGCATTCGGCGGCGCAGCCGATCAGGCGCGACAGCAGGTGATGCGGCAGCAGGTACTGGGCGAGGATGAACAGACGATCTTTGAACGACATTCCTTAAACCTCTACAGGGGTGTCGGGGTGGTTGCCCCATTCCGACCAGGAGCCGGCGTAGCCCTTGACCCGCGGATAGCCGAGGGCCTTGGCCACCAGGTAGGTGAAGCCGGAGCGGTGGTGGGTCTGGCAGTGGGTGATCACTTCCTTGTCCGGGGTGATGCCCAGGTTCTTCAGAATCTGCGGCATATCGGTACGGATGCGCAGGGCGCGGGCCGGGTCCATGCCGGCGGTCCATTCGAAATTGACGGCGCCGGGCACGTGCCCGCCCTTGGCGGCGAGGACTTTCTGGCCGCTGTACTCGCTGGGGTTGCGCGCGTCCCAGATGGCCAGGTCGGCAGCGCCCAGGCGGCTTTGCAGGTATTCGCGGGTGGCGGTGGGCTCGTCGTGCAGGGTCAGCGGCAGCGGGCCGCCGACCGGCGCCGGGACCTCCTGACTCAGCGGCAGGCCATCGGCCAGCCAGGCGTGCAGGCCGCCGTCGACGTAGTGGTACTGGTGGTGCCCGATCACGTCCAGCAGCCAGATGAAGCGGCCGGCCCAGCCGCCGCCTTCGTCGTCATAGACCACGTAGACGGCATCGGGGTTGTGGCCCAGCTCGCCGAACAGCGCTTCGAGGTCGGCCTTGGCCGGCAGCAGGCCGGGCGCCGGGGTACCGCCCAGCTGGGTGCGCGCCGGGGCGACGAAGCGGGCGCCGGGGATGTGGCCTTCGGCATAGCGCGCGGCGCTGGTCAGGTCGACCAGGATCAGTTCGGCGGCGTCGAGGCGGCTGGCGAGGTCAGCCGGTTCGATCACCAGGGGCAGAGCGGAGAAGGCGGACATGTCGAGTCTCCCGGTACGGCGGATGGCCCGCCATGATGATGGAGGCGGCGTGAGCTGGCGGCCCTGGGCTGCCCATTGAGGGGCGTTAGTCTAAAGGGGACGCAAGTGTACCGGAAATCCCGGCAATCGCCGCTGCTCAGGAGGCGCCGCGGGACATCTGCCGGACGGCCTGTTCGATGCACTGCGCCGTGCGGCCGAAGGCCTGAGCGTGGAGGTCGCCCAGCGGCTGGCCGTTACGGTCGACCGCCAGCAGCATGACCACCCGGCTGCCGTTGCCCAGCGAGCGCAGCAGCAGGTGTTCGCTGGGCAGCAGCGCCTTCAGAGCGCCGGGCAGCACGGCGGAAAAGTCGGCCATGTTCGCCGGGCTCAGGCGCAGCTGTCCGGGCTGTTGCAGGAGCTTGCGCAGCAGCGGGCTGGCGGCGACTTCCAGCTTGAGCTCGCCGGCCTCCGCCGCGAGCCCGAAGTGCCGGCGCGCCTGCAGCCAGTTGCCACCCTTGTCGGCCAGCAGGATCAGGCCGCGTTGCAGCCCGCAGGCCTGCAGCGCCGATTCGGCGCAGTCGAGCAACTGCAAGGCATTGCCGAACGGGCTGGGTGCCTGCAGCAGGCGCGCGCAATGCTGGCGCCATTGGGCGAGGGTGTCGGGTGCCTTGGCCGGCTCCTCGGGCTTCGGGCCGTTGAGCCAGCGGCGCGCATCCCAGGGCCAGAGCAGGGCTTCGGCCGGGTGCCAGAGCTGCGGCCGGGCGTGCCGGCGGGCACTCTGCGCGGCCAGGCCGTGGACGGTCTGCTGCAGTTCTTCCAGCGGCATTTGCAGGTAGAGGCTGGTCAGGCGTTGCCAACGCAGCATGTGTACGCCACCCCAGGATTGGTGGGCGGCCGTCGCCAGGCTGTTGGCCAGCAGGATGGTGTTGGCCGGGCGGGTCAGCCAGCGTTGCAGTTCCGGGTCGGCATCCAGGCGCTGTTGCTGGCCCAGTGGCTGGGTTTCGGTGTGGGCCACGTGCAGGGCGCGCACCAGCAGGCGCTTGTCATCGCTGAGTAGCGCGTAGCCCTGGGCGACCCAGTCCGGCAGCCGCCAGCGCTCGGCCAGCGCTCGGCACAGCGGCAGCAGGCGGGTGCCGAGCAGCTCCTGCTCGACTTCGCTGCTGCAGCGGCCCAGGCCGTAGACCTGGCGCTGCCAGGTCTCCAGCAATTCCGGTTTAACCGTGGCCAGCGCCCACAACGGCGCCAGGGTGAACAGGCTGCCCCAGTGGATTTCCTGCCAGAGCCGCGCCAGGCGGTTGGCGAACAGGCCGCTGGCCTGCTGCATGGCGTGGCGGCTGATCAGCAGCAACTGGCTCAGTGCGCGGGGCATCTGTGCCTCGGGCAACGCCGGCAGGCGATCGAGCAATTGGGTGACGCGCGCCAGTCCCAGACGATTGAGTGCGACTTCCAGGCTTTCCGCCGGATTGTCCTGGGCGCTCTGGGCGCGGTTGGCCTCGCGCAGGATGGCTAGGGCCAGGGTCGGACAGTCCTGCAGCAGGTCGGAGATCTCGCGGATCGAGCGACGACTGTCGTTCAGCGCCCGGCGAATCTCGTCGCGGTGCTCCTGGGGGACGGGCAGCGGCAGCTCTTCCAGGAGGGAGAGCCATTCCGCGAGACGCTCTGGGGTAGGCACGGGTTTGGGCATGCGTGAGGCGCCGAACTGGTTTTTAGTGTTTTCGGCCTATAGTCTTGCCCGAAATCTCCGATAACAACAGGGAGGCGGGAATCATGCCTCTCATTCTGTTCACAGTTTCAGTCCGGTCCCCATGTCAAAAATCATCGGCATCATCGTCATCCTGGGCAGCGTACTCGGCGGATATCTGCTCTCCGGCGGCAAGATCGCGGCCATCATCCAGCCGTTCGAAGTGCTGATCATCGGCGGTGCGGCCCTGGGCGCCTTCCTCCAGGCGAACCCGGGCAGCACCTTCATGACGGTGCTCAAGAAGGCGCCGAAGATGTTCAGCAACCGCTTCACCCACACCTTCTACCTGGAGGTGCTGGGCATGCTCTACGAGGTGCTCAACAAGAGCCGCCGCGAGGGCATGATGGCGATCGAGGCGGACGTCGAGGATCCGGGCGCCAGCCCGATCTTCAGCAAGTACCCGGCGGTGCTCAAGGACGACCGCATGACCGCCTACATCTGCGATTACCTGCGCATCATGTCCTCCGGCAACATGGCGCCCCATGAGCTGGAAGGCCTGTTCGACATGGAACTGGGCAGCCTCAAGGAAGACCTGGAGCATCCCGCCCACGCGGTAACCCGTGTCGCCGACGGCCTGCCGGGCTTCGGTATCGTCGCCGCGGTGCTCGGCATCGTGATCACCATGGCGCTGCTCGGCCAGGGCAGCCAGGCCGAGATCGGCCACCACGTTGCCGCGGCGCTGGTGGGTACCTTCCTCGGTATTCTCGCCGCCTACGGTTTCGTCGGCCCGCTGTCCAACGCCCTGGAGCATGACGCCAAGGAAGAGCTGAACCTCTACGAAGCCATCAAGGCCTGCCTGGTCGCCTCCGCCTCGGGCATGCCGCCGTCGCTGGCCGTGGAGTTCGGCCGCAAGGTGTTGCTGCCGGCGCATCGTCCCAGCTTTGCGGAGCTGGAGCAGGCTGTGCGCGGTCGCTAAACGATGGATAACAACCAGCCGATCATCGTCAAGCGCGTCAAGCGCTACGCCGCGGGCCACCATGGCGGTTCCTGGAAGATCGCCTTCGCCGACTTCGCCACCGCCATGATGGCGTTCTTCCTGGTGCTCTGGCTGCTGTCCTCGGCCACGCCGGAGCAGAAGAAGGCCATCTCCGGTTACTTCCAGGACCCGATCGGTTTCACCGAGAGCGCCAGTCCCTATGTGATCGACCTGGGCGGCACGCCGACTCCCGCGCCGGACAAGACCCTGAACCCGCAGGTCCAGGCGCAGCCCGAGGCAGACGAGACCCGCGTCAGCCCGGAGGACGAGGCCAAGGTCAACCCCGAGCAGGCGGAGAACATCGCCGAGAAGCTGGAGAAGGAGCGCCTGGAGCTGTTGCTGCAGGAGCTGCAGAACAAGGTCGACGAGAACCCGACGCTCAAGCGCTTCAAGGACCAGATCCTGTTCGAGATCACCCAGGACGGCCTGCGCATCCAGATCGTCGACTCGGACAATCGGCCGATGTTCGACCTGGGCAGCGCGCGCCTGCAGCCGTACTTCGAGGACATCCTGCTGGCGCTGGCCGAGACCATCAAACAGGTGCCGAACAAGATCAGCATCAGCGGCCATACCGATGCCAAGCCGTACGCCGGCAATGGCGAGTTCGGCAACTGGGAGCTCTCCGCCAACCGCGCCAACGCCGCGCGTCGCGCGCTGGAGGCAGGCGGTTATCCGGAAGACCAGATCGCCCGCGTGGTGGGCTATGCGTCGTCGGCGCTGTTCGACCGCGACAAGCCGCTGAACCCGGTGAACCGCCGCATCGACATCATCGTCCTGACCAAGAAGGCCCAGCGCGCCATCGAGGGCCAGGATGGCGGTGCGGGCAAGCCCGCCGATGGCGCCGCCGCTCCTGCAGCTCCAGGCGACGTCCAGCCCAACGCTGCACCCGCGCAGCCGGCAGCCGGGCAGGGTGAGCCGTTGCCGGCGGACCAGTTGAAGCAGAAGCTCAATCTGTTCGACGACGGCGGCACGCTGAAGCTCGACGAGCTGAACAAGCAGCAGTAAGAAACGAAAAGGCCAGCTGAGAAGCTGGCCTTTTTGTGGGTGGCATGCGCGATGAGGTAGGCGGCGCGGGCTTTCGTAGGAGCAACTGTCTTGTCCCGGCTGAATCTGTGCCAGGGCTTTCCCCCTCACCCCAGCCCTCTCCCTCAGGGAGAGGGAGCCAGATCGTGCCGGCTGACAGAGTAGTTTCATCCTGCACCGGACGGTCCCCTCTCCCGCTGGGAGAGGGTTAGGGTGAGGGCCAGCCCGAGCGCAGATGCATCTCGTAGGAGCGGACCTTGTCCGCGATCCGGCCAATAGGCCGGCGATCAGGCCGCAAAAGGATGTCCCGGCTTCGCCGGGATTTCGCGGAGAAGCTCCGCTCCTACAAGGGAGCTCCTACCTAATAGTGCAGGGCGAATAAAGCGGAAGGCTTTATCCGCGAATCAGTACTCGTCTTCCGGCAGACTGGCGAGGATGTGCCGGTAGCTGGCCATCCGCTGTGGCGAGACACGCCCATCTTCCAGCGCCTTGAGCAGCGCGCAGCCCGGCTCGCGGTCGTGCTTGCAGTCGCGGAAGCGGCAGTGGCCGAGCAGGTCGTGGAATTCGATGAAGCCGGCTTCGACATCGTCGCGGCTCACATGGACGAGGCCGAATTCGCGGATGCCGGGGGAGTCGATCAGGTCGCCACCGGCGGGGAAGTGGAACAACCGCGCGGTGGTGGTGGTGTGGGTGCCCTTGCCGGTGACTTCCGAGAGGTCGCCGACGCGGGTGTCGACACCCGGCAGCAGCGCGTTCACCAGCGACGACTTGCCGACCCCGGACTGGCCGACGAACACGCTGACGTGCTCGTTCAGCGCGGCGCGCAGGGAGTCCATCGCCAGGCCGTTGAAGGCCGAGACCTCCAGCAGCGGATAGCCCAGTTCACGGTAGGTGCCCAGCAGGCTGTCGATGAAGGGGGCGTTTTCCTCGTCGATCAGGTCGGCCTTGTTCAGCAGCAGCAGCGGCTTGATGCCGGCATGCTCGGCGGCCACCAGGTAGCGGTCGATCAGATTGGCGTGCGGTTCCGGGCGCGGGGCGAAGACGATCACGATGCGATCGACGTTGGCCGCCACCGGCTTGAGCACGCCGCGCATGTCCGGGCGGCACAGCTCGGAGCTGCGCGGCAGTTGCGCGACGATCACGCCGATGCCCTGGTTGCCGGGGCGCCAGACCACCTGGTCGCCGGTCACCAGCGTCGGCAGGTTGGCGCGCAGGTGGCAGCGGAACACCTGGCCCGCGTGGTCGCCTTCCTGCGCCTCGACTTCCACCTGCACCCCGAAGTGGGCGATCACCTGACCGGTCTGCTCCGGGCCGAGGTCGCCGCCTTCCAGTTCTTCCAGGACGCGCGATTCGCGCTTGGCCGCGCGGGCAGCGCGCTCTTCCTGAACTTTTTCGATCCGCCAGCTCTGCCGGCGGGTGAGGTGACGCTTGGCCATAGGGTATCCACAGGGAAAATCGCCGCGGAGTTTAGCATGCGTATGCCCGCTTCCCGCTAAACTAGAGGGCTGAGCTGAGGAGCCCCATCATGCAGAACCCACAGAACCTGATCTGGATCGACCTGGAAATGACCGGTCTGGACCCGGACAAGGACGTCATCATCGAGATGGCGACCATCGTCACCGACAGCAATCTCAACATCCTCGAGGAAGGCCCGGTGATCGCGGTGCACCAGAGCGAGGCGCTGCTCGCCGGCATGGACGAGTGGAACACCCGCCAGCACGGCCAGTCCGGCCTGACCCAGCGCGTGCGCGAAAGCACCATTTCCGCCGCCGAAGCGGAAGCTGCGACCCTGGCCTTCCTGGAGAAGTGGGTGCCCAAGCGCAGCTCGCCGATCTGCGGCAACAGCATCTGCCAGGACCGCCGCTTCCTCTATCGCCACATGCCGAAGCTGGAAGGCTACTTCCACTACCGCAACCTCGACGTCTCCACCCTCAAGGAACTGGCCGCGCGCTGGGCCCCGCAGGTGCGCGATGGCTTCAAGAAAGGCAACACCCACCTGGCCCTGGACGACATCCGCGAGTCCATCGCCGAACTGCGTTACTACCGCGAGCATTTCATCAAGGTCTGATCTTGTAGGAGCGAGCCTGCTCGCGAACAACTTCCGCTGCGGGGCTGTTCGCGAGCAAGCTCGCTCCTACGAAAAGCCTTCGCGTCAAACGTTGTGCCGGCCCAGCGCCCACTCCACATGTTCGCGCACCAGTTCCGACGGGAACTCCCGTCGCGCCTTCAGCGCTTCGATCACCGGAATCGTGGAGGGGGCGTTGCCCAGTCCCACCGCCAGGTTCCGCAGCCAGCGTTCATAACCGGCACGCCGCAACGGTGAGCCTTCGGTGCGGCTGAGGAATTCTTCCTCCGTCCACAGGAACAGCTCCGCCAGCTCGGCGTTGTCCAGACTGTGGCGCGGTTGGAAATCGCCCTGATCGGTGGCGCGGGCGAAGCGGTTCCACGGGCAGACCATCTGGCAATCGTCGCAGCCGAAAACGCGGTTGCCGATCAGCGGGCGCAAATCTTCCGGGATCGCGCCTTTCAGCTCGATGGTCAGGTAGGAAATGCAGCGCCGCGCGTCCAGCACATAGGGTGCGACGAAGGCCGCCGTCGGGCAGATGTCCAGGCAGGCCGAACAGCGCCCGCAGTGTTCCGTACCGTGTGGCGGGTCGATCGGCAACGGCAGGTCGGTGAACAGCTCGCCGAGGAAGAAGTAGCTGCCGGCCTTGCGGTTGAGCACCAGGGTGTTCTTGCCGATCCAGCCCAGGCCGGACTGCTCGGCGATGGCCTTCTCCAGTACCGGCGCGCTGTCGACGAAGGCGCGGAAGCCGAACGGGCCGATCTTCTGCTGGATGCGTTCGGCCAGCTGCTGCAGGCGCTTGCGGATCAGCTTGTGATAGTCGCGGCCCAGGGCGTAGCGCGAGACGTAGGCCTTCTCCGGGTTGCCCAGTACCTGCGCCATGCGGGTGTCGCCGGGCAGGTAGTCCATGCGCAGCGAGATCACCCGCAGCGTGCCGGGTACCAGTTCGTCCGGCCGCCAGCGCTTGCTGCCGTGGGCGCCCATGTAGTCCATCTCGCCGTGGTAGCCCGCTTCCAGCCAGCGCTGCAGGTGCGCGCCGTGCTCCGCAAGGTCGAGGCCGGCGATGCCGACCTGCTGGAAGCCGAGTTCGCGCCCCCAGTCCTTGATGGAGCGGGCGAGGTCTTCATAGTCGAGCGTCGAATCGTGCATGGGGAGCGGGAAAGCGGAGTCCGGGTAGGTATAATTCTGCCAGACCTTGCCGGCGCCGGCCCGTCCGCGCGCCAGGAGTCCGTTCGAAAACTGCTGCGCGTCGGCATGACGGCGCTAGGAACAGGCTCCAAGGCGACACATTCCGCCGCCCGGAAAAGCGATGACTGCCCATCCCCACGACGATCTGCCCCTGAATCTTTACAGCGCGCAACAGGTGCGCGACCTCGACGCACGCCTGATCGCCGCCGGCACCCCCGGCTTCGAACTGATGCGTCGTGCCGCCCATGCCGCCTGGCGCGCCCTGCGCCGGCGCTGGCCTGATGCGGGTGAAATCACCGTGCTGGCCGGCCATGGCAACAACGCTGGCGACGGCTACCTGATCGCTGCCCTGGCCCTGCGCGCCGGCTGGCGTGTGCGGGTGCTGGCGGTGGGGGATACCTCGCGCCTGTCCGGCGACGCCGCCTCCGCCCATGGCGAGGCGCGTGCGGCGGGTGTGGATATCGAAGGCTGGAGCGATCGCTCCGAGCTGCGCGGCGTGCTGGTCGACGCCTTGCTCGGTACCGGCCTCGGTGGCACGGTGCGCGAGCCCTATGCCTCGGCCATCGCGGCGATCAACGCCAGCGGCCTGCCGGTTCTGGCGGTGGATATCCCCTCCGGCCTCAGTGCGGATACCGGCCAGGTGCTGGGTTGCGCCGTTCGCGCCGATCTGACCGTGACCTTCATCGGTCTCAAGGTGGGGCTGTTTACCGCAAGCGGGCCGGACCAGTGCGGCGAATGGGTATTCGACGGCCTGGACGCCGATCCGGCGCTGATCCCCGATGACTGCGTTGCTCGCCGTCTCGCGCCTGCCTCCTTGCCGCGTCTGGCTGCGCGCCCGAAGGCCGCGCACAAGGGCCTGTTCGGCCATGCGCTGGTGATCGGCGGCGATACCGGCATGGGTGGCGCGGTCCTGCTGGCCGCCGAGAGCGCGCTGCGCTGCGGCGCCGGGCTGGTGTCCCTGGCTACCCGTGCAGCCCATGTGCCCGCCGCCCTGGCCCGTCGCCCGGAGCTGATGGCGCGCGGTGTTTCCTCGTCTGCCGAACTGTTGCGCCTGGCCGAGCGGGCCAGCGTGCTGGTGGTGGGGCCGGGCGTTGGCCGCGAGGCCTGGGGGCGCGTGCTGGTCAGTGCGGCGGCCAGCCTGGAGCGCACTCAGGTCTGGGATGCCGATGCCCTCAATCTGCTGGCGGAGGGCCTGGTTTCGCGCCCGTCCGGCGACTGGGTGATGACCCCGCATCCGGCCGAGGCGGCTCGACTGCTTGGCCTCTCCACCGCCGAAGTCCAGGCCGACCGGCCGAAAGCCGCCCATGTGCTGGCGCAGCGTTACCAGACGGTTGTGGTGCTCAAGGGTGTCGGCAGCCTGGTCGCCGCTCCGGACGGGCGGCTGGCGCTGTGCAGCCACGGCCATCCGGCCATGGCGGGCGCCGGGCTGGGCGATGTGCTCTCCGGCATCCTCGGCGCGCTGCTGGCGCAGGGGCTGCCCGCTTATGATGCGGCCTGCCTGGCCGTCTGGCTCCATGCCTGCGCCGGCGAGTCGCTCGGTCCGCTGGGGCGGGGGCTGGCCGCCACCGATATGATTCCTGCCGTTCGTCAGTTGCTCGAGGAGCTCAGCCCATGCCTGAACTGAATCTGTTCGCCGAAGGCGAAGAGGCCATGTACGACCTTGGCCGCCGTATCGCCGAGGCGACCGGCGGGCGCGGGGTGATCTATCTGCACGGCGACCTGGGGGCCGGCAAGACCACGTTGTCGCGCGGCATCCTGCGGGGGCTGGGCCACGGCGGGGCGGTGAAAAGCCCCACCTTCACCCTGGTCGAGCCCTACGAGATTGGCGACATTCGTGCCTTTCACTTCGACCTGTACCGCCTGGCCGACCCGGAGGAGCTGGAGTTCCTCGGCATCCGCGACTACTTCGAGGGGGATGCCCTGTGCCTGATCGAATGGGCTGAACGGGGCACAGGCATTTTGCCAAAGGCCGACATGGACATTACCATTAGTCCCCATGCGGGCGGTCGCATGCTGCGCCTGAAGCCGCAAGGTATGCGGGGCGAAGCCTGGTGTGCCGCCCTGGCCACGGGAGCATGAGAAAAAAGATGGGTTGGGGGTTGCGCCTGCGGGCGTTGTTTACGGGGATGACTGTTTTGCTGGCAATGATTGCCGGCGAGGCTTTTGCCGCCACGCAAATCAAGAGCGTCCGCATCTGGCGGGCTCCAGACAACACCCGGCTGGTGTTCGATCTTTCCGGACCGGTGCAGCACAGCCTGTTCACGCTCAGTGCGCCCAACCGCATCGTCGTCGATATCAATGGCGCCCAGATGTCCACTGCGCTGGACAAGCTCAAGCTCAATAACACGCCGATCACCTCGGTGCGTGCCGCCCAGCGTTCGCCCACCGACCTGCGCCTGGTGCTGGACCTGAAGAACCCGGTCACACCCAAGAGCTTCGTGCTGGCGCCGAACCAGCAATACGGCAACCGCCTGGTCGTCGACCTGTACGACCAGGGCGCCGACATCGCGCCGGACGTTCCGGCCACGCCGACGCCGAACGTACCTGCCGCGCCGGTCAGTCCCGTCCAGTCGGTGACCAAGATTCCTGCGCCCAGCAGTGGCGGCAAGCGCGACATCGTCATCGCCATCGACGCCGGTCACGGCGGTGAAGACCCCGGCGCCCTCGGTCCGAACGGCCTGCACGAGAAGAACATCACCCTCGCGATCGCCCGCGAACTGCAGCGCCAGATCAACCAGATGAAAGGCTTCCGCGCGGAGCTGACCCGCACCGGCGACTACTTCATCCCGCTGCGTGGGCGTACCGCCATTGCCCGCAAGAAGGGCGCCGACCTGTTCGTCTCCATCCACGCCGACGCCGCGCCCAGCCGCAGCGCCTTCGGTGCATCGGTGTTCGCCCTGTCCGATCGCGGCGCGACCTCCGAGACCGCACGCTGGCTGGCCGACAGTGAAAACCGTTCCGACCTGATCGGCGGCGACGGCGGCGTGAACCTGGACGACAAGGACAAGATGCTCGCTGGCGTGCTGCTCGACCTGTCGATGACCGCCACCATGTCCTCCAGCCTCGACGTCGGTCACAAGGTGCTGACCAATGTCGGCCGGGTGACGTCGCTGCACAAGCGGCGAGTGGAACAGGCCGGCTTCATGGTGCTGAAGTCCCCGGACATCCCGTCGATCCTGGTGGAAACCGGCTTCATCTCCAACCCCAATGAATCGCAGAAGCTCTCCAGCGCCTCCCACCAGCAGGCCCTGGCGCGCTCCATTGCCGGCGGTGTTCGCCAGTACTTTGTGCAGACGCCGCCGCCGGGCACCTACATCGCCTCGCTGCGTGACGGCGGCCAGCTTCCCACCGGCCCGCGCGAGCACGTGGTGCGCAGCGGTGACAGCCTGGCCATGATTGCCAGTCGCTATGACGTCAGCACTGCCTCCATTCGCAGTGCCAACTCGCTCAAGAGCGACGAGTTGAAGGTCGGCCAGGTGCTGAAGATTCCCGGCACCTCCCTGGCGTCCCAGCAATGAGCGAGCTGCGTCGAATCCAGCTGCTGACACCGCGGCTGGCCAACCAGATTGCCGCTGGCGAGGTGGTCGAGCGACCCGCCTCGGTCATCAAGGAGCTGCTGGAAAACTGCCTCGACGCTGGCGCCAAGCGCATCGACGTCGAGGTCGAGCAGGGCGGCGTGAAGCTGCTGCGGGTGCGTGACGACGGCAGCGGCATTCCTGCCGAGGACCTGCCGCTGGCCCTGGCGCGCCACGCCACCAGCAAGATCCGCGAACTGGAAGACCTGGAACGGGTGATGAGCCTGGGTTTCCGTGGCGAAGCGCTGGCTTCGATCAGCTCTGTATCGCGTCTGACCCTGACGTCCCGTACCGCCGATGCCGAACAGGCCTGGCAGGTCGAGGTCGAGGGCCGCGACATGGAGTCCACCGTGAAGCCGGCGGCCCATCCGGTGGGCACCAGCATCGAAGTGCGAGACCTGTTCTTCAATACTCCCGCGCGGCGCAAGTTCCTGCGTGCCGAGAAGACCGAATTCGATCACCTGCAGGAAGTCATCAAGCGCCTGGCCCTGGCCCGCTTCGACGTGGCTTTCCACTTGCGCCACAACGGCAAGACCATCCTCTCGCTGCACGAGGCGAAGGACGAAGCGTCCCGCGCCCGCCGCGTGGGCGCCGTGTGCAGTTCCGGTTTCCTCGAGCAGGCCATGCCCATCGAGGTCGAACGAAACGGCCTGCACCTGTGGGGCTGGGTCGGCCTGCCGACCTTCTCCCGCAGCCAACCGGACCTGCAGTACTTCTATGTGAATGGCCGCATGGTGCGCGACAAGCTGGTCGCCCACGCGGTGCGCCAGGCTTATCGCGACGTGCTGTACAACGGCCGTCATCCGACCTTCGTGCTGTTCTTCGAGGTCGATCCGTCGGTGGTGGACGTCAACGTGCACCCGACCAAGCACGAAGTGCGTTTCCGCGATAGCCGCATGGTC
Source organism: Pseudomonas macauensis (assembly GCF_047902425.1). Taxonomy (NCBI): domain Bacteria; kingdom Pseudomonadati; phylum Pseudomonadota; class Gammaproteobacteria; order Pseudomonadales; family Pseudomonadaceae; genus Pseudomonas; species Pseudomonas macauensis. The sequence continues at coordinate 5,320,312 of NZ_CP138377.1, read as the reverse complement.
CACGACTTCCTCTACGGCACCCTGCACCGGGCGCTGGCCGAAGTGCGGCCTGACGACCAGCTGGCGCCGCCGGGCGCCACCACCCTGACCGTGCCGCGCCCCACCGGCGCCGCCGCTGGCGAGTTCGGCCCGCAGGGCGAAATGCGCCTGTCGGAAACCGTGCTGGAAGCTCCGGCCGCCGCGCGTGCCTGGCAGCCCAGCCCGTCCTCGGGCGGCTCTGGTGGTTCGGGCGGTGGTGGCTACAGCTATTCGCAGTCGCGCCCGGAGATGCCGCCGATCCAGGAAGCCCAGGGTGCCTACAAGGCCTACTTCGCGCCGCTGCCCGACCAGCCGCCGCAGGCGCTGCCGGAAAGCAGCCAGGACGTGCCGCCGCTGGGCTACGCCCTGGCCCAGCTCAAAGGCATCTATATCCTCGCCGAGAACGCCCATGGGCTGGTTCTCGTGGACATGCATGCCGCCCACGAGCGCATCACCTACGAGCGCCTGAAGACCGCCATGGCCAGCGAAGGCCTGCGCGGCCAGCCGCTGCTGGTGCCGGAGTCCATCGCCGTCAGCGAGCGCGAGGCGGATTGCGCCGAGGAACACGGCAGTTGGTTCTCCAAACTGGGCTTCGAACTGCAGCGGCTCGGCCCGGAAACCCTGGCGATCCGCCAGATCCCGGCTCTACTCAAGCAGGCCGAGGCCACCCAGCTGGTGCGCGACGTGCTCGCCGATCTGCTGGAGTACGGCACCAGCGACCGCATCCAGGCGCACCTCAACGAGTTGCTCGGCACCATGGCCTGCCACGGCGCCGTGCGCGCCAACCGCCGGCTGACCGTGCCGGAGATGAACGGTCTGCTGCGCGACATGGAAATCACCGAGCGCAGCGGCCAGTGCAACCACGGCCGCCCGACCTGGACGCAACTGGGACTCGACGAACTGGACAAGTTGTTCCTGCGCGGGCGTTGATTTTCGTAAGCCTGCGTTCAGGAAAGTGCAGTAAACTGCGCGCCAAACGTTTCAGCAGCGCGTAACAACGAGTTCCCGATGTCCTCCCTGCCTCCCGCGATTTTCCTCATGGGCCCCACTGCCGCCGGCAAGACCGACCTGGCGCTGGAGCTGGCGCGCCTGTTGCCGGTGGAGCTGATCAGCGTGGATTCGGCGCTGATCTACCGCGATATGGACATTGGCACTGCCAAACCGTCGCGCGAGGTGCTGGCCGAGTTTCCACACCGCCTGATCGACATCCGCGACCCCAGCGAAGCCTACTCGGCGGCGGAATTCCGCGCCGACGCCCTGGCGGCGATGGCCGAGATCACCGCAGCCGGGAAGATCCCGCTGCTGGTCGGCGGCACCATGTTGTATTTCAAGGCATTACTGGAAGGCCTGGCCGACATGCCCAGCGCCGACCCTGCGGTGCGCGCCGAACTGGAAGCCTGGGCCGAGGCCGAAGGCTGGGGCGCCCTGCACGCGGAGCTGGCGCGAGTAGACCCGGAGTCGGCCGCGCGCATCCATCCGAACGACCCGCAACGCCTCACTCGGGCACTGGAGGTGTACCGCGTAAGCGGTATGTCCATGACTGCACATCGCCAGCGCCAAGCGAGTGAAAATGCGGGTTTCGGCGCGCAAGGCGGCGGGCAATTGCCGTATACTGTCGCCCATCTGGCGATTGCGCCTCTGCAACGACAGGTACTGCACGCGCGTATCGCGCAACGATTTGACCAGATGCTGGAACAGGGCTTCATCGCCGAGGTCGAACGCCTCCGCGCAAGAAATGACTTGCATGCGGGGCTGCCTTCCATACGGGCGGTGGGTTACCGACAGGTATGGGATTACCTCGAGGGCAAACTGTCCTACGCTGAGATGGTGGAGCGCGGCGTCATCGCCACGCGGCAACTGGCGAAGCGCCAGTTCACCTGGCTGCGTAGCTGGAGCCATCTACACTGGTTGGACAGCCAGGCAAGCGACAATTTGCCGCGTGCCTTGAAATACCTTGAGGCGGTCTCCATATAGGCTCGAGACCTTAATTTCGGCCGTCTATCCTTGGGGTTCAGGACGGCGTTAAGCCAAATTCACTACTACTAAATCAGTTTTTTACCCTTACAAGGAGTGCGGCATATGTCAAAAGGGCATTCGCTACAAGACCCTTACCTCAATACCCTGCGCAAAGAACGCGTCCCGGTTTCCATCTATCTGGTCAACGGCATCAAGCTGCAGGGCCAGATCGAATCCTTCGACCAGTTCGTGATTCTGCTGAAAAACACTGTCAGCCAGATGGTCTACAAGCACGCCATCTCCACCGTTGTTCCTAGCCGTCCGGTGCGTCTGCCCAGCGGTGATCAGCCGGCCGAGCCGGGCAACGTTTGACGGGAGTCCGCCTTGTTCTTTGAGCGCCCGGGTGGTGGGGAACGGGCCATTCTGGTCCATCTGGAAGGTCAGGACCCCGAGGCGCGCGAAGACCCGCAGGAGTTCCAGGAGCTGGCACGTTCGGCGGGTGCGGAATCGGTTGCTTTCGTCAACATTTCGCGCCACCAGCCTTCAGCCAAGTACCTGATCGGCAGCGGCAAGGTCGAAGAGTTGCACGACCTCGTCCATGCCGAGAAGGTCGAGCTGATCATCTTCAATCACACCCTCACTCCGAGTCAGGAGCGCAACCTCGAGCGAGCGCTCGAATGTCGCGTGCTCGACCGGACAGGGTTGATCCTCGATATCTTCGCCCAGCGTGCGCGTACCCACGAGGGTAAGTTGCAGGTTGAGCTCGCCCAGCTCGAACACATGAGCACGCGCCTGGTGCGCGGCTGGACTCACCTTGAGCGCCAGAAGGGCGGTATCGGTCTGCGTGGCCCGGGTGAAACCCAGCTGGAAACCGACCGCCGTCTGCTGCGTGGGCGCATCCGCCAGATCAAGTCGCGCCTGGAGAAGGTTCGCAGCCAGCGTGAGCAGGCCCGTCGCGGCCGCCGTCGCGCGGAGATCCCTGCGGTATCCCTGGTCGGCTATACCAACGCCGGCAAATCCACGCTGTTCAACGCGCTGACCACGTCCGAGGTCTATGCCGCCAACCAGCTGTTCGCCACCCTCGACCCGACCTTGCGCCGCCTGGAACTGGATGACGTGGGGCCGATCGTGCTGGCGGACACCGTGGGTTTCATTCGCCACCTGCCGCACAAGCTGGTGGAGGCGTTTCGGGCTACCTTGGAAGAGTCGAGCAATGCCGACCTGTTGCTGCACGTGATCGACTCCCACGAGCCGGAGCGTGATGCGCAGATCGAGCAGGTGCTGGCGGTATTGCAGGAAATCGGCGCCAATGAGCTGCCGATGCTCGAGGTGTACAACAAGATCGACCTGCTGCCGGACATGCAGCCGATGATTCAGCGCGACGAACTCGGCAAGCCCGTCCGGGTCTGGGTGTCGGCGCGCGATTCGCTGGGGCTGGAGTTGGTGGAGGAGGCGATCGCCGAATTGCTGGGGGAGGACATGTTCGTGGGAACGCTCTGCCTTCCGCAGCGCCTGGGACGACTTCGTGCTCAGTTCTTCGAGCTGGGTGCGGTACAGTCCGAGGGGCATGACGAGCAAGGACGCGCCGTGTTGCAGGTTCGCCTGCCGCGTGTCGAGTTGAACCGCCTGGTCAGTCGCGAAGGCTGGCAGCCGGCGGAGTTCATTGCGCAACACACTTTGCAATAAAGCCTGGAACGCTGCTTTTGGCAGCGGCGGGGGCATTCGGTAGCATGGGTGGGCGCGCCGTAGGCGCGTTTTCGCGTTATCAGATGGAGAGCGCTATGGCTTGGAACGAGCCGGGTGACAACTCGAACAAGAACGATCAGGACCCTTGGGGTGGACGCCGTGGTGGCGGTCGCCAGGGCCCGCCTGATCTGGATGAAGCCTTCCGCAAGCTGCAGGACAGCCTGAACGGCATCTTCGGCAAGCCCAAGCGTGGCAGTGGCACCGGCGGTGGCGGCGGCAGGGGCGGCAGCCTGGGGCTGTTCGGCATCGGCCTGGGCATCCTCGCCGTGCTGTGGCTGTACAACGCCATTTACGTGGTGGACGAACAGGAGCAGGCGGTGATCCTGCGCTTCGGCAAGTACCACGAGACCGTGGGCCCCGGCCTGAACATCTACTTCCCGCCGATCGACAAGAAGTTCCAGGAGAACGTCACCCGCGAGCGTGCCTACAGCAAGCAGGGACAGATGCTCACCGAGGACGAGAACATCGTCGAGGTGCCGCTGACCGTGCAGTACAAGGTCAGCAACCTGCAGGACTTCGTGCTCAACGTCGACCAGCCGGAAGTCAGCCTGCAGCACGCCACCGAGAGCGCACTGCGCCACGTGGCGGGCTCCACCACCATGGACCAGATCCTCACCGAAGGCCGTGAGCAGATGGCCACCGAGGTGCGGGAGCGTCTGCAGCGTTTCATGGATACCTACAAGACCGGCATCGCCGTGACCCAGGTGAACATCCAGAGCGCCGCCGCGCCGCGCGAAGTGCAGGAAGCGTTCGACGACGTGATCCGTGCCCGCGAGGACGAGCAGCGCGAGAAGAACCAAGCCGAAGCCTACGCCAATGGTGTGGTGCCCGAGGCTCGTGGCCAGGCGCAGCGCATCATCGAGGAGGCCAACGGCTACCGCGATGAAGTGGTGTCCCGTGCCCAGGGTGAGGCGGATCGCTTCACCAAGCTGGCCAGTGAGTACCACAAGGCGCCGGAGGTCACTCGCCAGCGTCTGTACCTGGATACCATGCAGGATGTCCTCAGCCAGAGCAGCAAGGTGCTGGTCACCGGCCAGCAGGGTCAGAACAACCTGATCTACCTGCCGTTGGACAAGATGATGGACGGCCGTGGTTCGGCAACCCCGAGCAGTACGCCGAGCACGACCAGCAGCGCGCAAGACATCGGTTCGCGGGTGGCCAACGACCTGCAGCAGCGTGACATGCGTACCAGGGAGAGCCGCTGATGAGTAACAAGTCTCTGATTGCCCTGATCGCTGCCGTCGTTGCCGCGGTTGCGCTGTGGAGCACCGTCTACGTCGTCCAGCAGACCGAGCGCGCCGTGCTGCTGCGCTTCGGTCGCGTGGTCGATGCTGATGTGAAGCCGGGTCTGCACTTCAAGATTCCGTACGTCAACCAGGTGCGCAAGTTCGACGGCCGCCTGCTGACCCTGGATTCGCCGACCCAGCGCTTCCTGACGCTGGAGAAGAAGGCGGTGATGGTCGACGCCTACGCCAAGTGGCGCGTCTCCGATGCCGAGCGCTTCTACACCGCGACTTCCGGCATGAAGCAGATCGCCGACGAGCGTCTGTCTCGTCGTCTGGAGGCAGGTCTGCGTGACCAGTTCGGCAAGCGCACCCTGCACGAGGTGGTTTCCGGTGAGCGTGACGCGCTGATGGGTGACATCACCGCTTCGCTGAACCGCATGGCGCAGAAGGAGCTGGGCATCGAGGTCATCGACGTTCGCGTCAAGGCCATCGACCTGCCGAAGGAAGTAAACCGCAGCGTGTTCGAGCGCATGAGCACCGAGCGTGAGCGGGAAGCCCGCGAGCACCGCGCCAAGGGTCGCGAATTGGCCGAAGGTATCCGCGCGGATGCCGATCGTCAGCGCCGCGTGCTGCTGGCCGAAGCCTATCGCGAATCGGAAGAAACCCGTGGTGATGGCGATGCCAAGGCGGCGGCGATCTATGCCAAGGCCTACACCGCCGATCCGGAGTTCTACGCCTTCACCCGCAGCCTCAAGGCTTACCGCGAGAGCTTCGCGGACAAGAAGGACGTGCTGGTGCTCGATCCGAGCAACGACTTCTTCCGCTACCTCGAAAAAGCTAAACCGTAAGGGTCCGTCGACGCTTCGTCGTGATCGCGCCGAACCCCGTGTTGCGAGTTGTCCGGATGCTCAATCGAGCCTCGGGCGCCGCGCAACACGGGGTTCGTCCCTTTGGGTTGCGCGTCAAATCACACCATGCGTCGTTGCGGGGCTAGGCAAGGGCCGGCCATTGCCGTCGCCCCGCGTCTAGCCTGGCGTGATTTGCCGCGGCAACGCGATTCACGCCGAAACATCAACGGACCCTTGTAACTCTCCGGCGGGCGGCAGCGCCCGTCGGAGAAATCGTGTTATCATGGGTCAGCCGGGAAATCCCGGCTTTTTTGCGTCCGCGAGATTCATGTACGAGAGCCATGTGGCAGGAATTCGGCAAAGCGTTCTGTCTGTTGCTGGTGCTGGAAGGCATCCTTCCGTTCCTGTATCCGCGTGGTTGGCGCGACGCCGTGAGCGGGCTCGGTCGCTTGGGCGACCGCAGTCTGAGACTCATCGGGCTGGGCAGCATGCTGCTCGGCACCGTCCTTCTTTACTGCATTCATTGAAGTGCCGCCCGGCTGAAAGGGGAGAGGCGACATGGCAACGGTAGACCGCTGGCTGCTGCCAGATGGGATCGAAGAAGTGCTGCCACCGGAGGCGGCGCGCGTTGAAGCAGCCCGCCGTCAGGTGCTGGATCTGTTCCAGCGCTGGGGTTACGAGTTCGTCGTCACCCCGCATATCGAATACCTGGAATCCCTGCTGACCGGTGCCGGCCAGGATCTGGACCTGCGTACCTTCAAGGTCACCGACCCGGCGTCCGGCCGCCTGATGGGCTTCCGCGCGGACATCACCCCGCAGGTCGCCCGCATGGACGCCCATAGCCTGCGTCGTGAAGGCCCGAACCGCCTGTGCTACGCCGGCAGCGTGCTGCATGCCCGCCCGCGTGCGCTGGCGACCTCGCGCAGCCCGATCCAGCTGGGTGCCGAACTCTATGGCGACACCGGTTCCGCCGGTGACGTCGAAGTCATCAGCCTGATGCTCGACATGCTGGAAATGGCCCAGGTGCCGGATGTGCACATGGACCTCGGTCATGTCGGTATCTACCGTGGTCTGGCTCAGGCTGCCGGCCTGTCCGGCGAAGTCGAGCAGCTGCTGTTCGACGCCCTGCAGCGCAAGGCCGTGGACGAAGTCGCCGCGCTGACCGAGGGTCTGCCGGGCGAGCTCTCCGGCATGCTGCGTGCGCTGGCCGAGCTGTGCGGCAGCCGCGAAGTGCTGGACCAGGCGAGTGAAGTGCTGGCTGGCGCCCCGGCTCCGGTGCAGGCCGCGCTGGCCGATCTGACCGCCATCGCCGATTCGCTGGCGTCGCGCTTCCCGCAGCTGCCGCTGTACTTCGACCTCGGCGAACTGCGCGGCTATCACTATCACACCGGCGTGGTGTTCGCCGCGTTCGTTCCCGGGGTTGGCGAGTCCATCGCCCAGGGCGGCCGTTACGACCACATCGGCGCGGACTTCGGTCGCGCGCGTCCGGCGACCGGTTTCTCCACCGACCTCAAGACCCTGGTCACTCTCGGCCGCGCCCAGCTCGACGAGCCGCGCACTGGAGTCTGGGCGCCGGCCGATGGGGCTGGCTTGTGGCAGGCGGTGCAGCAGCTGCGCCGTCAGGGCGTGCGCGTGGTGCAGGCGCTGCCCGGGCAGGATGCGGCTTCGGCTACCGAAGCGGGCTGCGACCAGCAACTGCTGGCTCGCAATGGCAATTGGCAGGTGGTCGCGCTCTGAGGCGCTCCACTTCGAGTTTTCGCCGGCCGCGGCCGGCACCGAACATCCACGATGGGGACAAGTGTTATGGGTAAGAATGTCGTAGTCCTGGGCACCCAGTGGGGTGATGAGGGCAAAGGCAAGATCGTCGACCTGCTGACTGACCAGGCTGCTGCCGTGGTGCGTTACCAGGGCGGCCACAACGCCGGTCATACCCTGGTAGTCGGCGGCGAGAAGACTGTTCTGCACCTGATTCCGTCGGGCATCCTGCGCGAAGGCGTGCAGTGCCTGATCGGCAACGGCGTGGTGCTGGCGCCCGACGCGCTGATGCGCGAGATCGCCAAGCTGGAAGAGAAGGGCGTACCGGTGCGCGAGCGCCTGCGCATCAGCCCGTCCTGCCCGCTGATCCTGTCCTTCCACGTGGCCCTGGACCAGGCGCGCGAGAAGGCCCGTGGCGACGCCAAGATCGGCACCACCGGTCGCGGCATCGGCCCGGCGTACGAAGATAAAGTGGCCCGTCGTGGCCTGCGCGTGGGCGACCTGTTCCACCGCGAGCGCTTCGCCGCCAAGCTGGGCGAGCTGCTGGACTACCACAACTTCGTCCTGCAGAACTATTACAAGGAGCCGGCCGTCGACTTCCAGAAGACCCTGGATGAGTGCATGGCCTACGCCGAAGAGCTGCGTCCGCTAATGGCTGACGTGACCTCGACCCTGCACGACCTGCGTCGCGGTGGCGAGAACATCATGTTCGAAGGCGCCCAGGGTTCTTTGCTGGACATCGACCACGGTACCTACCCGTTCGTCACCAGCTCCAACACCACCGCTGGCGGCACCGCCACCGGTTCGGGTTTCGGTCCGCTGTACCTGGATTACATCCTGGGTATCACCAAGGCCTACACCACCCGCGTGGGTTCCGGCCCGTTCCCGACCGAGCTGTTCGATGACGTCGGCGCGCACCTGGCCAAGGTTGGTCACGAGTTCGGTGCCACGACCGGTCGTGCTCGTCGTTGCGGCTGGTTCGACGCCGTCATCCTGCGTCGCGCCATCGAGATCAACAGTCTGTCCGGCCTGTGCCTGACCAAGCTGGACGTTCTCGACGGCCTGGAGACCGTGCGCATCTGCACCGGCTACAAGAACGCCGCCGGCGAACTGCTGACCGACGCACCGACCGACGCCGACAGCTACATCGGCCTGCAGCCGATCTATGAAGACCTGCCGGGTTGGAGCGAGTCCACCGTCGGTGTTCAGTCGCTGGAAGGCCTGCCGGCCAATGCGCGCGCTTACATCAAGCGCGTCGAGGAGCTGGTCGGTGCGCCCATCGACATCATCTCCACCGGCCCGGACCGCGCCGAGACCATCGTCCTGCGCCACCCGTTCGCCTGATCCGCGTGCTGTATCGCAACGGGCCGCTCATGCGGCCCGTTGTCGTTTCTGGGATATGTGTTTGTGCGGGCGAATTGAGGGGCGCGCGCTGCTGGTTGATCTGAGGTTGGGTGCGTGATTCGTTAGATGATGCGGCTGGAGAGAGTGGGGCGTTTCTGAATTGCGGAAAGCCGAAAACAAAAAAGCCGAGCAGTGCTCGGCTTTTTCGTTTGAAGATGGTGCCCAGGAGAAGACTCGAACTTCCACGGTGTTGCCACCGCTAGGACCTGAACCTAGTGCGTCTACCAATTCCGCCACCTGGGCATGCTTTTCAGCATGGGGTGCGATGATCGCTCATCGTCTTGCGGTGATGCAACCCTTGGTTGCATCGGGCGGTCTATCGTTCGGTTATCAGGGTTCCGAACCCGCCGGGATAAAGCCTGTCACTGACTGGCTCTATCCTTGAATAAGTGGTGCCCAGGAGAAGACTCGAACTTCCACGGTGTTGCCACCGCTAGGACCTGAACCTAGTGCGTCTACCAATTCCGCCACCTGGGCACTGGATGTGATGATCGCTCATCGCTTCCGTGTTACAACGTCTGTCTGACGCTGTGGGCGCGAACTATACGGAGCTAGGTTTCGCTTGTAAACCCCTGATGCGATAAAAAATTTATTCGTGCCCAAAGCTGACCGACGAGCGGATTTCGCGCTTCAATAAGCAGATGGCGAACCATCCCTATATAGATAAGGTGACCTCACTTTAATGGCCGATTGGCAAAACCTCGATCCCGAGGCCGCCCGCGAGGCGGAAAAATACGACAACCCCATTCCCAGCCGCGAACTCATTCTGGCGCATCTCGCCGAACGCGGCGCGCCCGCCACGCGGGCCCAGTTGCTCGATGAATTCGGGCTCTCCGGCGAGGAGCCGGAAGAAGCACTACGCCGCCGACTGCGCGCCATGGAGCGCGACGGCCAGCTCATCTATACCCGCCGTGGCGCCTACGCGCCTGTGGACAAGCTTGACCTGATCCTCGGCCGCATCTCCGGCCACCGCGACGGCTTCGGCTTCCTGATTCCCGATGACGGCAGCGACGACCTGTTCCTCAGCCCGACGCAGATGCGCCTGGTGTTCGATGGCGACCGCGCCCTGGCGCGCGTGTCCGGCTTCGACCGCCGTGGCCGCCGTGAGGGTGCCGTGGTGGAAGTGGTCGAACGCGCCCACGAGACCATCGTCGGCCGCTACTTCGACGAGAGTGGCATCGGCACGGTGGTGGCCGACAACCCGAAGATCCAGCAGGAAGTGCTGATCCCGCCGGGCAAGGCCGGCAAGGCCAAGCACAACCAGTTCGTCCAGGTGCGTATCGATGTCTGGCCGAGCGTGCACCGCCAGGCCCAGGGCGAGGTGGTGGAAGTGCTCGGCGACTACATGGCGCCGGGCATGGAGATCGAAGTCGCCCTGCGCAGCTACGACATTCCTCACACCTGGCCCGAAGCCGTGGAAAAGGAAGCGGCCAAGCTCAAGCCCGAAGTGGCGGAGAAGGACAAGGAGAAACGCGTCGACCTGCGTGCCCTGCCTTTCGTCACCATCGACGGCGAGGATGCCCGTGACTTCGACGACGCGGTCTACGCGGAGAAGCGCAAGGGTGGCGGCTGGAAACTGTTCGTCGCCATCGCCGACGTCTCTCATTATGTGAAGGTCGGCTCTGCCCTGGATGAAGAGGCGGCCAAGCGCGGCAACTCGGTGTACTTCCCCGAGCGGGTGATCCCGATGCTGCCGGAGATTCTCTCCAACGGCCTGTGCTCCCTGAATCCGCTGGTCGATCGCCTGGCCATGGTCTGCGAGATGAGCCTCTCCAAGGCCGGCAAGATGACCGACTACCAGTTCTACGAGGCGGTCATCCATTCCCATGCGCGCCTGACCTACACCAAGGTCAGCCAGTACCTGGAAACCCCGGACAGCCCCGAAGGCCAGCGCCTGAAGGAGCAGCTCCCGGCGGTGGTGCCGCACCTGAACACGCTTTATGACCTGTACAAGGTGCTGGTCGGCGCGCGCCACGTGCGCGGGGCGATCGATTTCGAGACCCAGGAAACCCGCATCGTCTTTGGCGCGGACCGCAAGATCTCGGAAATCCGCCCGACCCAGCGTAACGATGCGCACAAGCTGATCGAGGAATGCATGCTGGCGGCCAACGTCGCCACCGCCAAGTTCCTGGAAAAGCACGCCATCCCGGCGCTGTACCGCGTCCACGACGGTCCGCCGCAGGAAAAGCTGAACAACCTGCGCCAGTTCCTCGGCGAACTGGGCCTGACCCTGTATCGCGGCAAGGGCGAGCCGACACCGGCGGATTACCAGAAGCTGCTGGAATCCATCCAGGGTCGCCCGGACCTGCAACTGATCCAGACGGTGATGCTGCGCTCCCTGAGCCAGGCCGTGTACAGCCCGGAGAACAACGGTCACTTCGGCCTGAACTACGAGGCCTACACCCACTTCACCTCGCCGATTCGTCGTTACCCGGACCTGCTGACCCACCGCGCCATCCGTGGCCTGATCCGCTCCAAGGCGGCTTCGGAGCACGTACAGCGCGTCGGCGCCGCCAGCATGCCCAAGGCGCGCATCTATCCGTACGATGAGCCGCGCCTGGCACAACTGGGCGAGCAGTGCTCGATGACCGAGCGCCGTGCTGACGAGGCGACCCGCGACGTCACCAACTGGCTGAAGTGCGAGTTCATGCGCGAGCGCGTGGGCGAGACCTTCCCCGGTGTGATCACCGCGGTGACCGGTTTCGGCATCTTCGTCGAGCTGACCGACATCTATGTCGAGGGCCTGGTCCACGTTACCGCGCTGCCGGGCGACTACTACCACTTCGATGCCGTGCACCATCGCCTGAGCGGCGAGCGCACCGGTCGCAGCTTCCGCCTCGGCGATACCGTGGAAGTGGTGGTGGCGCGCGTCGACCTGGACGAGCGCAAGATCGACTTCGAACTCTCCGACAATGTGCTGAGCGCGCCCATCGGCCGCAAGAAGCGTGGCGAGAAGGCCGAGCCGGTCGCCAAAGGCAAAGTGGCGAAGGGCAAGGCTCCCAAGGGCGCTGCAGCCAGAGAGAAGCCGGCCAAGGCTAGTCGCCAGGTGGCGGACGATCCGTTCTTCGCCCCCGACGTGGCCGTGGTGCCGTCGAGCCAGCCGCGCAAGCGCAAGGTCGGCGTGGTCCAGGCGCTGCCGTCGGTGGCTCCGGAAATGCTCGCGAAGGCCGAGGAACTGCTCGGCAATACCGACGTACGCAAGAGCCGCGAAGTGAAGAAGGCGTTGCTCGAAGAAGCCAAGGTTGGCGGCAAGAAGCCGGCTGCCGGCAAGGGCAAGTCCGCGCCCGCTGCGGGCAAGCCGCGCAATCCTTCGAAACAGAAAGCCCGGTCCGCCAAGCCGACCAAGCACCGCAAGGGCTCGTCCGCGCCCAAGGGCGGTGCGTCCGGTGGCGCTCCGGCCAGCAAGCGTAAGGCGAAGAAATGAGTCAGTGGGAAAAGGTCTACGGGGTCCATGCCGTAGAAGCGTTGCTGCGTCATCACCCCAAGCGGGTCAAGCAGCTGTGGCTGGCCGAAGGCCGGCATGATCCGCGCGTCCAGGCGTTGGTCGAACTGGCCGGTCAGGTGCGCGTGCCGGTGGGCACGCGCGACCGCAAGGAGCTCGACGAGTGGGCTGAGGGTGTGCACCAGGGCGTGGTCGCCGAGGTCAGCCCGAGCCAGGTGTGGGGCGAGAACATGCTCGAGGAGCTGCTCGAGCGCACGCCAGGTCCGGCTCTGCTGCTCGCGCTGGACGGCGTGACCGACCCGCACAACCTCGGCGCGTGCCTGCGCACCGCCGATGCGGCGGGCGCGTTGGCGGTCATCGTGCCGAAGGACAAGTCCGCCACCCTCAATGCCACCGTGCGCAAGGTTGCCTGCGGCGCCGCCGAGGTGATCCCGCTGGTAGCGGTGACCAACCTCGCGCGGACCCTGGAGAAGCTCCAGCAGCGCGGCCTGTGGATTGTCGGCACGGCGGGCGAGGCGACCCAGATGCTCTATGAACTCGACCTCACCGGGCCGACCGTGCTGGTGATGGGCGCCGAGGGCAAGGGCATGCGCCGCCTGACCCGCGAGCACTGCGACTACCTGGCCAAACTGCCGATGCAGGGCAGCGTCAGCAGCCTAAACGTCTCGGTGGCCACCGGCGTGTGCCTGTTCGAGATCGTCCGCCAACGCCAGCTCAAGGCCGGCGCCTAAGTTCTTTTTTGTAGGAGCGAGCTTGCTCGCGAACAGTGGCGGTTCCGTGCTTGCCCGGTTCGCGAGCAAGCTAAGAACCCTTGGGCGCGGCAGCTGTACAAATAATCGTCAATTGCCTTGCGCCGCCTTCCCCCCTTCTCTAGAATGTCGGCCCTTGTCGTCCGGGCAGGCGTTTGCGCGTCCTTCCGAGCGGCAAGGTAAAAATCATTCACTCCTTGCCTGACCGCTTTGTCGGCAGGCTGCAATCCGTAAGGAGCATTTATGCGTCATTACGAAATCGTGTTCCTGGTTCACCCGGACCAGAGCGAACAAGTCGGTGGCATGGTCGAGCGTTACACCAAGGCCATCGAAGAAGACGGCGGCAAAGTCCACCGTCTGGAAGACTGGGGCCGTCGTCAGCTGGCTTACGCCATCAACAACGTGCACAAGGCTCACTACGTTCTGATGAACGTCGAGTGCACCGCCAAGGCCCTGGCAGAGCTGGAAGACAACTTCCGCTACAACGACGCCGTGATCCGTAACATGGTCATCCGTCGCGACGAAGCCGTTACCGGCCAGTCCGAAATGCTGAAGGCCGAAGAGAGCCGCAACGAGCGCCGCGAGCGCCGTGAGCGTCCCGAATCGAACGAGGGCGAGTCCGCTGACGGCGAAGATAGCCGCGACAGCGCTGACGAGTAATCCCGGACCAGTATTGAGGAGCCACACACATGGCACGTTTCTTCCGTCGTCGTAAGTTCTGCCGTTTCACCGCTGAAGGCGTGAAAGAGATCGATTACAAGGATCTCAACACCCTGAAGGCCTACGTTTCCGAAACCGGCAAGATCGTTCCGAGCCGCATCACCGGCACCAAGGCCAAGTACCAGCGTCAGCTGGCCACCGCTATCAAGCGCGCCCGCTACCTGGCCCTGCTTCCCTACACCGACAGCCACGGCCGTTGATCGGGCAGTCGACAGGGATTGATGGATAGATCGCATGCGCGCATTGGCTGAATTTGTCATGCGAGGCCGCATGCAGGCGACCCTGGTGGTCGTCGCAGCCGCGGTACTGCAGCCGTTGTTCTGGCTCGGTGCCGCAGCAGGCAGTCTGGTGCTGTTGCGCCGTGGCGCCGGCGATGCCTTTGGCATCCTGGGCTGGGCGCTGCTTCCGGCACTGGCCTGGTGGTACCTGGGTGACCCCAGTGTGAGTCTGGTTCTGGTGGGTAGTGCCGTGCTGGCGCAGGTTCTGCGCAGCAAGGTGTCCTGGAACCAGGTGATGCTGGCGAGCGTTGTGCTCGGTGCGGTGTTCGTGCTGCTGCTCAGCACGGTGTCGGCCGGGTTGGTCGCTGCTCTTGCCGATGCGTTCGGCAAGGCACTGCCGCAGATTCTGGCCGAAGCCAAGCTTTCGCCGGAACAGTTGGCCGCCCTGCAGGCGGAGATGGTTCCGACCATCACCGGCCTGATGGCAGCCTCGCTGCAGACGATCAGCCTGATGTGCCTGATGCTGGCGCGTTATTGGCAGGCAGTGCTGTACAACCCGGAAGGGTTTGGCCGCGAGTTCCGCGCACTGCGCCTGTCGCCGGGCACGGCTATCGCGCTGCTGGTCGGCGTTGTGGCACTGCCCTTCGCAGGTCCCGCGGCCACCATGCTGGCGCCGCTGTGCATGATTCCGCTGCTGTTTGCCGGAATCGCACTGGGCCACGGGTTGGTCGCGCTGAAGAAGCTTCCGGGCTTCTGGCTGGCACCGCTGTACCTGCTGGTATTCGTACTGGGCAATGTGATCTGTCTTGTCGCCGTGGTCGACAGTCTGTTTGATTTTCGCGGTCGTCTGGCGAAGCGCCAGAAAGCTGCGAACGGTGAAGGTTAAAAGTTAAGAGGTAAGACTCAAATGGAAGTCATCCTGCTGGAAAAGATCGCCAAACTGGGCAACCTGGGCGACAAGCTGAACGTAAAGGGCGGTTACGCCCGTAACTACCTGCTGCCGCAGGGCAAAGCCACCGCTGCCACCGCTGCCAACGTCGCTGCTTTCGAAGAGCGCCGCGCAGAGCTGGAAAAAGCCGCTGCTGATAAGAAAGCCGCTGCTGAAGCCCGTGCTGCCCAACTGGCCGAACTGATCGTGACCATCGGCGCCCACGCTGGCGACGAAGGCAAGCTGTTCGGTTCGATCGGCACCCGCGACATCGCCGAAGCCGTTTCGGCTGCCGGCTACCCGCTGGAAAAGAGCGAAGTTCGCCTGCCCGACGGCGCCCTGCGCGCTGTTGGCGAATACAACATCGAAGTGCAACTGCACACCGACGTTGATGCAACCCTGCACGTGGTTGTAGTCGCCGAGTAAGCGATCCGTCGCTAGGACGATTCGCACGGCTTGCCTGTGTGAAGCTGTCCGCTAACAATGGGCACGGTGCCGATCCTCGGTCCGTGCCCTTTGTTTTTTCCGCCGTTTGATTCTCTCCTACGAAGAGCCAACACGAAGAGCCCATGAACGACATTACCGTCCCCGAGCAATACGACCTGCAGACCGCTTCCCTCAAGGTGCCGCCGCACTCGATCGAAGCCGAACAGGCGGTGCTGGGCGGCCTGATGCTCGACAACAACGCATGGGAGCGCGTCTCCGACGCGGTGTCCGATGGCGACTTCTATCGCCATGACCATCGCCTGATCTTCCGTGCCGTCTACAAGCTCGCCGAAGGCAACCAGCCGATCGACGTGGTGACCCTCTCCGAGATGCTCGAACGCGAGGGGCAGCTGTCCCAGGTGGGCGGCCTTGCCTACCTCGCAGAGCTGGCGAAGAACACGCCCTCGGTGGCGAACATCAAGGCCTACGCGAACATCATTCGCGAGCGCGCCACCCTGCGGCAGCTGATCGGCATCAGCAGCGACATCGCCGACAGCGCCTTCAACCCGGAGGGGCGCAGCGCCAACGAGGTGCTCGACGAAGCCGAACGCAGGATCTTCGAGATCGCCGAAGCGCGGCCCAAGACCGGCGGCCCGGTGGGGATCAGCGACATCCTGGTCAAGACCATCGACCGCATCGACCACCTGTTCAACACCACCGAGGCGCTGACCGGGATTTCCACCGGCTTCACCGACCTCGACGAGAAGACCAGCGGCCTGCAGCCGGCGGACCTGGTGATCGTCGCCGGCCGTCCGTCCATGGGCAAGACCACCTTCGCCATGAACCTGGTGGAGAACGCCCTGATGCGCAGCGACAAGGCGATCCTGGTGTACTCCCTGGAAATGCCCTCCGACTCCATCGTGATGCGTATGCTCGCCTCGCTCGGCCGCATCGACCAGACCAAGGTCCGTTCCGGCAAGCTGGACGACGAGGATTGGCCGCGCCTGACTTCGGCGGTGAACCTGCTCAACGATCGCAAGCTGTTCATCGACGACACCGCCGGTATCTCGCCCTCGGAAATGCGCGCGCGTACCCGCCGCCTGGCCCGCGAACACGGTGAGATCGGTCTGATCATGGTCGACTACCTGCAGCTGATGCAGATTCCCGGCTCCGCCGGCGACAACCGGACCAACGAGATTTCCGAGATTTCCCGCTCGCTCAAGGCGCTGGCGAAGGAATTCAACTGCCCGGTGGTGGCGCTCTCCCAGCTCAACCGCTCGCTGGAACAGCGCCCCAATAAGCGCCCGGTGAACTCCGACCTGCGTGAATCCGGAGCGATCGAGCAGGACGCCGACGTGATCATGTTCGTCTACCGCGACGAGGTGTATCACCCGGAGACCGAGTTCAAGGGCGTGGCCGAAATCATCATCGGCAAGCAGCGTAACGGCCCCATCGGCACCGTACGAGTGGCCTTCCTCGGCCGCTACAGCCGCTTCGAGAACCTCGCGCCCGGCATGTACAACTTCGAAGACGAGTGATACAGCCGCATTTCGCGTGACCGACGGGCGCCTTAAAATGGGCGCCCGTTTCGTTTCAGGACCCGCAGCCATGCGTCCGCTCGTCGCCACCGTCGATCTTTCCGCCATCCGCCACAACTATGCCGTGGCCAAGCGCTGCGCGCCGGGCCGTCAGGCGTTCGCGGTGGTCAAGGCGAATGCCTACGGGCATGGCGCGCGGGAGGTGGTCAGCAGCCTGCACGACGAGGCCGACGGCTTTGCCGTGGCCTGCCTGGAGGAGGCCGCGGAGGTGCGCGCGCTGCACGCCGATGCCCGCATCCTGCTGCTGGAAGGCTGCTTCGAGCCGAACGAGTATCTGATCGCCGCGCAACTGCGCCTGGATGTGGCCGTACAGGGGCCGGAGCAGGCCCAGGCGCTGCTCGCCGCGCAATTGCCGAGCGTGCTGAACGTCTGGATGAAGCTGGATTCGGGCATGCACCGCCTGGGCTTCTCACCCGAGGCGCTGCGCGACTGGCATCCGCGCTTGCGCCAAGCCACGCAGGTGGCCGAACTGAACCTGATGAGCCACTTCGCCAACGCCGACCTGCGCGGTGATGAGCTGACCGAAGACCAGGTGGCCTGCTTCCTCAGCGTGCTCGACCTGGATTTCGATCAGCGTTCATTGGCCAACTCGGCAGCCGTGCTGACCATTCCCGCCGCCCACATGGACTGGATTCGCCCCGGCATCATGCTCTACGGCGCCACGCCGTTCGCCGACATCGGCGCGGCCGAGCTGGGCCTGCGCCCGGTGATGAGCCTGGAAGCGCAGTTGATCGCGGTGCGCGAGGTGCCGGTTGGGGAAAGTGTCGGTTATGGCGCCGCCTGGGTGGCGCAGCGGCCGTCGCGTATCGGTACAGTGAGCTGTGGTTACGCCGACGGCTATCCGCGCCATGCGCCGAGCGGAACACCGGTGCTGGTGGGTGGGCGGCGGGTGCCGCTGGCAGGGCGGGTGTCGATGGACATGCTGGCCGTTGACCTCACCGATCTGCCCCATGCCGCGGTCGGCGACCCGGTCGAACTGTGGGGCGCGAACCTTCCGGTGGACGAGGTGGCGAGCCACGCCGGGACCATCGGTTACGAGCTGCTGACCAAGGTCACCGCCCGCGTCCCGCGTCGCTACAGGAACTGATCAGGTACTGCTTTCCGGGGTCTTGCTGCCGTCCTGCCAGAGTTCGCTGCCTTCGCTAGTGCTGTCGTTGGCGATGGCGTAGCTCGCCCGGCCGTTGCCCTTCACGTCATACAGCGCCTGGTCGGCGGCCTTGTACAGCTTGCTGAACTGCATCGCGTGGCTGGGGTAGATGGCCACGCCGATGCTGGGGGTGACGCGCAGTTCGAGGGCGTCGAAATGCACCGGGCGCGACAACTCGTTGAGCAGGCGGGTGGCGATCTCGCGGGCATGGCCTTCGGCATCCGGGCCGGTGATCAGCGCGGCGAATTCATCGCCGCCCAGCCGCGCCACACAATCGCTGGCGCGTACGCACTGACGCAGGCGGTGCCCGACGTTCTGCAGCATGAAGTCGCCGGCATCGTGGCCATGGGTGTCGTTGATCGGCTTGAAGTGGTCGAGGTCGATCAGCATCAGCGCCAGGGTTTCGCCGTTCTGCTGGGCGCGCGCCAGCGCCTGCTCGGCGTGCTCGACCAGGAAGCGGCGGTTGGGCAGGCCGGTCAGTGGATCGTAGTGCGCCGCGTGCTGTAGCTGGGCCTCGCGCTCACGCAGCAACTGGTTGCTCTGGGTCAGCTCGGCGGTGCGTTCGGCGACGGCCTTTGCCAGGTCCTGCTGTGCGCTCTGCACCATGGAGAGGCGCGCGTTCTTTTCCCGGTTGGCCTGCTCCACGGCCTGCGCACGCTCGCGCTTGAGGCTGCGAATGCGCGAGGTGAGGGCGAAGGAGAAGAGCACCGACTCCATGGCGACGGCGATCGGGAAGATGTAGGTGGTGATCGGCTGTGGCTGTACCACCGCCAGGGCGCGCATCACCGAGATGCTCACGCTGCCGAGCACCAGGCCGAAACCGAGCAGGTACAGGAAGGCGGGCAGGGAGCCCTGACGCCAGCGGGTCAGCGCTGCGCCCAGAGCTGCCGGCACGCCGATGAGGGTGATCACCACCAGCATCCAGCTGGCGACGCCGCGCAACTGCAGCGCACCGAGGAGGATGGCGAGCAGGTACAGCCCGCAGTTCAGGTTCAACAGATAGTGCGCCCAGCGCACGTGCCGGCGGGTCTGCAGCAGGGTGATGGTGAATCGGTGCACGCACAGCCCCCACAGCGACGGCAGGGTGATGCGGTCCAGCCACCAGGGCACTGCATGTTCGGGCCAGAGGTACTTGAAGCCGTGGCCGGTCATGCCGAGGCTGAACAGTAGAGCCGCGGCGGTGGTCAGCACGTACCAGAGATAGGCGCGGTCGTGCAGGGTCAGCAGGATGAACAGGTTGTAGAGCAGCAGGGCGGCGATCAGGCCGTAGACCACGCCGAGGAACAGGTTGGTGTCGGCGCGGTGGTCCTGCAGGTCGTCCAGTGACCAGACGCGCAGCGGGAAGGAGTTGCCGGCGGGGTCATAGGTGCGCAGGTAGAGCCGCAGCGGTCCGGCGCCTTCGGGCAACTGGAACACCGGGCGGCGATAACCACGGTCGCGGCCGGCGGAGAAGGGCACCGCTTCGCCGGAGAGGCGTTCGACGTAGCGCCCCTGCTCGTCGGGCAGGTACAGGCGCAGGTCCTTGAGGTTGACCGCGTCCACTTCCAGCCACCAGCCGCCGGGCGGCGTCTGCCGGCGGTCGAGGTCCAGGCGCAGCCACCAGACGCTGGAGCTCTGGCCAACGCTGGTGCGGCCGTTGGCCGGGATGAAGTCATGGCTGCGCTGCACCTCGTCGAACGGCATCCCGCCGCTGCGATCCTCGAGGAGTTCCAGGCTGCCGTTGAGCCAGGTGCCACTGGCCTTTGAATCCAGCTCGACTGCAGCGGCCTGGCCGACCAGCAATGCGAGCACCAGCATGAAAACATGACGCACGACGCGCACTCCCTGTGCCTCGGGGTATCCCGGCACCTACTGCGGATAGTGGCTGGAGTATAGCCAGATGATGGCACTGGCAGGCGACCGAACACCGGTTAAATCTGAGTTCACCGGTCGGATTTGTACACTTTTTGTGCTATATTCCGCGCCCGCGTTTTTCCGCGATACCTATTTCGAGATACCCCGGTGCCCGTGATGCAAGCCGCCAAACCGCTGTTCGACTATCCCAAGTTCTGGGCCGAGTGTTTCGGCCCGGCGCCATTCCTGCCCATGAGCAAGGAAGAGATGGATCAGCTGGGCTGGGATTCCTGCGACATCATCATCGTCACCGGGGATGCCTACGTTGATCACCCGTCGTTCGGCATGGCCATCATCGGCCGCTTGCTGGAAGCCCAGGGCTTCCGCGTCGGCATCATTGCCCAGCCTGACTGGCAGTCCAAAGACGACTTCATGAAGCTGGGCAAGCCGAACCTGTTCTTCGGCGTCGCCGCCGGCAACATGGACTCGATGATCAACCGCTACACCGCCGACCGGAAGATCCGTTCCGACGACGCCTACACCCCCGGCGGCAACGCCGGCAAGCGCCCGGACCGCGCCAGCATGGTCTACAGCCAGCGCTGCCGCGAGGCGTACAAGGGCGTGCCGATCGTCCTCGGCGGCATCGAGGCTTCGCTGCGCCGCATCGCGCACTACGACTACTGGCAGGACAAGGTCCGCCACTCGATCCTGATGGACGCCAAGGCCGACATCCTGCTGTTCGGCAACGCCGAACGCGCCGTGGTGGAAGTGGCCCAGCGCCTCGCCGCCGGCGAGTCCATCGAGTCGATCACCGACGTGCGCGGCACCGCCTTCGTGCGCCGCGACACCCCCGAGGGCTGGTTCGAGCTGGACTCCACCCGCATCGACCGTCCCGGCAAGATCGACAAGATCATCAACCCCTACGTGAACACCCAGGACACCGCCGCCTGCGCCATCGAGCAGGAAAAGGGCGAGCAGGACGACCCCAACGAAGCCAAGGTCGTCGAGTTGCTGCCGCACCCGCGCCTGGAACGCGAGCGCACGGTGATCCGCCTGCCGTCCTACGAGAAGGTCAAGAGCGACCCGGTGCTCTACGCCCACGCCAACCGTGTGCTGCACCTGGAGACCAACCCGGGCAACGCCCGCGCCATGGTCCAGCGGCACGGCGAGACCGACGTGTGGTTCAACCCGCCGCCCATCCCGCTGACCACCGAGGAGATGGACTACGTCTTCGGCCTGCAGTATGCCCGCGTGCCTCACCCCGAGTACGGCGGCGCGAAGATCCCGGCCTACGAGATGATCCGCTTCTCGGTGAACATCATGCGTGGTTGCTTCGGCGGCTGCACCTTCTGCTCCATCACCGAGCACGAAGGCCGCATCATCCAGAGCCGTTCGGAAGACTCGATCATCCGCGAGATCGAGGAAATCCGTGACCGCGTACCGGGCTTCACCGGCGTCATCTCCGATCTCGGCGGACCGACCGCGAATATGTATCGCATCGCCTGCAAGGACCCGGAGATCGAGCGTCACTGCCGCAAGCCGTCCTGCGTCTGGCCGGGCATCTGCGAGAACCTCAACACCGACCATTCCTCGCTGATCCAGCTGTACCGCCGCGCCCGCGACCTGCCGGGGGTGAAGAAGATCCTCATCGCCTCGGGCCTGCGCTACGACCTGGCCGTGGAGTCCCCGGAGTACGTCAAGGAGCTGGTGACGCACCACGTCGGCGGCTACCTGAAGATCGCCCCGGAGCACACCGAGGAAGGCCCGCTGTCGAAGATGATGAAGCCGGGCATCGGCACCTACGACGCCTTCAAGCGGATGTTCGAGAAGTTCTCCAAGGAGGCGGGCAAGGAGCAATACCTGATCCCGTACTTCATCGCCGCGCACCCGGGCACCAGCGACGAGGACATGATGAACCTCGCCCTGTGGCTCAAGCGCAACGGCTTCCGCGCCGACCAGGTGCAGGCCTTCTACCCGTCGCCCATGGCCACCGCCACGGCTATGTACCACTCGGGCAAGAACCCGCTGCGCAAGGTCACTTACAAGAGCGATGGTGTAGAGATCGTCAAGGGCGAGCGTCGTCGCCGCCTGCACAAGGCCTTCCTGCGCTATCACGATCCGAACAACTGGCCGATGTTGCGCGAGGCCCTGAAGGAAATGGGTCGTGCCGACCTGATCGGCAATGGCAAGCACCAGCTGATCCCGACGCACCAGCCCACCGGTGACGGCAGCTACCAGAGCGCGCGCCGCAAGAACTCCACCCCGGTGGGCAGCAAGAAGACCGGCAAGCCACTGCTGACCCAGCACACCGGCCTGCCGCCGCGCGCCAGCGACGGCTCCAAGCCGTGGAACAAGGCCGAGGAAGGCAAGGCCACCGGCTACGCCAAGGGCAAGAAGCGTAGCACCAAGCGCCAGCCGAACATTCCGCGCTGACGCATCGATACCCCTGCGCGTAATTCAGACAGGCCCCGCATTTGCGGGGCCTGTCTATTTCGGGGGTGGCCAACCGGTTGGAGCTCTGCAGCCCGCGAATGGCGCGGGTTTTCTGTTCTCCGGGGCTATCCATGGAAATTACTTGGCACTATAGTTCCAGAATCATAAGAACAAGACCGGAGTGCCCGCCATGCGTCTCGCCTGCTTGTCCCTGATCGCCGTCTCCGTTGCCCTGGCTGCCTGCGGCGAAGGCGACAAACCCACCGCCGCCGTTAGCGCCGATTTCCAGAAGGACCTGCAGGCGCGCTTGATCAAGGCCAAGGCCGGCGACGTCATCGACATCCCGGCGGGGACCTACCACCTCGACCGCAGCCTCAGCCTGAAGGTGGACGGCGTGACCATCCGCGGCGCCGGCATGGACAAGACCATCCTGAGCTTCAAGAACCAGAAGGCCGGCGCCGAAGGTCTGTTCGTCGACGCCTCCGACTTCACCCTGGAGAACCTCGCCATCGAGGACACCAAGGGCGACGGCCTGAAGGTCATCGGCGGCAAGAACATCGTCATCCGCAACATTCGCACCGAGTGGACCAACGGCGCGTCCACCGATAACGGCGGCTACGGCATCTACCCGGTGCAGACCGAGAACACCCTGCTCGAAGGCAACGTCGCCATCGGCGCCTCCGACTCCGGCATCTACGTCGGCCAGTCGCGCAACGTGGTGGTGCGCAACAACCGCGCCGAGCGCAACGTCGCCGGCATCGAGATCGAGAACACCATCGGCGCCGACGTCTACGACAACGTCGCCACCGACAACACCGGCGGCATCCTCGTCTTCAACATGCCCAACCTGCAGCAGCCGGGGCGCGGCACCCGCGTCTTCAACAACGACGTGCAGGGCAACAACCACGACAACTTCGGCCACAAGGGCACTCCGGTGGCCAGCGTGCCGGCGGGCTCGGGCGTGGTGGTGAACTCCAACGACGACGTGGAGATCTTCGACAACAAGATCGGCAACCACAAAACCGCCAACGTCATCATCAGCAGCTACTTCAGCACCAATTATTCGGACAAGGCCACTCAGCCGAACTTCGACCCCTATCCCGAAGGCATCTACATCCACGGCAACACCTTCGGTCCCGGCGGCGACAGCCCCGACCACATGGAGCTCAAGGCGCTGAAGGTCGCCAAGTTCGGCCTCAACGGGCGCCTGCCGGACATCCTCTGGGACGGCTACTTCAACCAGCAGAAACTGGTCGATGGCAAGCTCCCCGAGGCGCTGTCGATCTGCATCGACAACGGCAACGCCGGCATCGTCAACGTCGACGGGCCTAACGGCTACAAGAACATCAGCACCGACATGAGCGTGCACCAGTGCAAGCTCAAGCCGCTGCCGAAGATCGAGCAGGCCGGCCTCGGCGAGAAGGGCGGCAAGGCATGACCGGACACGCTTCGTTCCTGTTGTCGCTCGCCCTGGCCGTTGGACTGGCCGGGTGCGGGCAGGAGAGCAAGCCGCGCTATCAGCCCGAGGGCGACGATTACCCGGAGAAACTCAGTGGCTGGGGCATGCTGCACCTGGCGGACGGTCATCTGACGCCGGCCGCCGAGGTACTGCCCTACGACCTGAATACGCCGCTGTTCACCGACTACGCGCACAAGCTGCGCACTATCTGGATGCCGGACGGGCAGGCCGCGCAGTACGCCGAGGACCGCTTCGACTATCCCGTCGGCACCGTGCTGACCAAGACCTTCTATTACCCCAAGGACGCCCAGGGCAACCTGCTGCAGAACAGCCAGGACGACCGTGATCCCAAGGCCGGCCTGGAGCTGGACAAGGTCCGCCTGGTGGAAACCCGCGTGCTGGTGCGGCAGAAGGACGGCTGGACGGCGCTGCCCTACGTCTGGGACAAGGAGCAGCACGAGGCGCGCCTGGAGCTGGCGGGCGACACTCAATCGCTGGAGCTCACCGGCGAAGGCAACCGGAAGGTCGCCTTCAGCTACATGGTCCCGGATGCCAACCAGTGCTCCGAATGTCACGCCGAGCAGAAGGGCGCCGGCATCGCGCCACTGGGGCCCAAGGCGCGACACCTGAACAAGGACTTCGCCTATGCCGAAGGCAGCGACAACCAACTGCAGCACTGGCAGGCCCGCGGCTTCCTCAAGGGCCTGCCGGCGCTGGCGCAGGTGCCGCAGAATGCGCTGTGGGGCCACCCGCGCGCGGGCGAAACCCTGGAAAAACAGGCACGCAGCTACCTCGATGCCAACTGCTCGCACTGCCACAACCCGAAAGGCGCGGCGCGTACCTCCGGGCTGTACCTCGATCCGCACACGCCGGTCTCCATTGCCTACGGTGTCTGCAAACCACCGGTGGCGGCGGGCGGCGGCACCGGCGGCCGGCTGGAGGACATCCATCCCGGTAGCCCGGAGAAATCCGTGCTCAGCTACCGCGTCGGCAGCGACAAGCCCGGTGACATGATGCCCGAGCTGGGGCGCGGTCTCGTGCATCGCGAGGGGCTGGAAATGCTCAATCGCTGGATCAGCGAAATGCCCGGCGACTGCTGAGGCGGAAATGGCCCGGAGCCCGCCAGGGCTCTAGGCTGCGCACTACACCGAGCAAACTGTCGGGGCCGTGCTAGCTTTCATCAGGTCCCTTTCTCTCGCAGGTGCGCTTCCATGGAAGATACGAACATCATCAATGTGGGTACGGAGAAGATCAACGCGCTATGGGCGACGGTTTCGCAGTACGCGTTCGCCTTTGGTATCAAGATTCTCGCGGCCATCGCCTTCTGGGTGGTCGGTCGATGGCTGATCGGCATGGCCGTGAGCATGGTGGAGAAGGCGCTTTCCAGGCAGAGCGTGGACCCCACGGTGCTGCGCTACGTCGGCTCCTTCATCACGGTCACCCTGAACATCCTCCTGG
Source organism: Pseudomonas macauensis (assembly GCF_047902425.1). Lineage (NCBI taxonomy): Bacteria > Pseudomonadati > Pseudomonadota > Gammaproteobacteria > Pseudomonadales > Pseudomonadaceae > Pseudomonas > Pseudomonas macauensis. The sequence goes on along the minus strand of NZ_CP138377.1, from coordinate 5,294,948 downwards.
TGATCGGCATCCTCGGTTACTTCGGCGTGCAGACCACCAGCATCGCCGCGCTGATCGCAGCGGCGGGCGTCGCCATCGGCATGGCCTGGTCCGGCCTGCTGGCCAACCTGGCCGCGGGCGGCTTCATCATCGTGCTGCGGCCATTCAAGGTGGGCGACTTCATCACCGCCGGTGGCGTGACTGGCACCGTGAAGGAGATCGGCCTGTTCGTTACCGCGATCAACACCCCGGACAACGTGCTGACCCTGGTGGGCAACAACAAGATTTTCGGCGACACCATCCAGAACTACAGTCACAACGCCTTCCGCCGGGTGGACCTCAAGGCCCAGTTGTCCGGCGCGGCCGATTACCAGGCGGCCGTCGCCGTGCTCAAGCAGCGCATCGCGGCGGTTCCCAACGTACTGAGCGAGCCTGCGGTGGATGTGGAAATCCTCGAGTTCAACCTGGTCGGCCCGGTGCTGGCGGTGCGTCCGTACTGCCACAACGACAACTACTGGCAGGTCTACTTCGACACCAACCGCACCATCAAGGAAGCCCTGGGCACCGACTTCCCGGCGCCGATGCCGGCGCAGACGGTGATCGTGCAGCAGACGTCGTAAGCGCCGCGAATCCCGTTTCAACCCTATCCCTTGTTATGCCGCCCCTCTGGGGCGGTTTTTTTATGTTCTCCGGCCGTTTCGTTCAGCGATGTGAGCGGGTTTCCCGTACCGATTCTTCCGCTGGTTGAGATTTGTTTTTCATCCCGCACGGACGAATCGCGCTCGAACGCCATCCCAGTCTGACTGACCCGCTCAGCTTTGCCGTCGCAGGCTACGTGCATCCGGTGATTTCACCCATGTGCGAGGGACTGCCATGAAGTACGCACTCGGCTTCAGCCTGATCGAGGTGCTGGTGGCGGTCGTGCTGACCTGCATCGGGCTGCTGGGAATGGTTGCCCTGCAAGGCCGCGCGTTGCAGTACGTCCAGGACTCGGCCCAGCGCAATACGGCGGCTGCTTTGGCGAATGACCTGGTGGAGATGATTCGCCTGCGCAGTGGCGGTCAGCCGATTCCGGCGGGCTATCTCAAGACGGCCGGTGTGAGCTTCCCCGGCGCTCCTACTACCTGCGCGAACACCCCCAATGCTGCTGAGCAGCAACTGGCGTGCTGGGCCCAGCGGGCGAGCGCATTGCTGCCGGGCGCCAGGGAGCTGCTGGTCGATGAGTTTCATGTCTGTCGATCAGATGGGGAAAACCGCTGCACGGTGGCCGGGGAGGTCCTGGAGATCCAACTGGCCTGGAAGGTCAGGCCGGGGGAGTGCCTGGACTCCAATGCCGCCAATGCGGCGGAGCCGATCTGCCGCTATCGATTACGCACTCGAATCTAGGAGGTGAGCCATGGAAGGCCCGCGGTATCAGGGTGGATTGTCCCTGGTTGAGTTGATGATCGCCCTCGCGCTGAGCAGCTTCCTGATCCTGGGAATCACCCAGGTCTATCTGGACAACCAGCGCACCTATCTCTTCCAGCAAGGGCAGTTGCAGAACCAGGAGAACCGGCGCTTCGTGTCGTTGTTCCTGCAACAGGAGCTGAGCCGCGCCGGTTATCGCAGGAACCCGCTGACGCAGGACATGGAGGCGGCGTTCAGCGGCGCTTCCGGCGGCATCGTCAAGGGCTGCAGTTTTGCGCCGGGGAGGGCTGTGCAGTACCTGGGCCGGTCGGCGCTCTGCATTCGCTATCAGCCACGCGACAAATCCGATCGTGACTGCCTGGGCAATCGGGCTTCCAACGCTGCGGAGCTCGCCGAGCCCTACGCCAGCACCCAGCTCGTCGTCGTCGAAAAGATCTACCTGGGCAGCGCAGGTGACCTGCGCTGCGCCAGTGCCCAGGGTGATGAGGCGCTGGTGGATGGGCTGGTCGATCTGGTGTTCCAGGTGGCGGTCGCCAGCGCCGTGCAACCGAGGGAACTGGCGCGCTATATCGGTGGCGTTCCCGAGGACGGGCAGCCTGTGGTTGGGGTGGGCTACAAGGTGTTGCTGCGCAGCAGCGGCAGGAATCTTCGAGATGCCGTGAGCAAGGCAACGGCCGTTGCCGACTGGAAGTTGTTGAGCGGCACGGAAGCCAGTGCGGTGTCCGGCGACTCCGGCCAGTTGTACCAGGTCAGCCAAGGGACCGTCATGCTGAGGAATCTCATGCCATGAGGCGGCAGGGTGAGCGGTTTTCCCAGCGTGGAGCGACGTTGTTCGTAGCGCTGATCCTCCTGCTGATCATGACGATGCTGGCCTTGTCGGGCGTCCGAAGCGCCGTGGTCGAATCACGCATCGCCGGCCACTCGGCCGCGCAACAGCGCTGGTTCAATGACGCCGAAGCGGGGTTGCGCATTGCCGAGGCGCGCGTGGATGCCTACTCCGGGGCATCGCTCAATGCACTGGCCATGAGCTGTACCCCGCAGATGTGCATGCCTTACCCCGATGCCGCGCACAGCGGCGGCTATAGCGCTCCGCGCTTTGCGCAGGGCGATGAGGTTGCCACGGAGATGGCGCCCTCCAGCGGCTCCTCTGGAGCGGAGGAGCTGCCCGTCAAATGGTATGTGGCACTGATCGGCGGTGGGGCCGACTGCGTCAGTACGGAATGCACGGCGGGAGGCAAGGGCGGCACCTTCCTCTATGAGGTCAACAGTTGTGCCGGCGACTGTGCGGGCAGTGGCAGCCAGAAGCTGCGCTCGGTGTACGCCAAGCACCATGATGATTGAGCAGGGAGGCTGCCGATGAGCAGACATCGATATGGACTCCTGCTGCTGGCCGGGTTTGTGGTGGTGGAGGCCTGTGCAGTAGAGGAGACAATTCCGGCGACCGGAACTGTGCCTGCCCAGACACCGTTGTTCGTCAGCCCCTCCATGCCGCCACTGAATCTCCTGGTGGTGGGGCTGGATCAGAAGTTGTTTCTTCCCGCCTACGGCGACGCCGGCGATACCCACGGTTACGACCCGGCAACCGCTCATTTCGGCTATTTCGACTCCGGGAAGTGCTATCGGTATGCAACAGGCGAGCAGCTGTTCGTGCCGGTCGCGTTCACCGATGACAAGGTCTGCAGAAACAGCGCAGGTCGTTGGAGCGGGGACTTTCTCAACTACCTGACCACCTCGCGGGCGGACGCACTGCGCAAGGTGCTCTATGGCGGTTATCGCTCGACGGACAGCGAAGGCGAGACGGTGCTCGGGCGTTCGTTCATTCCCCAGGGGGCTCTTGCCTGGGGTAGGGAATATGCCGGTACGACGGACGCCGGATTCGATCTGGCGGACTACACGCCCTTCTCTGCACCCCAGGGGGCGAATCGCACGTTGTTCGCCAATGGCAGCGCACTGGTCAATGGGACTACCTACCTGAGCGTTCTGCCCGATGTGGCCAATCTCAGTGCCTGGGACTGGATGGGGCATGGGGCGGTGGCGGCGCAGGCGCAGAACATCACCCCGAGCGACTTCGCCGTGAGAGTCAGGGTGTGTGTTCCGGGGCTGCTGGAAGGCAACTGCAAGCAGTACCCGAGCAAGCACTACAAGCCGACGGGACTGCTGCAGGCATACGGCGAAGACGACCAGATGTACTTCGGTTTGATGATGGGCACCGGCGTGCGTGATCTGCCGGGTGGTGTATTGCGCAAGGCCATCGGCTCTTTCGCTGACGAGGTCGACGCGGAAACCGGGATCTTCGGTGCGAAGGGCAAGGGTGGGGTTCGAACCAAACCGGCCATCATCTCCAGTCTTGATGGTTTGCGCGCATTGTGTGGCACGGCGATCTGCTCGGGCGGGGCGAATCCGTTGGGTAGGATCATGCTCGATGCGTTGCGCTACTTCAGCGGCGCCGCGAGCCCCGCATCCACCGACCACTCCGCGCAGTGGGGCGATCCCTACCGAGCGGATCTTGCTCACCGTTGTTCGCCGCCCTTGATTACGGTCCTCAGTGATACGAGTCCAAGTCACGACTCGCAGCTGCCGGGCAGCCCCTTCGGCTCGTTCGACCAGGCCAGTGGCAGCCTGGCGCAGCTGGATGTTTCCGCGTTGGGAATGACCCTCTGGAATCATGAGACGGGCGGCGGCATGCAGCGGGTCGCCATCGGGGAAGTCAGCAGCAGCGCTACCGACGCGGCCCCGACCGCCAAGTCGGCGAGCGGCTTCGGCAGCCTTCGCGGATTACCGGAAGAACCGGCCGGGGAAGGGACCTACAACGCCGCCAGCGTCGCCTACTTCGGCAACCTGCACCCCATCACCACGACCGGCCTGCCGGTCACCACCTTGGTCATTGCCCTTGCTTCCCCCATGCCCGGTATCCGGATTCCGGTGGGCGACGGTATGGCCACCCTGATCCCGTTCGGCAAGCTCGTATCGCCGGGCAAGCCCTCTGTGCCGGCGCAGGTGAGCGCCTTCTTCGTACAGTCGATGCACAACCTGCCGGGGCAGAAGCCGTCCGCTCAGGTGAATGGCGGGCGCCCGGAGGTGGTGTTTCGCGTGGCGTTCGAAGACGAGGCTGTCGTGCTCTACAGCGCCAGGGTCAATGCAGACAACAGGCTGAGCGTCACCTTGAAAACGGTGCGTGGCGGCACTGGCCGAGCGCTGCATCTGGGGTACACGATGGCCGGGACAACGCGGGATGGCGTCTATCTCGAAGTGTCGGGCGGCGATACGCTCAACGATCCGCGCGACACGCCTGTCGGGTACTGGGCCGGCGAGTGCGAGCCGCGCGGTAGCGCTTGCCAAGCGCTGGAAGCCGACGGCTCGGCCCGGATCTTCATTCCGGACAGTTCAAGGCAGGTCACCCCTCTGCAGAACCCTCTGTGGTACGCGGCCAAGTGGGGTGGGTTCGATGCTCGGCGGTCGCCCCTGCCGGTGGATGGCGAGTGGGATTCGCGCAAGCCCGGTACCCCGGACAACTACTTCCCGCTGGCTGATGTGCCTCGGCTGAAAGAGCAGCTGTCCCGAACGCTCAATCCGAGCCTGCAAGCCTCTGCTGCCATGACGGCGCCCATCGTTTCGCCACAGGAGTCCGGTGGGAATGATTTCGAGCTGTACAGCACGCAACTGGAAGTCGGCACCTGGGGTGGTGATCTGATCAAGCGAGTCCTACCCAGGGCTGGCAGTTCCGGCACTCCCAGGCTGGAGTGGAAGGCCAGCGAGCGCCTGCCCCGGTGGAGCGAGCGAAGAATACTGATGGCGAATGCCAGCGGTACCGGTTTGCAGGATTTCACCTTCGAGCATCTGGCCGGTCGCCGCTTTGCCGGGGCCGACTTGCAAGACCATCTGGATGCCGCCAGCGTGAATTTCCTCAAGGGTGATACCACGCATGAGGACGTTTATCGCCAGCGTACGAGCCTGATTGGCGACATCGTCAATTCGATACCTGTCCTGGGCAATAAGGCTGCGCTGCTGGTTGGCGTTGCCGAGCGGCTGGATGGCGGCAGCGGTAGTTATCGGGCGTTCGTTGCGGCACAAGATGGGCACGACGATCAGGTCTATGTCGGGGCCAATGACGGCATGCTGCATGCCTTCAATGCGAAGTCCGGGGTGGAAACCTTCGCGTATGTCCCGACCCCGGTCATCCCCAACCTTCATCTGCTCGCCGATCGCCGATACGCCAGCGAGGCGGGGCGCCATCGCTATTACGTGGATGGCTCGCCCGCCGTGTCCGACGCATATTTCAACGGTGCCTGGCATCGGGTGCTGGTCGGTGTGCTGGGCGCGGGCGGGCGCGGAGTCTTTGCCCTGGACATTACCGATCCCGGCGCCGTCTCGCTGCTGTGGGAGTTCACCGCGCAGGATGATCCCGAGCTGGGCTACACCCTCTCCGCGCCGGTGATCGCTCGCCTGCACAGCGGCCAGTGGGCGGTGCTGCTGGGCAATGGCTACGGAGGGCGTGATGGGACGGCCGGCCTGTTCCTGCTCGATATTGCCGATGGGCGCGTGCTGGCCAAACTCACCACCTCGGCAAGCGGGGCCAATGGTCTTTCGGCGGTCAGCGCAGCGGACGTGAACGGTGATGGCATTGCCGACTATGCCTATGCGGGCGATCTGCGGGGCAACCTGTGGCGGTTCGACCTGATCGATGCGGGGACCCGGGATGCCTTGGGTTCGATGTCGTCGGTGAGCGCCTCGCGCTTCGCCGTTTCCTTCGGCAACCAACCGCTTTATCACGCGACCGCCAGCGCGGCGGACCCGACTGCCCAGGCGATCACCGCCGCGCCGGCCTTCATGAAGCATCCCTCCGGCAAGGGACTGATGGTCTATTTCGGCACGGGCCGTTACTTCACTGCCAGCGACAAGGCCTCCAGCGCGCTGCAATCGATCTACGGCATCTGGGACCGGCAGACTGATGGCGGCGCGGCCAGGACGACTCCGCGCCTTACCCGCGCCGACCTGGTTACGCAGACCTTCGAAAGCAAGAGCCTGGTGGGCAGCCGCAGAGTGAGCCAGAAGTCCATCGACTGGGCGCGTGACTCCGGTTGGGTGCTGGACCTTCAAGTCGGCGGCCGTTTGCAAGGCGAGCGAGTCATTGCCACACCCAAGGTGCGTGGAACCCTGCTCCAGGTCCTGACGGTGACGCCCAATGCCGATCCCTGTTCACCCGGGCTCGAGGGCAGTGCCCTGGTGCTCGGCGCGGCTTTCGGAGGGGCGACACTGTTCCCGGTGTTCGACCTGAATGGCGATGGCAAGGTGGATGACCAGGACCTGGTTGCCGGCACGGTTCCCAGCAGCGTTCCGATAGCCGCGGGAGGCGTGACCTTCAGCGGTGACTCGCTGTTCGATGCCAGTGGCAAGCAACGCAGGCTTGCTTTCGGTGAGCTCAGCGGCCGGCAGACCTGGACGCAGATGCCGGAGGCGGTGAAATGAACAGGCCTGCGGAAACGGGCGTCACCCTTGTCGAACTCATGCTGGTGGTGGCCATCGCAGCCATTCTGGCGGCAATCAGCTACCCCGGTTATCGGCAGCATGTCCTGCGCGCCAGTCGCAGCGAAGGGCAGGCGCTGTTACTCGATGCGGCGGCACGGGAGGAGCGTTACTTCGCCCAGAACAACAGCTACGTCGTGGCCACCGGTGACCTCGCCAAGCTGGGGCTGCCGCGCGTGACGGCGAAGGGGGCGGACTCCACCAGCGGCAGGTATCTGCTGACCGTCGAGTCCGGAACGGATGCGGACGGCGGCTACCGACTCACCGCCACGCCGCAAGACAGCCAGGCGCAGGACTTGCGTTGTGGCGCGCTCAGCCTGAATACCATCGGGGAGCAACAATCGGCGGCGGGGGATGCCGCCGACTGTTGGCGCTGAGTACGGCTCAGGTAGGGCTGCGATCCACCCACTTGGGCGCGGCCGAAGGCGTCCAGGCCTGCAGGGCGTCGATCAGTTCTGCCGGCGAGCTGGCGCGCTGGAGCATCTCGCGGTGCTGCGGGCGGACGAAGCGCTCCTGCACCAGGTGGTCGAGGAAGGTCAGCAGGGGTTCATAGAAGCCGTTGACCTCCAGCAGACCCAGCGGCTTGCCGTGGTAACCGAGCTGGCCCCAGGTCCAGACCTCGAACAGCTCCTCCAGCGTGCCCAGGCCGCCCGGCAGCGCGATGAAGGCATCGCTCAGTTCGGCCATGCGTGCCTTGCGGGCATGCATGCCGTCCACCACCTCCAGGCGTGTCAGGCCCTTGTGGCCGATTTCCGCCTCTTTCAGGCTCTGCGGAATGATGCCGATGACTTCTCCGCCTGCCGCCAGTGCGGCGTCAGCCACCATCCCCATCAGGCCGACCGCGCCGCCGCCGTAGACCAGGCGGATGCCACGTTCGGCCAGATGGCGGCCGAGGGCTTCGGCGGCTTCCTGGTAGATCGGAGTGGCGCCGGGGCTGGCGCCGCAGAACACGCAGATGGAACGCAAGGACATGGAGAGCTCCCGGACTGATCAAGGGCGTCAGGGTAGCGGCTGGAGCGGGAGCGACCAAGACCTGTGTGACGGATTTCAGTCGTGTTGACCGCCGCCGGCCGAGGCGGCCAGTGCGTAGCTGGCGAGCAGGGTTTGTAACAGGGGATGAAGTTTCATGGCGGGGACTCCAGTGGGGCCGGGGTGTGGGGTCTATGCTAGACGGGGTGCGCTGATCTGCCTCGTTGAAGAACTGGATGAGGCTGATAGACATTTCGAGGCTTGCGCCGTGGCAAATCGCCCGTGCGTTATTGACTTGGATCAGGGGAACTCGACCGCTCATCGGGCAGTCTCCCCTTCAGGTTTCTCCGCCCAACCTGCCTAGGAGGCTTGTATGTTCCGTAAACTCGCTGCTGTATCCCTGCTCGGCCTGTTCAGTGCTCCGCTGCTGGCCGCCGAATGCTCCGTGGACATCCAGGGCAACGACCAGATGCAGTTCAGCACCAACGCCATCAGCGTCGACAAGAGCTGCAAGACCTTCACCGTCAACCTGTCCCACCCCGGCAGCCTGCCGAAGAACGTCATGGGCCATAACTGGGTGCTGACCACCGCCGCCGACATGCAGGGCGTGGTGACCGACGGCATGGCCGCCGGCCTGGACAAGAACTACATCAAGGATGGCGACACCCGCGTGATCGCTCACACCAAGATCATCGGTTCCGGCGAGAAGGACTCGGTGACCTTCGATGTGTCCAAGCTCAAGGCGGGCGATGCGTACGCCTTCTTCTGCTCCTTCCCGGGCCACTCGGCCATGATGAAGGGCACCCTGACCCTGAAGTGATCCGGACCTCGTTCCGGTACGAAAAGCCCGACTCAAGGTCGGGCTTTTCAATTCATGCAACGACGATAGGGTGTCTCTGGTCGAATCCGCAGCGGGGGATGCCATGTATCACGGTGAACGCTTCAATGCCTGGACCCATCTGATCGGAGCCGTGGCGGCGCTGGTCGGCGGCATCAGCCTGCTGGTCGCCACCAGCCTGCTCGGCGAGCCGCTGCGCATCGTCAGCGTGGCGGTGTACGGCACTACGTTGACGATGCTTTACAGCATTTCCACGCTGTACCACAGCGTGCGCGGACGGGCGAAGGTCATCCTGCGCAAGCTCGACCACCTGTCCATCTATCTGCTGATCGCCGGCAGCTACACGCCGTTCTGCCTGGTGACGCTCAAGGGCGCCTGGGGCTGGACGCTGTTCGGCATCGTCTGGAGCATGGCGGTGATCGGCATGCTCCAGGAGATCAAGCCGCGCTCCGAGGCGCGGGTGCTGTCGATCATCATCTACGCGGTGATGGGCTGGATCGTGCTGATCGCCGTAGGCCCGCTGTATCGCGCGCTGGGCGGCGCCGGGCTCGCCTGGCTGGTAGGGGGCGGCGCCTTCTACACCATCGGCATCATCTTCTTCGCCTACGACAGCCGCTTCCGCCACTGGCATGGCATCTGGCACCTGTTCGTGATCGCCGGCAGCCTGCTGCACTTCATCGCCATCTGGCGCTACGTCATCCCGGCGCGGTGAGCCCGGCTGGCGCGGGAGGGCTCCCGCGCCATCGGCGGATCATGGGGTGGTCGGCAGGGCGCGCTTGTGGCGGGTCTTCTCGAAGGTGCGGACGATGATGTCGAAGGCTTCCTGGCTGACCTCCTCGCCATGCAGGAAGGCGTCGATTTCCTTGTAGGTCACGCCGTGGGAATGTTCGTCCGGCTTACCGGGGGCGAGGTCTTCGAGGTCGGCGGTGGGCACTTTCTCCACCAGGTTTTCCGGTGCGCCGAGGGTGCGGGCAATGGTGCGGACCTGGTTCTTCACCAGGCCGGTGAGTGGGGCGAGGTCGCAGGCGCCGTCGCCGAACTTGGTGAAGAAGCCCATCACCGCCTCGGCGGCATGATCGGTGCCGACGACGAGACCCTGGCGGGCATTGGCGATGGTGTACTGGGCGACCATGCGGACGCGCGCCTTGGTGTTGCCCAGGGCGAAGTCGCGGGTGCCTGCGGGCAGGCCCTCCAGCGCCAGGGTCTGGGCAGCCAGCGCCTGCACCGACGGGCCGATGTTCACGGTGTGGCGCTCGTCCGGGGCGATGACGTCCACCGATTCCTGGGCGTCATGCTCGTCGCCCTGCACGTTGTAGGGCAGGCGCACGGCGAGGAAGCGATAGCTCTGGTCGCCGGTCTCGGCGCGCAGGCCTTCCACCGCGCGCTGGCAGAGCATGCCGGCGGTGAGCGAGTCGACACCGCCGCTGATGCCCAGCACCAGGGTCTTCATGCCCGAGCCTTTCAGGCAGTCCTGGATGAAGCGCACGCGGCGCTGGATTTCAGCCTGGACGTCGTCCGGGCCCTTGAAAGGCGGCTGGACATTCAGCTCGGTCGCGATGGCTTGCTGGGTGGCTTTCATGGATGTACCTCGATCCGGACAGTGACAGGCCGATGCCTGTTGGAATGCAGGAAAAATACCAGCGACTGCGGCGCTGGGTCGATGGTCAATTGCGCCAATCAGGACGCCGCCAGGCGAGTCTGGATCCATTCCACGAAGGCCCGCACCTTGGGCACCGCCGCGGCGTGCTCGGGGTACGCCAGGTAATACCCGCTGCGGCTGGCCAGTCCGTGCTCCCAGGCGATCACCAGCTTGCCCTCGTCCAGCTCCTCCGCCACCAGGAAGCGCGGCAGCAGCGCCACGCCGCAACCGGCCTGCGCGGCGCGGATGCACATGTAGAAGGTGTCGAAGCGCGGACCGTGGTAGCTGTGCTCGTTGCGCTTGCCCAGGCTCTGGAACCACTCGTGCCAGGCCTCCGGGCGGGTGGCGTTCTGCAGCAGGACCAGTTTGGCCAACTGGGTCGGGTCTTTCAGCGGCTGCTCCGGCAGGATGGCCGGCGAGCACACTGGCACCATTTCCTCGCCGAACAGATGCAGGCATTCCGCGCCGGGCAGGGTGCCCGCGCCGAAGAAGAAGGCAATGTCGCAGCGCGATTGCAGCAGGTCGCTGGGTTCCAGCTCCTGGCGCAGGTCCAGGTGGATGTTCGGGTGGCGGTGGCGCCAGCCATTGAGGCGCGGGATCAGCCAGCGTGCGCCGAAGGTGGGCGGTGTCGCCACTCGCAGGACCTCAGTTTCGCCGCCGTAGGACAGCAGGTAGTGGGTGGACATCTCCACCTGGGTGAGGATCTTGCGCACCTCCTGCAGGTACAGCTCGCCCGCCGGGGTCAACTGCAGGCGCCGGCGCACGCGGCGGAACAGCAGGTGCTGGAGCATCTCTTCCAGCTGCGCCACCTGTTTGCTGACCGCGCTCTGGGTCAGGTTCAGCTCCTCCGAGGCGCGGGTGAAGCTCAGGTGCCGGGCGACGGCCTCGAAGCATTGCAGGGCAGTCATGGACGGCAGGTGGCGTTTGCTCAGCATGGCGGGCAGTTCATGAATTTACGGAATGATGTGCATAGGAAACGTCGTTTGTTGTGCCTCGGCAAGCCGTTTATTACTGCTGGCATTCCATTAGGTCATCTGAATCACCTGATCCGAAACAAACAGGAGTCCGCATGATTTCCGCACTGCTCGAATCCCTCGGCGTCGACGCTCGCCTCTACACCGGTGGCGATCAGGTCATCCATACCCCCATCGACGGCAGCCGCCTGGGCGCAGTGCGTCTGGAAAGCGCCGCCGAAGTGGAGCAGAAGATCGGCCGCGCCGCCCATGCCTTCGAGGCCTGGCGCAAGGTGCCGGCGCCGCGTCGCGGCGAGCTGGTGCGGCTGTTCGGCGAGGAGCTGCGGGCGAGCAAGGCGGCTCTGGGCGAACTGGTCTCCTGGGAGGCCGGCAAGATCACTCAGGAGGGCCTGGGCGAAGTGCAGGAGATGATCGACATCTGCGACTTCGCCGTCGGCCTGTCGCGGCAGCTTTACGGCCTGACCATCGCCTCCGAGCGCCCCGGTCACCACATGCGCGAAACCTGGCATCCGCTGGGCGTGGTCGGCGTGATCAGCGCCTTCAACTTCCCGGTCGCCGTGTGGTCGTGGAATACCGCGCTGGCGCTGGTCTGCGGCAACTCGGTGGTGTGGAAGCCGTCGGAGAAGACCCCGCTCACCGCGCTGGCCTGCCAGGCGTTGTTCGAGCGCGCGCTGAAGAAGTTCGGCGACGCACCGGCGCACCTGAGCCAGGTGGTGATCGGCGACCGCAGCGCCGGTGAGGCGCTGGTGGACGATGTCCGTGTCGCCCTGGTCAGCGCCACCGGCAGCACCCGCATGGGCCGCGAAGTAGGCCCACGCGTGGCGGCGCGCTTCGGCCGCAGCATTCTCGAACTGGGCGGCAACAACGCCATGATCCTGACCCCCAGCGCCGATCTGGACATGGCCGTGCGCGCCATCCTGTTCAGCGCCGTCGGCACCGCCGGCCAGCGTTGCACCACCCTGCGCCGGCTGATCGCGCACAAGTCGGTGAAGGACGAGATCGTCAGCCGCCTGAAGGCCGCCTATTCCAAGGTGCGTATCGGCCATCCGCTGGAAGGCAACCTGGTCGGCCCGCTGATCGACGAGCGCAGCTTCCTGGCCATGCAGGGCGCGCTGGAGCAGGCGCGCGGGGAGGGCGGCGTGGTGTTCGGCGGCGAGCGTCAACTGGCCGACCGCTACCCGAACGCCTACTACGTGTCGCCGGCCATTGCCGAAATGCCGGAGCAGAGCGACGTGGTGCGCCACGAGACCTTCGCGCCGATCCTCTATGTGGTGCCCTACGAGCACTTCGAAGAGGCGGTGGCGCTGAACAATGCCGTGCCCCAGGGCCTGTCGTCCTGCATCTTCACCACCGACCTGCGCGAGGCCGAGGCCTTCCTCTCGGCGGTGGGCAGCGACTGCGGCATCGCCAACGTCAACATCGGCCCCAGCGGCGCGGAAATCGGCGGCGCCTTCGGTGGCGAGAAGGAAACCGGCGGTGGCCGTGAGTCCGGCTCCGATGCCTGGAAGGGCTATATGCGCCGGCAGACCAACACCGTGAACTATTCGCGGGAATTGCCGCTGGCCCAGGGCATAGTCTTCGACTGAGTTTGCTCTTCGTAGGAGCGAGCTTGCTCGCGAACGGAGTCCGGTTGGGCTTCAGCGTTATGCGGTTCGCGAGCAAGCTCGCTCCTACACAAAGCCCTCGGCTCGCAGCAATAGGGGCTTGCAGTACAGAGTCATTCACAAAGGTTCGCGTAGAAGGATCGCTGGATGTCGCTTCGCCAAGAGTGCCTGTGGGAATACCTGACCCCCGAACGTCCGGAAGCTCCGATGCTGCGGGGGGATCGCAAGGTCGACGTGTGTGTCGTCGGCGCCGGGATCACCGGCCTGTCCGCCGCGCTTCATCTGCTGGAAAAGGACCAGACGGTCTGTGTGCTCGACGCCCACGCCACCGGGCATGGCGGGTCGGGGCGCAACGTCGGCCTGGTCAACGCCGGCCTGTGGATTCCTCCGGACGAGATCGAGGCAGGCATGGGCGCGGAGGTCGGCCGGCGGGTCAACCACATGCTCGGCAACGCGCCATCCCTGGTGTTCTCCCTGATCGACAAGTACGGCATCGCCTGCCAGGCGCGCCGCGAAGGCACCCTGCACATGGCGCACAACGCCCGCGGCCTGGCGGACCTGCGCAGCCGCTGCGAACAGTGGAGCCGTCGCGGGGCGCCCGTCGAGCTGCTGACCGGCGCCGAGTGCGAACAGGCCTGCGGCACCGACAAGATCGCCGGCGCGCTGCTCGACCGCCGCGCCGGCACCCTCAACCCGATGGCCTACGTCAGCGGCCTGGCCCGCGCGGTGGTGGGGCTCGGCGGCGAGCTGTACCACCATTCCCCGGTGGTTGGGCTGGTGCGCGTGGGCAACGCCTGGAACGTGATCACCCAGGGCGGCGTGGTCACCGCCGAACAGGTGGTGATCGCCTCCAGCGCGTACACCGAAGGCGAGTGGACCGAGCTGCGCCGCACCTTCTTCCCCGGCTACTACTACCAGGTCGCCTCGCGTCCGCTGGAGGGCGCCGAGGCCGCGCGCATCCTGCCGGGCGGGCAGGGCTCCTGGGATACCCGCCAGGTGCTCAGCAGCATCCGCCGCGATGCCGATGGTCGCCTGCTGCTCGGCAGCCTCGGCAAGGGCACCGGCAAGCCGGCCTGGTTCCTGAAAAGCTGGGCCGACCGCATCCAGCAGCACTACTTCCCCAAGCTGGGCAAGGTGGAATGGGAGTTCACCTGGACCGGCTGCATCGACTTCACCCCCGACCACCTCATGCGCCTGTTCGAGCCGGCGCCGGGGCTGGTCGCCATGAGCGGCTACAACGGCCGCGGCGTCACCACCGGCACGGTGGTGGGCAAGGCCTTCGCCGACTTCCTGCTGGGCGGTGACGCCAGCGTGCTGCCGATGCCGCTACGGCCGATGGAGGAGATTTCCGCCGCTGGCCTGCGTAGTCGTCTCTACGAAGCGGGCTTCTCGCTCTACCACGCCGGGCAGTGCCTGCGGGTGGTGATCTGAGCCCGGCGATGCGTGGGCGGGGGCCTCCCGCCGCGTCTGCCCCAACGTTCGCTGCACTTTGGACTAGCCTCTTACTGGTGCGTTACCCCGACGGGTCTGCACCGCGGATGTGCAGTTCGGTGACAGCGATGGTTACGGATGGGGTTGCGCCTGTGGTGGCTGGATGTGTCAGCCCACGGGAAGGAGGGTTGCGCCTTTTCGATTGAGTGGTTGCACCTTCGGTTTTCGGCGGGTTGCACGTGTCTAACACTGATGCCCGCCAGCTCTGGCTGTTTTTGCTGTAGGACTTGGTTAATAACAAAAACGAATGGCACGCGGCTTGCTGTCGATAAGTCGCCAACATTAGTTCGTGCGCCATTACAAAAACCCTCAGGAGCAAAACTCCATGTCGCAGAAGATTTTCAGAAAAGGCTTTCTGGCCCTGGCGGTAACCACCGCGCTGGGCATGTCTTCCTTTGTAGAGGCTGATGTCGTTATCGGGGTCGCAGGGCCGCACACCGGGGCGAACGCCTCGTTCGGCGAACAGTACTGGCGGGGGGCTACCGAGGCCGCCAACGCGATCAACGCCGCCGGTGGCGTGAACGGGGAGAAGATCAAGCTGGTGAAGGCCGACGACGCCTGCGAGCCCAAGCAGGCCGTGGCAGTCGCCAACCGCCTGGTCGACCAGGACAAGGCCATCGCCGTGGTCGGTCACTTCTGCTCCTCCAATACCATCCCCGCTTCCGAGGTGTATGACGAGGCCGGCATCATCGCCATCACCCCCGGCTCGACCAACCCGAAGGTGACCGAGCGCGGCCTCACCGGCATGTTCCGCATGTGCGGTCGTGACGACCAGCAGGGCATCGTCGCCGGCAACTACATCGTCAACGTGCTGAAGGCCAAGAAGGTCGCGGTGATCCACGACAAGGACACCTACGGCCAGGGTCTGGCGGATGCGACCAAGGCGCAGCTGAACAAGCTGGGTGTCAAGGAAGTTCTCTACGAGGGCCTGACCCGCGGCGAGAAGGACTTCAACGCCCTGGTCACCAAGATCCGTGCCTCGGGCGCGGAAGTGGTGTTCTTCGGCGGCTTGCACCCGGAAGCCGGCCCGCTGGTACGGCAGATGCGCGAGCAGGGCCTGACTACCGTGTTCTTCTCCGATGACGGCATCGTCACCGACGAGCTGGTCACCACCGCCGGCGGCCCGCAGTACACCAAGGGCGTGCTGATGACCTTCGGTGCCGACCCGCGCCTGATCCCGGACGGCAAGGCCGTGGTGGACAAGTTCCGCGCCGGCGGCTTCGAGCCGGAAGGCTACACCCTGTATGCCTACGCCTCGGTACAGGCGCTTGCCGCCGCCTTCAACGGCGCCGGCAAGAACGATCCTCAGGCGGCCAGCAAATGGCTGCACACCAACCCGGTGCAAACCGTGATGGGCAAGAAGGAGTGGGACGAGAAGGGCGACCTGAAGGTCTCCGACTACGTCGTCTACCAGTGGGACGACAAGGGCAAATACCACCAGTTGGAAAAACAGAAGTAAGCGTCCGGACGCTGCCCTGGCTCCACCACGTACCGGCCGGGCCCTGCGGGGTCCGGTCGGTGACGGGCGCGCCCGAACAGCATCCATGCACCCGCTCCGACCTGCCGGCGCCGCCACGAGCGGTGCCGGCATCCCCGCAGGTCGGCGCTCGCCCGGCGACGGTCACGAGCCGTTCAGCCCGCTTGCCGCCCGCCTTCCCTGCCCTGTCTGTGTGAGTACCCAATCGTGGACGGTATCTTTCTCCAGCAAATGATCAACGGGCTGACCCTCGGGTCGGTCTACGGCCTGATCGCCATCGGCTACAC
Organism: Pseudomonas macauensis; assembly: GCF_047902425.1. Lineage (NCBI taxonomy): Bacteria > Pseudomonadati > Pseudomonadota > Gammaproteobacteria > Pseudomonadales > Pseudomonadaceae > Pseudomonas > Pseudomonas macauensis. Next base: position 5,278,760 of record NZ_CP138377.1, on the reverse strand, counting down.
GATGGTTTACGGCATCATCGGCATGATCAACTTCGCCCACGGCGAGGTGTACATGATCTCCGCCTATCTTTCGGCCATCGCCCTGGCGCTGCTGACCTTCTTCGGCCTCGAGTCCTTCCCGCTGCTGATCCTCGGCACCCTGGTCTTCACCATCTGCATCACCGGCCTGTACGGCTGGGTGATCGAGCGCATCGCCTACAAGCCACTGCGCAACTCCACGCGCCTGGCGCCGCTGATCTCGGCCATCGGCATGTCGCTGATCCTGCAGAACTACGTGCAGCTGTCCCAGGGCCCGCGCCAGCAAGGCGTGCCGACCCTGCTCGACGGCGCGCTGAAGTTCCACGTCGGCGAAGGCTTCGTGCAACTGACCTACACCAAGGTGTTCATCCTCATCGCCGCCTTCGTCGGCATGGCCGTGCTGACCTATGTGATCCAGTACACCAAGCTCGGGCGCATGTGCCGTGCCACCCAGCAGGACCGCAAGATGGCCTCGATCCTGGGGATCAACACCGACCGGGTGATCTCCTACGTGTTCGTCATCGGCGCCGCCATGGCCGCGCTGGCCGGCGTGCTGATCACCATGAACTACGGCACCTTCGACTTCTATGCCGGCTTCATCATCGGCATCAAGGCGTTCACCGCCGCGGTGCTCGGCGGCATCGGCTCGCTGCCCGGCGCCATGCTCGGCGGCCTGATCCTCGGTGTGGCCGAGGCGCAGTTCTCCGGGATGATCAACACCGACTTCAAGGATGTGTTCGCCTTCGGCCTGCTGGTGACCATCCTGATCTTCCGACCGCAAGGGCTCCTGGGGCGTCCCCAGGTATCGAAGGTGTGAGCATGATGGCCGCTTCCCAGACCACCGCCGCGCCGAAGACCGCGCGCATCGATATCAAGAAGAGCCTCGTCGACACCGTGCTCGCCGGGCTGATCGCCCTGGTGGTGTTCGGTCCCATCGTCGGCGTGGTGCTCGATGGCTACAGCTTCAACCTCGAACCGGTTCGCCTGGCCTGGATGGTCGGTGCAGTCATGATCGGCCGCCTGCTGCTCAGCCTGTACCTGCAGACTCCGGCCGGCGTGCGCGTGATGGAGCGCTTCGAAACCTCCGACTCGGGCATCACCGTACTGCAGCCGGGCTACAAGACCCGTCTGCGCTGGATCGTCCCGCTGCTGATCGTCGCCGCGGTGATCTTCCCGTTCTTCGCCAGCAAGTACCTGCTCACCGTGATAATCCTCGGCTTGATCTACGTACTGCTGGGCCTGGGGTTGAACATCGTGGTCGGCCTCGCCGGGCTGCTCGACCTCGGCTATGTGGCCTTCTACGCCATCGGCGCCTACGGCCTCGCGCTGGGTTACCACTACCTCGGCCTGGGCTTCTGGACGGTGCTGCCGCTGGCGGCCATCACCGCCGCGATGGCGGGCGCGCTGCTGGGCTTCCCGGTGCTGAGGATGCACGGTGACTACCTGGCCATCGTGACCCTGGGCTTCGGCGAGATCATCCGCCTGATCCTCAACAACTGGCTGTCCTTCACCGGCGGCCCGAACGGCATGCCGGTGCCCTCGCCGACCATCTTCGGTCTGGAGTTCGGCCGCCGGGCGAAGGAGGGCGGCACGCCGATCCACGAATTCCTCGGCATCGACTACAACCAGAACCTCAAGTTCGTGTTCATCTACGCGGTGCTGTTCGTGGTGGTGCTGCTGGTGCTGTACATCAAGCACCGGCTGACCCGCATGCCGGTCGGCCGCGCCTGGGAAGCGCTGCGCGAGGACGAGATCGCCTGCCGCGCCATGGGCCTGAACCACGTGCTGGTGAAGCTCTCGGCGTTCATGCTCGGCGCCTCCACCGCGGGCCTGGCGGGCGTGTTCTTCGCCAGCTACCAGGGCTTCGTCAACCCGTCGTCGTTCACCTTCTTCGAGTCGGCGCTGATCCTCGCCATCGTGGTGCTCGGCGGCATGGGCTCCACCGTGGGCGTGGTGATCGCCGCCTTCGTCCTCACCGTGGCGCCGGAGCTGCTGCGCAGCTTCGCCGACTACCGGGTGCTGCTGTTCGGCATCCTCATGGTGCTGATGATGATCTGGCGACCGCGCGGGCTGATCCGCATCAGCCGCACCGGCTTCGCTGTTCGCAAGGGGGTGGCGCCATGAGTGGTGACAAGATCCTCAGCGTCGAGCACCTGATGATGCACTTCGGCGGCATCAAGGCGCTCAACGACGTCAACCTCGACGTGGAACGCGGCTCCATCACCGCGCTGATCGGCCCCAACGGCGCGGGCAAGACCACGGTGTTCAACTGCCTGACCGGCTTCTACAAGGCCACCGGCGGCAACATCCTGCTCAACACCCAGGGCGGCACCACCGACGTGATCAAGGTGCTGGGCCAGCCGTTCCAGGGCGGCGATTTCGTCAACCCGGCGCAGTTCGGCAACCGCCTCTACTACAAAATGTTCGGCGGCACCCACCTGGTGAACCGCGCGGGGTTGGCGCGCACCTTCCAGAACATCCGGCTGTTCCGCGAGATGTCGGTGGTGGAGAACCTGCTGGTGGCCCAGCACATGTTCGTCAACCGCAACCTCATCGCCGGCGTGCTCAACACCCCCGGCTACCGCCGCGCGGAAAGCGAGGCGCTGGACCACGCCTTCTACTGGCTGGAAGTGGTGGACCTGGTGGACTGCGCCAACCGCCTGGCCGGCGAGATGTCCTACGGGCAGCAGCGCCGCCTGGAGATCGCCCGCGCCATGTGCACGCGGCCTGAGCTGATCTGCCTGGACGAACCGGCCGCTGGTTTGAACCCCGCCGAGACCCAGGCCCTGGCGCGCATCGTCCGCTACCTGCGCGACCACCACGGGATCACCGTGCTGCTGATCGAGCACGACATGGGCATGGTGATGAACATCTCCGACCACATCATCGTGCTCGACCACGGCGTGGTCATCGCCCGTGGCGCGCCGGACGAGATTCGCCACAACGACAAGGTAATCGCCGCCTATCTCGGCGCGGACGAAGAGGAGCTGGTATGACGGCGCCGATGTTGGAGTTCCGTGATGTGGATGTGTTCTACGGGCCGATCCAGGCGCTGAAGAAAGTCTCGCTGACCGTCAACGAAGGGGAAACCGTGGCGCTGATCGGCGCCAACGGCGCAGGCAAGTCCACACTGCTGATGTCGATCTTCGGCCAGCCGCGCGCGGCTTCGGGGGGGATCTTCTACAAGGGCCAGGACATCCGCCACAAGTCGGCGCACTACGTAGCCTCCAACGGCATCGCGCAGTCGCCGGAGGGGCGCCGGGTGTTCCCCGACATGACGGTGGAGGAGAACCTGTTGATGGGCACCATCCCCATCGGCATGGACCACGCCCAGGAGGACATGGAGCGCATGTTCGACCTGTTCCCGCGCCTGAAGGAGCGACGCAACCAGCGCGCCATGACCATGTCCGGCGGTGAGCAGCAGATGCTCGCCATCGCCCGTGCGTTGATGAGTCGGCCCAAGCTGCTGCTGCTCGACGAGCCCTCGCTGGGCCTGGCGCCCATCGTGGTCAAGCAGATCTTCCAGACCCTGCGCGAACTGGCGAAGAGCGGCATGACCCTGTTCCTCGTGGAGCAGAACGCCAACCATGCGCTGAAGCTGTCGGACCGTGGCTACGTGATGGTCAACGGCGAGATCCGCCTGAGCGGCACCGGCGCCGAGCTGCTGGGCAACCAGGACGTTCGCAACGCTTACCTCGGCGGGCACTGACGCCTGTTGCTCTTCGTAGGAGCGAGCTTGCTCGCGAACATCTCCGCAGCGGGGCTTGTTCGCGAGCAAGCTCGCTCCTACAGGTTATCCCCTGCTTCCTGAAGAGGAGCTTTCATGCAAGACCTCCGCTTCCTCACCAACGCCGACGTCGCCGAACGACTGAGTTATCCCCAACTGATCGAAGCCCTGCGCATCGGCCTTGCCGGCGAGTGCGAAGCCCCCGTGCGAGGCTGCCATGCGCTGCCAGACAACGCTTCGCTGCTGACCATGCCCGTCTGGCGGCCGGGGCAGGACATCGGCGTCAAGCTGGTCACCGTGTTCCCCGGCAACGGCGCGAAGAACCTGCCGGCGGTGGCTGCGCTGTTCTGCCTGTTCGATGGCCAGACCGGCCGTCCGCTGGCGATGCTCGAAGCCTCCGAGCTGACCGCCCGGCGCACCGCCTGTACCTCTGCGCTGGCCGCCGACTACCTGGTGCGCCGTGATGCGCGCAGGCTGCTGATCGTCGGCAGCGGCACCCTGGCGCCGCACATGGTCCGCGCCCACTGCTCTGTGCGCGAGTACGAAGATGTCGCCATCTGGGGCCGCCACGAAGACAAGGTGGATGCCCTGGTGAAACGCCTGCAGGACGAAGGCTATCCCGTCCATGCCTGCGCCGACCTGCGCGGCGCTGTCGCGGCGGCGGACTGCATCAGCTGCGTCACCACCTCCCGCGAGCCCATCGTGCTCGGCGAATGGCTGCGCTCGGGCTGCCACCTCGACCTGGTCGGCGCCTTCCTGCCGTCCATGCGCGAAACCGACAACGAAGCCGTGCGTCGCGCGCGCATCGTGGTCGACACTCGCGAAGGCGCGCTGGAGGAGGCCGGCGACCTGCTGATCCCCATGGGCGAAGGCGTGATCGACGAAAGCGCCATCCACAGCCAGCTGTCCGACCTGCTGCAAGGGCGCGGCGCGCGCCGGGACGACAGCGAGATCACCCTATTCAAATCCGTGGGTTATGCACTGGAAGACCTGATTGCGGCGCGGCTTCTGGTGCATTGAGTTTGTCCAGAAAATCTGTGGGCCGGCCTGTGGATAAGGTTTGGGCGAATCCTTGCAGGCCCCATTCCCAGGGGCTCCGCCAGGACCGGCTGATTTCTGCTCGATCGCCTTGAAACGCTGTATGGATGGACAGTTGCGGCTTTCCGGAAAAGTTCCCGAGGACGCCCGGTTGTCCACGGCTGCCGTTGAAAGACTTGTGGATAACCTTGGGAAGAACTTCTCCGGCGCAGGGCTGGCGCTGGTTACGGCGCGGCGTTCGAATTTCGTCCAGAGAAAATGCGCCTTCACGCTTGCCCACAGAATCCGTGGAGCAGCCTGTGGACAAGGTGGGAGCAAGTGCGAGCGGCCCCGCAGTGACGGGGCTTTCGGCCAGCTGTGCGGGTTTTATCCAGCGCCGCTGTAGCGCAACGGGGCGCGACCGGACTGTTATCCTGCAAGACACCGACAAGAACGCGCCCACCATGACACGCTGGCACCGACCGGCGGAACGAGGGCCAACCATGAGGATTCCCCGATGACTTCCACCCTGTTCATTACTGGCGCCACCTCCGGCTTTGGCGAGGCCTGTGCGCGCCGCTTCGCCCGCGATGGCTGGTCGCTGGTGATTACCGGCCGTCGCGAGGAGCGCCTGAACGCGCTGGCGCAGGAGCTTTCGGCGCAGACCGAGGTGCTGCCGCTGGTGCTCGACGTGCGTGACCGCGCGGCGATGACCGCGGCGGTGGTCGGCCTGCCGGAGAAGTTCGCCAAACTGCGCGGCCTGATCAACAACGCCGGCCTCGCCCTGGGCGCCGACCCGGCACAGGAGTGCTCCCTGGATGACTGGGACACCATGGTGGATACCAACGTCAAAGGCCTGATGTATGCCACCCGCCTGCTGCTGCCGCGCCTGATCGCCTATGGCCGCGGCGCGAGCATCCTCAACCTCGGCTCGGTGGCCGGTCACTGGCCCTATCCGGGCGGCCACGTCTACGGCGCCACCAAGGCCTTCGTCGAACAGTTCTCCCTGAACCTGCGCTGCGACCTGCAAGGCACTGGCGTACGCGTCACTAATCTCGAACCCGGCATGTGCGAGAGCGAGTTCTCCCTGGTGCGCTTCGGTGGCGACCAGGCGAAGTACGACAAGACCTACGCCGGCGCCGAGCCGATCCAGTCCGAGGACATCGCCGAGACCATCCACTGGATCATGAACCAGCCGCCGCACATCAATATCAACACGCTGGAAATCATGCCCGTGAGCCAGGCCTGGGCGGGGTTTGCGGTGCATCGCAAGGGGTGATCAGGGGGTGGGCAGCGGTTGTTCTTCGGTGTTTTCGTGCCGGGCCTTTCCCTCACCCCAGCCCTCTGGGAGAGGGCTGGGGTGAGAGGCTTTTGATCTTGTAGGAGCGAGCTTGCTCGCGAACCAACTCCGCGGCGAGGCCATTCGCGAGCAAGCTCGCCCCTACAAAGAGCAGGTCAGCCGGCGAGCAGCCAGGCACCTGCGCCCGCCGAAGCCAGCCCGGCGCAGCGCACCAGCGTCGCAGCGGCCTGCGGCAGCAGGCGAACGATCCCGTAACCCGCAGCATGCAGCGCGGCAGTCGCACCGACGAAGCCGGCCGCATACAGCCACGGACTACTCAGCTCCGGCAGTTCCAACCCATGGGCCACGCCGTGGGCGAGGGCAAACAGTGCAGTCGCGCCCATCGCCAGGAACAGCGGCGGACGCACCGCCAGCGCTACGCACAGCCCCAGCGCCAGTACCGAAGCGGCAATGCCGGTCTCCATGAACGGGACCTGCAGCCCCTCGAAGCCGAGCAGCCCGCCGACCAGCATGGCCGCGACGAAGGTGCACGGCAGCGCCAGTCGTGCGGCACCTTGCTGCTGGGCGGCCCAGAGGCCGACGGCGAACATCGCCAGCAAGTGATCGAGACCGCTGACGGGGTGGGCGAGGCCGGCGATCAGGCCGTGGTCGCCGTGGCCGGGGTGGGCGAAGGCCGCCGCCGGGGTGAGGAACAGCGCGATGCTGTAGAGGGCTTTGCGCAGGTTCATGGTGTAGCTCCTTGGTCTTCTAGTCGTCGGTCGTGGAGCGCGATCAGGCGGCGATCAGCAGGCCCTGGCGCTCGATGAAGGCGATGATCTCGGCCAGGCCCTGGCCGGTCTTCTGGTTGCTGAACACGAAGGGCTTGTCGCCGCGCATGCGCGTGGCGTCCTGGTCCATCACCTCCAGCGAGGCGCCCACAAGCGGGGCCAGGTCGATCTTGTTGATCACCAGCAGGTCGGATTTGCAGATGCCCGGCCCGCCCTTGCGCGGGATCTTGTCGCCGGCGGACACGTCGATCACGTACAGCGTCAGGTCCGACAGCTCGGGGCTGAAGGTCGCCGACAGGTTGTCGCCGCCGGACTCCACTAGGATCAGGTCCAGCCCGGGGAAGCGGCGGTTGAGCTGGTCCACGGCTTCCAGGTTGATCGAGGCGTCCTCGCGGATTGCCGTATGCGGGCAGCCGCCGGTTTCCACGCCGATGATCCGCTCCGGCTCCAGGGCCTCGTTGCGTACCAGGAACTGCGCATCCTCCTGGGTGTAGATGTCGTTGGTGACCACGGCGATGTTGTAGCGCTGGCGCAGGGCGCGGCACAGCGCCAGGGTCAGGGCGGTCTTGCCGGAGCCCACCGGGCCGCCGATGCCGACGCGAAGAGGTTGAGAGTTCATGGCAGTTCTCCTAGGAGCGGAACAGACGGCTGTATTGGGTTTCGTGGTTCATGCTGGCCAGCGCCAGGCCGAAGGGCGCGCCGCCCGCCGGCGGGTTGGCGAGTGCGCTGCGGCAGGCCTGGTCGAGGTCGGGGAGCAATTGCGAGGTGAGCTTCTGCGCGGCCAGTTGGCCCAGTGGCAGGGTCTTCATCAGCACCGCCAGCTGGTTCTCCAGCCAGCTCCACAGCCAGGCGCCCAGGGCTTGCTCCGGGGACAGCCCCCAGGCGCGGGCGGCCAGCGCCCAGGCGGCTGCGAAGGAGGGCTCGACTTGCGCCGCGAGCCACTGGCGCGCGGGCTGGTCCAGCTCGGGCAGGGCTTCGAGCAACTGGCCGAGGGAGAAGCCCATCTGCCGGTTCTCCAGGCCCAGCTCGCGGGTCTCGCGGCTGGCGCGGTGACGCTCGGCGGCGTCGCGCAGGGCTTCCCAGTCGGCGGCTTGCGCGGCGCGCAGCAGTTCGGCCAGTAGCGGGCCTTCGAAGCGCGCGAGGTTCAGCTGCAGTTGATCGGCAAGCCAGGTGTGGGCGGCGTCGGCGTCCTTCACCTGGCCCTGCTCGATGGCGCTTTCCAGGCCCTGGGAATAGCTGTAGCCGCCGATGGGCAACTGCGGGCTGGCCAGGCGCAGCAGCGACCAGAGTCTTGAAAGCTCAAGCATGACGGCAGGACTTCACAAGCGCAACGGACGGTGCCCTCTCCCTGAGGGATAGGGCTGGGGTGAGGGGGATGCGCTGGCGCAAAGTCACACGCGCACACCGAACTGGTGCAGCTTCGGCGCGTAGTTGAACTCTTCCTCGCCATGGTGTGAGTGGTGATGCCCGCCGCCATAGGCGCCGTGCTCGGGGTGGAAGGGCGCCTCGATGGCCTCCACCGTGGCGCCGAGCTGATCGAGCATGGCCTTGAGCACATAGTCGTCGAGCAGGCGCAGCCAGCCCTCGCCGACCTGCAGCGCGACGTGGCGGTTGCCCAGGTGATAGGCCGCGCGGTTCAGCTCGCGGGGAGTGGCGCAGGTCACGTGGAGGAGCTTTTCCGGCGCCGCGCAGACGCGCACCACGCGGCCATCGTTGGCCAGCAGGTACTCGCCATCGGCCAGCGGCGGCTGGCCGCGTTCGAGGAACAGGCCGACGTCTTCACTGGCGCTGGTGAAGCAGCGCAGACGGCTCTTGCTGCGCGCATCAAAGTTCAGGCGCAGTTCGGCATCCCAGTGTTCGCGGGGTTCGGTACGTTGGTGGATGACCAGCATGGCGGCGTCCGGCAGTAGCAATGGCGGTGCTACAGCAAGGGGCTTGCCAGCGTGGGTAGCAGTCAGGCTTGGCGCGGGCTGGAGCGCTTGTCCGAACGATCAGGAATGGCGTGCGCGCCCGACGATGGTGCGCGCGAAAACGGTGTGCACCAAGGCGGGGCGATGCGGATCTTTGTAGGAGCGAGCAGGGGGTGAAGGGCGCTGGCTCAGGGCCTTGAGCCGATCCCCGTCCAGTGCTTGGCGCCGATCATGATGAAACGCAGCTGCTGGGTCACCTTGGCCTCGGGCGACAGGTGCGTCGGCAGCGAGTCGGCCGGCGGGTCGATCAGCTCGGGCAGGGTGGCGAACACCGTCTTCACCACCAGGTCGGCGATCACATCGATGTCCTGCGCCTGCAGGTGCGGCAGCTTGTTCAGCAGCGCGAGGTCGGCGGCGAGGTCGTCGGTGATGCGCTGGCGCAGTTCACCTACGGCCTGGCGGATCGGCAGCGAGCCGCCGTATTGCTCGCGGGCGAGGAAGAGGAACTGGGTGCGGTTGGCGCTGACCGCGTCGAGGAAGATGCGCACCGAGGCTTCGATCACGCCGCCCAGCTCGAACTCGTTGCGCCGCACCACGCGCAGGGTCTGGCGGAAGGTCTCGTCGACATCGGCCACCAGCGCAAGGCCGAGCTGGTCCATGTCGGTGAAATGCCGGTAGAAACCCGCCGGTACGATCCCCGCCGTCTTCGCCACTTCCCGCAGGCTCAGGCTGCCGAAGCCGCGACCGCTATCCATCAGGCTTCGGGCCGCATCCATCAGGGCCTGGCGGGTCTGTTGTTTCTGTTCGGCGCGGGGAGTGGACATACGGCGATGCGATCCATGGCGAGTGCAAGGGCGCAGGCACTCTAGCAAATGCCGATCAGCGCCGGGGGAGTTCCTGTGCAAGACAGTGAACACCTGTTGACTGAAATCTGCCGTGCATGCGATTTTAGTGAACATCTGTTTACTGTTCGGTGCCATTCATGTCGATCCTCCCTTTCGCCGGTTTGCGCCTGCTCCGGCCGCTGCTTGTGCCATTGCATGCCCTGGTGCGTGGCCGGTGGCTGCGCGAGTCGGATGTCGATGCCGTGCTGCGTGTGCTCAACACCGGTTGGGCACTGGACCGGGTGTACGCTCGGGTCGAGGCGCGGCAGTGGGTGGCGGAAGACATGCTCGAACTGCGCCTGCGTCCGAACGCCCACTGGCGTGGTGCGCGGCCTGGCCAGCACGTGCAGCTGTACATCGAGCGCGGCGGCGTGCGTTGCAGCCGCAGCTACAGCCTGACCCGCATCGCCGCGGACGGCTGCCTGGAGTTCGCGGTGAAGCTGCAGCCCGGTGGCCGCGTGTCCTCCTACCTGCTGCACCAACTGGCGGTGGGCGAGGTGCTGGAGCTGGGCCGCCCGGACGGCGAGCTGAGCTGGCCTCAGGACGGGCAGGGCGTGTTGTTGCTGGCGGCGGGCAGCGGGCTGACGCCTTTGCTCGGCCTGCTGCGCGAGGCACTGGCGCGTGGCTACAACGGGCCGGTGACGCTGCTGCATTACGTCCGCGAGCGTGGCCAGCGTGCGTTCGTCGTCGCCCTGGAGGCGCTGGCACGGCAGCATCCGAATCTCGAACTGCGCTGGGCCCTGAGTGGCGATGCGCCGGTTGATGGCGAGCTGCGCGGGCGTTTCCATCCCGAGCATGTCGAGGGGTTGGGCGACCGCCACGTTTTGGCCTGCGGCCCCGGTGGCTTCGTCGACAGCGTGCGCCAGGCGCTCGGCGCGAGTAGCCGCAGTCTTCAGGTGGAAAGCTTCAGCCCGCCGAGCTGGGACGAGGGCGAGCCGGCGCGGTCGGTGAACCTGCATTTTGCCCGCAGCGCACTGGAGGTTACCGGCGACAGCCGCCGCAGCCTGCTGGAGCAGGCCGAGGCCAGCGGTCTGCGTCCGGCCCATGGCTGCCGGCAGGGCGTCTGCGCCAGCTGCACCTGCACCCTGGTCAGCGGCTGCGTGCGTGACCTGCGCAGCGGCGAGCTGTTCAGCGAACCGGGCCAGCCCATTCGTATCTGCGTCAGCGCGCCCCAGGGCGACCTGACCGTCGACCTCTGATCCAGCCTTTCTTCCGGAAAATCCCCATGCGCGACGACCGCGAACTGTCCGCCGCTGAGCTGGCGGCCTTCGGTGCCGAACTGGACGCCCTGCGCCAGCGCACCCTGCACGACCTGGGTGAGAGCGACGCCCGCTATATCCGCCGCATCCGCGCGACGGTGCGCTTCTGTTGCTGGAGCGGCCGTGCATTGCTGATGGCCGGCTGGTTCCCGCCCACCTGGCTGCTCGGCACGTTCCTGCTCGGGCTGGGCAAGATCCTGGAGAACATGGAGCTGGGCCATAACGTCATGCATGGCCAGTACGACTGGATGAACGACCCGGAATTCGCCGGACGCGCCTATGAGTGGGACATCGTCGGGCCTGCGGACTTCTGGCGGCACACGCACAACCACATCCACCACACCTACACCAACGTGCTGGGCAAGGACGACGACGTCGGCTACGGCGTGGTGCGCCTGTTCCCCGAGCAGAAGTGGAAGCCCTTCTACCGCTGGCAGCCGCTGTGGGTGGCGATCCAGGCGCTGCTGTTCCAGTACGCCGTGGCCATCCAGCACCTGCGCCTGGACAAGTACCTGAAAGGCCGCATGAGCCGGGACGAGCTGCGCCCGCTGCTGCGCCAGTTCAACGCCAAGGTGCTGCGCCAGTGGCTCAAGGATTACGCGGTGTTCCCGCTGCTGGGGCTGTTCACCGGGGCGTTCGGCGCGGTGCTGCTGGGCAACGTGATCGCCAACCTGATGCGCAACCTGTGGACCTTCACGGTGATCTTCTGCGGTCATTTCACCGAGAAGGCCGCGGTGTTCCCGCCGCAGGTGCTGGAGAACGAGACGCGCGGCCACTGGTACCTGCGCCAGTTGCGCGGGTCGAGCAACCTGGAGGGTGGGCGGCTGTTCCACATTCTAACCGGCAACCTCAGCCACCAGATCGAGCATCACCTGTTCCCCGACCTGCCGGCGCGCCGTTACGCCGAGCTGTCGCGCCAGGTGCGCGAGATCGCCGCGCGCTACGGACAGACCTACAACAGCGGCAGGCTGTCCGCGCAATTCGCCACGGTCATCAGGCGGATCTGGATCTACCGCCTGCCCAATGCCGTCGCCAGCGCCTGACGCGGATCAGGCGCGCCGGCTCTGCGGCGCGTTGATTTCCTCGCGCAGGGCGCGCAGGTCGGTGGCGTCCTGGTTGAGCTGATGAATGGCTTTGAGCAACTTCTGCCGCAACAGGTCGTCCTGGACCTGATCGACGGCCCGCATGATTTCCAGCGCCGTGGCTTCGTTGTTGGCGGCAACGGAGTCGAGGGTTTTTCGCAGGCTGCGAGTAGAGTGGTGCACGGGGATCTCCTTCAAACTGCGTGCACCCTACGACACGAATATTTCCAATAAATTTCAGTACTTAGCTATTGGATGGATGGTCACTTCGTCGCAGGGCGCGGTGTCAGTACAGCAGGCACAGGGCGATCAGCGGCACCAGGTTCAGCAACAGTACGCCGATCTTGTAGACCGCCATGCCGCCATAGTGCAGGGCATCGAAACGTTCGACGGATATCCTGAACCAGCGCGAGTGCAGGCGATGCAGCGGGTCGTGGGCGAAGCTGAAGGCGGCGAACCAGATCAGCAGGACTGCGTAGTTGATCAGGGTGCAGTAGAGCAGGAAGGACTTGAGGTCGGCGGGTGTCATGGCGAATCTCCAGGCGCTTTCCCATTTGGAGCCTTCTCATTTGGAGAGGTCGGGCGACCAATGGTTTCACCCTGATGGCGGCGACGCCGGGCGCCGGTGATAATGCCCGGGGCGTCCGCGATGTGATCTTTGCCGCGCCGGGGCTGTCCGATATCGGGCGCTGGCCGGTTTCGCCGCCGGCGCCTTGCTAACCTTCACCCATCCTCGAATCGCCTGCCGGACTCGCCATGTTCAGCCCGCTCGTCACCTTTCCCGCGCTCTATACCGCCACGCTGCTGATGCTCGCCGGCTCCGGCCTGTTCACCACCTACATGGGCCTGCGCCTGACCCAGGAAGGGGTAAGCGACCTGTGGGTCGGTGGCCTGATGGCCGCCTACTACTTCGGCCTAGTCTGCGGCGGCAAGTTCGGCCACAAGCTGATCGCCGGCTTCGGCCACATCCGTTCCTACGTGGCCTGCGCGGGCCTGGCGACGGTGATCGTGCTGATCCACGCGCTGGTCTCGCAGCTGGAGGTGTGGGTGCTGCTGCGCTTCGTGATGGGCGCGGTGATGATGAACCAGTACATGGTGATCGAAAGCTGGCTCAACGAGCAGGCCGAATCGCGCCAGCGCGGCAAGGTATTCGCCGGCTACATGGTGGCGGTGGATGCCGGGCTGGTGGTCGGCCAGGGCCTGCTGGCGCTGAGCCCGGCGCTGGATTACAAGCCGCTGCTGCTGGTCGCCATCTGCTTCTCTTCCTGCCTGATCCCGCTGGCGCTGACCCGCCGGGTGCACCCGGCCAAGCTGGTGGCGGCGCCGCTGGAGATCGGTTTCTTCTGGAAGCGCGTGCCGCAGTCGCTGGGCACCATTTTCGTCGCCGGTCTGATGGTCGGTGCCTTCTACGGCCTGGCGCCGGTGTACGCGGCGCGCAATGGCCTGGATACCGCGCAGTCGAGCCTGTTCGTCGGTATCTGCATCATCGCCGGCTTCTGCGCGCAATGGCCGCTGGGCTGGTTGTCGGACCGGATGAACCGCAGCTGGCTGATCCGTGGCAATGCGCTGTTGCTGTGCGTGGCTTCGGTGCCGATGTGGGGACTGGTCCAGCTGCCGTATCAACTGCTGCTGGCCAACGGTTTCGTCACCGGCATGCTGCTGTTCACCCTCTATCCGCTGGCGGTGGCGCTGGCCAACGACCACGTCGAACAGCCGCGCCGCGTGGCGCTCTCGGCGATGCTGCTGACCACCTACGGCGTCGGCGCCTGCATCGGCCCGTTGTTCGCCGGCGCGATGATGCGGCACTTCGGCCCGGGCATGTTCTACATGCTGGTGTCGGCCTATGCGCTGCTGCTGATCTTCTGGGTCCAGCCCAAGCGCGTTTCGGGTATGCACCGCGTCGACGAGGCGCCGCTGCACCATGTACCGATGCCCGATACCGTCAGCCCTATGGCTGCGGCCCTCGACCCGCGCGTCGAGGAAGTGCCGGAGGAACTGGTGGTGGAAGCGCCGCCGACCATCGGCCGTTCAGACGGTGCGCCGGACAAGCCCGAAACCGGGGCCTGACGTCCCGTTCGGCGACCGGCGGAAATAAGAAAGCCCGGCGGAGGCCGGGCTTTTCTGGCGCCTTGCGGCGTACAGCGGGATCAGGCTTTCAGGTGGGCGTCGAAGACGATATCGCCACCGGACTCGGCAACCATGTTGCTGTGCAGGCGATCGATGGTGCGCTCGGAGCCATTCTCGGCCACGCGGGCTTCATCACTCATCTGCTTGTGCAGGCGGTCGATGGTGTGCTCGGAACCGTTGTCAGCTACGCGAGCTTCATCACCCATCTGCTTGTGCAGGCGATCGATGGTGCGCTCGGAACCGTTGTCGGCCACACGGGCTTCATCACCCATCTGCTTGTGCAGGCGATCGATGGTGCGCTCGGACCCGTTGTCGGCCACACGGGCTTCATCACCCATCTGCTGGTGCAGGCGGTCTATGGTGCGCTCGGACCCGTTGTCGGCCACACGGGCTTCATCTCCCATTTGCTTGTGCAGACGGTCGATGGTGCGTTCGGTGCCGTTGGCGGCAACGTGATCTTCAACTTTCTGCTGCTGAAGCTGGTGCTCGTGCTGGTGGGTGGCGCGCGGGCCGTTGTTCAGGATGGCCGGTGCGGCGAAGGCGGCGCTGGCGGTCATCAGGGAAGTGAGTGCAAGGCTGAGGGCGATCTGGCGTTTCATTTTAGGTGGCTCCAAAGGGGGAGGAAGTTCTTGGCTACGGGTTCATTTTCCCTTCGGATTAATCGATTTAAAAACGATGCCACTTGATAGAGTGGATCAACGTTGTCGATTATTTAGGCGGCTAATTTCTACTATCGCTGCAAATGATGTAACGACGAAAAGCGCTCTAGGTCGGCGCTTTCGGGTGGTTTGAGCGGTGTTTTGAGTAGGATGCCGTTACAAAGCCGTACTGGCCTGGCATCGATGGAGCTGCTGCGGGGATCGGAACGGCATGAGAAAGCCCGGCAGTGCCGGGCTTTTCTGGCGCCTTGCGGCGTACGGCGTGGATCAGGCCTTGAGGTGGGCGTCGAAGACGATGTCGCCACCGGACTCGGCGACCATGTTGCTGTGCAGGCGGTCGATGGTCTGGCTGGAGCCGTTTTCGGCAACGCTCATCTCCTGGTGCAGACGGTCAACGGTCTGGCTCGAACCGTTCTCGGCGACACCCAGTTGCTTGTGCAGGCGGTCGATGGTCTGGCTGGAGCCGTTTTCGGCAACGCTCATCTCCTGGTGCAGACGGTCAACCGATTGGCTCGAACCGTTCTCGGCGACACCCAGTTGCTTGTGCAGGCGGTCGATGGTCTGGCTGGAGCCGTTTTCGGCAACGCTCATCTCCTGGTGCAGACGGTCAACGGTTTGGCTCGAACCGTTCTCGGCGACACCCAGTTGCTTGTGCAGGCGGTCGACAGTCTGGCTGGAACCGTTTTCGGCAACGCTCATCGCTTGGTGCAGACGGTCAACCGACTGGCTCGAACCGTTCTCGGCGATGCGGGCCTTGGCCGCGTCCAGTTGCTTCTGTTGTTGATCCAGGGTGCGTTCGGCGCCGTCCTGGACCAGCAGTTGAACGTGGCTGGCGTTCACGGCCGGGGATTCCTGCTGGGCGCCGGCGAAAGCGGCATTGGCAGCAAGTACGGAGAGGGCAAAGCCAAGTACGAGGGTGCGTTTCATGATTCGGCTCCAGAAAGAGTGGGGGAGTTCTTTGGACACGGGCTCAGTATCCGTTCTGGATTATCGATTTAAAAACGATGCCGGGAGATAGTCTGTATCGATGCCGATGATTGTTTATTTATCTGTTAAAAAACAAATAGTTAGTATGATTATTTGGCTTCTATCGATAGCCTTGATGGAGGTTATTGGCGTAATCATTAATATCTAATTAATGGATTAATTGGCGATGAATTTCCCGGGAACCGCTCTGGAACGCCACTTTCGTGGCCTCAGCGATGTTTGGCGAAGAGCTCGGCACGCTCACGCTTCCGTCCCCATGCAGGGCGGTTCTATTCGCCTGATACAGGCCATTGCGTCGCCGATTGCGGGAGATTTCCCTCGTCACCGGTGGTCCAAACTCACGGACCAAGGGAGAATGCCGGCGCGGCGAGCTCCGGCGGTCGTGCTTTCATTGCAATCGATGCAGCGGGTCTGGCGCGGGGATGTCAGGCCTTTCACCGACGCGGCAACCAGGGAGTTCATGTATGACGCGCGGCCAGCGAATCTGCCTTTGGACCTTCACCGGCTTCGTCGCCCTCTTCGCGGCAGCGCTGGTGTTCATCGCCACCTTCGACTGGAATCGGGTGAAGCCGATGATCAACGAGAAGGTGACCGCCGAACTGGGGCGCCCCTTCGCCATCAACGGCGACCTGCAGGTGCTCTGGCGCACCGAGCCGGAGGAGGGCGGCTGGCGTGCCCTGGTGCCCTGGCCGCACTTCAGTGCCGCCGACATCACCCTGGGCAATCCCGACTGGGCCGCCGGCAAGACTCCGCAATTCGCCCGCCTGGAGAAGGTGGAGTTCCGCCTGGCGCCGCTGCCGCTGCTCTGGCAGACCGTGAGCATCCCGCAGATCATCCTCACCCGCCCCAGCGCCGACCTGTTGCGCCTGGCCGATGGCCGCGCCACCTGGACCTTCGAACTGCCGAAGAAGGACGAGGAGGCCAATCCCGAGCCGTCGCCGTGGAAGCTGGATATCGGTGAGATAGGCTTCGACAAGGGGCGCATCACCCTCGATGACCGGAGCCTCAAGACTCGCCTGGAACTGCTGGTGGATCCGCTCGGCAAGCCGGTGCCCTTCGGCCAGTTGGCCGGCAAGGCGCTGGCCGGGACGGACGCGGCGCAGACCCAGGACTACGTGTTCGGCTGGAAGCTCAAGGGCGAGTACAAGGGGCTGCCGCTGAGCGGCTCCGGCAAGGTGGGCGGCATGCTGGCCCTGCAGGACGTCGCCAAGCCCTTCCCGGTGCAGGCGGACATCGCCGCCGGCAGCACCCGCGCCAGCGTGGTCGGCCGGCTGACCGATCCGCTGAACCTGGGGGCGCTTGACCTGCGCCTGAAGCTGGCCGGCACTAGCATGGCCAACCTGTTCCCGCTCACCGGCGTGACCCTGCCCGACACCCCGGCCTATGAAACCGACGGCCGCCTCACGGCGCAACTGAAGGACCCCGACGGCGCGACCTTCCACTATGACGATTTCAACGGCAAGGTCGGCGGCAGCGATCTCCATGGCAGTCTGCTGTTCGTCAATCGCCAGCCGCGCCCGAAGCTCTCCGGCAAGCTGCATTCCGAGCAACTGCGGATGGTCGACCTGGGCCCGCTGATCGGCGTCGACTCGAACAAGGACAAGCAGGCGCGCGGTCAGGCCACCCGCCAGCCGGCGGACAAGGTGCTGCCGGTGGAAGAGTTCCGTACCGAGCGCTGGCGCGCGATGGACGCCGACGTGGAGTTCACCGGCAAGCGCATCGCGCACAGCGACAAGCTGCCGCTCAGCGATCTCTACACCCACCTGGTGCTCAACGACGGCCTGCTCACCCTGGAGCCGCTGCGCTTCGGCGTAGCCGGCGGCACGCTGGATTCGCAGATACGCCTGGACGGCGGCAAGACG
The DNA here is from genome assembly GCF_047902425.1 of Pseudomonas macauensis. NCBI lineage: Bacteria > Pseudomonadati > Pseudomonadota > Gammaproteobacteria > Pseudomonadales > Pseudomonadaceae > Pseudomonas > Pseudomonas macauensis. The sequence continues at coordinate 5,261,161 of NZ_CP138377.1, read as the reverse complement.
CCCATGCAGAGCCGTGTCGAACTCAAGGCGCGCAGCTTCAAGCTCAAGCAACTGTTCCCCAGTTTCGCGCCGATGCAGACCAGCTTCGGCGAGCTCAATGGCGACGCCGCGCTCAGCGGCACCGGCAATTCCGTGGCGAGCATCCTCGGCGGCGCCAACGGGCAGATGAAGCTGCTGATGAATGACGGGCGAATCAGCAAGGGGCTGATGGAGATCGCCGGCCTCAACGTCGGCAACTACGTGGTTGCCAAGCTGTTCGGCGACGACGAGGTGAAGATCAATTGCGCCGCCGCTGACGTCGGCATCACCAAGGGCGTGGCGGAGCCGCGGGTGTTCGTGTTCGACACCGAGAACGCCATCATCAACGTGCAGGGCACCGCCAACTTCGCCAATGAGCAACTGGACCTGGACGTGATCCCCGAGAGCAAGGGCCTGCGCATCTTCTCGTTGCGCTCACCGCTCTACGTCCAGGGCACCTTCAAGAATCCCCGCGCCGGGGTGCATAGCGGTCCGCTGGTGCTGCGCGGCGCGGGCATGGTCGCGCTGGGCGTGGCGCTGACGCCAGCGGCCGCGCTGCTGGCGCTGGTGGCGCCCAGCCAGAAGGACGACAACCAGTGCGGTCCGCTGCTGCAGCAGATGAAGCAGCCGGCGAAGGCACCGGCGCCCGGCAAGCGTCAGTAGATCGGAATGTACAGGTCGGTTTCCGAGGCCGGGTTCTCCGGGCCGAGGAAGCGTTCGGTGTAGCGTTCCAGGTCGATGCCCTTGCGCGGTTCGAGGCCCAGCTGGACGAGCAGGCTGGAATAGATGGCCTGGAAGCTGTCGGCGATCCCCTGCACCGGGCCGATGTGGGTGAACACCGCGTACTTCTGCGCCGGCACCTCGAACTTCAGCATGCCCTCGGGCACCGCCGCGTCGGCTTCCACCGGCAGCGCCGCGATGTAGTGGAACTCGCCGCCCGGCAGCTGGGTGCAGACGCCATAGGCGTTGCTGTCCTGCGGGTTGGCGCGGATCTCATGCTCGCGCGGCAGGAAGCGCTGCCAGAGCTGGCCGATGCTGTCACCGGGGGCGCTGCCCCGATAGTCCATGCCCACCACGGTGAAGGCGGGCAGCTCGATGATCCTGTGTTTCATGGTGTGCGGCTCCTTGCTGAGTGTTCGCATGATAGACGGCGGCGCATCGCAGTGAATATTTCCGCGCAGGGCCGGTCCACTCTCGGTAGACCTTCGAACAAGGAGATCGTCATGTCGCGTGGAGACAAGAGCCTGTACAGCGCCAGCCAGAAACGCAAGGCGGCGCACATCGAAGAGAGCTACCGGCACCTGGGAATGAGCCGCGAGGAGGCCGAGGCGCTGGCCTGGGCCACGGTCAATCGCCAGTCCGGCGGCGGTGAGCGCAAGGGCGGTGCCGGCCAGCGCAAGAGCGAAGGGGCCAAGGCGATGGCCCGCAGTGCCTCGGCGCGGCGCGCGGCAAAGAGCCGACAGGGTGCGTCAACCAAACCCGGTGGGCGGAGCCTGGCTCCGCTGGAGGCGCTGACCCGCGAGCAGTTGCTCGAGCGCGCGAAGCGCAAGGGCATCAGTGGGCGCTGGCGCATGCGCAAGGATGAGCTGATCGAGGCCCTGCGCTGAACCATCGGCCCTCATCCTTCGGGGATGAGGGCCGGCGGGGTCAGTCGCTTTCGCGGCGCTCCAGCTCGGAGCAGGTCATGAAGCCCGAGCCGTCGACCTTGCCGCTGCTGTCGAAGCTGACGTAGAAGGCCTGCTGCTGGCCGTCCTTGGCGAGAATGTAGCTGTTGCAGTTGCCAAGGCCATTCGCGCGCCTCTGCGTGGACGACGGCGGCCCGCCGATGCGCAGCACTTGCTCCTTGGTCATGCCCTTGTCGACGTCACGCACCAGCGGCTCGTTGCGGAAGGTGATGAAGTTGACTGGGTTCTGCACCTTGGTGTTGGAGGCGCATCCCGCCAACGACGCCAATACGAGCAGGGCCAGCAGTGATCGTTTATCCATGGTGCTCTCCTTGGTTTTGAAACGGCTTGGATCGAGCATCGCACTTGCACGACTTGGAGTGGCAGCGCCAGCGGGCGTTCGAGGCAACTGCCCTACTGCGCGTCTTTCAGCGCATCGTCCAGGCGTTGCTGGTTCTGCACATTGGCCTGGTCGATCTGCTGTTTGAGCTGCTGCATCTGCTGCTGGGCCTGTTGCGCCTGCTGGGCCTGAAGGCTGGCGGCGGTGGTGGCCGTCGCGGCCGTTTCGCCCAGGCCACAGGCGGTCAGTGCGCAGGACAGGCCGGTGAGGGCGGCGAGGCGGAGGAGTGACATGGTGGCTTCCAGCGTGAGGTGATAATCCTCAACGCTAGCGCAAGCTGGCGCGTGCGTCAGTGCGCCCTGGCGCAATCCGCGCTTGTCGATGGCCCCTGTCACTGATGGACGAGGGGCCGCAGGGGCGCAATTCAGCCGTAACGCTTCATCGCTTCGATGGCCAGGCCGCTGCCGATGCCGCCGAAGCGGTCGCCGTCGACGTGGCGGGCGTTGGGCAGCATCGCCGCCACGCTCTGGCGCAGCGCCGGCACGCCGGACGAGCCGCCGGTGAAGAACACGGTGTCGACCCGCGCCGGATCGACATCGGCGGAGTTGAGCAGCTCAGTGATGCTGCCGCGCACACGCTCCAGCAGCGGGCCGATGGCGCCTTCGAACAACTCGCGGCTGAGCTCGGCGATCAGGCCCGGCTCGATGCGCGCGAGGTCGATGTCGCGCTGCTGGCTGTCGGAGAGTTCGATCTTGCTGGCCTCAACCTGCATCGCCAGCCAGTGGCCAGCGCGCTGCTCGATCAGTTTGAACAGGCGGTCGATGCCGGTGGCGTCGACGATGTCGTAGCGCATGTTCTGCAGCGCCAGCTGAGACTTCTGCGCGTACACCGCGTTGATGGTGTGCCAGGTGGCGAGGTTCAGGTGGTAGCTGGTGGGCATGAAGGCGTCGCTCTTCATCCGGCTGCCGTAGCCGAACAGCGGCATCACGCCCTGGATGCTCAGTTGCTTGTCGAAATCGGTACCGCCGATGTGCACGCCGCCGGTGGCGAGGATGTCGCCGTGGCGGTCGGCCACTTCGCGGCGCTCCGGCGCCAGGCGCACCAGCGAGAAGTCGGAGGTACCGCCGCCGATGTCGACGATCAGCACCAGCTCCTCGCGCTGGATGCTGCGCTCGTAGTCGAAGGCCGCGGCCAGCGGTTCGTACTGGAAGGAGACGTCCTTGAAGCCGAGCTTCCGGGCGACCGCCACCAGGGTGTCCTGGGCTTCCTGGTCGGCCTTGGGATCGTCATCGACGAAGAACACCGGACGGCCCAGCACCACGGAGTCGAACTCGCGCTCCGCCACGTTTTCGGCGCGCTTCTTCAGTTCGCCGATGAACAGGCCCAGCAGGTCCTTGAACGGCATGGCGCTGCCCAGCACGGTGGTCTCGCTTTTCAGCAGCGAGGAGCCCAGCAGGCTTTTCAGCGAGCGCATCAGGCGGCCTTCGTAGCCTTCCAGGTATTCGTGCAGGGCCAGGCGGCCGAACACCGGACGGCGCTCCTCGACATTGAAGAAGATCACCGAGGGCAGGGTGATCTTGTCGTCTTCCAGGGCGATCAGCGGTTCGGTGTCCGGGCGCCACCAGCCGACGGTGGAATTGGAGGTGCCGAAGTCGATGCCCAGGGCGCGGGCCGCAGTGGTCTGGAACATGGTGCGCGGGTGTCCGGAGAAAAAACGGCCGCGCAGTTTACGCGAGCGCAGGCGGAAAAACAGGATCGACTGAGATTTCGGACGAACCGCGTTGCCGCGTCAAATCACGCCAGGCTGGACGCGGGACGCAGGCATTGGCATTCCCTTGGCAAGTCCCGCAACGACGCATGGCGTGATTTGACGCGCAACCCGAAGGGACGGGCCGAAATCTCAATCGACCGTGGGGTATCTGTCGGGAAACAATGGTGGCCAAGGGGCTTGGGGAGTAGCTTGTAGTTTTGCTACATTGTGATCCTGTAGTTTTCCTACAAGAGTTTTTGCCCACTGATTTTTCTTTCCCACCCCGTATAAGCAGTTGGACCCCACCATGCACAGAGCCTCCTTCCACGAATTGCGCAAGGAATTCCGCGCCTTACTGACTTCTTCCTCCTGCTACCACACCGCTTCGGTGTTCGATCCGATGTCGGCGCGCATCGCCGCGGATCTGGGGTTCGAGGTCGGCATCCTGGGCGGTTCTGTAGCTTCACTACAAGTTCTGGCAGCACCGGACTTCGCGCTGATCACCCTTAGCGAGTTCGTCGAGCAGGCCACCCGCATCGGCCGTGTCGCCCGCCTGCCGGTGATCGCCGACGCCGACCACGGCTATGGCAACGCGCTGAACACCATGCGCACCGTGGTTGAACTGGAGCGCGCCGGCGTGGCCGCGCTGACCATCGAGGATACCCTGCTGCCGGCGCAGTTCGGCCGCAAGTCCACCGACCTGATCAGTGTGGAAGAGGGGGTGGGCAAGATCCGCGCGGCCATCGAGGCGCGCATCGACGAAGACATGGCGATCATCGCCCGCACCAATGCCGAAGTGCTGGAAGTGGACGACGTGATCCGCCGCACCCTGGCCTACCAGGCCGCCGGCGCCGACGGCATCTGCATGGTCGGTATCCGCGACTTCGACCACCTGGAGGCGATCGCCCGCCACCTCTCCGTGCCGCTGATGCTGGTGTCCTACGGCAACCCGGCGCTGCGCGACGACCAACGCCTGGCGCGCCTGGGCGTGCGCGTCGTGGTGGACGGTCACGCCGCCTACTTCGCTGCGATCAAGGCCACCTACGACTGCCTGCGCGAGCAGCGCGGCGTGGACGCCTCCGACCTGACCGCGTCGGAGCTGGCGAAGAAGTACACGCTGCCCGAGGAATATCAGATCTGGGCGCGGGAATACATGGAAGTAAAAGAGTAAGCCGCCGGGCGCGCGGCATCGCCGCGCCCTTGCAATCCGTGGCCGTCGCCGGCATACCTAGCGGTATGACAGACGAACGACGGAGGTCGCCATGGCCAGTGGCTGGGCAAACGACGGCGCGGTTCAGGAACAGATCGACAGTACCATCGAGGATGCCATCGCACGGGCGCGTAGCCAGCTGCCCAAGGGCGAGAGCCTGACCCATTGCGAGGAATGCGATGCGCCCATCCCCGAGGCGCGGCGCAAGGCAATTCCCGGCGTGCACCTGTGCGTGAACTGCCAGGCCGAGCACGACAAGGAGCAGGCGGCTTACGCCGGCTACAACCGGCGGGGGAGCAAGGACAGTCAGCTGCGCTGAAGCGCTGTGGAGAAATATGAGAACGGCGCCTTCGGGCGCCGTTCTTCGTCAGGTTCGCCTCGCATGTCAGAACAGGAAGTAGCGCTGCGCCATCGGCAGCACCTGGGCCGGCTCGCACCACAGCAGTTGCCCGTCCGCGCGCACCTGGTAGTTCTGCGCATCGACCTCGATGTGCGGCAGGTAGGCGTTATGGATCAGGTCGGTCTTCTGCACGCTGCGGCAGCCCCTCACCACGCCGATGGCCTTGCGCAGGCCCAGTTCGTGATGCACGCCGAGGTCGAACGCGGCCTGGCTGATGAAGGTCAGGCTGGTGGCGTGGCGGCTGCCGGCGTAGCTGGCGAACATCGGCCGGTAGTGCACCGGTTGCGGCGTTGGGATCGACGCGTTGGCATCGCCCATCAGGCTTGCGGCGATGGCGCCGCCCTTGAGGATCAGGCTCGGCTTCACGCCGAAGAAGGCCGGGCGCCAGAGCACCAGGTCGGCCAGCTTGCCCACTTCGATGCTGCCCACTTCATGGGCCACGCCATGGGTGATGGCCGGGTTGATGGTGTACTTGGCGATGTAGCGCTTGGCGCGGAAGTTGTCGTTGCGCGTGCCGTCGCCGGCCAGTGCGCCGCGCTGTTGCTTCATCTTGTCGGCGGTCTGCCAGGTGCGCGTGATCACCTCGCCGACGCGGCCCATGGCCTGGCTGTCGGAGCTGATCATGCTGAAGGCGCCGAGGTCGTGGAGGATGTCCTCGGCGGCGATGGTTTCGCGGCGGATGCGCGACTCGGCGAAGGCCACGTCCTCGGCGATGCTCGGGTCCAGGTGATGGCAGACCATGAGCATGTCCAGGTGCTCGTCGATGGTGTTGCGGGTGAAGGGCCGCGTCGGGTTGGTCGAGCTGGGCAGCACGTTGGCGAAGCCGCAGGCCTTGATGATGTCCGGCGCGTGGCCGCCGCCGGCCCCCTCGGTATGGTAGGTGTGGATGGTGCGGCCCTTGAACGCGGCCAGGGTGGTTTCGACGAAGCCGGATTCGTTGAGGGTGTCGGTGTGGATCGCCACCTGCACGTCGAGTCGGTCGGCCACGCTCAGGCAATTGTCGATCGCCGCCGGGGTGGTGCCCCAGTCCTCGTGCAGCTTCAGGCCGATGGCGCCGGCGCGTACCTGTTCCTCCAGCGGCAGCGGCAGGCTGGCGTTGCCTTTGCCGGTGAAGCCGATGTTCATCGGGAAGGCGTCGGCGGCCTGGAGCATGCGCGCCATGTGCCAGGGGCCGGAGGTGCAGGTGGTGGCGTTGGTGCCGGTGGCCGGCCCGGTGCCGCCGCCGATCATGGTGGTCACTCCGCTCATCAGCGCCTCTTCGATCTGCTGCGGGCAGATGAAGTGGATGTGCGTGTCGATGCCGCCGGCGGTGAGGATCATGCCCTCGCCGGCGATCACTTCGGTGCTGGCGCCCAGGGCGATGGTGACGCCGGGCTGGATGTCCGGGTTGCCGGCCTTGCCGATGGCGGCGATGCGGCCGTGCTTGAGGCCGACGTCGGCCTTGACGATGCCCCAGTGGTCGATGATCAGCGCGTTGGTGATCACCGTGTCGACCACTTCGGCGGCACACAACTGGCCCTGGCCCATGCCGTCGCGGATGACCTTGCCGCCGCCGAACTTCACTTCCTCGCCGTAGACGGTGAAGTCCTTTTCCACTTCGACCCACAGGTTGGTGTCGGCCAGACGCACGCGGTCGCCAACGGTGGGGCCGAACATATCGGCGTAGGCTTGTCTGCTGATCTTCATCGGGGCTCCTTGGTTGGTCCCTGCGCTGGTTTGCCCTCTCCCCAACCCTCTCCCTGAAGGGAGAGGGGGCTGATCGGTGCACTGTGCTGACTCGCTGCTCGCGCTGCTTTCTCCCTCTCTCTTCAGGGAGAGGGCGGGGGAGAGGCGCTCTATGTGGCATTTAGCTCAGAGCGCGCCCATCACCCGCCCGGCAAATCCGTAAACCTTTCTCTCGCCCGCCAGCTCCACCAGCTCCACCTCGCGGCTCTGCCCTGGCTCGAAGCGCACGGCCGTGCCAGCGGGGATATTCAGCCGCATGCCGCGAGCTGCGTCGCGGTCGAACAGCAGCGCGTCGTTGGTCTCGAAGAAGTGGTAGTGCGAGCCGACCTGGATCGGCCGGTCGCCGCTGTTGGCCACCGTCAGGGCGAGCGTGCGGCGGCCGGCGTTGAGTTCGATCTCGCCGGGCTGGATGTCGTATTCGCCAGGGATCATGGGACGCTCCGTGAGTCGAGGTTCAATTGCATGAAGGTGAGGTCCAGCCAGCGGCCGAACTTCTGGCCCACCTGCGGCATCTGCCCGGTGGTGATGAAGCCCAGGCGCTCGTGCAGGCGGATCGACGCCGCGTTGCCGCTCTCGATGGCCGCGACCATCACGTGCAGGCTCTGGGCGCGGGCGCGCTCGATCAGTGCGTGCATCAGGATCGGGCCGAGGCCCTTGCCGCGCTGGTCGGCGCGTACGTAGACCGAGTGCTCGACCGTCTCGCGGAAACCGTCGAAGGCGCGCCACGGGCCGTAGCTGGCGTAGCCCACTACCTCGCCGCCATCTTCGGCCACCAGCACCGGGAAGCCTTGCTGCGCGCGCAGCGCAAGCCACTGGCGACGGTTCTCCAGGTCAACGGCGACCTCGTTCCAGATGGCGGTGGTGTTGAGCACGGCGTCGTTGTAGATGTCGCGCAGACTGCCGAGGTCGGCTTGGCTGGCGTCGCGGATGAGCATGGTGGTTCCTCTATACGTAGGGCGAATGAAGCGGAACGCTTCATCCGCCATTGCCGCTGCACCCCGGTTGGATGGCGCGCGATCAGGCGATGGGCTGATGCACGGTGACCAACTTGGTGCCGTCCGGGAAAGTGGCTTCCACCTGGATCTCCGGGATCATTTCCGGCACGCCTTCCATCACCTGTTCGCGGCTCAGCAGCGTGGTGCCGTAGTGCATCAGGTCGGCGACCGTCTGGCCATCCCGCGCGCCTTCGAGCAGCGCGGCGGAGATCAGCGCCACGGCCTCCGGGTAGTTGAGTTTCACACCACGGGCGAGGCGACGTTCGGCGACCAGGCCGGCGGTGAAGATCAGCAGCTTGTCTTTCTCGCGAGGAGTCAGGTCCATCTCAGGTGCTCCAGATTCTCGGGGGAACGGCCTCGCGGCCGAGTAGCGCGGGTCGCAGCCGACGCCAGAGTTCGATGAGCCAGGCGCGGGCGTGCAGCGCCTCATGGGCGAGGCAGCGGGCGACCACCAGGCCGGGCAGTTGGGTGAGGTTGCCGTGGCCCTGGCAGGGCAGGGTGCGGCAGGCTTCGAGCAGCGCCGCATCGATCTGCCCGCTGGCGATCAGCGTCGCCATCACCGGATGTCCGGCGAGACCGATGGGCGAGTCGAGCAGGCGGTCGTTGCCCTCCACGCGCTGGCGCTCGTGCCACAGGCGCTGACCGTCGCGGCGGATGTCCAGGGCGGCGGCGAAGTGGCCGTCGTCGAAGCGCTCGCCGCTGGCCGGGCGGCCGAGGGCGACCACGTCCCAGTAGAACAGCCGGGCGTCGCCTTGCAGATCGATGCCTGTAGTCAGCTCAGTCTGGGCGCCGGAGTAGACGATGGTTTCCTGCGGCAGCCATTCCAGCGTGGCGCCGGGCGCGACCCGCAGGTTCAGGCGCTGCTTCGCCGGGCACGAGGCGCGGTACCACTTGGCCGCGCCGGGGCTGGTGAGCTGCGCCCAACTGCCGGCGCCGGCATGGATGTCCAGGTCCAGCGTGTCGCCGCCGGCGATGCCCCCGGGCGGGTGCACGATGATGTGCTGGCAGACCTGCGGCCCCTCCGCGTACAGGTGCTTCTGCACCCGCAGCGGGCCCAGATGCCGCCGCGTGACCGGGCGCGTGCCGTCGCCGACGCGGGCATAAGCCAACTCGAGCTCGGCGTGCCAGGCGGGGTGGAAGAGGGTGGCCGGTGCGTTCATGGGCAGCTTCGAAACGAAGGATGCTCAGGACAGAGCAAGCAGCGTGCCGGGACGCGCCAGGATAGTGCGCGGCGCCTGCCGTTGGTGCCGTTAGGTAGGCGTGACGCGGGGTGGGGCAGTGCGGGGGATTGTCCGATCGGTCAGGTATGGGCGCGCTTGCGGTGCGTCCTCGATCAATATGCACCATGACGGTGCGCCCGCTCCTACAAGAGCCGCGCCTCAGCCCAGCTGCTTGCGCATGTAGACGCGACGGAAGCCGTTCTCGACCTTGCGCGCGTATTCCTGGTAGCCGTTCTTCGCGTACAGCTCGATGTTCTCCACCATGCGCTCGTTGGTGTACAGGTACAGCGAGCTGAAGCCCAGCTGGGCGGCGGTTTCCTCGGCGTGGATCAGCAGCTCGCGGCCGATGCCCTGGCCGGCGCACTCCGGCAGTACGGCGATGTTGTCGAGCAGGAAGCCTTCCTCGGTCTCGCGCATCACCAGCAGGCCGACCGGCGCGCCGTCCTGCTCGGCGATCAGTACGCGGTCCTCGGCGATGATGGCGTGGTAGTCGTCCAGCATCGGTCCCGGCTTGCGGCCGAGCCTGGGAATCCACTGGGCGTAGGCGGCTGCCACGCAGACTGCGGCGAAACCGGCGTCGTCGTTGACGGCTGGACGCAGGACGAGGGGCATGACGAACTCCGGAAAAAGCCAATACGGGGCTTGGCAGCTTGCCACCCGCCACGGTCGTTCACCAGTGACAGGTCGTCTCGGTGTGGGGCGTGGTTCGCGAGCAAGCTCGCTCCTACAGATCGGGTCTGCATGCTCTTTGTAGGAGCGAGCTTGCGCGCGAACCCCGTCGGGCTAGATAGCCACCAGCCCGCGTACGCCCTCGGCTTCCATATCTACCCCTCGGCCCTGCTGGACGATCTCGCCACGGGACATCACCAGGTACTGGTCGGCCAGTTCGGCGGCGAAGTCGTAGAACTGCTCCACCAGCAGGATGGCCATGTCGCCGCGTTGGGCGAGCTTGCGGATCACCGCGCCGATCTCCTTGATCACCGACGGCTGGATGCCTTCGGTGGGCTCGTCGAGGATCAGCAAACGCGGTTGGCTGGCCAGTGCGCGGCCGATGGCCAACTGTTGCTGCTGGCCGCCGGAGAGGTCGCCGCCGCGCCGCTGTTTCATCTCCTTGAGCACCGGGAACAGTTCGTAGATGTGTTCAGGTACCGCCTTGGCTTCGTTGGCGCTGAACCGTGACAGGCCCATCAACAGGTTTTCCTCCACCGTCAGGCGCGGAAAGATTTCCCGGCCTTGCGGCACATAGGCGATGCCGGCGTGCACGCGCTGGTGCGGCTTGAAACCGGTGATCGGCTTGCCTTCCCAGCTGACCTTGCCTTCCTTGGCCGGCACCAGGCCCATCAGGCAGCGCAGCAGGGTGGTCTTGCCCACGCCGTTGCGGCCGAGCAGGCAGGTGACCTCACCGATCTTCGCGTCGAACGACAGGCCACGGAGGATGTGGCTGCCGCCGTAATACTGGTGGAGCTGGTCGACTTGCAGCATGGGTGTTTCCTTTGCATTGGGCTGCGGCGGATAACGCTGCGCGTTATGCGCCCTACGGTTGGCTACGGCGTAGGGCGAATGAAGCGCAGCGCTTCATCCGCCGACGTTCTACCGCCCTAGATAGACCTCAATGACCTGCTCGTTCGCCTGCACGTCTTCCAGCGAACCTTCGGCCAGCACATGCCCCTGGTGCAGCACGCTGACGTGGTCGGCGATGCTGCCGACGAAGCCCATGTCGTGCTCCACCACCATCAGCGAATGCTGGCCGGCGAGGGACTTGAACAGCTCGGCGGTGAACTCGGTTTCGGCGTCGGTCATGCCCGCCACCGGCTCGTCCAGCAGCAGGAGTTGCGGCTCCTGCACCAGCAGCATGCCGATCTCCAGGAACTGCTTCTGCCCGTGGGAAAGCAATCCGGCGGGGCGATTGCGCGACTCACGCAGGCGGATGGTGGTGAGCACCTCCTCGATACGGTCCTTCTGCTCGCCGGTGAGTTTCGCCTTGAGGCTGGCCCACACCGACTTGTCGGCCTTCTGCGCGAGCTCCAGGTTCTCGAAAACGCTCAGCGCCTCGAACACCGTGGGCTTCTGGAACTTGCGACCGATGCCGGCCTGGGCGATTTCCACCTCGCTCATGCGGGTGAGGTCGAGGGTTTCGCCGAAGTACGCCTTGCCGTTGTCGGGGCGGGTCTTGCCGGTGATCACGTCCATCAGCGTGGTCTTGCCCGCGCCGTTGGGGCCGATGATGCAGCGCAGCTCGCCGACACCGATGTACAGCGTGAGGTCGCGCAGGGCGCGGAAGCCATCGAAGCTGACGTTGATGTCTTCCAGGGTCAGGATGGTGCCGTGGCGCACGTCCAGCTGGCCGCTGGCGCTCGAACCGATGCCGATGGCATCGCGGCTGGCGCCAGGGTCGCGGTTGGGATCGTAGGCCGGTTCCAGCATCAGGTGGGGGACCGCTCTCATTGTTCTTTCTCCGCGGAAATCGTCAGGAGCGCGTTGCGAGCAATCCCGACTGCAAGGCGCGCCGCGCACAGCGGCGAGACAGTACGATGGGGTACGGTGAGGAGTGAGCACGGCGCAACGCCGCAGTCGGGATGCGCAGTAGCGATCATGATGATTTCCTCAGGCCGATGATGCCGCGCGGCAGGTACAGGGTGACCACGATGAACAGCGCGCCGAGGAAGAACAGCCAGTACTCGGGGAAGGCTACGGTGAACCAACTCTTCGCGCCGTTTACCACGCCAGCGCCGAGCAGCGGGCCGATCAGTGTGCCGCGCCCGCCGAGGGCGACCCACACGGCGGCTTCGATGGAGTTGGTCGGCGACATCTCGCTGGGGTTGATGATGCCCACCAGCGGCACGAACAGTGCGCCGGCCAGGCCGCAGATCACCGCGGACAATGTCCAGACGAACAGCTTGTAGCCGCGCGGGTCGTAGCCGCAGAACATCAGGCGGTTCTCCGCGTCGCGCAGGGCGGTGAGTACCCGGCCGAACTTGCTGCGCGCCAGGGCGAAGCCAATGGCCAGGCTCGCCGCCAGCAGCACGACGATGGCGATGAACAGCGCCACCCGCGTGCCCGGTGCGGTGATGGAAAAGCCCAGGATGCTGCGGAAGTTGGTGAAGCCGTTGTTGCCGCCAAAGCCCGTCTCGTTGCGGAAGAACAGCAGCATGCCGGCGAAGGTCAGCGCTTGGGTCATGATCGAGAAGTACACGCCCTTGATCCGCGAGCGGAAGGCGAAGAAGCCGAACACCAGGGCCAGCAGGCCGGGCGCCAGGACCACCAGGCACAGCGCCCAGAGGAAGTGCTGGGTGCCGGCCCAGTACCAGGGCAGCTCCGTCCAGGAGAGGAAGGTCATGAAGGCTGGCAACTGGTCGCCGGCGGCCTCGCGCATCAGGTACATGCCCATGGCGTAGCCGCCCAGGGCGAAGAACAACCCGTGGCCCAGCGACAGCAGGCCGGCGTAGCCCCAGACCAGGTCCAGCGCCAGTGCGACGATGGCGTAGCAGAGGATCTTGCCGGTGAGCGTCAGCCCGTAGGCCGACAGGTGCAGTGCGTTGCTTTCCGGCAACAGGTGCAGCAGTGGCAGGATCAGCAGCGCGATGAGCGCGGCGCCGACGATGCCCGCGGTGAGTTTCGGGCCGGCCTTCTGCGCGGCCGTGACGGTGAGCGGCTGGTTCAATCGATGACCCTCCCTTTCAGAGCGAAGAGCCCCTGCGGTCGTTTCTGGATGAACAGGATGATCAGCGCGAGGATCAGGATCTTGCCCAGCACCGCGCCGATCTGCGGTTCGAGGATCTTGTTCGCCACGCCCAGGCCGAAGGCGGCCAGCACGCTGCCCGCGAGCTGGCCGACACCGCCGAGCACCACCACCAGGAACGAGTCGATGATGTAGCTCTGGCCCAGGTCCGGGCCGACGTTGCCGACCTGCGACAGCGCCACGCCGCCCAGGCCGGCGATGCCCGAGCCCAGGCCGAAGGCGAGCATGTCCACGCGGCCGGTGGGCACGCCGCAGCAGGCGGCCATGTTGCGGTTCTGGGTTACCGCGCGGACGTTCAGGCCCAGCCGCGTGCGGTTGAGCAGCAGCCAGGTGAGCGCCAGCACGAACAGCGCGAAGCCGATGATGACGATGCGGTTCCACGGCAGCACGAGGTTGGGCAGCACCTGGATGCCGCCGGACAGCCACGCCGGGTTGGCCACCTCGACGTTCTGCGCGCCGAACAGCACGCGCACCAGCTGGATCAGCACCAGGCTGATGCCCCAGGTGGCGAGCAGGGTTTCCAGCGGGCGGCCGTAGAGGTGGCGGATCACCGTGCGTTCCAACGCCATGCCGATGCACGCGGTGACCAGGAAGGCCACCGGCAGCGCGAGTAACGGATACAACTCCAGCAGGCCGGGTGCGAAGCGCTGGCAGAGCAACTGCACCACGTAGGTGGAGTAGGCGCCGAGCATCAGCATCTCGCCGTGGGCCATGTTGATCACCCCGAGCAGGCCGTAGGTGATGGCGAGGCCCAGGGCGGCAAGCAGCAGGATCGAGCCCAGCGACAGGCCGCTGAACGCCTGGCCGAACAGGTCGCCCATCAATAGCCGGCGCTTGACCTGGCCGAGACTGGTGGCGGCGGCGGTGCGCACCGATTCGTCGGGCTCCACGGCCGGGTCGAGCAGGTTTTCCAGGCGGGTTCGCGCCTGCGGGTCGCCGGATTCGCCCAGCAGGCGCACGGCGGACAAGCGTACCGCCGGCGTCGGATCGCCCAGCTGCAGGTTGGCCAGGGCCAGTTGCAGGGCGGCTTTGACGCTGTCGTCGGATTCTTCGCCGAGGCGGTATTCGAGCAGCATGCGCTGCGCCGGGCGGGCACTTTTCTGCAATTGCCGCGCGGCCTCCAGGCGCACTGCGGCGCTGTCGGCGACCAACTGGTGGCTGGCCATGGCGGTGTTCACCAGGCCGCGCAGGCGATTGTTCAGGCGCAACTTGTCGGGCTCGCCGACCGGTGCGGCACCGCCCTCGGCGGGGTGGTACTGGTCGTCGTCACCGAGGAGGAACGCGCGGCCCTGCACATCGACGGCGAGGCGGCCGGACTGGATGGCTTCCAGCAACGGCAAGCGGTCGGCATCAGGCGCGGCGGCCCATTGTTCGAGCAGTTTGGCGCGGGCATCGTTGTCGGCGCTGGCGAAGTCCTGCGCGGGGCCGGCGAAGGCGAGCTGCGGCAGCAGCGCGGTCAGTGCGAGGGCGCAGAGGCGAAGCAGGTGGAGCAGGGCAGTGGGCATGGTGTGTTCCCTGAGAGGCGGGAGTGGGCGGATGCCCCCTCTCCCCAGCCCTCTCCCTGAAGAGAGAGGGGGTTGTCCGTGCCGCCAGATACTTCTGGCTTCATCCTGCGTCTGACTGTTTTTCTCCCGTCAGGGAGAAAACCGTCCGAGCCGGCTGATGCCTTGGCGTGATCTTGCGCCATACGGTTCCCTCTCCCTTCAGGGAGAGGGTTAGGGAGAGGGGCTCTGGCTCCCCGGAGGATCAGTTGCTGCGCACCGCGTAATCCGGCTTCTTGTCATTGCCCGGAATGAACGGGCTCCACGGCTGGGCGCGGATCGGCTCGGGGGTCTTCCAGACCACGTTGAACTGACCGTCGTCCTCGATCTCGCCGATCATCACCGGCTTGTGCAGGTGGTGGTTGGTCTTGTCCATGGTCAGGGTGAAGCCCGACGGCGCCTTGAAGGTCTGGCCGCCCATGGCCTCGCGGACCTTGTCCACGTCGGTGCTGCCGGCCTTCTGCACGGCCTGCGCCCACATGTGGATGCCGACGTAGGTGGCCTCCATCGGGTCGTTGGTCACGGCGGTGCTGTAGTTGGGCAGGTTCTTGGCCTTGGCGTAGGCCTTCCAGTCAGCGACGAACTTGGTGTTCTCCGGGTTCTTCACCGACTCGAAGTAGTTCCACGCGGCGAGGTTGCCCACCAGCGGCTTGGTGTCGATGCCGCGCAATTCTTCCTCGCCCACGGAGAAGGCCACCACCGGCACTTCGGTGGCTTCCAGGCCCTGGTTGGCCAGCTCCTTGTAGAACGGCACGTTGGAGTCGCCGTTGACGGTGGAGATCACCGCGGTCTTGCCACCGGCGGAGAACTTCTTGATGTCGGCGACGATGGTCTGGTAGTCGCTGTGGCCGAACGGGGTGTAGACCTCCTGGATATCCTTTTCGGCCACGCCCTTGCTGTGCAGGAAGGCGCGCAGGATCTTGTTGGTGGTGCGCGGGTAGACGTAGTCGGTGCCCAGCAGGAAGAAGCGCTTGGCCGCGCCGCCGTCCTCGCTCATCAGGTATTCCACCGCCGGGATGGCCTGCTGGTTCGGCGCGGCGCCGGTGTAGAAGACGTTGGGCGACATTTCCTCACCCTCGTACTGCACCGGGTAGAACAGCAGGCCGTTGAGTTCCTCGAACACCGGCAGCACCGACTTGCGCGACACGCTGGTCCAGCAGCCGAAGACCACCGCGACCTTGTCCTGGGTCAGCAGCTGGCGCGCCTTCTCGGCGAACAGCGGCCAGTTGGAGGCCGGGTCGACCACCACCGCTTCGAGCTTCTTGCCGTTCACCCCGCCCTTGGCGTTGATCTCGTCGATGGTCATCAGCGCCATGTCCTTGAGCGAGGTCTCGGAGATCGCCATGGTGCCGGACAGCGAATGCAGGATGCCGACCTTGATGGTCTCGGCGGCCTGGGAGCTGAACGGGAACAGACCGGTGAGCAGCAGGGCGCTCATGGCCAGCGTACTTTTCAACAGCGGACGACGTTTCATCGCGGCAGCCTCCTTGGCTATCCAGGGGCGGGGAGTTGCCGGTGCGGCAGCTTCCCCGGAAATGGGGCGATCTCCGGGCGGGATCGCAGCTGCCATCGCAGCATCCGTGCCAAACAGGCAAAAGCCTCGGCGCAGATGGGCTGGACGCGATTTTCTGTCGTAAGGGTGAGGTTTTTCAGTGCGCGGCTTTGGTGCGCCGAACGCGCTTTGGCGCACGGCGCTCCCCAATGGTGCGCATTACTGCGGAACGAAGTAGCCGCGCACGCCGGTCATGATGATCTGTGCCGCCAGTGCGCAGACGAACAGGCCCATCAGCCGGCTGACGATCTGCAGGCCCTGCTCGCCGAGGATCTTTTCGATCTTGTCGGAAAGGTACAACGTGATGCCCAGTGTCAGGCAGGCGAGGAAGATCGCCGCGATGGCCAGCAGCTTGTTTTCCCATTCCTGGTTCACCCCCATGACCAGGAGGGCGCCGATGGTGCCAGGGCCAACGGTGATCGGAATGGTCAGCGGGACGATGGTGACGTCCTGCTGCACGTTGTCGCTCTGCACCGCCGAGCGCCCCTGGGCCATGCTCAGCGCGGAGATGAACAGCACGCTGCCGGCGCCGATGCGGAAGGCGTCAGCGGTGATGCCGAACAGGGTGAAGATGTAGCGCCCGAACAGGTACAGCAGCACGCTGGCGATCAACGCCGCCAGGGCCACGCGCCAGGCCATCTGCTTGCGGTCGCGCGGACCGAAACCACGGCTCAGGCTGATGAAGCAGGACAGCACGAAGAAGGGGCTGTAGAGCACCAGCATCTTCAGGTACACGCTGGACAACACATGCATGGGGATACTCGTCCGGGTTGAGAGAGGTGTGGCAGGGCAAAGCATAGCGGGTGGGGCGGTGCGGGAGAAATGATCCAGCCTGGGAGTGGACGCTGTCCACGATTGGCATCGTATCGGGATCGCGGACGGAGTCCGCTCCTACGGTTGAGTCGCGTGCGAGGGGGAGGTGCTGCTTTCGTAGGAGCGGACCTTGTCCGCGAACAGCGCTTCGCTTCATGCCCAAATAACGGCAACGTGCGGTTCGCGAGCAAGCTCGCTCCTACAGGAATCCTTATACGGGAATCAGGACGGCAGTGCGTCGCTCTGCTGGCGCAGCCGGCGGTCGCGCTCGCCCACCCAGTAGGCCACCAGTTCGCGCAGTTGCGACAGCTCCACCGGCTTGGCCATATGCCCGTCCATGCCGACCAGGCGCGCACGTTCCTTGTGTTCGCTGAGGATGTGCGCGGTGAGCGCCACCACCGGGGTGTGCGGGCGTTGCTCGTTGGCTTCCCAGGCACGCAGGCGTTCGGTGGCGGAGAAGCCGTCGAGCACCGGCATCTCGCAGTCCATCAGCACCAGGTCGTACTGCGTGGCTTTCATTGCGGCCAGGGCTTCCTCGCCGTTGCTGGCGGTGTCCGGCTGCAGGTTGAGCTTGCTCAGCATGCCGCGGATGACCTTGGTGGAGATGCTGTTGTCCTCGGCCACCAGGATGCGGAAATCGCTCGGCGGCGTCGCGGGCGCCGGTTCGCTGGTGGTTTGCAGATAGTTGCTCACGCCACTGGGGCCGCGCCGCCCGAGTTCCTCGGCGAGGGTCGCCTTGAGGGTATAGCCCGCCACCGGCTTGGCGAGGATGCGCTTGATGCCGGCGTTGCGGGCGATGATCTTGCTCGGCGCGTTACTGATGCCAGTGAGCATGATCAGCAGGATGTCGTGGTTGAGGTTGGGGTCTTCCTGGATCTTGGTCGCCAGCTGCATGCCGGTCATGCCGGGCATGTCCTGGTCGAGCAGGACGACGTCGAAGTATTCGCGCAGGTGCGCCTTGGTACGCAGCTGGGCCAGCGCTTCCTTGCCGGATGAGACGGCGCTGACGCTCATGCCCCACGCGCTGCACTGTTGCACCACCACCTTGCGGCAGGTCTGGTTGTCGTCCACCACCAGCAGGCGCGCACCCTGCAGCGGGCTGTCGAGGTCGGCGTTGGGCTGCTGCAGCTGCTGCGGGTCCAGCGGCAGGCTCAGCCAGAGCAGGTTGCCGGCGCCTTCGGCGCCATCGCCGCTTTCGATACCGCTCTCTATTCCAAAGTCGCCGGACATCAGGCGAACCAGCTGGCGCGCGATGATCAACCCGAGGCGGCTGCTCAGGCGGGTAGCAGAGAGGAAGTCGCGGCTGTGCAGCTCGGCGGTGAGCAGTGCCTGGCGGTCTTCGTCGTCCAGCGGGCGGCCGCTGTCCTGTACGGCGATGCGCAGGCGCGGGCGGTCCGGCGGACCGTCCAGCGCGACCACCAGCAGGATTTCGCCTTCGTCGGTTTGCTTGAAGGCATTGTCCAACAGGCTCAGCACGGCCTGGCGCAGGCGCGTCGGGTCGCCGCTGACGATGCGTGGCACCTTCGGCTGTGTGAAGCTGATCAGCTCGACCCGCTGCTGCTCGGCCTTGGCGCGGAAGATCGCCAGGCAGTCCTCGATCAGCGCACCGAGGTCGAACTGCACTTCGTCCAGCTCGATCTGCCCGGACTCCAGCTTGGAGATGTCGAGGATCTCGTTGATCAGCGCCAGTAGCTCGTTGCCGGCGCTGTGGATGGTCTGCACGTAGTCGCGCTGCTTGGCCGACAGCGGCGTGCCAAGCAGCAGCTCGGTCATGCCCAGCACGCCATTCATGGGGGTGCGGATCTCGTGGCTGATCTTGGCCAGGAAGTCACCCTTGGCCTTGAGCTCGGCGACGCTGGCGGCGCGCTGGCGGCTGGCGGCGAACTGCTCTTCCTGGAGTTTGCGCTGGCGCTCGGCGAGGGCGAGGCTGAGCAGGAAGCCGACCAGAGCGCTGAGCCCGAGCAGGCCGCTGCCCAGCCATTCGGCGCGGGTCGGCAGGTAGCCCAGCAGCGAGGGCAGGCTGAGGCACCAGACCAGGACGAAGAGGCCCATGCCCGCGGCGAACAGCCGCGCCGGCTGGTAGGAGTGGGTCCAGTAGTAGAGCGCCACCGAGAGCATTCCCAGGCTGACCAGGGTGATCAGGCCGTAGACCAGGTCGCTGATGGGGAAGGCGAGCAGCAGGTGGAGCGCGGTGCTCAGCACCAGCAGGCCAGCGGTGCCGCCCAGCAGCAGCCGCTTGAGCGGCAGGCGCGGGGTGAGGCCCCTGAAGAAGCTGGCGGTGTAGCCCAGGGCGCAGAACAGCGTCAGTACCAGGCTGAGCTGGGCGGTCAGCGGTTGCCAGGACTGGTGGGTGCCATACCAGGGGCTCAAAAGGCCGAACAGGGTGAGGCAGGCCAGCAGCAGGCTGGCGTGCACCCCGGCGAGCCACAGGCCGCTGGGGACGCGGGTGTAGGCGAAACGCACGAGGTTGTAGACCAGCAGCATGGCGAGACAGCCGATCAGGATGCCGAAATGCAGCGGGCGTTGTTCGTTGTTCGGCTGGTTGGCGTCTTCGATGCTGATGTTCGGTCGCAGCGGCTGGCTGGAGGCCAGGCGCAGGTAAAGGTCGAGCGGTTCGGCGGCGTCGCGCAGCGGCAGGACCATATCGCTGCTCAGCAGCGGGCGTTGCAGCGGCGACAGGTTGCCGGCGCTCTTCTGCTCCAGCACCTGCTGGCCGTGGACGATGAAGAGTTCGAAGCTGTCCAGGCTGGGGGCGAACAGGCGCAGTTGCCGGGGCGTTTCGCTGACGGGCAGGCGGTAGTGCAGCCAGGTGGCGCCGGGGCCGGCGGGGGCGTGCAGGTCGTTGATGTCGAGCGGGCTGAAGAGGGTGCTGTAGCGCGGGGAGAGGATGTCCTGCACTTGCAGGCGGGCGTCGTTGTCGTGGAGCTGCGACCAGCCGGGGTCCTGGCTTGCCGCAAAGGTCGGAACACAGACCAGGGCGGCCAGCAGCAAGCTGACGAGGAGTCCTGTGGCAGTCCAGAGCCGGCGCACGGCGAAGTCCCTTCGGTAGTGAGTGGCCCGATTATAGCCAAGTGCGCAAAAGGCCGTAATCCACACGGGCACGCGGGGATGGGTTGCCGGAGACGTCACAATCGAACGCCTCCGGCAACCGGGCATCAGCCCTCGCCGCGCTCGCGGGCAATGGCGCGGTAGCCGATGTCCTTGCGGTAGAAGCAGCCGTTCCAGCGGATCTTTTCCGCCAGGCGGTAGGCCTGTTCCTGGGCCGAAGACACGCTCGGGCCGATGGCGGTGGCGCACAGCACACGGCCGCCGCTGGTGACGACCTGGCCGTCCTTCAGCGCGGTACCGGCGTGGAACACCTTGCCGTCGAGCTTGGCGGCTTCGTCCAGGCCCTCGATGACGTCACCCTTGGCGTAGTCGCCCGGGTAGCCGCCGGCGGCCAGTACGACGCCTACGGTGGGACGCGGGTCCCAGGTGGCTTCGACCTTGTCCAGCGCCTTGGCCAGGGCGGCCTCGACCAGCAGGACTAGGGAGCTTTCCAGGCGGACCATGATCGGCTGGGTTTCCGGGTCGCCGAAGCGGCAGTTGAACTCGATGACCTTCGGCGCGCCATTCTTGTCGATCATCAGGCCGGCATACAGGAAACCGGTGTAGACGTTGCCTTCCTCGGCCATGCCGCGCACGGTCGGGTAGATCACTTCGTCCATCACCCGCTTGTGCACGTCGGCTGTCACGACCGGAGCGGGGGAGTAGGCGCCCATGCCGCCGGTGTTCGGGCCGGTGTCGGCGTCGCCGACGCGCTTGTGGTCCTGGCTGGTGGCCATGGGCAGCACGTTCTGGCCGTCGACCATGACGATGAAGCTGGCTTCCTCGCCGTCGAGGAACTCCTCGATCACCACGCGCGAACCGGCGTCACCGAAGGCATTGCCGGCGAGCATGTCGCGCACGGCTTCCTCGGCTTCGGCCAGGGTCATGGCGACGATCACGCCCTTGCCCGCGGCCAGGCCGTCGGCCTTGATCACGATGGGCGCGCCTTTCTCTTTCAGGTAGGCCAGGGCCGGCTCGACTTCGGTGAAGTTCTGGTAGTCGGCGGTGGGGATCTTGTGGCGCGCGAGGAAGTCCTTGGTGAAGGCCTTGGAGCCTTCCAGCTGCGCCGCGCCAGCGGTGGGGCCGAAGATGTCCAGGCCGCGGGAGCGGAACAGGTCGACCACGCCTTTCACCAGCGGGGCTTCGGGGCCGACGATGGTCAGCTGCACGTTCTTCGCGGCGAAGTCGGCCAGCTCTTCCAGGGCCAGCACGTCGATGGCGACGTTCTCGCACTTGGCTTCGGTAGCGGTGCCAGCGTTGCCCGGCGCGACGAAGACCTTCTGCACGCGCGAATCCTGCGCGACCTTCCAGGCCAGCGCGTGCTCGCGACCGCCGCTGCCGATGATGAGTACGTTCATTGGAAATCTCCTGAACAGTTCCGGACCTGCCGGATTCCCGGGTATCGCTTCGCTCCACCCAGGCTACGAATTCTCACGATCAGTCCGCTCTTCACAAACCGATCTCAAGGGGCGCGATGAAGCGGGTAGATGCAAGGCGCCCGAGCGTTCACCAAGCGGAGTTGCCTTCTGGCAATGAGCATTGGGGAACGTTCGGGCAACGCAGCAGATGCCTGCTTCAGCGCGTCCGATCCACCTTAATGCCTGAAGTGGCGCATGCCGGTGAACACCATCGCGATGCCGGCTTCGTCGGCGGCTGCAATCACTTCGTTGTCGCGCATCGAACCACCTGGCTGGATCACCGCGGTGATGCCAGCCTTGGCAGCGTTGTCGATGCCGTCGCGGAACGGGAAGAAGGCGTCGGAAGCCATGACCGCCCCCTTCACTTCCAGGCCGGCATGCTCGGCCTTGATGGCGGCAATGCGGGCGGAGTTGACGCGGCTCATCTGCCCGGCGCCGACACCGACGGTCTGGCGGTTCTTGGCGTAGACGATGGCGTTGGACTTGACGAACTTGGCGACTTTCCAGGCGAAGATCAGGTCGTGGATTTCCTGCTCGCTCGGGGCGCGCTGGGTGACGATCTTCAGGTCATCGGCGGTGATCATGCCGATGTCGCGGCTCTGCACCAGCAGGCCGCCGTTGACGCGCTTGAAGTCCCAGCCGGCAGGGCGCTCGGCCGGCCACTCGCCGCATTCCAGCAGACGCACGTTGGCCTTGGCGGCGACGACGGCGCGGGCGGCTTCGGAAACTTTCGGGGCGATGATGACTTCGACGAACTGGCGCTCGACGATGGCCTGGGCGGTCTCGCCGTCCAGCTCGCGGTTGAACGCGATGATGCCGCCGAAGGCCGACTCGGTGTCGGTGGCGTAGGCCAAGTCATAGGCCTTGCGGATGCCGCCTTCGTTTTCCGGGACCACGGCCACGCCGCACGGGTTGGCGTGCTTGACGATGACGCAGGCCGGCTTGACGAAGCTCTTCACGCACTCCAGCGCGGCGTCGGTGTCGGCCACGTTGTTGAACGACAGTTCCTTGCCCTGCAGCTGGACGGCGGTGGAGACGCTGGCCTCGCCGCCCTCGACGTAGAACGCCGCGCTCTGGTGCGGGTTCTCGCCGTAGCGCATGTCCTGGGCCTTGATGAACTGGCTGTTGAAGGTGCGCGGGAACTGCAGGCGGTTCTCGGTGGATAGGGTCTCGGCGTTCTGGTCGATGGTGCCCAGGTAGTTGGCAATCATGCCGTCGTAGGCGGAGGTGTGCTCGAACGCCTTGAGGGCCAGGTTGAAGCGCTGGGCGTAGGTCAGGCCGCCGTCCTTCAGGGCCGCGATGACACCTTCGTAGTCGCTGGAGTTGACCACGATGGCGACGTCCTTGTGGTTCTTCGCCGCGCTGCGGACCATGGTCGGGCCGCCGATGTCGATGTTCTCGATGGCGTCCGGCAGGGTGCAGCCCGGCTTGGCCACGGTGGCGGCGAAGGGGTAGAGGTTGACCGCGACCAGGTCGATCGGCTTGATGCCGTGCTCTTCCATCACCGCACCGTCGATGTCGCGACGGCCGAGGATGCCGCCGTGCACTTTCGGGTGCAGGGTCTTCACGCGGCCGTCCATCATTTCCGGGAAGCCGGTGTAGTCGGCCACTTCCACGGCGGCGATACCGTTGTCCTTGAGCAGCTTGTAGGTGCCGCCGGTGGAGAGGATCTCCACGCCGAGGGCAACCAGCTCACGGGCGAAATCGACGACGCCGGTCTTGTCGGAAACGCTGATCAGCGCGCGGCGGATGGGCAGGCGGGTGGTTTGGTCGGTCATAACGGCTTCCACAAAGGCTTCGGGCTTTTCGCGTGTCAGGCGCAGGCCCTGCCGACCGATCGGTCGCGGCCCCGCGCCTGCCACCTGTCAGAGAAGGTCGTACTGCTTGAGTTTCTTGCGCAGGGTCCCGCGGTTCAGGCCCAGCAGTTCGGAGGCTTTGGTCTGGTTCCCCTTCACGTAGTTCATGACGGTTTCCAGCAGCGGCGCTTCGACTTCGCAAAGCACCATGTTGTACACGTCCGTGACCGGCTGCCCTTCGAGATGGGCGAAATAGTTGTGCAGGGCCTTTTCCACGCTGTCGCGGAGGGTCTGGCCCTCCTGCGTCGGAGTGGTCAGGTGCTGCTTAAGGTTGGTGTTGTCGCTCACGGGTGTCATTCCACTCACTAATGTCTCGGTCATCGTTGTCATGCGGCCACCCCTTCTCCGTTATTGTGGCGCTCGGCGAAGAACTGCCTGACGCTGGCGCTCTGTGCATCCGTGTCCTGCAAACGATTGAACAGGGTGCGGAACTCCGCCGCACCCGGCAGGGTGGCGAGGTACCAGCCCACGTGCTTGCGGGCAATTCGCACACCCATGTCTTCCCCATAAAACGCATGCAATGCAGCGAGG
Organism: Pseudomonas macauensis; assembly: GCF_047902425.1. NCBI lineage: Bacteria > Pseudomonadati > Pseudomonadota > Gammaproteobacteria > Pseudomonadales > Pseudomonadaceae > Pseudomonas > Pseudomonas macauensis. The sequence goes on along the minus strand of NZ_CP138377.1, from coordinate 5,237,302 downwards.
TGTTCGAGCAGGATGCTCTCCACTTCGTGCAGACTCGGCGCCGGCAATGTTTCGCCGGTGCCCAGGTAATGATCGATCTCGCGGAAGATCCAGGGCCTGCCCTGGGCGGCGCGTCCGATCAGCAGGGCGTCCACCCCGGTCAGCTCGAGCACCTGCCGTGCCTTCTGCGGCGAATCGATATCACCGTTGGCGAAGACCGGAATGGAAACCGCCTGCTTGATCGCCGCGATGGTTTCGTACTCCGCTTCGCCGGTGTAGAGGTCGGCGCGGGTCCTGCCGTGCACCGCCAGCGCCTGGATGCCCGACTGCTCGGCGATCCGCGCCACCGTCACACCGTTCTTGTTCGACCGGTCCCAGCCGGTGCGAATCTTCAGGGTGACGGGCACCTCTACCGCCGCGACCACCGCCTCGAGGATGTCGGCCACCAGCCGTTCATCCTTCATCAGCGCGGAGCCCGCGGCCTTGTTGCACACCTTCTTCGCCGGACAGCCCATGTTGATGTCGATGATCTGGGCGCCGAGCTCCACGTTGCACCGTGCGGCTTCCGCGAGCATCTGCGGGTCGCCGCCGGCGATCTGCACCGAACGCGGCTGGTCCTCGTTGTCGTGCTGCAGGCGCAGGCGCGACTTGCGGCTATTCCACAGGCGGACGTCGCTGGTGACCATTTCCGAGACCACCATGCCGGCGCCAAGGCGGCGGCACAGCTGGCGGAACGGACGATCGGTAACGCCGGCCATCGGGGCCAGGATCAGTCTGTTGGGCAGTGTGTAGGAGCCGATGCGTACCACCGACCTGAGTTCCATGGTTAATGGGGCGGGAACACCGATGCGCCGCGCGCTGTAAGACTCGCGGGAGCGTTTCGGGGCCTGCCACCGGTGCTAGCAAAAAAGGGAGGGCATGATACCCGCTCTCGATGACCGGATAAAGGCGAATTTGGATAAATTCTGAACAGCTCGCGGCTTATCACCCAAGGTAGGAAGACGAGCGGAACTGGCGCTGGGCGGCCTTTTGGGCTACTCGCCGGGTCACTCCGGCGAGTGGAAGCTCAGACTGTAGTTCACGGCCTTCGGACCCGGATCGAGGATGTCCAGGGAGATGTGGATCGGCGTCTGCGGCGGCATTTCGCTTTGCCCGGCCAGCTCGCCCGAGAGGTATTCGCTGGGCTTGAAGCGGCGGCTGGCGATCAGCTGGCCGTTCAGGTCGGCGAAGCGCATTTCCAGCAGCGGGAAGGGCTGGGAGAAGTTCGCGCGGTTGTAGATGATCGCGTCGACCACCAGGGCACCGCTGAAGTCCGGGTGGCTGCGCACCACCAGGTTGCTGCTGCGGATCTGTTCCACGTCCACCTTGGAGGGCAGGGTGCAGCCCAGTTCCGGGCAAGCCTGGGCGAACCAGGGGCGGTACTGGTCCTGGCGGGCCAGTTCCTCGAAGTGGTAGGCGATGTACTGCCCGGCGAGGGCGGCCAGCGCAAGCAGGATCAGCAGCAGCCAGAACAGGTTGCGGCCCCAGCGGCGCTTGGGTTTCTGCCAGTCCAGTTGCAGCGGTTCGTCGCTCAGGTCGTGCAGGGCGTCGTTGCGCAGCGCGGGTTCGGCGCGGCGAGCGTTGCTACCTGTGTCGACGGCAGGTTCGTCGTCGTGATCGTCTTCGATGTGCTCGGGCTCATCGTCGTCGCGGCGGGCGCTGAAGGTGGGCAGCTTTTCCTCGTCGTCCACGGCGCTGAGCGGAGCCGGTTCGATCCGGGGCTCTTCGTCCGGTTCTTCCTCGGGCTCTTCCTCAGGTTCCTTGTCGGCCACGAGGCGAGCGCTGGGGGCGGGTTCTTCCGGCTCATCGGCCGGCAGTTGACCGAGGTTGGGTTCCTGTCGGACGGCGCGATTGCCGGCAGGCTGTTCCGACTGCAGCAGGGCTTCGGCCCAGCGTTCGTCGTGCGGGTCGCGCTTCTCTTCCTGCTTGATCTGCAGGGCCTCGCTGGGGGCGGGCGCGCGATCGATGCTGAGGAATTCCTGGGACAGCTCGAACTCGTCCAGCTTGGCCAGCTCTTCGTCGAGGTTGAGGCTGTCCAGGTCCAGGTCGTCGTGGATCCACAGCGTTTCGTCCTGCTTCGCCGGCGCGGTTTCGGCCTTGGCCGGCTCGCTGGGAATCGGGGCTGGCGCCGGTGTTGCCGCTATCGAAGCGGCCGGGGCCGATACTACTGCTGGAGCTGGAGCTGGAGCTGGAGCTGGAGCTGGAGCTGGAGCTGGAGCTGGAGCTGGAGCTGGAGCTGGAGCTGGTTCGGGGCGCGGCTCCGGCTGGATGAGCGGTCTGGCTTCCACCTTGGGTTCGGGGGCGACGGGCTTTTCCGCGACGTCGCTGGAGTGTCGCGCCGCATGGGGGGCCAGTGGCCAACCGAGGGTGGCCGTGCCGGGGGCGGGCGACGGCTTCGGCTGTTCCGGGGTGGCGGCGGCTGGCGTGGGGGCAGGGACTGCCATGGCCGGGGCTGGCGCCGCCGGTTCCACCACGGGTTTCGGCGCCGGTACGGGCGCTGGCTCCGGCTTCGCGGGAGCGGCCGGTGGCGGAACCACGTTCGTCAGGGTCGGTGCCGCCGTCGGCTCGTCCAGCATGTTCTGCGGGGCGTTGAATACCTTCAGGCAGGTTCCACAGCGCACGTTACCGCTGGCCGCGCCCAATTGCGCCGAGTTGACGCGGAAGCGGGTCTGGCAATGGGGGCACTGTGTGATGAAGCTGTCGCTCATGCGGCGGTCCGGCGGAAAAACAAACGATTAGTCTAACCCAAGCCCCTTGCAGCGGGCAGTCAGCGGCGGCGACCCGTAATGCGGATCCAGCCTTCCTGCTCGGCGGTCGGGTCGAGGTCGAAGGCGCCGGCATAGGCCGCGCGCACTTCCTCGGCCTGCTCGGCGAGGATGCCCGAGAGGGCCAGGCGGCCACCGGACTTGACCAGTCCGGTGAGCTGCTCTGCCAATGTGACCAGCGGACCGGCCAGAATGTTCGCTACCAGGACGTCCGCTGGCTCCTTTGGCAGATCAGCGGGCAGGTAGACGGGGAATTTGGCCGGGTCGATGCCGTTGCGCGAGGCGTTGTCGCGGGAGGCTTCCAGCGCCTGCGGGTCGATGTCGGTGCCGGCAGCGCGCTCGGCGCCCAGCAGCAGCGCGGCAATGGCGAGGATGCCTGAGCCGCAGCCGAAGTCCAGCACGTACTGGCCGGCCAGCTCCTGGCTATCCAGCCACTGCAGGCAGAGCGAGGTGGTCGGGTGGGTGCCGGTGCCGAAAGCCAGGCCCGGATCGAGCAGCAGGTTCACCGCGTCCGGTTCCGGGGCGTCGTGCCAGCTGGGGACGATCCACAGGCGGCGGCCGAAACGCATCGGCTTGAAGTTGTCCATCCAGCTGCGTTCCCAGTCCTGGTCCTCGATGCGCTCGATCTGGTGCTGCGGCAGCTCGCCGCCGGTCAGCAGGGACAGGTGGGCGACCAGCGCGGTCTCGTCGGTGTCGGCCTCGAACAGCGCGAGCAGATGGGTGTGGCTCCACAGCGGGGTGGTGCCCAGGTCCGGCTCGAAGATCGGCTGGTCTTCGGCGTCCATGAAGGTCACCGATACGGCGCCGACTTCCAGCAGCGCATCTTCATAGGTTTCCGCCTGTTCCGGAGTGATGGCGAGTCGGACTTGAAGCCAGGGCATGGGGCGGTACCTCGATGGTGCTGGAAAGACAGCGGGCCGCCTGGGCGGCCCGTAGATAAAGGCGGCAAGCTTACTGCACGGCACCTTGCCATGCCAGCGTACACGGCCTGCAAAGCACAAGGGCCGCCCGGAGGCAGCCCTTGTGGTGGAGCGAGGCGGAGCGGGACAGGCTTAGTGCTTGTCCATGCCCAGCTTCTTCTCCAGGTAGTGGATGTTCACGCCACCCTTGCAGAACTCTTTGTCGCGGACCAGATCCTTGTGCAGCTCGGTATTGGTCTTGATGCCATCGACGATCAGCTCGTCCAGCGCGTTACGCATGCGCGCCATGGCTTCATCGCGGTCCTTGCCGTAGGTGATGATCTTGCCCACCAGCGAGTCGTAGTTCGGCGGTACGGCGTAGCCGCTGTACAGGTGCGAATCCACGCGCACGCCGTTGCCGCCGGGTGCGTGGAAGTGCTTCACCTTGCCGGGGCTCGGCATGAAGGTCTTCGGGTCTTCGGCGTTGATCCGGCATTCCAGCGCATGGCCACGGATGACCACGTCTTCCTGGCGGATCGACAGCTTGTTGCCCGAGGCGATGCTGAGCATCTCCTTGACGATGTCGATACCGGTGACCATCTCCGACACCGGATGCTCCACCTGCACGCGGGTGTTCATCTCGATGAAGTAGAAGCGGCCGTTCTCGTAGAGGAACTCGAAGGTGCCGGCGCCACGGTAGCCGATTTCCACGCAGGCCTGGACGCAGCGGGCCAGCACTTCGGCGCGGGCCTTCTCGTCGATGCCCGGGGCTGGGGCTTCTTCCAGCACCTTCTGGTGACGGCGCTGCAGGGAGCAGTCGCGGTCGCCCAGGTGGATGGCGTTGCCCTGGCCGTCGGAGAGGACCTGGACTTCCACGTGACGCGGGTTGGTCAGGAACTTCTCCAGGTAGACCATGGAGTTGCCGAAGGCTGCGCCCGCTTCGGTGCGGGTCAGCTTGGCGGACTTGATCAGGTCTTCCTCGTTGTGCACCACGCGCATGCCGCGACCACCGCCGCCACCGGCGGCCTTGATGATCACCGGGTAGCCCACCTCGCGGGCGATCGCCAGCGCGGTTTCTTCGTCTTCGGGCAGCGGGCCGTCGGAGCCCGGTACGGTCGGAACGCCGGCTTTCTTCATGGCGTCCTTGGCGGACACCTTGTCACCCATCAGGCGGATGACGTCGGCGCTCGGGCCGATGAAGGTGAAGCCCGAGCGCTCGACCTGCTCGGCGAAGTCGGCGTTCTCGGCGAGGAAGCCATAGCCGGGGTGGATGCCCACGGCGCCGGTGACCTCGGCCGCGGCGATGATCGCCGGGATGTGCAGGTAGGACTGCGCAGCCGGGGCCGGACCGATGCAGACCGCTTCGTCGGCCAGCGACAGGTGCATCAGCTCGCGGTCGGCGGTCGAGTGCACAGCCACCGTCTTGATGCCCAGCTCCTTGCACGCGCGCAGGATGCGCAGCGCGATTTCGCCGCGGTTGGCGATCAGTACTTTTTCCAACATCGCAGGTTCCCCGCGGCTTAGACGATGGTGAACAGGGGCTGGTCGAATTCGACCGGCTGGCCGTTCTCCACGAGGATCTGACCGATCACGCCGCTGGTCTCAGCCTCGATGTGGTTCATCATCTTCATGGCTTCGACGATGCACAGGATGTCACCTTTCTTCACGCTCTGGCCGACTTCGACGAAGTTGGCGGAAGTTGGCGAGGCTGCGCGGTAGAAGGTGCCGACCATCGGCGAGCGCACGGCGTTGCCGTTGAGCGCCTGTGCAGCCGGAGCGGCTTCGGCGGCCGGGGCGGGAGCTGCGGCAGCGGCCGGAGCGGCTGCGGCAGGAGCCGGAGCGTAGGCCGGGGCGGCAGCGTAGATCGGGGCCGCAGCGCTCTTGCTGTGGCGGCTGATGCGTACGGACTCTTCGCCCTCTTTGATTTCCAGCTCGTCGATACCGGATTCTTCGAGCAGTTCGATCAGTTTCTTGACTTTACGGATGTCCATCAGTGTTCGCACTCCCAGGTGAGGTCACGGGCGTTCAAGTTGTTCAAGGGCGGATTCCAGGGCCAGGCGGTAGCCTGTGGCTCCCAGACCGCAGATCACCCCTACCGCCACGTCGGAGAAGTAGGAGTGATGCCGGAAAGGTTCACGTTTGTGCACGTTGGAAAGGTGCACTTCGATGAATGGGATGCTCACAGCGAGCAATGCGTCACGTAGGGCGACACTTGTATGCGTGAACGCGGCCGGATTGATGAGGATGAAGTCCACGCCTTCGTTGCGCGCGGCATGGATCCGGTCGATCAGTTCGTACTCGGCGTTGCTCTGCAGGTGCATCAGGTGGTGGCCGGCCTCGCGGGCGCGGCGCTCCAGATCCTGGTTGATCTGCTCGAGGGTGACGGAGCCATACTTGTCGGGCTCGCGGGTGCCCAGCAGGTTGAGGTTGGGCCCGTGCAGTACCAGTAAGGTCGCCATCTGGATGCTCTTGTCCTTCTCTTAGGCGGAAAAAGATAGGGCGGGACTATGCCGGAAAGCCGGCGTGACTGTCCAGTCATGCAGGTTTTGCCGTAGATGTCGGCATGTTGCCAGCCGATTACGGCAAAACCATTGCAGCGGTATGAGTGGGGCGGGCGTTTTCAGCCGCGCGAAGAGGCCTGGCGCAGACGTTCGGCGAGGGTGGCGGCATCCGTCTCGCCGATGATGCGCAGATCGCTCCATTCGTCGCCTTTTGCCGAGAAGAACAGCATGGCCGGCGGGCCGAACAGGTTGAAGCGGTCTAGCAGGGCGCGCTGTTCCTCGGTGCTGGCGGTCATGTCGAAGCGCAGCAGGACGAAACCGGGCAGTTGCGCCTGGACTTCCGGGGTCGGCAGCACCTGGCGTTCGATGATCTTGCAGCTGATGCACCAGTCGGCGTACCAGTCCAGCAGCACCGGGCGACCGGCGGCCTGGGCGCTGGCCAGGGCGGCATCGAGCTGGGCGGGGGTGGTGATGTTCTGCCAGTCGCCGGGTGTCGAGCTCGGCGGGCCGGCGTGCAGGCCCGGCGTGCTGCGGCCCAGCGGGTGCATCGGGTCGGATTCGCCGCGCAGGGCGCCGGTCCAGGCGACCACCGCATACACCAGCAACATCAGGCCGAGCAGTTGACCGGCGCGTTGCAGCGGCTTCTTCGGACCCAGTTCGAGGGTGCCCATGGCGATGGCGACGCCGCCGGCCAGGGTGCCCCAGAGAGTCAGCGCCACCGGGCCGGAAACCAGACGTTCGAGCATCCAGACCGCCACCGCCAGCAACATCACGCCGAAGACGTTGCGCACGCTGTTCATCCAGGCGCCGCTCTTGGGCAGCAAGGCCCCGCCGCCGACAGCGAAGATCACCAGTGGCGTGCCCATGCCCAGGCCCAGGGAGAACAGCAGCAGGCCGCCGCCCATCGCATCGCCGGTGCTGCTGATATAGAGCAGCAGCCCGGCCAGCGGAGCGGTGACGCAGGGCGACACCAGCAGGCTGGAGAGCACGCCCAGGGTCGCCGCACCGGCGATGGAGCCGCCGCGGGTGTTGTTGGCCATGTTGTCCAGGCGTTCACGGAGGAAGCCGGGCAGGCGCAGTTCGAACACGCCGAACATGGCGATGGCGAAAACCACGAAGAAGGCCGCGAAAGGCACCAGCACCCAGGGCGATTGCAGCATCGCCTGCAGGTTGAGCTTGGCGCCGAACAGGCCCATCAGGGTGCCGAGCACTGCGTAGCAGGCGGCCATCGGCAGCACGTAGGCCAGCGACAGCGCCAGTCCGCGCGCGCCGCCCGGACGGCCGCGCAGGACCACGCCGGAAAGGATCGGCAGCATCGGCAGCACGCAGGGGGTGAAGGTCAGCGCCAGGCCCAGCAGGAAGAAGATCACCAGGGCGCGGCCGAGCTTCTTGATCTTGCCCGGCTCGTGGTCGCCCAGCAGGCTGGCCAGAGGATTGTCGCTGGTGGCGGCCTTGGCGGCGCTGCCACTGGCGGAGGCGGCCGCCGCGGTGACCACGCTGGCGGCCTGACCGTCGGCGATCTGCAGGCGGGTGGTTTCCGGCGCGTAGCAGAGGCCCTTGTCGGCGCAGCCCTGGTAGCTCACCACCAGGGTGAAGGGCTTGTGCTGCGGGTTGTTCAGCGGCACATCGAGGTCGGTGATGGCGTAATAGACGACGGTGTCGCCGAAGTAATCGTCATGGTGCTGCTTGCCCGGCGGCAGCTTCACTTCGCCGACGGTCACGCCGCTGTCGGCCGGCTCGACCTTGAAGCCGAAGCGGTGCTGGTAGAGGTAGTAGCCGTCGGCATTGATGAAGCGCAGCTTCACCTGCTGGCTGTCGCTGTCCTCGACGCTCAGGCGGAAGGCTTCGGCCACCGGCAGGAAATCGCCCTTGGCGGGCTGTCCGACGGCGAAGCCGCCCTTGTCGGCGGGTTTGTCGAACAGGCCGGCGGAAGCGGGCAGGGCAACGAGGAGCAGGAGCAGGGTGAGCAGGCGGCGCATGGACATCTCACGGACTACGTAAGTGGCGGGCATGATAGCGGAAAGCTTCCGGCGCGGCCCGTGACGCCGCCGGATGAGCTGTGACAAGAGATGAGCGGGCGCCCTGGACCTCGCCGCCGGGCGGGGGCTTGCTCGTCTGCTGCGTCAATCGGACGCGGGCTGGCCGAAGGCGTCGAGCAGGTCGCTGGCGAACGCCTGCTCCGCATCGCCGGGGTGGCGGCCGCGGTGGCGGGTCAGGCTGAAGGCCACGTCGAAACCCAGCTCGCCGGGCAGCAGTTCGCGCAGTCGGCCCCGCTCCAGCCAGGGCGCAGCGATGTGCCTGGGCAAGTAGCCGACGTGCGCGCCGGAGAGGATGAAGGCCAGGCTGCCGTCCACCTGCTCGCTGCGTGCGCTGCTGCGGCGGGTTTGCAGCGGCTCGTCGGCGGCGATGAAGCGATAGGGGTGGTGCACCTCGTCGGCGTCGGCCAGGGCCTCGCGGCTGACCGTCGGATCATCGAAGGCCGGATGGCCGACCCCGCAATACAGGCCCTGGGGTTCGCTGAACAGCGGCACGTGCTCCAGCGCCGCCTGGGTGCCAGCGAAATAGCCGATGGCCAGGTGCAGGCGGTCCTGCAGCAGCAGGCGCTCCAGCTCGGCGGGTGTGGTGGTCACCAGTTCCAGCGTCACCGCCTCGTTGCGTCGGCGGAAGCGCCGCACCGCCTCGGACAGCTGCGCCAGCACCCGCTCGTCGAGGGCCTCGGACAGGCCTAGGCGCACTTCGCCCAGCAGCTTGTCGGCGACCCCGCGGGCTTCATGGCGAAAACCTTCGATGGCGATGAATAGCCGGCGAGTCGCCTGCAGCAAGTGCTCGCCCTTGGGCGTCAGGCGGAAACCGCCCTTGCCGCGCTCGCACAGGCGATAGCCCAGGCGCGTCTCCAGCTTGGCCATCTGGATGCTGATGCTCGGCTGGCTCAGCCCCAGCTCGCCTTGCGCCGCGCTGAAGCCGCCGCACTCGACCACGGTGACGAACAGGCGCAGCAGTTGCAGGTCGAGGTCGCGCAGTTGGCTGAGCATCGGCTGGTCCCAATCATTGGTTTTGGATAATGCCAAAGTAATTAACTTTGTATTTTTGCAAAGTAAAGCCCCCGGCATGCTCGCCCCATAACCACAACAAACCCGAGGCGATGATCATGCGTGCGTTCTACCGGGCAGCTCTGGCGGCCCCCCTTGCGGCGTTGCTCGCGGCCATGCCGCTGCAGGCGCAGGAGCGGGTGCTCAACCTGTACAACTGGGCGGACTATGTCGGCGCCGATGCGCTCAAGCGCTTCCAGGCCGAGACCGGCATCCGCGTGAAGTACGACACCTTCGACAGCGCCGAGGTCCTCGACAGCAAGCTGATGACCGGTGCCAGCGGCTACGACGTGGTGTTCCCCGCCAGCAGCGGCCTGGCCCGGGCCATCCAGGCGAAGGCGGTGCAGCCGGTGGACGACGCGCAGCTGAAGAACTTCGCCAACCTCGACCCGGAACTGCTGGCCAAGCTCGCGGCCATCGATCCGGGCAACCGTTTCGGCGTGCCCTATACCTGGGGCACCGTGGGCCTGGCGATCAACAAGGACGCGGTGCTCAAGCGCATTCCCGGCGCCCCGCTGGACAGCCTCGACCTGCTGTTCAAGCCCGAGTACGCCAGCCGCCTGGCCGACTGCGGCATCTCGCTGATCGATTCGCCCCAGGAAGTCATCAGCGTCGCGCTGAATTACCTGGGCAAGCCGCCCTACAGCACCGACCCGGCCGACCTCGCCCAGGTCCGCGAGCTGCTGGCCAAGCTGCAGCCCAATGTGCGCTACGTCGCCAGCGGCAAGCACATCAACGACCTGGCCAACGGCACCCTCTGCGTTGCCCTGACCTATACCGGCGATGCGCTGATGGGGGCCGCGCAGGCGAAGCAGGCGAACAAGCCGTTCGAGGTGATCTACCGGATTCCCAGGGAAGGCACGCTGATCTGGTTCGACACCATGGCCATCCCGGCGGACGCGCCGCACCCGCAGGAGGCACGCGCCTTCATCGACTTCATGCTGCGCCCCGAGTCCATCGCCGAGCTGACCAACACCCTGTACTTCGCCAACGCCAACCAGAAGGCCACGCCGCTGCTCTCCGCCGAGGTGGCGGGCGATCCGGACATCTACCCGCCGGCGGCCATGCGGCAGAAATTGTTCGGCGAACAACTGCTGACTCTGAAGCAGCAGCGCGAGCGCACCCGGCTGTGGTCGGCGTTCCGTACTCGTACCTGACGAACATTGCAATACGTGCGCTTTCGTAGGGCGCATAACGCGCCAGCGTTATCCGCCGCCTAGAGGCCGGCGCATAACCTGTTCCAGGTTATGCGCCCTACGGAAGTGACCGTTCCAAGCAAGCGTGATCAACCGATAACAACGACGAGGACGCCATGGATCAAGCCCACGACAACGACCAGGCCATCACCCGCGACAGCCTTTATGGCACCGCTGCCGAATCCACCTACGCCGGCATCACCAGCTTCATGCGCCGCCGCTACAGCCGCGACCTGCGCGGCGTCGACCTGGTCGTGAGCGGCGTGCCGTTCGATACCGCCACCACCAACCGCCCCGGCAGCCGCTTCGGACCGCGCGCGATCCGCGCCGCCTCGGTACAGATGGCCTGGGCCCGGCACTTCCCCTGGGAGTTCGATCCCTTCGACCACCTGGCGGTGATCGACTACGGCGACTGCGCCTTCGATCACGGCGTGCCGCAGGAAACCCCGGAAGTCATCGAAGCCCACGCCGTGCGCATCCTCGAAGCCGGCTGCGCGCTGCTGACCCTGGGCGGCGACCACTTCATCAGCTACCCGCTGCTCAAGGCCCACGCGAAGAAGCACGGCCCGTTGTCGCTGATCCACTTCGACGCCCACAGCGATACCTGGCCGGACGAGGACTGCCAGCGCATCGACCACGGCACCATGTTCTACCACGCCGCCCGCGAGGGACTGGTGGACCCGTCGCGCTCGGTGCAGGTCGGCCTGCGCACCACCAACGACGACGTGATGGGCTTCCAGGTGCTGGATGCCCGCGAGGTGCACCGCACTGCGCCGCAGGCCATCGCCGAGCAAATCCGCGCGCGGGTGGGGGACAACCCGGTGTACCTGACCTTCGATATCGACTGCCTCGACCCGGCCTTCGCCCCCGGCACCGGCACGCCGGTGTGCGGTGGATTGAGCTCGCACCAGGCGCTGGAAATCCTCCGCGCGCTGCGGGGAATCAACCTGGTGGGGATGGACGTGGTGGAAGTGGCGCCGCCCTATGACAACGCCGAGATCACCGCCCTGGCCGGCGCGACCCTGGCGATGGAGATGGTTTGCCTGTACGCGGCGCGGCACAAGCTGGGCGAGCGCTGATCGAGCCTGAGCGTAGGACGTATAACCGTTCGCGGTTATACGCCGATACACCGTCCCGACGCCCAACCGCGAGGTTGAGCCGGACGCCCGTCCGAGCCGTGGCCTGGCCAAATCCGGTGCGGATGGCGGTCACGGTCAAACGGCGTATAACGCCGAACGTTATACGCCCTACGTCACACCCGGAACGCCCGCACGGCGGTGTGCAAGGCACCGCCCAGCTCCTGCAACTGCTCGCCCTGGCTGCGGCCCTGGCCGATCAGGCGCAGGTTCTCGCTGCCCAGTGCATGAATGCGCTCGCTGTGGGAGCGAATCTCGCTGACCGCACCGCTCTGTTGCGCGGAGCCCTCGGCGATGCGTTCGGCCATGCTGGCGATGGTGCGGATGGCTTCCACCACCTCGTCCAGCGCACCCTCGGCGGCGCCGGCCTGGTTGGCGGTGACTTCCGCGTGCTCCACCTGGCTGCGCATCGCCTCCACCGACTGCCGCGCGGCCTGTTGCAGGCGCGCGGTGAGCTGCTGGATTTCCTCGGTGGCGCCGGCGGTGCGTAGGGCCAGCGAGCGCACTTCCTCTGCCACCACGGCAAAGCCACGACCTTGCTCGCCAGCCCGAGCCGCCTCAATGGCGGCGTTGAGGGCGAGCAGGTTGGTCTGTTCGGCGATGGAGCGGATCACCCCCAGCACGTTGCCGATGGTGGCCGATTCCTCTGCCAGGTTCTCGATGGCCTGGGCGTTGCTCTGTACCTCGTCGACCAGCGCGCGCATACCGCTGAGGCTATTGCCGATCACCCGTTGCCCCTGTTCCACCGCCACCCCGGCGGCCTGGCTGGCCGAGGCCGCCTGGCTGGCGTCGCCGGCGACCTGCTGGATCGCCGCTTCCATGTGCCCCAGCGCATCGCGGATTTCCCCGGTGTCGCTGGCCTGGCGCTCGGCGCCGGCGTGCAGGCCGCCGCTGAGCTCGGCCAGGGCGCGGCTGCTGCCGGCCACTTCCTCGGCGCGTTGGTGGATGGTGCCGACCAGGGTGCCGAGGAAATCGCGCAGACGGTTCAGCGACTCCTGCAGTTCCACCAGGTCGCGGGTGCGGGTGGCGAGCGCGATGGGTTTGTTGAAGTCGCCATGGGCCCAGGTCGACAGCGCCGGCACCAGTTGACCGAGTACCCGCGCCAGGCGGCGTTGCAGGGTGTCGATGAGCAGCGCGGTGGCGAGGATCAGCGCGATCAGTGCGCCCTGGATAACGCGGACCTGTGCCTGGATCTTCGAGCGTTCCTCGCGCACCTGCGGCTCCAGCGTCGCCAGGGCCTGCTGCACGGCGCCCAGGCGCTGGGCCGTGGCGCTGGCCAGCTGCTGGCGCTGGGCGATCAGTTGGCGGGTGCGATCGAGTTCGTCGGGGTAGCGGCGCAGCACGCCGGCCAGGTCGCGCTTGAGGCCGACGCCACGGTCCTCGCTCTGCTGCTCCGCGGCGGGCTGGGTGTCCAGGCCCATCATCGCGGCGAAGTCGTCGGAGGCCGAGGCCTGCTGCTGCAGTACACCGAGCAGGGGCAGGGCGTCGATGCGCCCGGCGAGCTGTCGCAGGCTGTCGAGTTCACGCTGGATGTCCTCGGCCAGCGCCGGGTTGCCGCTTTCCACCAGCTTGGCGCGGGCGTGGGCCAGGCGGGTCAGGTGCAGGCCGGCCTGCAGCAGCGGCGCGCGGTACTCGGCAGCGGCGGGGTTCTGGCTGGCGTCTGCGTAGGCGCCGAGCTGATCCAGGGCGGCCAGCAGGTCACGCTCGGCCTGCAGCAGCAGGCCCTGCGGATCCCCCGCCAGCTTGCCGGCGGCGAGCAGTTGGTTGCCGCTGAACTGGCGTAGTTCGTCGAGGCTCGCGCCCAGCAGCTGCCCCAGGCTTTCCGGCAACTGCGGAAGCTCCGTGGCCAGTTCCTCCAGCGCCTGTTGGGCGGCCTTCTGCTTGAGTGCGTCACCGCTGCCCAGGTACGCCTGGATGTTCTGCGCCACCTTGCGCTCGAAGCCCTGGGAGAGTTCCAGGTAACGGTCCATCAAGGTGAAGGGGCGCTCCAGCGCGCGCTGCGACCACCACAGGGTGGCGCCCAGCGCGAGACATACGAGCAGGAGCAGGAAGGTGTTGAGGTTGGTCAGCAGCTTGAGGCGCATGGCAGGTCTCGACCGACAACGAAAAACGGCGAGCCCTGACCCTATTGCAGTTTCGTTACTGGCTGATGACAAGGTGCCAGTATCTGGTCGGAAAATCGCGCGGCAGAGCGCGCGACCACCTCAGTCGAATACTTCCACCCGATTGCGCCCGCCATGCTTGGCCCGGTACAGCGCCTCGTCGGCCTGCTTGGCCAGGGTCTTGATGTCCATTGCCTCGTCCAGCTCGGCGATGCCGCAACTGAAGGTACAGGTGAGATCGCCGGGTTGCGCGGGGTAGCGAATCTCGGCGAATCGCTGGCGGATTTCTTCCAGCACCCGGCGCGCCGTGTCGGCGTCGGTATCGGGCAGCACCACGGCGAATTCCTCGCCGCCGTAACGGCCGATGTGGTCGGTCTTGCGCAGGCGCTGCTTCAAGAACAGCGCCAGGCTCTTGATCACCCGGTCGCCCATGGGGTGTCCGAAGGTGTCGTTGACTCGCTTGAAGTGGTCGATGTCGAGCATCGCGAAGGTCAGCGGCCGGCCCTCGCGGCGCGCGCGGAAGCGGGCGTCGTCGAGCAGTTGCAGGGTATGGGTGTGGTTGTACAGGCCGGTAAGGCTGTCGCGCACCATCCGCGCCTGCAGGCTGCGCGCACGGGCGGCGCGGTTGCGCACGGTGGCGATCAGGTGGCGCGGTTTGATCGGCTTGGTGAGGAAGTCGTCGCCGCCTTCGCTCATGGCGTCGAGCTGCTTGTCCAGGTCGTCCTCGGCGGACAGGTAGATGATCGGCACGCTGACATAGCGCTCGTGCTGGCGGATCACCTTGGCCAGCTCCGTGCCCAGGCATTCGGGCATGTACATGTCGAGGATGATCAGGTCCGGCTGGAACTCGGCCAGCTCGGCCATCACCGACAGCGGCGCGGTGAGCGCGCGGGTGACGATGCCGGCGTTGTTCAGGACCCGCTCGGTGTGCGTGGCCTGGGCCCGGGAGTCTTCGACGATCAGCACGCGAAAGGGCTCGTAGTGCGCCACGCGGCTCAGGGTCTCGATCTTCTCCAGCACCGCGGAGGCGTCCAGCGCCCCGGTGAAGAAGTCCTGGCCGCCGGCGCGGGCGGCGGCCATGCGGGTCGGGGTATCGGTCTCGTCGTGGCTGAAGAACAGTACCGGCAGTTTCTGCCGCAGCCCGGTCTGGACTTCGTTGGCCAGCGTCAGACCCTGGCCCGCGCCGGCGAAGTCGATCTCCATCACGATGGCCGCCGGATGCCGCTCGGCCATGGCGGCGCGGAAGGCATTGGCGCTCTCGCAGCGCTGCGCGGCCATGCCGAAGAATTCCAGCTGCTGGGCGAGGCGTTCGGCACGCTCCTGGTCCTGCAGGGCCAGGTAGACCGGCTTGCGCAGCGGCGGCAGGCTGATCTGCTCGTACTGGTCGCCGTGACGCAGCCCGGTGCGCGACAGGCGCTGCATCAGGCCGTTGAGTTCGCTGATCAGAGCGCTGGACAGGCGTCCGCGGTTGTCCTGCACGGCGCGCAGGCACTGGTCTACAGCCCGGGCCAGGTCGACGTGCTCGGCCTGCCCGAAACGCTCGGCGTAGCGCTGCAGGAGCAGGCAGGCATCGGTCAGTTCGGCCATCCCGCCGGCGCTCCACTCCGAGCGCGACAGGCGCTGCCAGACTTCGAGCAGATGGCGGGCCTGGTGAATCACCCGCTGGGCGAAATGCTGCTTGAGGCGGTCGAGAGGCGGATCGTCGAGCTCGTTCATGGCGCGCTTCTTTATCTGTCCGTAGGGAGGGCGTGCGAGCGAAGTGTTTCTGCCGTGATACACGATGATGGCCCTATGCTACCAATCCTTGATGGCAATAACAGTGCCGTCGGTCAAACGACATGCGCTTTGTAATTCGCGACGTTACCGCGCACCATGCGCAGGGTGGGCTGCGCTGAGCCGCCGGGTGCGGCATGCTTGCGCGGCAGGATCGTTCCGCCGGGGCACTCCCCGGGGCGGAATCGGGTCCAACCCCCTCTTCGTTTTCGTGATGCTAAGGACTTTGCCATGTGGAACTGGAAGAAACGCGGCTCCGTGCGCGATCGCGTCGATGACTCGGTGGACGACGTGCGCGCCTACTTCGGCGGGCCCTGGCTGAGCCGCGTGCTCGGCAGTCTGCTGGGCGTCTACCTGCTGATCTGCGGTGTGGTCGGCTGGTACTGGAGCCAGGAGCCTGACCTCTTCCCCGTGCAGCAGAACGCCCAGGCCTCGGCCGAGCGCGCCGGCCGGCAGATGGTGGTCGGCTACACCACGGTGGAAACCCTCAAGGAAGTGGTGGCCACGCTGCTGAACAAGCCGGGCGGCTATCTCTCCAACGACATCTTCCCGCCGGGCCTGTGGCTGGACAACATGCCCAGCTGGGAATACGGCGCCCTGGTCCAGGTGCGCGATCTGTCCCGCGCGCTGCGCAAGGACTTTGCCCGCTCCCAGTCGCAGTCCACCGAGGACGCGGACCTGGCCCGTGCCGAGCCGCGCTTCAACTTCGACAACAAGAGCTGGGCGCTGCCGTCTTCCGAATCGGAGTACGGCGAAGGCATCAAGTCGCTGGACCGCTACCTGGCGCGACTGTCCGCGGACCCGGCCGGCGCGCAGTTCTATCCCCGCGCCGACAGCCTGAACAACTGGCTGGGTGACGTTTCCACCCGCCTGGGCTCGCTGTCCCAGCGTCTCTCGGCCAGCGTCGGCCGGGTGAAGCTCAACACCAACATCAAGCCCACCGCGCCGGTGGTGCCGGGTGAGGCGCCGCAGGTCGAGGAAGAGCTGCAGGAAACCCCCTGGCTGCAGATCGACAACGTGTTCTACGAAGCCCGTGGCCAGGCCTGGGCGCTGTCGCACATCCTGCGCGCCATCGAGGTGGACTTCGCCGACGTACTGGCGAAGAAGAACGCCACCGTCAGCGTGCGCCAGATCATCCGCGAGCTGGAGGCCGCCCAGGCGCCGCTGTGGAGCCCGATGGTGCTCAACGGCAGCGGCTTCGGCGTGCTGGCCAACCATTCGCTGGTGATGGCCAACTACATCTCCCGCGCCAACGCCGCAATCATCGATCTGCGCCAGCTGCTGGCCCAGGGTTGATGATGGACGGAATCAGCGACAAGGAAGCCGCCCACCGGGCGGCTTCGGACGCCGAGCTGGTCGCCTGGGTCAACCGGGACGACGAGCTCAGGGGCAGCCTGCCACGCGCGGAGCTGCGCGAACGCGGGCTGATTGGCCGGGGCACCTTCATCCTGCTGTTCAATACGGCTGGCGAGCTGTGCGTGCACCGCCGCACCCTGAGCAAGGCGATCTATCCCGGCTACTGGGACCCGGCCGCGGGCGGCATGGTGCTGGCGGACGAGAGCTATGCCCAGTCCGCCGCCCGTGAGCTGGAAGAAGAGTTGGGGATTTCCGGGGTCGAGTTGCGCGAGCATGGCTCGTTCTTCTTCGACCAGCCGGACAACCGCCTGTGGTGCGCGGTGTTCTCCGCCGTGTCCGATGCGCCGCTCAGGCTGCAACCGGAAGAGGTGATGGAGGCGCGCTTCATCGACCCGCACCAGGTGCTGGCCGAAGCGAAGGCGGGTACGCCGTACTGCCCGGATTCGCTGGCGGCGTTGCGCAAGTATCTGGTGAGTTTCTGAGTCACCCGTAGGGCGTACAACCGTTCGCGGTTGTACGCCGATACTCGGTGCTCATCATCTGCGCCAAGGTCAGGCTCGGAGTGCCCTCGAACCGCGGCTCCGGGGCCCAACCCTGCGTGCGCTGAAAGCAAGGTCAAACGGCGTATAACGTCGAACGTTATACGCCCTACATCCGTGCTCCAGATTCTCCTGTAAGGCCCATGTCGCCAAACTACCGATCAATGACGCAATTCTGCTCTTAGCATTTGCCTTCAATGCTGCTAAATTGCGCGACCTTTCCGGCAGGGTCCTCCGCCGGGAATGCGCAGCCCCTGCCTGAGTGGGGCGTCGCGGTCGGCGCCAGCCGATCATTCGTTGACCTGGCCCTTAGAGGCCAATCCTGGGGAAAAAGCCCGGTGGTCAAGAAAGCATCCTCCCTGTCCGCCCTTGGCGGGCTCGTCTATTCCACTGATGCCGGCCGGCACTGCCCGGACTGCAATCAGCCCATTGGCGCGTGCATCTGCAAGCAGGCCGGGATTCCGGCCGGCGACGGCATCGCTCGCGTGCGTCGTGAAACCAAGGGGCGCGGCGGCAAGACCGTGACCACGGTGAGCGGCGTGCCGCTGGCGGCCGATGCGCTGAAAGACCTGGCCACCGCGCTGAAGAAGCGTTGCGGCACGGGTGGCGCGCTCAAGGACGGCGTCATCGAGATCCAGGGCGACCACGTCGACCTGTTGCTCGAAGAGCTGCAGAAGCGCGGCCTCAAGGCGAAGAAATCCGGCGGCTGAGCCGTCTCTTTCGACAGATTCTCCTCTGCAGAGAAGGGGTTCCAGGCGATGCGCAGCCCGCGCATGGCCGGCAAGCCCTTTCCCTAGATGGGAGATTTATCGGCGCGCCCTGGCGCATCGTCGGAATTTCCTAAACTTACCGCCGGAGCCGGCGGTCAACACGGCAACGTCACACCAGCCGACTAGGCTTTGACGACTCACCCGCTCGCCGGGCGGGGCGCCTGCATTCATTTCGAGACATTTGAGGAGACCACCCCGCATGGCCGCTAGACGGACCCGCAAAGACGACGGCAGCAACTGGACCGTGGCAGACAGCCGCAGCATCTACGGCATTCGCCACTGGGGCGCCGGCTATTTCGCCATCAACGACGCCGGCAATGTCGAGGTACGCCCGCAGGGCGCCAATGCCCAGCCGATCGATCTGCACGGGCTGGTCGACCAGCTGCGCGAAGCCGGCCTGTCGCTGCCGCTGCTGGTGCGTTTCCCGGACATCCTGCAGGACCGCGTGCGCAAGCTCACCGGCGCCTTCGACGCCAACATCGCGCGTCTTGAATACGGCAGCCGCTACACCGCGCTGTACCCGATCAAGGTGAACCAGCAGGAAGCGGTGGTGGAAAGCATCATCGCCACCCAGAACGTTTCCATCGGCCTGGAAGCTGGCTCCAAGCCCGAGCTGATGGCGGTGCTGGCGCTGGCGCCCAAGGGCGGCACCATCGTCTGCAACGGCTACAAGGACCGCGAGTTCATCAAGCTGGCGCTGATGGGGCAGAAACTCGGCCACAACGTGTTCATCGTGATCGAGAAGGAATCCGAGGTGCAGTTGGTGATCGAGGAGGCCGCCAACGTCGGCGTGCTGCCCCAGGTCGGCCTGCGCGTGCGCCTGTCCTCGCTGGCCTCCTCCAAGTGGGCCGATACCGGTGGCGAGAAGGCCAAGTTCGGCCTGTCCGCCGCGCAGCTGCTGTCGGTGGTCGAGCGCTTCCGCGCCGCCGGCCTGGACCAGGGCGTGCGCCTGCTGCACTTCCACATGGGCTCGCAGATCGCGAATCTCGCCGACTACCAGCACGGCTTCAAGGAAGCCATCCGCTACTACGGCGAACTGCGCGCCCTTGGCCTGCCGGTGGATCACGTGGACGTCGGCGGCGGCCTGGGCGTGGACTACGACGGCACCCATTCGCGCAACGCCAGTTCGATCAACTACGACATCGACGACTACGCCGGTGTGGTGGTGGGCATGCTCAAGGAATTCTGCGACGCCCAGGGCCTGCCGCATCCGCACATCTTCTCCGAGAGCGGCCGCGCGCTGACCGCGCATCACGCGGTGCTGATCACCCAGGTCACCGACGTCGAGCGCCACAACGACGAAGTGCCGAAGATCACCGACCTGGCCGAACAGCCGGAGATCGTCCAGTGGCTGGCCGACCTGCTCGGCCCGACCGACGCCGAGATGGTCACCGAGACCTACTGGCGCGCCACCCACTACATGAGCGACGCCGCCGCGCAGTACGCCGAGGGCAAGATCAGCCTGGCGCAGAAGGCCCTGGCCGAGCAGTGCTACTTCGCCATCTGCCGCCGTCTGCACAACCAGCTCAAGGCGCACCAGCGCTCGCACCGCCAGGTACTCGACGAGCTCAACGACAAGCTCGCCGACAAGTACATCTGCAACTTCTCGGTGTTCCAGAGCCTGCCCGACACCTGGGCCATCGGCCAGGTGCTGCCGATCCTGCCGATCCATCGCCTGGGTGAGGAACCGACCCGCCGCGCGGTGCTGCAGGACCTGACCTGCGACTCCGACGGCAAGATCACCCAGTACGTCGACGAGCAGAGCATCGAGACCAGCATGCCGGTGCACGACGTGAAGGAAGGCGAGGACTACCTGATCGGCACCTTCCTGGTCGGCGCCTACCAGGAGATCCTCGGCGACATGCACAACCTGTTCGGCGACACCGATTCGGTGAACGTCTACCAGAACGCCGACGGCAGCTACTACCACGCCGGCATCGAGACCCACGACACCATCGAGGACATGCTGCGCTATGTGCACCTGTCGCCCGAGGAGCTGATGACCCACTACCGCGACAAGGTCGCCGGGGCCAAGCTCACCGTGCGCGAGCGTACGCAGTTCCTCGATGCGCTGCGCCTGGGGCTGACCCGGTCGGCTTACCTGTCGTCCTGACAGACTGGTAGCGCGCGTAAACGAAAGCCCCGCCTCGGCGGGGCTTTTTCTTTCTAGCCTCCCGCTCGGATGATCGACTGTAGGAGATCAAAAGCCCCTTACCCTGATCCTGGCTGCTCTGAGAGGATGCATAGGCACGGTGAAGACAGTCGCACCTACAAGGTTCCGACCTCCATCGCCTGCGCCACCCGCTCCGCCAACCGCGCCGCCATCGGCTGGTCCACCACATTGGTGAAGCTCATCACCAGCGCCGGCTCCCGCCGCGCCTCCATGCACCACGCATTGAGCGCCTGCAGGCCCAGCCCGTCGGCATGGGCGCGGGCGGCGATGGCGAGGTCGTCGCCGTCCACTGCCCCTATCAGGTTCAACCCGCCGGGCGTCTCGGCGAAGCGCAGATGCTCGCCCAGTCGAGTCTCCAGCGCCGAGCGCAGCCACTGCCGACGCTGCGCGTAGAGCGTGCGGGTGCGTTTGAGGTGGCGGGCGAAGTGGCCCTCCTGCATGAAGTCGCACAGCGTCGCCTGCAACAGTTCGGCGCAGCCGGAGGCGAACACCTGCTGGCTGCGCACGAAGCTTTCCACCAGTGCCGGCGGCACCACCAGGTAGCCCAGGCGCAGCGCCGGGTAGAGCACCTTGCTGAAGGTGCCGGTGTAGAGCACGCGGCCGGCGCGGTCGAGGCTTTTCAGCGCCGGCAGCGGGAAGCCGGCGTAACGGTATTCGCTGTCGTAGTCGTCCTCGATGACCCAGGCGTTGGCGCCCGCCGCCCAGTCCAGCAAGGCCAGACGGCGGGGCAGGCTGAGGGCGACGCCGGTGGGGCTCTGCTGCGAGGGCGTGACCAGGGCGAAGCGGGCGTCCGGCGCGCGGGCGATGCCGTCCTCTACCCGCAGGCCGTCGTCATCCACCGCCACTGCAACCGGCACACCGCCGGCGCGGCGCAACAGCTCGCGGCCGCGGGGGTAGCCCGGGTCCTCGTGCCAGAAACCCTGGCCGGGTTCGAGCAGAGTGCGGCTGATCAGGTCCAGCGCGCCCTGGTAGCCGGCGCAGATGAACACCTGCGCCGGATCGCAGACGATCCCTCGGGACACCCCCAGGTAGCCGGCCACTGCCTCGCGCAGCGGGCCATAGCCGCAGGGTTCGGGATAGGCCAGGGTCGCCGCGCCCTGCTGGCGCAGGCGGCGCGCGCACAGGCGCGACCAGAGCGCGCGGGGGAAGGCGTCCAGCGCCGGCAGGCCGAGCTGCAGCGGCCTGATGGCCGGGCCATGGGCGATCACACCGGGCAGGCTGCGTTCCACCGTGGCCGGGTCGAGCGCTACCGGCGGGGCCGGCGAGGTTCGTCCGGCGAGCTGCGGCGAGACCACCGTGCCGGCCGGTCCGCGCGCCTGCAGGTAGCCCTCGCTGGTCAGCAGCTGGTAGGCCAGCTCCACCGTGCCCCGCGCCACGCCCAGCTCGCCGGCCAGCCCGCGTACCGGCGGCACGCGCTCGCCGGGGCGCAGCGCGCCACGGGCGATGGCGTCCTTGATGCGCTCGTAGAGCTGACGGTAGATCGGCAGCGTCTGGCTGGGGTCCAGCGGCTGGCGGAAGGAATCGATGGGCGCGGTCATGGCCTGTGCAGTTCGTCGCGAAGCGGGAGGAGTGACTATGCCATGACCCGCATCAGGTCGCCCCGGCAAATGCGGTGCAGGATCAGCGTCTAGGCTGATGGGCAGTGTTGAAAAGCGGGCGCGCCGTCTCCATCTGTAAGGCACAACCCGCTTTTTCCACCTGTTCGCCTCGCTGTGCGCGCAGCGGCCTCGGCTGCCTGCGTGATCCCCTTGTGTATTCAGGCGCCGACAGGTCCAACGCATGTGAGGAGTGACCGATACCGATGGAATTCAAGGATTACTACGCGGCCCTGGGCGTGGCCCCCGACGCCGACGAGAAGGCGATCAAGACCGCCTACCGCAAGCTCGCGCGCAAGTACCACCCGGACGTCAGCAAGGAGCCGGACGCCGAGGCGCACTTCAAGGAAGTCTCCGAAGCCTATGAGGTGCTCAAGAGCCCGGAGAAGCGCGCCGAGTACGACGAGCTGCGCAAATACGGCCAGCAGGGCCCGCAGTTCGAGGCGCCGCCCGGATGGCAGCCGCGCGGTGGCTTCGATGGCCCGCCGCCGGGGCACGAGCAGGATTTCTCCGACTTCTTCGAACAGATCTTTGGCGCCCGTGCCGGAGCCGGCGCTGGTGCGCGTCAGCCGCGCGCCCACCGTGGCCAGGACGTGGAAATGGAAGTGCCGCTGTTCCTCGAGGAAGCCCTCTCCGGCGACAGCCGGCCGATCAGCTTCAGCCTGCCCAGCTACGACGAGTACGGCCGCAAGCTGCCGCCGCAGAGCAAGACGCTGAACGTGAAGATCCCGGTGGGTACCACCGACGGTGAGCGCATCCGCCTCAAAGGGCAGGGTGCGGCGGGGATCAACGGCGGGCCGGCGGGTGACCTTTACCTGGTGATCCGCCTGGTGCCGCACCCGGTGTTCGACGTTGATGGCCGCGACCTGGTCGTCACCGTGCCGGTGGCGCCCTGGGAGGCCGCGTTGGGTGCCAAGGTGGAAGTGCCGACCCTGGGCGGCCGGATCAACCTCGGCATCCCTGCGTCGAGCCAGGCCGGGCAGCGCCTGCGCATCAAGGGCAAGGGCCTGCCGAACAAGGGCAGCGCCGCGCCCGGCGATCTCTACGCCGTGATCAAGGTGGTGATGCCGAAGAACGCCGATGAGGCGACTCGCAAACTCTGGGAGGAACTGGCGGCCAAGGCGGCCTTCGATCCCCGTGCCGATTGGGGGAAACGCGCATGACGACGACAGTGATGGTGGTGGACCTCGACGAGCTCTGCCAGTCGGTGAACCTGCCCCGCGACGTGCTCGTCGAGATCGTCGAGGTGGGCATCGTGGAGCCCTGCGAGCAGCGCGGCGGCCGTTGGGTCTTCGATTACCAGGCGGTCGGCGTGGTGCGTCGTGCGGTGCGCCTGCGCCGCGAATTCGAGCTGGACTGGCCGGGCATTGCCCTGGCCCTGCGCCTGCTGGATGAGGTGGAGGAGCTGCGCGCGGAGAACCGCTACCTGCGCCAGCGCCTGGCGCGCCTGCTGGAGGACTGAGGCGGAAGTGAAGGGCGTGCGCCGGCTCGCGAGGGCCGGCGCACGGTCGTGTCAGCGCGGCTGGTTCTGCTCGATCCAGCGGGCGAAGGCGTCGATGATGCTTTGCAGGAAGGGCTGGGTTTTCTCGGACAGTTTCCCCGCTTCGTCAAAGAAGCTGCCGGCGCCGCCCAGGTAGGCCTCCGGCTGCTGCAGCACCGGCATGTTGAGGAACACCAGCGACTGGCGCAGGTGATGGTTGGCGCCGAAGCCGCCAATGGCGCCGGGCGATGCGCTGACCACCGCGCACGGCTTGCCGTTCCAGGCGCTCTTGCCATAGGGGCGCGAGCCCACGTCGATGGCGTTCTTCAGCACGCCGGGCACCGAGCGGTTGTATTCCGGGGTGACGAACAGCACTGCGTCGGCGCGGCGGATGCGTTCGCGGAAAGCCGTATAGCTGGCCGGTGGCGTGGCGCTGTCGTGTTCCTCGTTGTACAGCGGCAGGTCGCCGATCTCCACGATCTCCAGCTTCAGGCTGGCCGGCGCCAGCTGGATGAAGGCCTTGGCGATCTTGCGATTGAGGGATTCCTTGCGCAGGCTGCCGACCACGACGGCGACATCGAAGACTTGGCTCATGACGACTCCTTCAAGAACGGGTATTGAGCCGTTTGTTATAGACGATGACGGCGGTTCTGCGCGGACCTGGATCAAGACTCATGACCGCATGTCCTAGTGAGTCCGAACGATCTTGGCTCTGTTGAGTGGGGCATAGCCTGGCTAGATTGGGCCCCTGTCCCGCCTGCCCGTTTCGAGGTCGATCATGTGCATGAAAGTGTTCTTCGCTGGCGCCAGCGGTGCCATCGGCAAGCGCCTGTTGCCGCTGCTGCTGGAGCGCGGCTACCAGGTGCTGGCCGTGAGCCGTTCGCCGCAGCGCGCCGCCGCGCTGGAGGCGGCGGGCGCCCAGGCGATGGTGCTGGATGTCTACGATGCTGCGGCATTGCATGAGGCCATGGGTGCGTTCCAGCCGCGCTGGGTCATTCACCAGCTCACCGACCTGCCGGCGGGCCTGGACCCGGCGCAGATGCCCGCTGCCCAGCCGCGCAATGCCCGGTTGCGCCGCGAAGGCACTGCCAACCTGGTGGCCGCCGCCCTGGCTGCCGGGGCCGAGCGCATGGTGGCGCAGAGCATCGCCTGGGCCTATGCGCCGGGCGAACTGCCGCTGCATGAGGAACAGCCGCTGGACCTTGGGGCCGACGGCAACCGCGCCATCAGCGTCGGCGGTGTGGCCGCGCTGGAAGCCGCCGTACTCGGTGCCGCGCCGATGGAAGGCATTGTGCTGCGCTACGGCCGGCTGTACGGACCGGGTACCGGCAGCGAGACGCCGGACCCGCGCCTGGCCGTGCATGTGGACGATGCCGCCCGCGCCGCGTTGCTGGCGCTGGAGTGGGGCGTACGGGGTTGCTACAACGTGGCCGAGCAGGACATCGAGGTCAGCTCGATCAAGGCTCGCCACCGCCTGGGCTGGCAGCCGGGTTTCCGTCTGCAAGGGGGGCGCCCATGAACCTCGCGCTGGGCCGTGAATCCCGTGTCGGACTGCTGCTGGTCGCCGCCGTGGCGGCCGGCGCGCTGCTCTGGCAGCCCTGGTTGCGCCCCCAGGTGCAACTGGCCGAAAACCCCGCGCACTCCCAGGCCGGCGCCCGGCCGACCACCCAGGTCAGCCGCCTGTCCTGCGAGCCGCTGGCGGAGCTGCCCGGCAAGGTCGTTACCACCTTGCGGGTGGACTTCCCGCCCAACGCCCATACGCCGGCGCACCGGCACCCCGGCGCGGTGACCGCTATCGTCCTGTACGGCCAGGTGCGCTCACGGATGCAGGGCCTGCCGGCGCGGACCTACGGCCCCGGGGAAACCTGGTTCGAGCCCACTGGCGAGTTGCACCTGTTCGCCGAGAACCCCAGCGCCCGCGAGCCGGCCCGGCTGCTCGTGGTGATCGTCAGCGACGAGCACTGCGGCCCGCTGCTGATCCCCGAACCTACCCATTGAATGCTTTGCGAAAGGAGATTCGCATGACCCCGCTCACCCCCTTCAGCGCTGCTCAGCTCGACGCCACCCTGGCCCGCCTTGGCCTGCCGGTGGAGCGCCCGGCGCCGACCCTGGCAAACCTCGATCGGCTGATCCACGCCGCGCTCCACCAGCTGCCATTCGAAAACCTCGACGTGCTGCTGGAAAAGGACGTGGACATCGATCCGCAGGCGGTCTTCGCCAAGGTGGTGGAACAGCAGCGTGGCGGCTATTGCTTCGAACTGAACAGCCTGTTCGCCCGCTTGCTGACCAGCCTCGACTACCGGGTGACGCTGTTGGTCGGACGGGTACGCTGGGGCTTGCCGGCCGATGCGCCGCTGACCCCGCAGTCGCACCTGCTGCTGCGGGTCGACCTGGACGAAGGCGTGTACCTGGTGGACATCGGCTTTGGCGGCCCGGCATCGCCCCGCGCCCTGCCGCTGCGGTTGAACGAGGAATTACCCGGCGGCTGGCGCCTGACCGGTCAGCTGGACGGCGAGCTGGAGATGGCGGCGCGCTCCAGCTCCGGCTGGCAAACGCTCTATCGCTTCACCCTGCAACCGCAGTCGTGGATCGATTACGCCATGCGCAACTGGTACACCTCGACCCATCCGCAGAGCGTGTTCCGGTTGTCCCTGCGCGTGGCCATCAGCGAGGACGGGGCGCGGCTGTCGTTGTACAACGGCCAGTTCACCCGGCGTACCGCCGCCGGTGAAGTCGAGCAGCGTGGCATCGCGGATGCGGACGCGTTGCTGGTGGTATTGCGCGAGCGTTTCCGCCTGTGGCCGACGGAGCGGGACGTGCCGGCCTTGCGCCAGCGCCTGGCGGAGCTGCTCGCGCCTCAGGGGTGAGCGTCGGGGATCAGCCGATCATTCCGTAACCACGCGCCATCAGGGTGGCCAGCAGCGGCAGGATCAGCAGGGCCAGCAGCTCCAGGCGGATGGTCATGGTCACCAGCTTGCACTGGCGCGCGCTGACCTGCGGGATACGGCCGGCCTTGAGGTCGTTGCGCCAGTTGAGGAAGGTCATGGTCGGCAGGATCGACAGCAGCGCGACCAGCACGAACAGCCCGACCTTGGCGTGGAACAGGCTGTTGTGCAGGTAGTAATCGGCGCCCTTGGCGAACCACAGCACCCGCGCCGCGCCGGTCAGCAGCACTACGCCGGCGCAGGCGCCATAGGCGATGTCGATGACGATCAGGCTGCGTGCGCGCTCAAGGTCCAGCGGCAGGCGGAACAGGCGGTGCTCCAGCACCAGCAGCGCGAACAGGATGAAGATCGACAGGTAGTGCAGGTAGGCGGCAATGGCTTGGGCCATGGAGCGGGTCCTTCTGATGGGGCCTTCGGTGGGGGCGGGATGGATAGGCCTGCGCCGTACGGCGCAGGCGTCAGTGTCTCAGGTCTGCGCAGGCACCTGCCAGGCGTCGTGGCGCGTCAGTCGCCAGGCGTAGGCCCCGAGGATCAGTCCGCGCAACAACATGAAGCATAGGAAAGTCAGCCACAAACCGTGGTTGCCGAAGGGTTGCAGCAGAAGGCCCAGCGGCAGGCTTGCGGCGCAGGCCAGGAGCATGGCGTTGCGC
The DNA here is from genome assembly GCF_047902425.1 of Pseudomonas macauensis. Lineage (NCBI taxonomy): Bacteria > Pseudomonadati > Pseudomonadota > Gammaproteobacteria > Pseudomonadales > Pseudomonadaceae > Pseudomonas > Pseudomonas macauensis. The sequence goes on along the minus strand of NZ_CP138377.1, from coordinate 5,210,315 downwards.
ATCTCGCGGGCGCGGGTGGCGCCGATGAACAGGCCGTCCAGCAGGTAGCTCCACAGGCCGATCAGGGGTAGGCAGGCGAGGTAGGGCAGGTACTGGTCGGCGGTGGCGCGCACTTCGGGAATGTCGCTCTGCAGGGCGATGAACAGGTGCCCGCCGAAAGTGAAGAAGGCGACGAACAGGAGACTGGCGATCAGCGACCAGCCGCAGGCCACCACCAGCGAGCGGCGCAGCGCGATGCGGTCGCGGCCGCCGATGGCGTGGCCGCACAGGGCTTCCACCGCGTGGGCGAGGCCATCCAGGGCGTAGGAGGTGACCATCAGGCCGTTGAGCAGCAGCGCGTTGGCCGCCACCGTGGCGTCGCCCAGGCGCGTGCCCTGCACGGTGAGCAGGAAGAACACACCCTGCAGAGCCAGGCTGCGGATGAAGATGTCGCGGTTGACCATCAACAGCGGCCGCCAGCTCGCCCAGGCGCGCAGACGCGTCCAGTCCGGCTGGCCGGGGTAGCGCCTGAGCGCGCCACGGGTCAGCGCCAGACCGAGCAGGGCGCCGCTCCATTCGGCGATCACCGAGGCCCGTGCGGCACCGGCCACGCCCCATTCCAGGCCAAGCACGAACCACAGGTCGAGGGCGATGTTGATCAGGTTGGTGGTGAGCAGGATCGCCAGCGGCGCGCGGGCGTTCTGCGTGCCGAGGAACCAGCCGACCAGCGCATAGGTGGCCAGCGCCGCCGGCAGGCCGAGCAGGCGGATGTGGAAGAACTGACGGGCCAGCGTGTCGAGCTCGGCGGATGGCTGCATCAGTGCAAGCGCCGGATCGGTCAGCGGCACCGCCAGCAGCCCGAGCAGCAGCGCCAGGCCCAGGGCGAGCAACAGACCCTGGCCGAGAATCCGCCGCAGCGCACCGCCGTCACTGCGGCCGGCGGCTTGGGCGGCGAAGCCGGTGGTGCCCATGCGCAGGAAACCCAGTACGCCCACCAGCAGGGTATAGAGCCCGCCGCCGACGGCCACTGCACCCAACTGATGGGCGTGCGGCAGGTGGCCGATCACCGCGCTGTCCACCAGGGTGACCAGGGGCACGGAGACGTTGGAAAGGATCATCGGCGCGGCCAGCGCCCAGACGCGGCGGTGGGTTGGCTGGTGACGCCAGGCTTCGAGCAGGGGATTCATGCGGGGCTCCTGAACAGGCCCGCAGTATAGCGAGCCACCTCAGGGGCTGTAGGAGCGAGCTTGCTCGCGAACCTGCAAGGCACGGTGCCATGCGGTTCGCGAGCAAGCTCGCTCCTACGAAAAGCTACAAAGAGCGGCGTTTTTCCCTGACGGACTGGCGCTCAGGCGGTCTTCTTGCGGTACGCGCAGTAACCGGGACGCGGGCCAACCTGCGGGTGGTTGCGGCAGGTATCCGGGCGCTTGGCGTAGACGGTGCACAGGCGCGTCTTGCGGTCGAGGAAGTAGCAGTCGCCATTGCTGGTGCGGGTCAGGGTGAAGATGCCGCTCTTCTGGTTGAAGCGCTCGACGACGCCTTCCTTCAGCAGGCGCTTGGCGATGTTCTTCGCCGGTTCGTCGCGCTCGAATTCGTCGACGACGCCGATGCGGATCAGGTCGTTGACGTTGACTTCCGCCGGCATGGTGCAGCAGGTGGCGTTGCAGTCCTTGCACAGGCCCGAGGTGTACTTGGCCCAGGTTTCCAGGCGGTCGAGTTCGGCGTTGGCAATTAGCGGCGGTTTTCTCATGGCGGCATTCGGCAGGGTGGAGCGAGGCGCGCATCATAGTGGCCGGCGCGAAGAATTGCGCGGCCTTTCGACGAACAGGGGCTCTCAGGCCGTCGAGAAGGCCGCGAGCCCGCCGTGGTCCTGCAGGTACTGGCGGAAGTCCGGGTAGCAGAGGCGGAACCAGGGCGTGAAGCGCTCCGGGTGGGCGGTCATCTCGGTTTCCAGGTCGGCCAGGGTGATGTAGCGGAAGTCGTCGGCTTCCTCGGGATCAGGCTGCGGCGGCTGGTCGTCGATGGCGCCGAACAGGTGGCCGTATTCGTGCTCGGTCATGCCGTTGGCCAGCTCCAGGCGGTAGCTGAACTCGAACAGCTTGCGCAGTGCGACCTGGACGCCCATTTCCTCGCGCAGCCGGCGCTCGGCGGCGTGCTGCACCGACTCGTCGGGGTACGGATGGCCGCAGCAGCTGTTGCTCCACAGTCCGCCGCAGTGGTACTTGCCCAGCGCGCGGCGTTGCAGCAGCAACTCGCCGGCGCGGTTGAACAGGTATACCGAGATGGCCCGGTGGCGCAGCCCCAGGTGATGCGCCGCGTGCTTCTCCATCGTGCCGGTCGGGTTGTCGTGTTCGTCGACCAGGATCACCTGGATGTCGGTCATGGGATTCTCCTGCGAGCGCGTCGTCCGTGGCCGTTGCCGTTCAGCTTATCAGCCCTTGCGGATCATCCAGATGCCGACGGCGATGGCGGCCATGCCGGCGATCTTCAGCCCGCTGACCGGCGCTTCCCTGAAACCGGCCCAGCCGAAGTGGTCGAGGGTCATGGCCATGCCCAGCTGGCCGGCGAGCACCAGCACCATGAACATCAGTGCCCCGACGCGCGGCGCGGCGAAGGCGGCGATGAAGATGAAGAACATGCCGAGGAAACCGCCGCACCATTGCCACCAGGGCAGCTCGCGCAGGGCATTGAGGCTGGGGAATTCGCGGTTGGCGAGGGTCAGCACCAGCAGGCCCATCATGCCGACGAAGAACGAGATCAGCGCGGCAGCCAGTACGCTGGACACCTGCTTGGCCAGCTGGCCATTGATGCCGGCCTGCAAGGGCAGGCAGGCGCCGGCGATCAGGGGTAGTACGAACATCCACCAGGGCGGCGTGGGCATGGAATGACTCCTGGGCAATCGAAGCGAAAAGGGCAGCCGGCTAGTATGCACCAGACTGGAGCATCTCTCCGCCCGATTCCTGGAGCCGTACATGATGACTTTGCCCTCCCGCACCCTGAGCGTCCGCATCGAACGACGTTGGGGCGAGGCCTACGAGTTTCTCGCCGCACCGCAGAATTTCCCGCGCTGGGCCTCGGGGTTGTGCCATGCGATCGAGCCGCTGCAAGGCGATCTGTGGCTGGCGCAGACACCCCAGGGGCCGCTGCGGGTGCGCTTCTCGCCGCACAACGCCTTCGGCGTGCTGGACCACGCGGTGCTGCCTGAAGACAGCCCGGCGATCCACATTCCCTTGCGGCTGATCGCCAATGGCGATGGCTGCGAATTGCAGCTGACCCTGTTGCGCCAGCCGCAGATGGACGACGCCACCTTCGAGCGCGATGCGCAATGGGTGGAGAAGGATCTGCAGGCGATCAAGGTGTTGCTGGAGTCTGCGTGATGCCGGTGCGTCCCCTGTAGGAGCGAGCTTGCTCGCGAACCCCCGGCACCGCAGCAGGCGGGAAAACTGTTCGCGAGCAAGCTCGCTCCTACGAAGAGCCGTCAAAGGCGTGCTGCCAACTCCGCGCCCTCGCGGATTGCCCGCTTGGCATCCAGCTCCCGCGCCACGTTCGCGCCGCCGATGACGTGGTAGCGCAGGTTCTGCGCCGCCAGCGTCGGCTGCAATTCCAGCAACGGCTCCTGCCCGGCGCAGATCACCACGTTGTCTACCGCCAGGCACTGCTCCCGGTCATCGATTCGCACGTGCAGGCCGTCATCATCGATGCGCCGGTACTCCACGCCGCCGAGCATGTGCACACCGTGATGCCTGAGGTGCGCGCGGTGCACCCAGCCGCTGGTCTTGCCCAGTCCGGCGCCGGGCTGGCCGGGCGTGCGTTGCAGCAGCCAGAGCTGCCGGCGCGGCGCCACCGCGAGCGGCGGGATCAGCCCACCCGGCGTGGCGTTGTCCAGGTCGATGCCCCACTGGCCCAGCCAATCGCCCAGCGGTTGCGGTCCGTCGCGCTCGGCGAGCAGGTAGCTGGCGACGTCGAAGCCAATGCCGCCGGCGCCGATCAGCGCGACCTTCTCGCCCACCGGCGCGCCACGCAGCACGTCGAGGTAGCTGAGCACCTTGGCGTGGGAGATGCCCGGAATCTGCGGCGTGCGCGGACGGATGCCGGTAGCGACAATCACCTCGTCGTACTCGCCCTGCAGTTCGCCTTGGGCGATGCGCCGGCCCAGTTGCACCTCGACGCCCAGGTCGCGCAGACGCACGGCGAAGTAGCGCAGCGTTTCGTGGAATTCCTCCTTGCCCGGCACCCGCTTGGCCAGGTTGAACTGCCCGCCGATCTCCCCGCTGGCCTCGAACAGCGTCACCCGGTGCCCGCGCTCGGCGGCCACGCAGGCGGCGGAGAGCCCGGCAGGGCCGGCGCCGATCACCGCGATACGCTTGTGCACCCGCGCCTTGCGGTAGCGCAGCTCGGTTTCGAAAGCCGCGCGCGGGTTCACCAGGCAACTGGCGCGGCGGTTGGCGAAGGCGTGGTCGAGGCAGGCCTGGTTGCAGGCGATGCAGGTGTTGATCGCCTCGGCGCGTCCGGCAGCGGCCTTGGCCACGAACTGCGGGTCGGCCAGCAGCGGGCGGGCCATGGAGACCAGGTCGGCGTGACCCTCGGCGAGCAGTCGCTCCGCCACGTCCGGGGTGTTGATGCGGTTACTGGCGATCACCGGCACCCGCAGCTCGCGGCGCAGTCGCGCGCTGACCTCGGCGAAGGCCGCGCGCGGCACCGAGGTGACGATGGTCGGCACCCGCGACTCGTGCCAGCCGATGCCGGTGTTGAGCAGGTCGATGCCGGCGCCTTCCAGTGCGCGGGCGACGGTGCGCACCTCCTCCCAGCTGTTGCCGCCTTCCACCAGGTCCAGCAGCGACAACCGGTAGCTGATGATGAAGCGCTCGCCCAGCGCGCGGCGGATGCGCCGGACGATCTCCAGCGGCAGGCGCATGCGGTTGCCCAGGTCGCCGCCCCAGCGGTCGCGGCGCTGGTTGGTGCGCGGGCAGAGGAACTGGTTCAGCAGGTAGCCCTCGCTGCCCATGATCTCCACGCCGTCATAACCGGCTGCCTGGGCCAGCTTCGCGCAGCGGACGAAGGCGGCGAGGGTGCGCAGGATGCCGCGCTCGGAGAGTTCGCGCGGGCTGAACCAGCTGATCGGCGACTTGATCGGCGAGGCAGACACCACCAGCGGGTGATAGCCATAGCGCCCGGCGTGCAGGATCTGCAGCAGGATCTTGCCGCCCTCGCGCTGCACCGCCTGGGTCAGGCGCCGGTGCGCCGGCACCTGCAGACCGCTGGTGAGGCTGCTGCCCAGCGGCAGCAGCCAGCCTTCGCGGTTGGGCGCGAATCCGCCGCTGATGATCAACCCGACGCCGCCGCGCGCCCGCTCGCGGTAGTAGGCGGCGAGTTTGCCGAAGTCCCACAGGCGGTCTTCCAGCCCGGTGTGCATCGAGCCCATCACCACGCGGTTGCGCAGCTGGGTGAAGCCCAGGTCGAGCGGGGCGAGCAGGTGAGGGTAGGGCGAGACGGGCGTGGACATGGAAGCAACCGTGGGCATTGGAGTTCCCATCACCCTATTGGCTTGCCGTGCGTCGGTGAACGGCCCGGATGCCGTGCCGTTCGGGCATTTCGGTCAAGCCAGCGGTTGACAGCGGGCGTATAGGCCGCAGACTTTCCCTCATGGCAGGGCTTCGTGCCCCGAACGCAAGCTGAAGTGACGGGAGGACGTCATGAAAGCGATAAGAAGAAGACATGCGCGCCATTACCTACTCGCGATTCTCATCGGGTTGGCCCTCTTGGGGCTGCATGAGTCTCTCCAGACCGACCGCCAGCAGTCCGCCTGCCGTCCCGACGGTAGCAGTCTCTCCTGTGCCTACCCCTGATGCTCCTTTGGGAGTATTGCCTCTTCCGTTCCCGGTGACGGACTGACGCGCGTCAATGCGCCGCAAACCCCCAGCGTGCATGGTCTGCCCCGCTCAAGCTGGCGCATCGGCCCGGCTTGGCTATCTTTTAAGCAGCAAGGGTCCGGCCATGTACCGGACGTACGCTGCCTGATCAGGAGACGCACGATGGATATGAACCGTCGGCAATTCTTCAAGGTTTGCGCTGTAGGCCTTGGAGGATCGAGCCTGGCGGCACTCGGGGTTGCGCCCCCGGATGCATTCGCCGACCAGGTCCGCCATTTCAAGCTTGCGCGCACCGTCGAGACCCGCAACACCTGCCCGTACTGCTCGGTGGGCTGCGGCATCCTCATGTACAGCCAAGGGGATGCGGCGAAGAACGTTGCGCAGAACATCATCCACATCGAGGGTGATTCCGATCACCCGGTCAACCGCGGCACCCTCTGCCCGAAAGGCGCGGGCCTGCTCGACTTCGTCCACAGCCCCAACCGCCTGAAGTACCCGGAAATCCGCGAGGCGGGCTCCAGCGAGTGGAAGCGCATCGGCTGGGACGAGGCGCTGGACCGCATCGCCAAGCTGATGAAGGAAGACCGCGACGCCAACTTCATCGAGAAGAACGCCCAGGGCCAGACGGTGAACCGCTGGCTGACTACCGGCTTCCTGGCCGCGTCGGCGTCTTCCAACGAAGCGGGTTACATCACCCACAAGGTGGTGCGTTCCCTGGGACTGCTGGCGTTCGATAACCAAGCGCGTGTCTGACACGGCCCGACGGTGGCAAGTCTTGCCCCGACGTTTGGCCGTGGAGCCATGACCAACCACTGGACCGACATCAAGAATGCCGATCTGGTCCTGATCATGGGCGGCAACGCTGCTGAAGCGCACCCGTGCGGCTTCAAGTGGGTGACCGAAGCCAAGGCGCACAACAAGGCGCGCCTGCTGGTGGTCGACCCGCGTTTCACCCGTTCCGCTTCGGTGGCCGACTATTACGCGCCCATCCGCACCGGCACGGACATCGCCTTCCTCGGCGGCCTGATCAACTACCTGCTGGAAAACGACAAGTACCAGAAGGAATACGTGCACAACTACACCGACGTCTCCTTCATCGTGAAGGAAGGCTTCGGTTTCGAGGACGGCCTGTTCAACGGCTACGACGCCGAGAAACGCACCTACCCGGACAAATCCTCCTGGCAGTACGAGCTGGGCGAGGACGGTTTCGCCAAGGTCGACCCGACGCTGCAGCACCCGCGTTGCGTGTTCAACCTGATGAAGCAGCACTACAGCCGCTATACGGCGGACGTGGTGAGCAACATCTGTGGCACGCCCAAGGACATGATGCTCAAGGTGTGGGAGGAGATTTCCACCACCGCAGCACCGGACAAGGTGATGACCATCATGTACGCCCTGGGCTGGACCCAGCACTCGGTGGGGGCGCAGATGATCCGCACCGGCGCGATGGTCCAGCTGCTGCTGGGCAACATCGGCATGCCCGGCGGCGGCATGAACGCGCTGCGTGGCCACTCCAACATCCAGGGGCTGACCGACCTCGGGCTGCTGTCCAACTCGCTGCCGGGCTACCTGACCTTGGCCGGCGACGCCGAGCAGGACTACAACGCCTACATCGCCAAGCGCACCGCCAAGCCGCTGCGCCCGGGCCAGCTGTCCTACTGGCAGAACTATCCCAAGTTCCACGTCAGCCTGATGAAGTCCTGGTTCGGCAAGTCGGCCACCAAGGAAAACAACTGGTGCTACGACTGGCTGCCCAAGCTGGACATGCCGGGCGCCGGCTACGACGTGCTGCGCTACTTCGACATGATGTACCAGGGCAAGGTCAACGGTTACTTCTGCCAGGGCTTCAACCCCATCGCCTCCTTCCCCAACAAGGCCAAGGTCAGTGCTGCGCTGGCCAAGCTGAAGTGGATGGTGGTGATGGACCCGCTGGCCACCGAGACCTCGGAGTTCTGGCGCAATGCCGGCGAGCACAACGACGTCGACACCAAGTCCATCCAGACCACCGTATTCCGCCTGCCCACCAGCTGCTTTGCCGAGGAAGACGGCTCCATCGTCAACTCCGGCCGCTGGCTGCAATGGCACTGGAAGGGCGCCGAACCACCGGGCGAGGCGCGTACCGACATCGCGATCATGGCCGGCCTCTACCACCGTCTGCGCAATGCCTACGCCAAGGACGGCGGCAAGTTCCCCGACCCGATCCTCGGCCTGGACTGGAACTACCTGAAACCCGACGAACCCGGCCCGGACGAGCTGGCCAAGGAGTACAACGGCAAGGCCCTGGCCGACCTGGTCGACCCGGCCAACGGCATGGTCCTGGCCAAGGCCGGCGAACAGCTGCCGGGCTTCGCGCTGCTGCGCGACGACGGCAGCACCGCCAGCGGCTGCTGGATCTTCGCCGGCTCCTGGACGCAACTGGGCAACCAGATGGCCCGCCGCGACAACAGCGACCCCTACGCGATGGGCCAGACCCTCGGCTGGGCCTGGGCGTGGCCGGCCAACCGGCGCATCCTCTATAACCGCGCCTCCGCCGACCCCAGCGGCAAGCCCTGGGACCCGGTGAAGAAGCGCCTGGTGTGGTGGAACGGCAAGGCCTGGGGCGGCACCGATGTGCCTGACTACAAGGTCGACGTGGCGCCGGAAGCGGGGATGAACCCCTTCATCATGAACCCCGAAGGCGTGGCGCGGTTCTTCGCCGTCGACAAGATGGCCGAGGGCCCGTTCCCCGAGCACTACGAGCCGTTCGAGACGCCCATCGGGATCAACCCGCTGCACAAGAATCCGCAGGCCATCAGCAGTCCGGCCGCGCGGGTGTTCAAGAACGACATGGAACTGTTCGGCAAGGCCGACGAGTTCCCCTATGCCGCGACCACCTACCGGCTCACCGAACACTTCCACTTCTGGACCAAGCATTGCCGTCTGAATGCCATCGTCCAGCCGGAGCAGTTCGTCGAGATCGGCGAGGCGCTGGCCAAGGAACTCGGTATCAAGGCCGGCGACCGCGTGAAGGTCTCCTCCAATCGCGGCTACATCAAGGCGGTGGCGGTGGTGACCAAGCGCATCCGTCCGCTGCAGGTCAACGGCAAGACCGTGCACCACGTGGGCATCCCCTTGCACTGGGGCTTCTCCGGGGTGGCGCGCAACGGCTACCTGACCAACACCCTGACCCCCTTCGTGGGCGACGGGAACACGCAGACGCCGGAGTTCAAATCCTTCCTCGTCAACGTGGAAAAGGCGTGAGGTGAAACATGAGTAGCCAAGACATCTACGCCCGCTCCGCCACCACCACGCCGATGCCCTCGGTGCGGCGCGAGGAGGAAGTGGCCAAGCTGATCGACGTGTCGAAGTGCATCGGCTGCAAGGCCTGCCAGGTCGCCTGTTCGGAATGGAACGAGCTGCGCGACGAGGTGGGCCACAACCACGGCACCTACGACAACCCGATCGACCTGACGGCGGAATCCTGGACGGTCATGCGCTTCACCGAATACGAAGCGCCGGCCGGCAACCTGGAGTGGCTGATCCGCAAGGACGGCTGCATGCACTGCGCCGAGCCCGGCTGCCTGAAGGCCTGCCCGAGCCCGGGGGCGATCGTCAAATACGCCAACGGCATCGTCGACTTCAACCAGGACCACTGCATCGGCTGCGGTTACTGCATCACCGGTTGCCCGTTCAACATCCCGCGCATCTCGCAGAAGGACCACAAGGCGTACAAGTGCACCCTGTGTTCCGACCGCGTGGCGGTGGGCATGGAGCCGGCCTGCGTGAAAACCTGCCCGACCGGCGCCATCGTCTTCGGCACCAAGGAGGACATGAAGGAGCACGCCGCCGAGCGCATCGAGGACCTGAAGTCGCGCGGCTTCGAGCACGCCGGCCTGTATGACCCCGAAGGCGTGGGCGGCACCCACGTGATGTACGTGCTGCACCACAACGACCAGCCGTCGCTCTACGCCGGCCTGCCCGACAAGCCGGCGATCAGCCCGCTGGTCAGTCTGTGGAAAGGCATCACCAAACCGTTGGGCCTGCTGGCCATGGCGGGCGTGGTGCTGGCCGGGTTCTTCCATTACACCCGCACCGGTCCCAACCGGGTGGAGGAGGACGAGGAAGGCGGACCCGACCCGCAGGCGCCGGTGCACAAGGTCGATCCCGCTGTGCATGACTATGATCCGCGTACTCCACGCTGAGCCCACACGCCGAACTGCCCCCTCTCCCTTCAGGGAGAGGGTTGGGGAGAGGGCGCTTCCAAGCTCTCCCAGGAGCCCGACCAAATGAAGAAAGATATCCAGCGCTACAACGCCAACGAACGGAGCAACCACTGGATGGTGGCCATCCTGTTCTTCCTCGCCGGCCTCTCGGGGCTGGCGCTGTTCCACCCGGCCATGTTCTGGCTGACCAACCTGTTCGGCGGCGGCCCGTGGACGCGCATTCTCCACCCCTTCCTCGGGGTGGCGATGTTCCTGTTCTTCCTCGGGCTGGTGGTGCGTTTCGCCCACCACAACCTGGTGGAAAAACGCGATGTGCAATGGCTCAAGCAATGGCGCGACGTGGTCGCCAACCGCGAGGAAAACCTCCCGGAAGTCGGCCGCTACAACGCCGGGCAGAAGCTGCTGTTCTGGACCCTGCTGCTGTGCATGCTGGTGCTGCTGCTGACCGGCTTCGTCATGTGGCGGGCGTACTTCAGCCAGTGGTTCGGCATCGACATCATCCGCCTGGCGTCGCTGCTGCACGCCTTCGCAGCCTTCGTGCTCATCTGCAGCATCCTGGTGCACATCTACGCCGGCATCTGGGTGAAGGGCTCGATGGGTGCCATGCTCTACGGCTGGGTCAGCCGCGGTTGGGCGCGCAAGCACCACAATGGCTGGCTGAAGGACGTGGAGAAGGGCAAGGGCCACTGAGTGTCGACGTAACCGCCGGCTGGCACTGACTTGCCAGTCGGCACGGACAGTCCCCTCTCCCTTCAGGGAGAGGGCTAGGGAGAGGGCCCTTTCTGGCCCCGCTCCGAACCCAACAAGGAGTCCTGCGTGTCAGGCCGAATTCTCGAACCCGGGCAGATCGAAGCTGCCGCCAACATCCCTCCGCTGTTCAACCTGCCGTCTCCCGATCTCTTCACCCGCCGCGCCGCGCGCCTGCGCGAACTGGCGCCGGGCAATCCGCTGCAGGGCTACCTCGAACTGATCGCCGGTGTCTGCGACGCCCAGCAGGCGCTACTCGATCGCAAACTGCCGCTGCCAGGGCCTGACGCCACCGCGCTGGCCCGCAGCCATGAACACCGCATGCCGCCGCTGGCCTACGAAGTGCTGGTGCGTGAAGGCGCCTGGTTGCCGCTGCTGGACGCCTTCCTCGACGCCTATGAACCCACCGCCAACCCGGCTATCGTCCAGGCGCTGAAGGCCCTGCGCGGCGCCGACGAAGGCCAGCGCAAGGCCTGGGCCCTGGGCCTGCTCAACGGCCAGTTCGACCTGCTGCCGCCAGCCCTGGTGCCCTTCCTCGGCGCCGTGCTGCAAGTCGCCTTCAGCCAGTGGCTGCTGGCGCTGCCCGAAGACACCTTGGCGGAAACCGACAGCCAGACCCTCTGCCCGGCCTGCGGCGCACCGCCGGTGGCCGGGATGATCCGCCACCAGGGCAAGCACGCCGGCCTGCGCTACCTGTCGTGCTCGCTGTGCTCCTGCGAATGGCACTACGTGCGGGTCAAATGCAGCCACTGCGCCGAGAGCAAGGGCCTGGCCTATTACTCGCTGCAGCGCGAAGGCGTCGCCAGCGACCAGGCGCCGCTCAAGGCCGAGACCTGCCCCGGTTGCCAGTCCTACCTCAAGCAGTTCTATCTGCAGCACGACAAGCACGCCGAGGCTCAGGCCGACGATCTGGCCAGCCTTGCGCTGGATATCCGCCTCGCCGAGGACGGCTTCCTGCGTACCGCGCCGAACCTGCTGCTGGCGCCAGGTGGCTCCTCGTAGGGCGTACAAGGCTCCACCTTGTACGCCGTCTGGCCTCGGCATCACTGCGCTCCGGGTTCAACCCCAGTGCGGATAAGGGCCGAGGTGCATCGGCGTATAACCGCGAACGGTTATACGCCCTACACTGACTCCAGCCATCGACTCCGCATTAAGGCCCGTCCATGACCTCGGTACGCCTGCCCTCCATCGACCGCCTGCTGCGCAGCCCGGCCTGCCAGCCGCTGCAGCAGCGCTACGGCCGCGAGGCCCTGCTCAAGACCCTGCGCGATCTGCTCGACGAACTGCGCGAGCCCGCGCGCCATGGCCAACTGGCCGCTGTCGAGCTGGAAGAGTCCGTGCTCGCCGGCCGCGCCGGCGAACGCCTCGCGGCGCACCATGCCAGCCGCGTGCGCCGGGTGTTCAACCTCACCGGCACCGTACTGCACACCAACCTCGGCCGCGCACTGTTGCCGGAAGAAGCCATCGAAGCCATCACCCTGGCCGCGCGCTACCCGCTCAACCTCGAATTCGATCTTGCTACCGGCAAGCGCGGCGACCGTGACGACCTCATTACCGGGCTGATCCGCGAGCTGACCGGCGCCGAAGCCGTCACCGTGGTCAACAACAACGCCGCCGCCGTGCTGCTGGCGCTCAACAGCCTGGGTGCACGCAAGGAAGGCATCATTTCCCGCGGCGAACTGATCGAGATCGGCGGCGCCTTCCGCATTCCCGACATCATGTCCCGCGCCGGGGTGAAGCTGGTCGAAGTCGGCACCACCAACCGCACTCACGCCAAAGACTACGAAGCCGCCATCGGCCCGCGCTCCGGCCTGCTGATGCGCGTGCACACCAGCAATTACAGCGTGCAGGGCTTCACCGCCAGCGTCGCCACCCCGCAACTGGCACAGATCGCCCACGCCCACGGCCTGCCGCTGCTGGAAGACCTCGGCAGCGGCACCCTGGTCGACCTCACCCGCTGGGGTCTGCCGAAGGAGCCGACCGTGCAGGAAGCCCTGCACGATGGCGCCGACATCGTCACCTTCAGCGGCGACAAGCTGCTCGGCGGCCCGCAGGCCGGGCTGATCCTCGGCAGCCAGTCGCTGATCGGCAAGATCAAGAAGAACCCGCTCAAGCGCGCCCTGCGCGTGGACAAGCTGACCCTCGCCGCGCTCGAAGCCGTACTCAATCTCTACCGCGATCCGGACCGACTCGCTGAACGCCTCACCAGCCTGCGCCTGCTCAGCCGCCCTCAGACCGACATACGCGCCCAGGCCCAGCGCCTGGCGCCGACCTTGGCGAGCCTGCTTGGCGAGAGCTGGAGCGTCAGCGCCGAAGACGCACTGGGCATGATCGGCAGCGGCGCCCAGCCGGTCGCCCGGCTGCCCAGCGCCGCCCTGTGCCTGCGCCCGAACCAACCCAAGCGCCAACGCGGTCGTGCATTGCTCGATCTGGAAGAGCGCCTGCGCTGCCTGCCGATTCCCGTGCTTGGCCGCATCGACGACGACGCTCTCTGGCTCGACCTGCGCCAGCTCGACGACGAGCCCGGCTTCGTCGCCCAACTGCCCCTGCTGGCCGAGGGCGACGCGTGATAGTCGGAACCGCCGGACACATCGACCACGGCAAGACCTCCCTGCTGCGCGCCCTCACCGGCATCGAGGGCGACCGCCGCCCGGCCGAGCGCGAGCGCGGTATCACCATCGATCTGGGCTATGTCTACGCCGACCTTGGGGATGGCACGCTTACCGGCTTCATCGACGTGCCGGGCCATGAACGCTTCGTCCACAACATGCTCGCCGGCGCCAGCGGCATCGACCTGGTTCTGCTGGTCGTTGCCGCCGACGACGGGGTGATGCCGCAGACCCGCGAGCATCTCGCCATCGTCGAACTGTTGGGCATCCGCCGCGCCATCGTTGCGCTGACCAAGGCCGACCGCGTACCTGTCGAGCAGGTGGAACATGCTGCGCGCGAAGTGCAGGAACTGCTCGCCGAAGGACCGCTGGCCGGAGCTCCGATCTTGCCGGTCTCCAGCGTCAGCGGCGAAGGCATCGACGCCTTGCGCGAAGCGCTCAGCGAAGCCGCGCGCGAAACCTTCGAACGCGGAGCGTCGGGCGGCTTCCGTCTGGCGGTGGATCGAGCCTTCAGCGTCAGCGGAGCAGGCATCGTCGTTACCGGCACTGCCTTCGCTGGCGCGGTTAGCGTTGGCGACGAATTGCTGCTCGGCAACGGCGGACGACGCGTGCGAATTCGCGGCCTGCACGCGCAGAATCGCGAGGCACAGCAGGCCCACGCCGGACAACGCGTGGCGGTGAACATCGCTGGCGAGCGTTTGAGCCTCGACCAGATTCATAGGGGCGACTGGCTGATCGCGCCGGAGCTGCACGCACCCACCACGCGCATCGATATCGACCTGCACCTGCTGCCCAGCGAGACGCGGGCCTTCGTGCATTGGACGCCGGTTCATGCGCACCTTGGCGCCCAGGATGTCACGGGCCGCATCGCCCTGCTGGAAGATGAGCGCCTGCAACCGGGCGAGCGCGCTTTTGCACAACTGGTGCTGAACGCCCCCAGCCACGCCGTCCACGGCGATCGCCTGGTACTGCGCGACCAGTCGGCCCAGCGCACCCTCGGCGGTGGCCGCGTGCTCGACCCCTTCGCCCCGGCACGCAACCGCCGCAGTCCTGAACGCCTGGAGCAACTGCGCGCCTTGCAGGGCGAGAGCTTGGAAAGTGCCTTGCCGACCTTGCTGGCGCACGCCAGCAACGGGCTCGACCCGGCGCTGCTGGCGCGGCAGTTCAATCGTCCGCGCGCGACCTGGGAGCTGCCTGCCGGGTTGGTCGAGGTCGGCACCCGTCTCGGTCCGCGCCTGTTTTCGGCACAGCGCTGGAGCACCCTGCAACAGCAGGTGATCGACGCCCTGCAACGCTTCCATGAAGAAGCGCCCGACGAGCTCGGCCCCGACCGCGACCGTCTGCGCCGCTACGCCTTGCCTCAGCTGGAGCGCCCCGTCTTCATCGCCCTGCTGGAAAGCCTGCTGACGGATAAACGTATCGACAGCAGCGGCCCCTGGCTGCACCTGCCCGATCACCGCGTGCAACTGGGCGAGGCCGACGAGCGCTTGCGCGAGCGCCTCTGGCCTTTGCTGCTCGCCGGCGTCTTCGACCCGCCTTGGGTACGCGACCTGGCCCGCGAGCTTGCGGTGGAGGAGGGCGACATACGCCTGCTGCTGCGCAAGCTCGCCCGCCTGGGACAGCTGCACCAGGTGGTGAAGGACCTGTTCTACCCGGAAGAAACCCTGCGCCAACTCGTCGCCCACGCCCTTCATCTGCGTGACGACGCCGGCATCATCCGCGCCGCCGCCTTCCGCGACCGCATCGGCATCGGCCGCAAGCGCTGTATCCAGCTGCTGGAATACTTCGATCGAATCGGCTTCACGCGGCGTTTTGGCAACGAGCGGCGGATTCGGGAGGATTCGGCGCTGGCGAACACTGCGCCGGAAGGCAGCTACGGTAAGGTCCTGGAAGCCAGGATCAACGCTGACCGAGCTTGAATGGCCGCCGGAGATGGGCAGTCGAAGCGTGTTTCGTGGCTCGTAAGGCTAGGGGGATGGGCCACGAATCGAACCGGGTGAACGGCTATTCAAGCCTCCTGCGGCATCGCTGCGCTGGCGCCGTTCAAGGCAATGATGGCAACATCCAGGCTCCCGATCCGCCGCCGCCCTCCAGCGCCGGCGCCAATCCAGGGAAGGCAAGCACGCCCGGTGGCGTGGCCGGGCTTCAAACCCGGTGGGGGACGGCAGCCGTTCCTGGGTGGGTTCGACTCCCACTGCCTTCCGCCAATTCCCTTCTCTAAAGCCCACGTGGCTCTAGGCTTCCGACTCTGCCCGGGAAGACGCTTCGACGTCGGTGTCGAAGGACTTTCAGTGTGGTGCGCCCTCGCCAGCCTGCATCCAGGACGGGATATCGTTCATGCCTTGGAGTACGCACCACACATCGATGTGATCGTCTCGCTCGACGTAGAACACCAGATAGGGATAGCGCTTGAGTGGCCAGCAATGCAGCCCCGGCAAATCCAGCTCATGGGCGTAGCAGGACGATCCACTGGCAGGGTGCCGGGCGATATGGGCGTATGCCTTTTCCAGGGCATCGATGAACCCCAGAGCAGCCTGTTCGGCATCTTCGCTGAGGTAGTAATCGACAGCCGCTTCAACGTCCTGATTGGCGAGTAGGCGTGGAATGACGGGCTTCGCCTTCATCCCCGAGCCTTACGCACCCGGGTACGGAGCGATTCGAAGTAGTCACTGTCGGCAGGTGCCGCAGGCATCGACTCCGCACCGGCGATCAACAGGCCCCGCAGACGCTGGCGATCCTGATCCTTGCGAATCAGCTCGCGCACGTATTCGCTGCTGGTGCCATAACCGCGCTGGCTGACCTGCTCATCGACAAAGCTCTTGAGCGTATCCGGCAGGGAAATGTTCATCGTGCTCATGGGACCAGTCTCTCTGGAATGGCAAAATTTGCCAAAATATACTAGCACTGGTGCTCCCTCACCGGTATCAAGAGTGTGTCCATCGTCGGGAAGTGGAATGGCTCGATCACTGGCGGCACTGGGGGCAAGTGCTTAGTTTTTTGATTCGGGCAGGATGGATCGTTTTGCCCTGTACCTTTACCCATTCACGAACTGCTCATTGAGGAGCTTTCATGAAGCGACCACTTCGTCCGCTCCGCCTGCTCGCCCTTGCCGTGTTGGCGTCCGCAGTTCAGGCGCAGGAATTATCTCGCCCAAGTTCCGAGGATGCGACACGCGCCATCCTGGCCATGATGGACATACCCGAAGTCGGTCAGGCCGACGTCAGGGTGGGCACCTGCGTTGAGCCGCTCCTGTCGGAACACGAAGGCCAGATCGCTTGTACGGTCCTGGTCAACATTGGTGCGGGCTCGTCGGAGACACAGGCGGACTTCTACCGCGAGAACGGCGAATGGGTTGCTCAGCCCAGTGAGTCGCAGAGCAAGCTGCCCTTCCCCGATCCGGCTTTGAACGAGTAAGCCGGTTCACGCCTCTCTGATGTCAAAGAGGGCGCACCGGCCAACGGTTCGCGCTCACTGTCCCCACATCATCCGCTGCTGTTGCGCCGAGTAGTCGTCGCTCTGCAGCTGGATGCGCGTGGGCTGGCGTTCGAGGTTGTCTTCGCCGAAGGATTCGCGCACCGGCGATTCGATGGCGCTGAAGTGGTTGTAATGCGGGGCGTCGGCGCAGCCGGCGAGGGTGATGCAGGCGAAGGTGACCACGGAGAGCTTGAACATGGGAGAGTCCTCCTGGAGTGAGCTTCGAGAGTCGGCCGGGAGGATTAACGGTGGATTAAGGGGGGCAGGTTGTGGCGAGTGCGGCGTTCCAGTGTTGGACGGGGGCCTGTGGCAGCGCCCCCTGTTTGCGAGCCTCGTCCTTGGGGCGCCGCAGGAACCTCTCGGCGGAATCAGTCCAGTACGTTGCTCAGGACTTCGTAGATGACGCCGGTGGCGATGGTGACCAGGAGCAGATCGGTACCGGCCTGCTGCCACTCGTAGCCGTCGTAGCGGGGGAGGCGGCCGATCAGGCGGCCGTCGAGTTTCTTGGCAATGCCGGGCGGCAGCGGTTTGCCGCGGGCGAGGTTCTTCCGGATGCCCGGCGGCAGGGCGGCGCCCGGGCTCCAATAGTCGCGGTTGTCATCGAGGATCACGCGAACGCCCCCGATATCGATCTGCGGGCCGCCTTGCCAGTTGTTGCCACCTTGTCCCTGGTAGCCCTGGTTGCCGTGCTGAGCGTTCTTGCTGTGGCTGTTGCCCTTGCCGTTGCCCGGGTCGGCCAGCAGCATCGGGCTGGCGCCTACCAGGGCAAGTCCAAGGGTCGCTGCCAGCAGGGTATTGAGTCTGGGCATCTCCATCTTTCCTCCGTCTTGGAATCCTGTTGTTGCTGAGCGTAGCCGTTGTTACTGCCTCAGATGCTGTGTGAGTTGGTACACATGTGCTTACATTTCGTCGGAAAGCTCCGAACCATAGGAGCTGGAGGATAGTCAGAGAGGTATCTCAACCCCGCCCCTGGAGGCGTCTTGATCATGAAGAAAACCCTGGTTGTTGCAGCAGTCTGTGCTTTCGCCCTCGGCGCCACGGCCATGCTGCCCGCCGACCTCTCGCCGATTGGTTCGGTTTATGCCAAGGGCAATGGCGGCGGCGGTGGCGGTAATGGTGGTGGCCACGGCGGCGGTAACGGTGGTGGCAATGGCAGTGGTCATGGCGGCGGCAACAGTGCCGGCCACAGCGGTACCAATGGTGGCGGTGATGGCGATGGAAATGGTCACGGCAATGGCAAGGGCAAAGGCGCTCTTGGCCATACCAGTGACCCGTCCGACGGTAGCTCCGGCATCCACGGCGCGAAGCGCAATGGCAAGGTCGAAGGCGTCGAACATGCCGGCAAGGCCACTCGCGACCATGGTGTGAGCGGCAATCACAACGGCAGCACCAAGAACGACAGCAAGGGCCATGGCGCGACGACCTCGTCCGTGGCTCATTCGAAGGACACCCGTGGCCTGTCCAAGGCAACGGCGATCTCCGACACCACCCCGGGTACTCACAATACCAAGGGCCTGGACAACGCTTCGGATAACTCCACCAAGAACGATCACGACGACGAGTGAGTCGTCCCGCGGCCAGGGACGGCCGCTCTCCTCATTGCACCGGAAAATCGAAATAGGTCGCCGGATAGGGCTCGGCTTTCAGCCGGTAATGCCACCATTCCGCGGCGTAGGGTTCGAACCCGTGGCGTAGCATGGCCTGGCGCAGCGTCTCGCGGTTGCGGGTCTGCTGCACGCTGATCAGCGGCGTGCCATGGTGGGAAATGGGGCCGAAGAAGTCGAAGCGGCTGCCCATGTCCAACTCCTCCCCCGTCTTTACCTCCACCAGCGTCAGGTCGACGGTGCTGCCGCGCGAGTGCCCGGAGTGCTGGGCGATATAGCCGTCGCGGAACAGCGCGCGCTTGTCCTGGTCCGGGTAGTAGCGGGCCTTCTGCCGGGTGTCCTGCGGATCAGCGGCCCAGCGCTTGAAGGCTTCCACGGCACGCTGGGGACGATAACCATCGAAGATTTTCAGGGCCAGGCCGCTCAGGGCGAGGTCCTGTTCCACGGCGGCCAGCGCGGTGGCGGCTTCGCGGGTGACGATGATCCGCGCTGTCTGGTAGCCGTCGATGGGCTCGCCGACGAAGTTGTCGGAGGCGGCGTAGCGTACGTCGTAGCGGGCGGATTTCAGTACCTGGTCGAGGTAGACGAAGCCGGGTTGCGCCGGTTGATCGGCACGCAGTGGCAGGCAGACGATCAGCAGCAGCGGGAGCAGGAGGCGCCAGCGTTGTGCCGCACCTCCCCGGTTCACGGACGCAGGGCCTGTACCCCGTCATCTTCGGGGTCGTAGTTGTCCAGGTACATGCGCCGGGCGAAGGCATCCAGCGCGGCCTGGCCTTGCAGGAAGCGGTCGCGGACGGCGGCCCAGTCGTCCGGCTTCAGGCGCACCATCCAGCCCTCACCGTAGCAGTCCTGGTTGATCAGGCCCGGCCGGCGTACCACGGCATCATTGCTGGCGAGGATGTGGCCCGCCAGCGGGCTGCGGGCGGAGGAGGCGGCCTTGGCGAATTCGACCACGCCGAAGCTGCGGTCGCTCTCGATGTGCCAGCCGTCGCGCTTGGGGGTGAAGGCGAAGATCTGTCCGTAGAGGGCGCAGCCGTAAGCGGTCAGGCCCAGGGTAATGGCGCCGCCGGGCTCCTCGCGCAGCCAGAGGTTGTACTCGGGGGCGTACAGGCGGTCGTTAGGAAACTCCAGACCGTGCAGCTTCATTTAAGCCTCTCGTAGGGTCTGCGCTTTGTCGATGCGGCGTCAGCCGCCACTTCGAAATGTCATTTACGTGGATTGTAAACTCCGCTTTCTCAGCGGCGTCTTCCTTGCCTCAACTTCGCTCGACGCCTCCGAAGAGGCTTAAAGGGTCAGCACCCGGTCGTATTCGAGGATCATCCGCGCCAGTTCGCCGCCGCTGGCGATCTCGTCGACTTCCTCGATCAACCGGCTTTCGTCGATCGGTACGCCCGGCGCGCGGCACATCAACAGGCGTGCGCCGGCCTCCTTGGCCTGCTGGATGAAGTGGCTGATGGGCTCGCCACCCTCGGCAGCGTAGAGATGGTCGGCGACGTCCTGGAAGGCCAGGCGGGTGCCTTCGCCGCTGAGGAACAGTGTCACCTGGGCGTCCATGCAAGCCAGCAGGGTGGCGGTGTAGAAGGGCGCCGCGCAGCGCGCCGGGGTGCTCGGGCCGCTGCTGACGATGATCAGCACCCGCTGCCGGTCAGATGGGGTCAAGGGCTTTCTCCAGTTGTACCAGGGCGATGCGCCGGCCCTGCGGGTCGGTGCGCTCGACGATGGCCTGCGGCCGATAACCCAGCCGAGTGTAGAGCAACAGCCCGGCGGCGTTGGCGTTGAAGCAGGACACTTTCATCACCCGCGCCTTGCACTGGTCGCGGGCGAGTTTCTCCATGACCTCGATCAGGTACTGGGCCACGCCGTGCTGGCGCGCCCAGGGAGCGACCATCATGTTGCCCAGCGCGCAGTACTCGCGCGGTTGCCACTGGTAGAAGTTGGCGAACCCCGCCACACGGCCGTCCAGCAGGGCGAGGGTGCTGCCGCGGCGCTCGGCCATGGCGGCGGCGAGTTGGCCGACGGTCAGCGGCCAGCTTGCCTTGGGGTAGCAGTAGAAGAGTTCGTCGCGATCCTGGGGAAAGCGCACCACCTCGTCGAGGTCGCCAGCGGCAGCGGGGCGGTGGGTGAGGACTGGATGTTCCACGCTCGTTCCCGGCTCAATGCGGTGGGTACTGGGCGATGACTTTCTGCACAGTCTCGCGGATCGCCGCTTCGCGTTCGGCAGGCGTGGGCGGACTGCTGCGCATGACCTGCTCGCCACTGCCGCGCCAGACCAGTTTGCCGTCCTTGCCGTCGAACAGATCGACCTGGATGGTGGCGACCTTGTAGGTGACGGTGCGGGTCTCGGCCATCGGCGGCGGGCCCCAGTAGCCACCCCAGTAGCCGTTCCAGTAGCCACCGCTGTAGGAGGTGATCTGGTCCTGGCGCTGGTCGACGATCAGGTAGGCGCGCACTTTCACGTCGCCGATGTTGCCGTTCTGGGCCTGGCGCAGACCGCGCTGATCGAACTCGTCGGCGACGGCCTGACTGATGCGCTGTTCGGTGAGGTCGCTCTTGATGCGCGGATCGTCCGGGCGGTACTCGAACGAGGGTTGCGCCCAGCTCCAGGTCAGGTAGCGGGAGAAGTCGCGGGTGGTGTCGTAGTCGCGGCTGACGCTGGTGGTTTCGCACGCTGCGAGGCCCAGCACCAGGCCTAGAAACAGTGAACGGCACAGCAAACGGCGGATCATGGTGGATTACTCCTGATAGAGCTTCCATCCAAGCGCAGAGTCCGCGCAAAGGCAAGCGGCAGAGCGGTTGCGGGGGCGCCGGAGTCGTCCGGCCGGCAACCTCCCTGGCCACTGCCGGCTCAGCCCGGTGGGTAGCCGTCCATGGCCTTGCGCGCGGCTTCGCGTAGCGCGCGGGCCTGGTCGCTCTGGCTGCTGCCGTTCTCATATTCGGCGCTGCCGCTCCATACCGGTTGGTGGCTGTGGGCATCGAGCAGGGTGATATGTACCACGCTGACGGTGACCACGTAGGTGCGGACGACCGGGTAGTAACCGCCGCCGTACCACGGATCACCCCAGCCGCCGTAGTAGCCGCCACCGTAGTAGTCGGTGGTCTGCCGGGTGCGTTGCTCGCTGGAGAGCTGGGCGCTGACCACCAGGTCCGCCGGCGCATTGTTCCTTGCCGGGCGCAGGCCGCGCTGGTCGAGGGCTTCGCTGACGGCATCCTGCAGCGGGCCACTGAAGCCGGTGCCGTCGGCCCAGCTCCAGGAGCGGTAATGCCCGTAGTCCATCGGCGCGGCCGGGTAGCTGCCGGGGTCGAGCCCCGGGTGGGCGGCCGAGGCCGGCGCGGGCGGCATCGGCAGTGAGGTGGCGGAGTAGGGATTCGGGCTCTGGCAGGCGGCCAGGGCGGCAAACAGCGGCAGGATCAGCAGGTAACGCGGCATGACGGACTCCCGCACGCCCGGACCGGTCGGCGTGCGCACTCGCAGACTATGCACCTAATCCTGCGGCCGGCACAGCCAGTGCAGGTAGCGGCCCAGGCCGGCGAAGGCGGGATGTCGACGGTATTGCAGTTCCATCTCCACCAGGTCCAGGGGCTCGGCCTTGTGCTGGAACTCCACCGGCATGTAGTCATGGAACACCCGCACGCCGCTGCGCGCCTCGATGCGCCAGTGCCCGTCCATGGCCGCTTCCAGCGTGCGCGGGTCGAGCGGCTCCTGCGGGGTCAGGCTCTGGCCCTCGCCGGAAAAACGGTTCTTGCGCAGCTTGCGGAAATGGCCCTTGAGCAGGTTGCGGTAGATCAGCGCATCGCGGTTGTAGAAGGCCAGGGACAGCCAGCCGTCGCTGCGGGTCAGTTGGTGCAGCACGGGGAGGATGGCCAGCGGCTCGGCCAGCCATTCCAGCACGGCGTGGCAGATCACCAGGTCGTAGGGCTCGTTCAGCTGGCCGAGCAGGTCCTGCCAGGGGGCTTCGATGAAGGTAGCGGGGAGTCCGGCTTCGGCGAAGCGCTGGCGGGCGCCTTTGAGCATCGGTGCGGCGGGTTCGGCGAGGGTGACGTCATGGCCGCGCCCGGCCAGCCACAGCGACATGTGGCCCAGGCCCGCGCCGATATCCAGCACGCGCAGCGGCCGATCCGGCAACGCTTCGGCAAGGTCGGCCTGCAGCACCGCGAGGCGGATCGCGCCCTTGGCGCCGCCGTAGATCTTCTCGGCGAAGCGCGTGGCCAGTTCGTCGAAATGGCGGTCACCGGTCTTGGGAGGCTGGCTCACTTGGCGCCCCCTTCGATGAAGCGTCGCTCGCTGTCGGCCAGCTTGGCGCTTACCGCCTGCTCCATGTCGATGCCCAGCTCCGCGCACAGCAACAGGAGGTAGAGCACGATGTCGCCGACTTCCTGGCCGGCGTGGGCGAGTTTTTCCGGGGGCAACTGGCGGGACTCGTCCTCGCGCAGCCACTGGAAGATTTCCACCAGTTCCGCCATTTCCACGCTGGCGGCCATGGCCAGGTTCTTCGGGCTGTGGAAGCGACTCCAGTCGTTGTGATCGCGGATGGCGTGCAGGCGCGTGGTGATGGCTTCGAGATTCATATAGCTTCGAGGTTCATGCAGATGGGGCTCCAACGTGAGCCCCATAGCTTCAAGCCTCGCGCATCAAACGTCCAGCGGGCTCCAGCTGCCGGTCATGTGTGGTAGCTCGTCCTTGCCGCGCAGGCTGAACTGCCCGGATGGCGCCGGTTCACTGGCCAGCAGGTTGACGGAGGCGGGTAGCAGCACCGGCTTCTGGAAGCGTACCTCGACCCGATAGCCGGCCATCGGCAACTGCTCGCCCAGTGCCGCCAGGCTGCGTGCCTTGTTCCACAGGCCGTGGGCGATGGCGCGGGGGAAGCCGAACAGCCTGGCGCTGGCGGCGGACAGGTGGATCGGGTTGTAGTCGCCGGCGACGCGGGCGTAGCGCCGGCCGATGTCCGCCGGGCAACTCCAGGCGTCGATCTGCTCCAGCGGCAGCTCGGCGGTTTCCTCGCGAGCCGGCGGCGTGCCGTCCAGGCGCATGCCGCGGAACAGGATGCGGCTGTCGCCTTCCCAGAGCAGGCCGAGCTGGTCGTGGAGCTGGGTGATGATGCTGAAGGTCACGCCTTTCTCGTGGGGTTGCAGGTTGTCCACCCGCACGCTGACGTTGAACGGCCCGAGCCCGCCCAGGGGCCGCAATACGCTGATACGGTTCTCCAGGTGCACCAGGCCCAGCAGCGGGAAGGGGAATCGTGCATCGGTGAGCAGCCCCATCTGCAGGCCGAAGGCCAGGATGTGCGGGTAGGTGGGCGGCAGCAGGTGGTTGTCGGGGAAGCCGCAGACCTTGCGATAGCGCTCCAGGTGCTTCGGATCGACCGTGACCGGGCAGCGCAGGCCGCGGGTCGGCAGGCTGCGGCCACGCACGCCACGGCGCAGGGCGGCGCGGATGAACAGGCCGGTGAGAGCGGGGGGAGCGGACAGGTCGAGCCAATCGCGGGACATCGGGTATCTCCTGAGGGGCAAAAGGGGCTGCTGGCGTTTCGGCGCGAGCCGCGTTGCTGCGTCAAATCACGCCAGGCTAGACGCGGGGCGACGGTAATGGCGTTCCCTTGCCTAGCCCTGCGCAAAATGCGGCGCCTTCGCGGTCGTGCCGAAACGTCAGCAGCCCCTTATCAGCTTAGCCAGTGCTCTGCATCGGGCATTGGCCGTGGTAACGCGGTGCGCGGCAGGCAAGTCAATCTGACCGTCCGATTGCTCTGAGATTTCGTTCAATGGCCTTCCTGATTCTCTTGAGGGGGGAGAGGAAAGCTGCCTAAGATGGGCCCGCCCCATGGATAACTAGAAAAAACACCATGCGTGATCTGACCGACGATGTGGCGCTGATGCGCCCGGTGATCGACGCCCTGCGCGCCAGCGGCACCGACCCCGACCGTGTACTGGCGCGCGTCGGCCTGCCCGCCGGCAGCCTGCCCGCTGGACGTTTCCCCCACAGTGCACAGAACCTGTTCTGGAAGGCCGCCGCCGAAGAGTGTGGTCAGGAACACGTCGGCCTCTACCTGGCCGGCCACCTGCCGGCGTTCCACGGCCTCTTGCTGGAATACCTGTTCCTCTCCAGCGCGACCTTCGGCGAAGGCCTGCGCCACGCCCTGCGCTACGTGCGCCTGCTCTCCGACACCCTCAACGCCCGCCTGGAAATCGAAGGCGAGCGCGCCCTGCTGTTGCTGGGGCATGCGGCCGGGACCAACCGGCATTTCCCGGAAATGCTCGCTGGCGCGGTGGTCCGCCTGTTCCACGCCCTCACCGAGGGCGACTTCAAGCCCTACGAAGTGCAGCTGATGCACGAAGCGGGCGCCCCCGCCGAGCGCTACCAGGCGGTCTACGGCTGCCCGGCGGTGCTGGGTGCCGAGCGCTACGCGCTGGTGTTCGACGCCGCCGTGCTGGACAAGCCCTCGCGCCATGCCGCTCCGGAGCTGCTGCGCATGCACGAGTCGCTGGCGCGCAGGCAACTGGCGGAGGTCGAGCGCCTGGACCTGGTGCGCAAGGTGCGCGAGCTGATCGGCGTGCTGCTGGTGGACGGTGGCGCGACCCTCGAACAGGTCGCCGCGCGCCTGGACATGCCGGCTCGCCGCCTGCGCGAGCGCCTGGCCATGGCCGGGGTGCGTTTCAATGACCTGGTCACCGACTACCGCTGCCGGCTGGCCAAGGACCTGCTGCTCAAGACCGATGAACGCATCGAGGTGATCGTCGAGCGTACCGGTTTCTCTGAGCCGAGCACCTTCTACCGCGCCTTCAAGCGCTGGGTCGGCGAGACCCCGGTGGAGTTCCGCCGCCGTGGCCGGCCGCAGACGCCGGCGGAGTGATCGAACATCTTCGAGTGGGCTGCTGAGTAGGCTTTGCGCGCTTTTTCCACCTGAGGAGTTCTTGATGCAAAGCCGAATCCGCAACGCCCTGCTGTGCGGCGCCGTGCTGTTGGGTAGCCAGCAGGCGTTGGCCGGCGAAACGGGCGACACGGCCTTTTCCCGCCTGGACCGCGATGCCAATGGCTACATCGAGGCCAGCGACATGGCGGCGATGCGCGAACGCATGTTCCGTCGGCTGGACCGTGACGCCGACGGCTTCCTAAGCCGCCAGGAACTCACCCCACCGAGCCAGAGCAACCACCCTTCGCCTGCCGCCGTGGTCTGGCCGGACAGCGATGGTGACGAGAAGATCAGCCCGGCCGAGTTCATGGCCCAGGAGCCGGCGCTGATCCTGCGCGGCGACCGCGATGGCGATCATCGGCTGAGTGCGGAGGAGTTCCAGCAGTTGATTGCGGCGCGGGGACGGTGAGTTCGGTGCCGTGATAGCTGCGCGCCTGGCCGGGACGTAGGGCGTATAACGCTCGACGTTATACGCCATCCAGCGATGGTCCCAGAGCGCTCCGGGATCGACCTTGGCGCCATCCGATCGGTCGAGGTGTATCGGCGTACAACCGCGAACGGTTGTACGCCCTACGGGATCACGCCCCCAGCAGACTCTGACCACACACCCGCAGTACCTGGCCGCTCACCGCGCCGGAACCCGGCTGGGCGAACCAGGCCACGGCTTCGGCGACGTCCTGCGGCAGGCCGCCCTGGCCCATGGAGTTCATGCGCCGGCCGGCCTCGCGGATGGTCAGCGGGATGGCGGCGGTCATCTGGGTCTCGATGAAACCCGGCGCCACCGCGTTGATGCTGATGCCCTTCTTCCCCAGCACCGGCGCCCAGGCCTGCGCCAGGCCGATCAGGCCGGCCTTGCTCACCGCGTAGTTGGTCTGCCCCATGTTGCCGGCGATGCCGCTGATGGAGGCGAGCAGCACCACGCGGCCGTCGTCGTGCAGCTTGTTGGCGTCCAGCAGCGCCTGAGTCAGCACCTGCGGGGCTTTCAGGTTCACGTCGATCACCGAGTTCCAGAACGCCTCGCTCATCTTGGCGACGGTCTTGTCGCGGGTGATGCCGGCGTTGTGCACCACGATGTCCACGCCATCGGGCAGCGCTTCCACCAGTTGCGCGCCAGCGTCGGCGGCGCAGATGTCCAGTGCCACGCCACGGCCGCCCAGGCGCGCGGCGAGGGCGTCGAGGGCGTCCTTGGCGGGCGGTACGTCCAGCAGCACTACCTCGGCGCCGTCACGGGCGAGGGTCTCGGCAATCGCCGCGCCGATGCCACGGGCGGCGCCGGTCACCAGCGCGCGCTTGCCCACCAGCGGACGGCTCCAGTCCTGCACCTGCTTGTCGTAGGCGGACAGGCGCACCACCTGCCCGGAGACGTAGGCGCTCTTGGGCGAGAGGAAGAAGCGCAGGGCGCCTTCGAGCTGGTCCTCGGCGCCCTTGCCGACATACACCAGCTGCACGTTGCCGCCCCGGCGGATCTCCTTGCCCAGGGAGCGGCTGAAGCCTTCCAGGCTGCGCTGCACGCTGGCGGCGATGGGGTCTTTGATCGATTCCGGCGCGCGGCCCAGGATCACCACATGCGGGCACTTGTCCAGGCCCTTGAGTGCACCCTGGAAGAAGGTGCGCAGCTCGAGGGTCTGCTCGAAGCGGGTCAGGCCGCTGGCGTCGAAGGCGATGGCCTTGAGCTTCGGACCGTGCTCGGCGGTCCAGCGCGGCAGGCCGTACTGGCCTTCGGCGAAGGCGAAGATCGAATCGGTCAGGCGCTCGGAAAACGCCAGCACCGCGTCGTTCAGGTTGCCCTCGCCACCGACCAGCAGAGCCCCGTCCACTGGCCGCGTGCGCCCGGCGCTCCAGCGCTCCAGGCGGATCGGCGCGGGCAGGCCGAGGGCTCCGACCAGGCGGCGGCCGACGTTGGAGTTGGCGAAGGCGATGTAGCGATCGGTCATGGAACGGGCTCCTGCGCGGATTCTCGAAAGTGCCGACCACTCTACGCAGCGGCGTGTTCGGCGCAATTGACCGCGCTGCCCTGCGCAACGGCGGGGCGGCCAATGCGACACAAGCGGCTAAGGTTAGCCTTGACCGCACTTCAATGCTCATTCTCAGGAGCCCTGCATGACCCAATTGCGCCGGGTCGCCATCGTCGGCGGCAACCGTATTCCCTTCGCCCGCTCCAACACCCTGTATTCCACGGCGAGCAACCAGGAGATGCTGACCTCCGCGCTGGACGGCCTGATCGAGCGCTACAAGCTGCACGGCGAACGCCTGGGCGAGGTGGTCGCAGGCGCCGTGCTCAAGCATTCCCGCGACTTCAACCTGACCCGCGAGTGCGTACTGGGCACGCGCCTGGCGCCGGAGACCCCGGCCTACGACATCCAGCAGGCCTGTGGCACGGGCCTTGAGGCCGCCATCCTGGTGGCCAACAAGATCGCCCTCGGGCAGATCGAGTGCGGCATCGCCGGCGGCGTGGACACCACCTCCGACGCACCCATCGGCGTCAACGAGGGGCTGCGCAAGATCCTGCTGGAGGCCAATCGCGGCAAGTCCAACGGCGAGAAGATCAAGAGCCTGCTGAAGATTCGCCCGCGCCACCTGATGCCGCACATCCCGAAGAACGGCGAGCCGCGCACCGGGCTGTCCATGGGCGAGCACTGCGAGCAGATGGCGCAGACCTGGGCCATCCCCCGCGACGAGCAGGACAAGCTCGCCTACGAGAGTCACATCAAGCTGGCCGCCGCCTATGACGAGGGCTGGCAGAATGACCTGATGACGCCGTTCCGCGGCCTGGTGCGCGACCAGAACCTGCGTCCGGACATCAACCTGGAGAAGATCGGCACCCTCAAGCCGGTGTTCGAGCGCGGTTCGCGCGGCACCCTGACGGCGGCCAACTCCACACCGCTCACCGACGGTGCTTCCGTGGTGCTGCTGGCCAGCGAGGAATGGGCGAAGGCACGTGGCCTGCCGATCCTGGCGTACTTCAAGGATGGCGAGGCGGCGGCGGTGGACTTCGTTGGTGGCCATGAAGGGCTGCTGATGGCGCCGGTCTATGCGGTACCCCGGCTGCTGGCGCGCAATGGCCTGACCCTGCAGGACTTCGACTTCTACGAGATCCACGAAGCCTTCGCCGCCCAGGTGCTCTGCACCCTCAAGGCCTGGGAAGACGCGGACTACTGCAAGGAGCGCCTGGGTCTCGATGCACCGCTGGGCTCCATCGACCGCAGCAAGCTCAACGTGAAGGGCAGCTCGCTCGCTGCCGGCCACCCGTTCGCCGCCACCGGTGGGCGCATCGTCGCCAACCTGGCCAAGCTGCTGGACGCCGCTGGCAAGGGGCGCGGGCTGATCTCGATTTGCGCCGCAGGTGGCCAAGGTGTGACCGCAATCATCGAACGGTAATCCAATACAACGGGACCGGTGTTTGCCGCTCCCACGATGTAGCAACTCCGTGACTTCAGGCGGTGCCGCGCAAGCGGCGCCGCCTTTTTTTATCCGCGTGTTTGGTGGGCGTTACCTGTAGGAGCGAGCTTGCTCGCGAACACCGGTCGGCACCGAGGCTGGGACAGTTCGCGAGCAAGCTCGCTCCTACAAAAAGCCGGCGGGCGGTGCCTTGCTGGGTCGCTTTCGTAGGAGCGGCGCTCCCCCTGCAATTCCCTTCTAGAAAACTCCCTCAACCGTCCTGCAACATCGCCGGATGCACGCGCCCGGAGAAGGGTGTGGACAGCACCAGCGAGGTCTTGCTGGTGCCGAACTGGGCCAGGCGGTCGATCAGTTCTTCCAGCTCCCGGGTACAGCTCACCGCCACCTTGAGCATCACGCAGGCCTCGCCGGTGATGCGGTAGCAATCGATGATCTGCGGGATTTCCAGCAACGGGTCGAGCATGGTCTTGCTGCGATGGTCGTTCAGACGCATCTCGATCAGGCACTGGATCGAGCGGCCCATCTTCGACAGGTCTACGCTGGCGTGGTAGCCGGTGATCACCCCGTCGGCTTCCAGGCGGGCGACGCGATCGGCCACCGCGGGAGGGGATAGGTTGATGCGCCGGGCGAGCTCCGCGAAGGACATGCGGCCGTCTTCCAGCAGGGCGGCGAGCAGGGCGCGATCGTATCTGTCCATCGGTTCAGCCTCTTTCGTTGATTCGACGGAAAGCCTTGTGAAAATCCATCGAATGAAAAGTGTTATGCCCGTATTGGCGTTGTCTGTGCCTTATACGGGGCTTGTGACCTGCATAAAATGAAGCGCTCCGCCTGCCTTGTCGAGCGCTTCCCATGACCACGATGCCCATGCCCAGAGCCCGCGTCTCCCTGACCCTGATCGCCGCGTTCTTCGCCCTGTACTTCATCTGGGGCTCGACCTACCTGGTGATCCGTATCGGCGTCGAATCCTGGCCGCCGATGCTGATGGCCGGCTGCCGCTTCATCATCGCCGGGACCCTCCTGTTCGCCTGGATGCTCTGGCGCGGCGCGCCGCTGCCGACCTTCAGGCAATGGCTGTCGGCGGGCGCCATCGGCATCCTCCTGCTCAGCTGCGGCAACGGCGGGGTGACGGTCGCCGAGCACTGGGGCGTGGCCTCGGGCGTGGCGGCGCTGGCGGTGGCGACCGTGCCGCTGTTCACCCTGGTGTTCGGACGCTTCTTCGGCAACCGCACCACTGCGCTGGAATGGGCCGGTATCGCCCTGGGCCTGTTCGGCATCGTGCTGCTCAACCTCGGCTCCAACCTGCAGGGCAGCCCGGCGGGCGCGGCGCTGATCCTCTTCGCGGCGGCGGCCTGGGCCTTCGGCTCGGTGTGGAGCCGGCGCCTGTCGCTGCCGGCCGGCGCCATGGCCAGCGCGGTGGAGATGCTGGTGGGCGGCGGCGTGCTGCTGCTGGGCAGCTTCCTCAGCGGTGAGCGCATGGAGCAGATGCCGACTGCCGCGGGCTGGGGCGCGCTGGCTTACCTGGTGGTGTTCGGTTCGATCATCGCCTTCAGCGCCTACATGTACCTGTTGGCCAATGTGCGGCCGGCGGCGGCGACCAGCTACGCCTACGTCAACCCGGCGGTGGCGGTGCTGCTCGGCGTGGTCTTCGCGGGCGAACACATCGGCCTGGCCGAGTCCTTGGCGATGGCGGTGATCATCAGCGCGGTGGTGCTGATCGGCCTGCCGCAGTGGCGACGCCAGGACGCGGCATGAGCTAAGCCCGAAAGGTTATTTCGCCCCGCCCTGCTACTTCGCTAGGGTATGGAACGGCCTCCGCAGGGAGGCCGTTTTCCTTTCTTCAGTACACCCGCGCGCCATACGCCCAGGCCACTGACCAACTCACTCGATGAGGTGTGCATGAACCTGGCGGCGACCGCTTCCCTTCCCGATCTTCCCTCTGCCCGCTGGAGCCGCGCGCTGCGCGACTCCGGCCTGCTCGACCTGTCGGTGCCGCGCGACTATGGCGGACGCGGTGCCCCTTGGGATGAGGTGCTGCAGACCCTGCGTGACCTCTCCGAGCGCGACGGCACCCTGGCCCGGCTGTTCGCCGTGCATCACCTGCAACTGGCCAGCGTGCTGTTGCTGGGCAGCCGCGAGCAGCGTGAACGTCTCTTACCCCTGAGCGTCACGCGTGACTGGCTGTGGGGCGAGGCGGTGGACCATCACGAACGTCGCCTGCTGGCGCGGGAGCATCGGCGCGGCGGCTTCCTGTTGCAAGGCGGGCGTCACGACTGCTTTGGCAGCGAGGCGGCCGACTGGCTGCTGATCTCGGCCTGGCACGCACCCAGCGAGGGCTTGCTGATCGCCGCGCTGCCGGCCGACCGCGACGGCCTGGACCGCTTCGAACCCAACGGCGGCGGACTGCTGCGCTGCCATGAAGTGCGCCTGCATCCCGAGGACATCCTGCTGCCGCCGGGCCTGCCCTGGACGCCCCGCGCGCAGCTGCGCGGCAGCCTGTCGGCGCTACTGCAGGCGAACATCGCGCTGGGCCTGGCCATGCAGGCGTGCGATGCACTGCCGACGCGAGCGGCGGCGGATGGGCTGCGGCGTTTGCTGGGGCTGGGCCTGCGCCTGTCCGAGCAGTCCGCCGCGGCCTTCGAGGCGGCGCTGGCGGCGGGCAGCGGCTTGACCTTCACCCGCAGCGCCGCGCTGGCGACCCTGGTGGCGGAAACCTCCGCCGTGGCGAAGCAGGCGGTCGAGGAGGGATTGCGCCAGGAGGGCGTGCGTGCGCGAGTGCTCGCTGGCGCGACGTGAGGCGCCTTGTATCGGCGACGGAAGCCCTTGCGAGCGCTCATAAGTTAAGAACCAAATATTATTTATTGCGAGTTTTTTATACCGTTAATCTAGCTTCTACCGGACCACCGGACACCGTTTCAACCCACCGAATCCCGTCCCGTGGTCCGTCCCCTCTCTGGAGGCCGGCACCGCCGTTACCTTCAGAGGAAACACCATGAACAAACCTCGTTTCGTACGTCGTGCCCTGGCCGGCGTCGCTGTTGCGGCCGCGCTGTTCTCCCAGAGTGCTGCGTTTGCCGACATCGTCCTGGGCTACCAGACCGGCATCGACCCGACCAAGGTCCCCCAGGCCGACGGCACCTACGAAAAAGTCATTGGCGAGAAGCTCGACTGGCGCCGCTTCAACAGTGGCCCGGAAGTGATCGCCGCCATCGCCTCGGGCGACGTGCAACTGGGCAACATCGGCTCCAGCCCGCTGGCCGCCGCCACCTCGCGCGGCCTGCCGATCGTCGCCTTCATCGTCTCCGCGCAGATCAACTCGGCCGAGGCCCTGGTGGTGCGCAACGGCAGCAAGATCGAGAAGCCCGAAGACCTGGTCGGCAAGACCATCGCCACGCCTTTCGTCTCCACCTCGCACTACAGCCTGCTGGGTGCGCTCAAGCACTGGAAGATCGACCCGGCCAAGGTGAAAATCGTCAACCTCAACCCCACCGAGATCGCCGCCGCCTGGCGTCGTGGCGACATCGACGGCGCCTTCGTCTGGTCGCCGGCCCTGGGCGAGATCAAGAAGTCCGGCAAGGTGCTGACCGACGCCGCCGAAGTCGGCCAGTGGGGCGCGCCGACCTTCGAGGTCTGGGTCGCCCGCAAGGACTTCGCCGAGAAGCACCCGGAAGTCATCGCCAAGTTCGCTCGCGTGAGCCTGGATTCCTTCGCCGACTACAACGCCCACAAGGCCCAGTGGACCGCCGACTCCGAGCAGGTGAAGAAAATCGCCAAGCTGACCGGCGCCGATCCGCAGGACGTGCCCGAGCTGCTGGCCGGCTCCGCCTTCCCCGAATCCCAGGCGCAGCTGTCGTCCGCCCTGCTGGGCGGCGGTACTGCCAAGGACATCTCCGGCACCGCCGAATTCCTCAAAGAGCAGAAGCGCGTGCCTTCGGTGCTCAAGGACTACTCGCCCTACGTCAGCGCCGACTATGTGCGCCAGGCCCAGAGCGTGCAGGTCGGCCAGCGCTGAGCAATTGCCTTTCGTAGGAGCGAGCTTGCTCGCGAACACCTGTCGGCTCCGAAGTCAGGGCGGTTCGCGAGCAAGCTCGCTCCTACAAGAGCAAACAGCGCCACGCATTTCTTCTCACCCTACGGAGGGCAGAACATGAGCCGTCTGACGGCCGAGGCGGTCAGCCTCACTTTCCAGCAGCGCGGACGCGAGCGCGTTGTGCTGCAGGACCTCACTCTCAGCTTGGCCAAGGGAGAATCCCTGGTGGTGCTCGGCCCGTCGGGCTGCGGCAAGTCCAGCCTGCTCAACGTGCTGGCGGGCTTCCAGGCACCGGACAGCGGCCGCGTGCAGATCGACGGCCGCACCCTGAGCGGCCCCGGTGGCGAACGCGGCGTGGTGTTCCAGGATGACGCACTGATGCCCTGGCTGAGCGCGCTGGACAACGTCGCTCTGGGCCTGCGCATCCGTGGAATCGGCGCCGCCGAGCGCAATGGCCGCGCCCATGAAGTGCTGAAACTGGTGGGCCTGGGCGAGCATGCGGATTACCGCATCTCCCAGCTCTCCGGCGGCCAGCGGCAGCGCCTGGGCCTGGCCCGTGCACTGGCGGTGGAGCCGGATTTCCTCCTGCTCGACGAACCCTTCGGCGCCCTCGATGCGCTGACCCGCGAGCGCATGCAGGTGCTGACCCTCGACCTGTGGCGCAAGACCGGCAAGGGCCTGTTCCTGATCACCCACAGCGTCGACGAAGCGCTGTTCCTGGCCACCGACCTGGTGGTGATGGACGGCCCGCCGGCGCGCATCGTCAAGCGTCTGCCGCTGGACTTCGCACGCCGCTACGCCGCGGGCGAGCCGGTGCGCTCGATCAAGTCCGACCCGGAATTCGCGCGCCTGCGCCAACTGCTGCTGGATGAGTTCCTCGAAGAACCGGAGGCCGAGCATGTCCACTGAAACCCTCGCCACCAAACTCCCGGCCGCCGCGCCGAAGTCCCGCAGCGTGCCGGGCGACTACCGCCGCTGGGCCGCTGCCGGCAGTGTCGGCGGACTCTTCGTGCTCTGGTGGCTGGCCACGCACCTGGGCTGGGTCGACACTCTGTTCCTGCCCGCGCCGGAGCAACTGCTGGAAGCCTTCCAGCGCCTGCTCGCCGAGGGCTATGTCGATGCCTCGTTGTGGCAGCACGTCGGCACCAGCCTGCTGCGCGTGCTGCTGGCGCTGGGCGCGGCGGTGCTCACGGCCATCCCGCTGGGCATCCTGATGGGCCTCAACCCGCTAGTGGGCGCGGCCTTCGATCCGCTGGTGGAGTTCTACCGCCCGGTGCCGCCGCTGGCCTACCTGCCGCTGATCGTCATCTGGTTCGGTATCGGCGAGCTGTCCAAGGTGCTGCTGATCTACCTGGCGCTGTTCGCGCCGCTGCTGATCGCCACCGCCGCCGGCGTGCGTCGCGTGGACAAGTCGCGCATCCAGGCCGTGCGCTGCCTGGGCGCCAACCGCTGGCAGGTGGTGCGCCATGTGATCCTGCCCAGCGCGTTGCCCGAAGTGCTCACCGGCCTGCGCATCGCCCTGGGCGTGGGCTGGTCGACCCTGGTCGCCGCCGAGCTGATCGCCGCCAACCGTGGCCTGGGCTTCATGGTGCAGTCCGCGGCGCAGTTCCTCGCCACCGATGTGGTGGTGCTGGGGATCCTGCTGATCGCCGCCATCGCGCTGGGCTTCGAGCTTGGGCTGCGCTGGCTGCAGAAGCGGTTTGCTTCCTGGGAGTGACTTTCTGCCGGGCGGGGTAAAAGCCCCTCTCCCTAACCCTCTCCCGCAAGCGGGAGAGGGGACTGTCCTGAGTGGCTTCGATACCTCTGCCTCATGGATGAGTCTGCGCGGCTGAAGGGGTTGACCGCCCTTTCCGAATACACCGAACAAGCCCCCTCTCCCTTCAGGGAGAGGGTTGGGGAGAGGGCGCCTTTCCCCGTGAACCTCACGAGAGAACACGAACATGACCACCCTGAGCATCGAACCTATCAGCCCAGCCCTGGGCGCCGTCGTTTCCGGCGTGCGTCTGGCCGATCCACTGGACGACGCAGCGCAGCGTCAGATCGAGCAGGCCCTGCTCGATCACCAGGTGCTGTTCTTCCGCGACCAGCCGCTGACGCCGACCCAGCAGGCGAACTTCGCCGCGCGCTTCGGCGACCTGCACATCCACCCGATCTACCCCAGCTCGCCGGAGCAGCGCGAAGTCATCGTGCTCGACACCGCCGTTACCGACGTGCGCGACAACGCCATCTGGCACACCGACGTGACCTTCCTGGAAACTCCGGCGCTCGGTGCCGTGCTGGCCGCCAAGCAGCTGCCGCCCTACGGCGGCGACACCCTGTGGGCCAGCGGCATCGCGGCTTTCGAAGCGCTTTCCAAGCCGCTGCAGCGTTTGCTCGACGGCCTCACCGCGACCCACGACATCAGCAAGTCCTTCCCCCAGGAACGCTTCGGCGCCACCGATGCCGACCTCGCGCGTCTGGAGGAAGCGCGCAAGAAGAATCCGCCGCGCAGCCATCCGGTGATCCGTGCCCACCCGGTCACCGGGCGCAAGGCGCTGTTCGTCAGCGACGGCTTCACCACCCGCATCAACGAGCTGGAGCCGGCGGAAAGCCGCGCCATCCTCGACCTGCTGTTCGCCCACTTCAGCCGCCCGGAGTTCACTGTGCGCTGGCGCTGGCAGGAGAACGACGTGGCCTTCTGGGACAACCGCGTGACCCAGCACTATGCGGTGGACGACTACCGTCCGCAGCGGCGGGTGATGCACCGGGCGACGATTCTGGGGGACAAACCGTTCTGACTTGAGGGGCGGCACCTGTAGGGCGCATAACCCGGAACGGGTTATCCGCCGCCGTGGCGGATAACGCCATAGGCGTTATGCGCCCTACGGAATTTTTGTGTAGGAGCGAGCTTGCTCGCGAACCGCATAACGCCCAACCCGTCGGGGAATCCGTTCGCGAGCAAGCTCGCTCCTACAAGTCGGCAACAGCCTGGAATTTCCCGTCATCCCCATGACTTGCGGCAACAAAGCCGCACCGCAGACCGCATTGGTCGCCATTCTAGGTCGCGGCGGATGGCTCACTGTCCTACGCTTTGGCAGTTCCGCTTTATGAAGAGACTGCCTACATGCAAGAAAGGATTCCCGACGAGTCCAACCTCGCCGAGCTTACGGTTCGCGGCCTGATTCTCGGCGCGCTGATCACCGTGGTGTTCACCGCCTCCAACGTATACCTCGGCCTCAAGGTCGGCCTGACCTTCGCTTCGTCGATCCCCGCGGCGGTCATCTCGATGGCCGTGCTGCGCTACTTCTCCGGTTCCAACATCCTCGAGAACAACATGGTGCAGACCCAGGCCTCGGCGGCCGGCACCCTGTCCTCGATCATCTTCATCCTTCCGGGCCTCCTGATGATCGGCTACTGGAGCGGCTTCCCGTTCTGGCAGACTGCGGCCATCTGTTCCATCGGCGGCATCCTTGGTGTGCTCTACACCATCCCGCTGCGTCGGGTGATGGTGGTGCAAAGCAACCTGCCGTACCCCGAAGGTGTGGCGGCGGCGGAGATCCTGCGCGTCGGCAGCCATGACGAAGAAGACGAGAAGGCGGGCAAGCCGGCGAAAACCGGCGGACCGGGCCTGCGCGACATCCTCGCCGGTGGCGTGATCGCCGCCGCCTTCAGTCTGCTCAGCAGCGGCTTCAAGGTACTCGCCGAAGGCTTCAGCTTCTGGCTCACCGCAGGGCAAGCGGCGTTCCGCCTGTCCACCGGTTTCTCCCTGGCCCTGGTCGGCGCCGGCTACCTGATGGGCATCACCGCCGGTATCGCCATCCTCATCGGCGTGGTGATCGCCTGGGGCGTGGCGGTGCCGCTGCTCTCGGTGAACAGCGTGCTGGCCGCCGGGCAGAGCCTGCCGGAGCTGGCGACCAAACTGTGGAGCAGCCAGGTGCGCTTCCTCGGCGCCGGCACCATCGGCATCGCCGCGCTGTGGACCCTGGCCACCCTGTTCAAGCCCATGGTGCAGGGCGTCTGGTCGTCGCTCAGCGCCGTGCGGGGGCGTGGCGAGGTGAGTGACCTGCGTACCGAGCAGGACCTGTCCGCGAAGTGGATTGTTACCATCGCAGGCGTGCTGCTGGTGGCGCTGTTCGTGGTGTTCTCCTACTTCCTCGCGGACGCCGCACCGGACCTGCACGGCTTCGGCTTCTGGGGCCTGGTGGGGGCCTGCGTGATCTTCGCCTTCTTCTTCGGTTTCCTGATCGCTGCCGCCTGCGGCTACATGGCTGGCCTGGTGGGCTCCTCCAGCAGCCCGATCTCCGGCATCGGCATCATCGCGGTGATCCTGGTGTCGCTGCTGATTCTCGGCGTTGGCTCGCTGGAGGATGGCTTCCTGGCGATGGAAGGCGGCAAGCTCGCCATCGCCCTGGCGCTGTTCACCACCTCGGTGGTGATCGCCATCGCGGCGATCTCCAACGACAACCTGCAGGACCTGAAGACCGGCTACCTGGTCGGCGCGACCCCGTGGCGCCAGCAGGTGGCATTGATCGTCGGCTGCCTGGTGGGCGCCCTGGTGATCCCGCCGGTGCTGGAATTGCTGTTCAATGCCTACGGCTTCACTGGCGCCTTGCCGCGCGAGGGCATGGACCCGAACGCCGCGCTGGCCGCGCCGCAGGCGACGCTGATGACCGCCATCGCCAGCGGGATTTTCCACAACGCGCTGAACTGGAACATGATCCTCATCGGCGTGGCGCTGGGCATCGCGCTGATCCTGGTGGACGTGCTGCTGCGCCGCACCGGCAAGGCCAGCCTGCCGGTCCTCGCGGTGGGCCTGGGCATCTACCTGCCGCCGACCATCGGCATGACCCTGGTGGTCGGTGCGGTGCTCGCCTGGCTGCTGGAAACGGCGCTGAAGAAGCGCGCCCTGGCGGCCGGCATCAACGAGGAGAAATTCTCCGACGAGCCCAAGCGTCGTGGCGTGCTGCTGGCTTCGGGCCTGATCGTCGGCGAGAGCCTGATGGGTATCCTGCTGGCGGCCATCATCGGCACCACCGGCAAGGACGCGCCGCTGGCGCTGGTCGGCGCCTCCTTCGAAGACGCCGCGCAATGGCTGGGCCTGGTGGTGTTCGTGGCGATCTGCGTGCTGTTCTACCGCAAGGTGCTCACCGGCACGCGCGGCTGATCCTGAGCGGTGATGCGAAGGCGCCTGCGGGCGCCTTTCGCATTTGGGTTTTTCGTAGGAGCGAGCTTGCTCGCGAACGAATTCACCGGCAGCTCAGATGCTGGGTGATTCGCGAGCAAGCTCGCTCCTACAAGGGCATGCGCAGGGAGCTCAGCGCACCAGATGCAGGAACTGCAGGTGCCGCTCGTACTGGTCGAGCATGTCGTTGATGATCTGTTCCTTGCTGTAGCCCATCAGGTCGTAGTCCTGGCTGCCCTCGGAGAGGTGCACCTCGGCGCGGAAGTAGCGGCGGTTCTTCAGGTGCAGGCCGCCCATGCCGGCGCGGGCGAAGGAGGGCGTGAAGTAGCCGCGCATCGACACCTGGTAGAGGAACGGATGCTGCTCGCCATGGCCGATTTCCAGGCCGATCTCCAGGTTGCCCAGATCCAGGTCGGAATCCACCTGCAGGCCCTTCTCGCGGAACACCTCCGAAACCTCGGCAATCGCCGGGCTGACCACGTCGACCATGAAGCGATACACCTCGTCGCGAGTGGGGAAGTGCACCGCCTGGGAGATGCGTCGCTTCCAGCCACCGGTCTTGGTCGAGGGCGGTGGCGCGAGTGAGTGGGTACGTGCCCGCTGGCGCTGCGATTCGAGGTAGAACGCCTTGTGCAGCCCCCACATCATCAGCAGCAGGATCAGCGAGAAGGGCAGTGAGGTGAGCACCACTGCGGATTTGAGCGCATCGATGTTGCCGGCGAACAACAGCCCGCCGGTGACCAGCGCGGTGGCCACGCCCCAGAACACCCTCAGCCATTTCGGGCCGTCGTCGTCGGCGCTGCCGCCGTGGGCGGAGAGCGTGGAGAGCACCACGGTGCCGGAGTCGGCCGAGGTGACGAAGAACACGAAGCTGACCAGCACGGTGACGGCGATCACCACGCGGCTGCCGGGGTAGTTCTGCAGCAACTGGTAGAGCGCCATGGAGGGCTCCTCGACGGCCACCCGGCCCAGTTCGCTGAAACCGTGGTTGAGCACCTGGTCGAGGGCGCTGTTGCCGAAGATCGACATCCACGCCAGGGTGAAACCGAGCGGGATGAACAGCACGCCGAAGACGAATTCGCGGATGGTCCGCCCGCGCGAGATGCGCGCGATGAACAGGCCGACGAAGGGCGCCCAGGCGATCCACCAGGCCCAGTAGAACACTGTCCAGCCGCCCAGCCAGTCGCTGCCGTCCTTGCCGTAGGCGTAGAGGTCGAAGCTCTTGGTCGGCAGGCTGCCGAGATAGTCGCCGATGTTCTGCACCAGGGTGTTGAGCAGGTGCTGGGTGGGGCCGGCGAACAGCACGAAGAGCAGCAGCGCGCAGGCCAGGACCATGTTGATGTCCGACAGCAGGCGGATGCCCTTGTCGACGCCGGAGACGGCCACCAGGATCGCCGCACCCATCATCAGCGCGATCAGCGTCATCTGCACCGGGTGGCTGTGGGCGATGCCGAACAGGAAGTCCAGGCCGGCATTGAGCTGCAGCACGCCGAAGCCCATGTCCGCGCCCAGGCCGAACACCGTGGCGATGATGCCGAAGCAGTCCACCGCATAGCCGATGGGGCCGTTGATGCGCTTGCCGATCAGCGGGTAGAGCGCCGAGCGCAGCGCCAATGGCAGGTTGTGGCGGTAGGCGAAGTAGGCCAGCGCCATCGCCACCAGGGCGAACACGCCCCAGCCGTGCAGGCCCCAGTGCAGGAACAGCAGCTGCATGGCCTGGCGCGCGGCTTCCTGGGTGCCGGCTTCGCCTTGCGGTGGCTGCTGGAAGTGCGTGAGTGGTTCGGAAACGCAGAAGAAGAACAGCGTGATGCTGATGCCCGCGGCGAAGAGCATGCCGGCCCAGGACAGGTAGCTGAATTCCGGCTCGTCGTGGTCGGCACCGAGTTTGATCTTTCCATAGCCGGAAAGCGCGGTGACCACCACGAAGATCAGGTACAGCGTCATCGCCAGCAGGTAGTACCAGCCGACGGTCCCGGCGGCCCAGGTCTGGGCGGCAAGCAGCCAGTCACCTGCGCGTTGCGGCAGGCCGAGGACGACGAGTGCGAAGAGAAGGATCAGCGCGGCCGCACCGTAGAAGACCGGTGGGTTCATGCGCATGGAGGGGCTGGGTGTTACGGACGGAGTAGGGGATTGCGGTGCAGACAAAACGGGCGGGGTCCCTCGTGTTTTTCCTTGAACAAGCATTCAATGAAAACACGATACGGCCGTCAAAGGCCAATCGGTGGGACCGATGGTCCCGCCGCCGGCCCTGTACGAGGGCCGAGCGGAGCGGGTACTGCTTTACTTGCGGCGGGCTTTCTTCGCTTGGCGAATCTCACGGCGTTCCGGGTCGACCTGCGCAGGTACGTTCAGGAAGGCGGTGGCGGCGAAAAAGCTGGCAAGAGCGGCAAAGCTGGTCACGATAGTCTCCAAAGGCTCGGGGAAATTGGGTCCCGACTGCCTGATAGCCATTTTCCCTGATATTTGTGACAAATATAAGTGAATGGTCTTTATGGTTGATATTGATCTGGTCGATGGGTCTGCCTTGCTGGTTTTTTGCAGGATAAAATCCTGAAATTGATAGCTTGCTCAGGATTCTCTGCTGTCGTCTCAAGAGGCAGCGAATCGTTTCACTGCGACCATTCGTCGCCTCAAGTGAAACGGTTCAGCGCTACGCCTCGTTCAGCAGCGTTCGCAACCGTTCGCGGACACCCGGTCGACGAAGCAGTGCCCGCAAATCGGCTTCCGTGCTGTCCGGCAGGTTCAGGTGCTCCGGCCCGATTTCCGAGCCGGGGCTGACCAGCAGGGCGAAGTGGATGACGTTCTCCAGCTCGCGAATGTTGCCCGGCCACGCATAGCCTTCCAGCGCACGCTGGGTGTCGCTGGCGATCTGCGGTACCGGCAGTTCCAGGCGTTGCGCATGCACGCCGAGGAAGTATTCGGCCAGCGGCTGGATATCGCCGATGCGCTCGCGCAGCGGCGGCAAGGTCAGTTTGCCGTCATGCAGGTACTGCTGCAGGCCTTCGAGGAATTTCCCCGCTTTCACCGCCTGGCCCAGATCGAGGCTGGTCGCTGCGACCAGACGCACGTCCACCGGCACTGGCTCGCGGGCGCCGACGCGCAGCACTTCGCGCTCCTGCAGCACGCGCAACAGCTTCTGTTGCAGCGACAGCGGCAGGTCGGCGATCTCGTCCAGGTACAGGGTGCCGCCGTTGGCCGAGCCGAACCAGCCGGCGCGGCTGCCCACCGGGCCGTTGTGCGCGCCCGGCGCATAGCCGAACAGCTCGGCCTCGGCGTAGTTGCGGCTCAGGGCGCTGCAGCTCACCGCGACGAACAGGCCGGGGCGCTCGCTGGCACGGTGGATGTGGCGGGCCAGCAGTTCCTTGCCGGTGCCCGTTTCACCGTGGATCAGCACCGGCTGCGGCAGCGGCGCCAGGCGTTCCACTTCGTCGCGCACTTCGTGGGAGCGCGGGTCAAAGAACACCAGCGCCTTGGCGCGGATGCTCAGCGGGCTCTTGTCGGCGTCGGGGAAGGTCAGCAGCGGCAGCGGCGCGTGGGGGGCGTTCATGGTGTTTCTCCTTTTGCTCCTACAGCGCGTCCAGCGCCTGCAGGAAGTCCTGGACGATGTCTTGGCTGTCCTCGATGCCCACCGAGACACGAATGGTGCCGTCGTGGATGTCCAGCGCGGTCAGGGCTTCGGCGGACAGCGCGCGGTGCGAGGTCTTGCCGGGGTGGGTGATGCTGCTCGCCACACCGGCGAGCGATGGGGCGAAGGCGGCCAGTTGCAGGTGACCGATCAGGCGGTCCACCTGGTCGAGACCGCCCTTGAGGGTGAAGCTCAACATGCCCGAATAACCTTTGCGGAACAGGCGCTGCGCCAGTGCGTGATCCGGGTGCGAGGGCAGGCCGGGGTAGTAGACGCGTTCGACCTGCGGGTGCGCTTCGAGGGCTTCGGCCAAGGCCTGGGCGTTCTGCGAATGGGCGCGCATGCGCAGGGCCAGGGTCTTGGCGCCGCGGAAGTTGAGCCAGCTCTCGAAGGGACTGGCGCTGCCGCCGGCGTTGATCTGGAAGCGCCGCGCGGCGGCGATCCACTGCGCATCGCCCACCAGCGCGCCACCCATGGCGTCGCTATGGCCGTTGAGGTACTTGGTGGTGCTGTGGACCACCAGGTCGGCGCCGTCGCGCAGCGGCTGGTAGAGCACCGGCGAGAGGAAGGTATTGTCCACCAGCAGCTTGAGCCCGTGGCGGTGGGCGAGGGCGGCCAGCGCCGGCACGTCGCTCACGCGCACCAGCGGGTTGGAGGCGGTCTCGGTATAGATCAGCTTGGTGCTCGGGGTGATCGCCGCTTCCACGGCGGCCAGGTCATTGAGGTCGAGCAGGGTGGAGGCGATGCCGAAGCGCGCCAGCTCCTTCTCGATCAGGCTCTGGGTGGTGCCATACAGCTCGCGGCTGGCGATCAGGTGGTCGCCGGCGTTCAGCACGCCCAGCAGGGCCGCGGAAATCGCCGCCATGCCGGAGGCGGAGAACAGCGCGTCCTCGCCGTCTTCCAGCTCGCGCAGCAACTCCTCCACGGCGCTGTGGTTGGGGTTGCCGATGCGCGTGTACATGTAGTTGTCGGGGTTGCCGGCGAGGAAGTCGTCGACCTGCTCCAGGGAGTCGTAGACGAACACCGAGCTCTGGTAGATCGGCAGGCTCTTGGCGCGGGTGACCATGTGCCGGTCGGCGTCGTGCCCGGCGTGCACGGCGCGGGTGGAGGGGCCTTTGGGGGATTCGCTCATGACGAGTACCTCGAAAAGAAAAACGCCGGTGGAACCTGCCCACCGGCGTCGAAGCGGGTGCGCCGAAAGCGCGCCCAGCGTGGGAGTCGTTGCGCCCGGCAGTGTGCCGGGCGGCAGATCAGAAGGCCGGCACCACGGCGCCGTTGTACTTCTTCTCGATGAAGGCTTTGACTTCCGGGCTGGTCAGGGCGGCGGAGAGTTTCTTCAGCGCATCGCTGTCCTTGTTGTCCGGACGCGCCACCAGGTAGTTCACGTAGGGCGAGTTGCGGTCTTCGAGGATCAGCGCGTCCTTCACCGGGTTGAGCTTGGCTTCCAGCGCGTAGTTGGTGTTGATCAGGTCCAGGTCGACCTGGTCCAGCACGCGCGGCAGCAGGGCCGATTCCAGTTCCTTGAACTTCAGGTGCTTGGGGTTCTCGGCGATGTCTTTCGGAGTGGCCAGGGCGTTGCTCGGGTCTTTCAGCTTGATCACGCCGGCCTTCTGCAGCAGGAGCAGCGCGCGGCCGCTGTTGCTGCCTTCGTTGGGGATGGCGACGGTGGCGCCGTCCGGCAGCTGGTCAATGGACTTGTACTTCTTCGAGTAGCCACCGAAGGGTTCGACGTGCACGCCGGTCACGGTGACCAGGTTGGTGCCCTTGCCGGCGTTGAAGTTGTCCAGGTACGGCTTGGTCTGGAAGTAGTTGGCGTCCAGGCGCTTCTCGGCGACCTGCACGTTGGGCTGCACGTAGTCGGTGAAGACCTTGATCTGAAGGTCCACGCCCTCTTTGGCCAGGGTCGGCTTGATCAGCTCGAGGATCTCGGCGTGGGGAATCGGGGTTGCGGCGACGATCAGCTTTTCATTGGCGAAAGCCGAGGTGGTGAAGGCAGCGGCGAGGGCGGTCAGAAGCAGCAGCTTTTTCATTGCGATGTCCTTGTGGGGCAGATGACCGCTGGCGTCCGGGCCGGCCGGGATGGGGCCTTCGTACGGGCGGTGGATTCTTTTTCCGCAGCGCCAGTGGCCGCGGTTGAGGCAGAAGTTACCGGCCTTTTTTATTCCAATAAAATATTAATTTTTCATTTTGATATTCGATTTTGTTCATATGGCTGCGCACGAGCGACCTGAGACAAGCTGTCGCGCGACACCCCGCCGCGCGGCAACCCACCACGGCGGTGCGCACGGGTTGGCGGCGTAAGATCGAGTTGCTTCATTGAGCGGCATCAATGCAGATCACGGTCCATTCTGAATGGGCAGCAAAAATGAAGCCGAACCGACATCAGATCGGTGGTTCGAAACACAGACTCACGCAAGAACGCCCTGCGCATGCGCAAGGCAAGGTGCCTGGCCACTGGCGTGGCGGGCGTCAGCCTGAAGAGGAATCGTCATGTTCGGATTAGAGGCGCTCGACCTGGCTCGGATCCAGTTCGCCTTTACCGTCTCCTTCCACATCATCTTCCCCGCCATCACCATCGGTCTCGCCAGCTATCTGGCGGTGCTCGAAGGCTTGTGGCTGAAGACGTCGGATGAGGTCTACCGCGACCTCTATCACTTCTGGTCGAAGATATTCGCCGTCAACTTCGGCATGGGCGTGGTCTCCGGCCTCGTCATGGCCTATCAGTTCGGCACCAACTGGAGCGCCTTCTCGGCCTTTGCCGGGAGCGTCACCGGCCCGCTGCTGACCTATGAAGTGCTCACGGCATTCTTCCTCGAAGCCGGCTTCCTCGGCGTCATGCTGTTCGGCTGGCACCGTGTCGGCCCGGGCCTGCATTTCTTCGCCACGGTGATGGTGGCCATCGGCACGCTGATCTCCACCTTCTGGATCCTCGCCTCCAACAGCTGGA
Source organism: Pseudomonas macauensis (assembly GCF_047902425.1). NCBI lineage: Bacteria > Pseudomonadati > Pseudomonadota > Gammaproteobacteria > Pseudomonadales > Pseudomonadaceae > Pseudomonas > Pseudomonas macauensis. The sequence goes on along the minus strand of NZ_CP138377.1, from coordinate 5,165,766 downwards.
TGCAGACCCCGCAGGGCCACGAGATCGTCAACGGCGTCGTGGTGCCGGTGGACTGGGTCGCCATCATCTTCAACCCGTCCTTCCCCTATCGCCTGCTGCACATGGCGATCGCCTCGTTCGTCGCCACCGCCTTCTTCGTCGGCGCCTCGGCGGCCTGGCACCTGCTGCGTGGCCGTGACAACCCGGCGATCCGCAAGATGCTCTCGATGGCCATGTGGATGGCGCTGATCGTGGCTCCCATCCAGGCCATGGTGGGCGATGCCCACGGCCTCAACACGCTGAAGCACCAGCCGGCGAAGATCGCCGCCATCGAAGGCCACTGGGACAACAGCGAAGGCGGGCCGACCCCGCTGGTGCTGGTCGGCTGGCCGGACATGGAACGCGAGGAAACCCGCTTCAAGATCGAAATCCCGGTTCTCGGCAGCCTGATCCTCAACCACAGCCTGACCGAACCGATCCCGGCGCTGAAGGACTTCCCGAAGGCCGACCGCCCCAACTCCACCATCATCTTCTGGTCGTTCCGCATCATGGCGGGGCTGGGCATGCTGATGATCCTGGTCGGCTTGTGGAGCGTCTGGCTGCGCCTGCGCAAGCGGCTCTATGAGAACCGTGCGTTCCTCAAGCTGGTGCTGTGGATGGGACCGTCCGGCCTGATCGCCATCCTCGCCGGCTGGTTCACCACCGAGATCGGCCGCCAGCCGTGGGTCGTCTATGGCCTGATGCGCACCTCCGAGGCGGTGTCCAACCACAGCGTCACGCAGATGAGCCTGACCCTGGTGATGTTCGTGCTGGTGTATTTCACCCTGTTCGGCGTGGGCATCGGCTACATGATGCGCCTGGTGCGCAAGGGCCCGGTCACCCACGAAGGTCGCGAAACCAGCCATGGCGGCGCCGGCCAGAAGCGTACTCCGGCGCGGCCGCTGTCGGCTGCCGAAGACGACTTCGACGACGATGACAACGCTAGCCCGGCAGGGAGGAACTGAGCCATGGGAATCGATCTTCCGCTGATCTGGGCGATCATCATCATCTTCGGGATCATGATGTACGTCGTGATGGATGGCTTCGATCTGGGCATCGGCATGCTCTATCCGTTCTTCAAGGACGAAGGCGACCGCGATGTGATGATGAACACCGTGGCGCCGGTCTGGGACGGCAACGAGACCTGGCTGGTGCTGGGTGGTGCCGCGCTGTTCGGCGCCTTCCCGGTGGCCTATTCGGCCGTGCTCTCGGCGCTCTACCTGCCGCTGATCCTGATGCTGGTGGGGCTGATCTTCCGCGGCGTGGCCTTCGAGTTCCGCTTCAAGGCGCGGCCGAACAAGCGGCACCTGTGGGACAAGTCGTTCATCGCCGGTTCACTGGTGGCGACTTTCTTCCAGGGCGTGGCGCTGGGTGCCTTCATCGAGGGCATTCCAGTGGAAAACCGTGCCTTCGCCGGTGGCGCGCTGGACTGGCTGGCGCCGTTCCCGCTGTTCTGCGGCCTCGGCCTGGTGGTCGCCTACAGCCTGCTGGGCTGCACCTGGCTGATCATGAAGACCGAGGGGCGTCTGCAGGAGCGCATGCACGACCTGGCCAAGCCGCTGGCGCTGGTGCTGCTGGCAGTGATCGGCATCGTCAGCCTGTGGACCCCGCTGGCCCACGAGGAAATCGCCCAGCGCTGGTTCAGCCTGCCCAACCTGTTCTGGTTCCTGCCGGTGCCGCTGCTGGTGCTGGTGACCCTCTACAACCTGCTGCGCTCGGTGGCCAGCAACGACCATGTGAAGCCCTTCGTGCTCACCCTGGTGCTGATCTTCCTCGGCTACAGCGGACTGGGCATCAGCCTGTGGCCGAACATCGTGCCGCCGTCGCTGTCTATCTGGGACGCCGCGGCGCCGCCGCAGAGCCAGGGCTTCATGCTGGTGGGCGCGCTGTTCATCATTCCCTTCATCCTCGGCTACACCGCGTGGAGCTACTACGTGTTCCGCGGCAAGGTGAAGCATGGCGATGGCTACCACTGAGGTGCGCGGCATGACTCACGAAGAGCAGGAGAAGGTGCCGCTGCGCAAGCGGCTCGGCTGGCTGGTGCTGATCTGGGCGCTGAGCGTGGCCGGCCTGGGCGTTGCGGCCTGGCTGATGCGCCTGTTCATGAGTGCGGCGGGGCTGGGTACGCCGCACTGACAGATCCCATCCGGGCGCCTTCCCCCGGCGCCCGTTCCCACATCCCCCGCACGGTTTCGTGCGGGGGATTTTTTTGTCCTGGGGTTACGGGAGTGTGGTAGGAGCGAGCTTGCTCGCGAACCGAAATTGCCGGCTAACGCCAACCTGCAGCCCTGCACCGAACAGTTCCCTCTCCCTTCAGGGGGAGGGCTAGGGAGGGGGCGGCAGTCGCCCGAAGATCGGCGCATCGCTGTATTTCCCTCTCCCCAACCCTCTCCCTGAAGGGAGAGGGGGCGTCCGTGCCGGCTGATGCTGTCGTTCCATCCTGCGCCGATCGGTCGCCTCTCCCCTTGGAGAGGGCTAGGGTGAGGGCAATGCCTCGCACCAATGTTCGCGAGCAAGCTCGCTCCTACAGGGGCGGCGCTCGGGAGCGATCAGTGCAACTTGTCTCGTTTGGCCAGGGTAGGGAACAGCTTCATCCACGCGCCAGTGACGATCAGCGTGCCGACCCCGCCCAGCACCACCGCCGGCACGGTGCCGAACCAGTGGGCGGTGACGCCCGACTCGAACTCGCCCAGCTGGTTCGAGGCGCCGATGAACAGGCCATTCACCGCGCTGACCCGGCCGCGCATCTCGTCCGGGGTTTCCAGCTGTACGAAGGCGCCACGGATCACCATGCTGATCATGTCCGCCGCGCCCAGCACCACCAGCACCGCCAGAGAGAACCAGAAGGAAGTCGACAGGCCGAAGGCGATAGTGGTGACACCGAAGATGCCCACCGAGAGGAACATGATCCGTCCGACGTTGCGCTCGATGGGGAAGCGCGCCAGCCAGAATGACATCAGCAGCGCGCCCACCGCCGGGGCCGAACGCAGCAGGCCCAGGCCCCAGGGGCCGGTGAGTAGGATGTCCTTGGCGAACACCGGCAGCAGCGCGGTGGCGCCGCCCAGCAGCACGGCGAACAGGTCCAGGGAGATAGCGCCGAAGATGTCGGGGCGGCTGCGGATGAAGCGGATGCCGGCCAGCAACGATTCCAGCGTGGCCTTGCCCTGGACGGCGGGAGCCTGGCGCGAGGGCAGGGTCATGACCAGGGTGCAGGCGATGAAGTAGAGCACGGCGGTCGGCGTGTAGACCCAGAAGGCGCCCAGCGCGTAGAGCAGGCCGCCAAGGGCGGGCGCGGCGATGGTCGCTGCCTGCATGGCCGAGGCGGAGGCGGCCACGGCGCGGGGGAACAGTGCGCTGGGCACGATGTTCGGCAGCAGCGCCTGGGTGGTCGGCATCTCGAAGGCCCGCGCGGTGCCGAGCAGGAAGGCCATCACGAAGATCATCTCGCGGGTCACGCTGTCGGTGCTGGCGCCCACCACCAGCGCCACCGCCACCAGGCCCTGGCCGATCTGGCAGATCGAGGCGATGCGCCGACGGTCGTAGCGGTCGGCAACGTGGCCGGTGTGCAACATGAAGATCACGCGCGGGAGGAACTCCACCAGTCCTACCAGACCGAGGTCGAGCACGTTGTGGGTCAGCTGGTAGATGTGCCAGCCGATGGCCACGGTGATCATCTGGAAGGCGCTGGCGGTGCAGACGCGGGCGAGCCAGAAGGCGAGGAAGGGGCGGTGACGCAGCAAGGACGTGGCTTCGGCAGGCATGGCGGAGGCTTTCGCTGGAGGAGTCGTTAGGGGGCTAAGCAAAGGCTGCGAAGCGTAACACGATGTAGCACTTCTCCGGTTGTGCGGCGCGGAATGGGCGGGCTTGAGCGTCCGCGGCGCAGGTGGATGACAGGTCGTCCGATTGGCTGACAGCGCGACAAGTTGCCTGCTTGACTTTGCCTGGAAGGATGCAGATGGGTTAAAGTTGACGAAAGGGTCAGGTTTTACAGCAAGAACACCCTTCGGCGTCACCTTCGAAACGCCCCCCGATTGCGCACCCTTCCAGTTTTATTCAGCACCAGAAATCGACATGGGCGGGCCTTCACCGTCCAGAGGATGAACCATGTCCAACCGTGATATTTCCCGGCGTGCCTTCCTGCAGGGCGGGCTGATCGCCGGCGTCAGCGTGACGCTGGCGCCGCTTGGCAGCCGGGCTTTCGCTGCCCTGATGGAAAACTCCGTCACCGTCTCGCCCCAACAGTGGATGGGCCACGACGGCAAGGTGCGTTTCCGTAACGACGCACTGTCCAAGGTCTGCGGCAACAAGGTGTTCGCCCGTGACATCCGCTCCAAGGACATGCCCGGCTGGCCGCAGCAGCAGGGCCACGCCATGTTGCTCAAGACCATCAAGGCCGACCGCATCTTCGACGGCATCGATCTCGCCTGGCTGGGCGCCGAGCTGCAGCCTGACCGCATCGTTACCGCCGATGACCTGGACAAGGACGGCATCGTCTTCCCCGAAGCCCACGCGCCGGACCCGCTGCTGCCGCGCGGCAAGGTGCCGATGTTCATCGGCCATCCGGTGGCCATCCTGATCTGGAACGACTTCGAGCGCTTCCGTCAGGCCAAGCTGAAGATGAAGTTCAACGACAAGGCGATCCGCTACGGCGCGCAGGCTCCGCTGTATCAGGGCGATCCCTACGGCAGCTTCCGCTACGTGCGCGTCGGCGGCGCGACCTCGGCCGATCCGGACGAGTTCTCCAGCCTCAAGGACTCGATCCTCTTCCCGATGATCCGCGAGCGCAAACCGGTGTGGAACCAGCAGCCCAACCAGCACGGCGACCTCACCGAGCAGGGCCTGTTCTACGCGCAGAAGATCAAGGACCAGATCGAAAACCCGCCGGAAAACTGGCTGGTCTTCGACGAACGCTACAAGACCCCGTCCATCGAACCGGCCGCCATGGAGCCGGACAACGGCAACGGCTGGTACGACCCGGCGAGCAAGACCCTGCACTTCGTCGTCGCCACCCAGTGCCCGTTCGAGGCCGCCTACGAGACGGCGCACATGATCGCCCCGTCGCGCTTCGGTCTGGCCAAGCTGAACATGCACCCCGGCTACACCGTGGGCTACGGTTCCAAGGACCACAACATCTTCGTCTTCTACGCGGCCCTGGCTGCGCTGTATGGCAACGGCGTGCCGGTGCGCCTGGCCAATGACCGCTACGAACAGTTCCAGAGTGGCATCAAGCGCCACCCGTTCGACATCCGCTACCAGCTCGCGGTGGACAAGAAGGACATGACCTTCAAGATCTTCCGCACCGAGATGAGTGTGGACGGCGGCGGCCGCATCAACTACAGCCCGTCCGTGGCCGCCGTGGGCGCCACCGCTGCGCAGTCGATCTACTACATGCCGCAGAACGACCTGCAGGTGACCGCCTACCATTCCCGCGCCGTCGAGGCCGGCTCCATGCGTGGCTACGGCACCCTGCAGAGCATGGCCGCCACCGAAATGATGGTGGACGAGATCGCCGGTCGCCTGGGCGTCGACGCCATCGAACTGCGCCGCGTCAACGCGCTGAAGTCGGGCATGAAGAACACCCAGGGTGCGATCCCCGCTGGCGCCCTGCGCCTGCACGAGATCCTCGACAAGGCCGCCGCCCATGAGTGGTGGAAGACCCGCGATGCGCGCAAGAAAGAGATGGATGCCAAGGACCCGGACCACTGGTACGGCGTCGGCTTCGCCATCTGCCAGAAGGACTTCGGCACCGGTTCCGAAGCGCCCATGGCGAGCATCGAGTTCGATGCCCAGGGTAAGGTGCACATGCGCCACATCGGCATCGAGATCGGCACCGGTATGTCGACGTCCCAGGCGCTGGTGGTGGCGGACTTCCTCGGCAAGCCGGCGGACGAGATGAAGACCGCCGAAACCGAGTGGCCGGAGCTTCAGCTGCTCAGCGGCGAAGACCCCTACACCATGAGCCAGCCCACCCAGGACGAGAAGCTGCGCAACCCGCGCTGGGTCGGCAAGTACGCTTCGGCGTCGTCGGCGACCAACTCGGCTTATTACTTCAGCCACGCCACTCGCGAAGCGGCGCGTGTGCTGTTCAACCACGGCCTGTGGCCGGCGGCCCTGGAAATCTGGCGCCGCGGTCCGTTCAACGGCGCCGCCAACCCGCTGGTGGTGCGCCGCGAAGACGCCCACTGGGTGGACGGCAAGCTGACCGCCAACGGCCTGCAGCCGCTGTCGTTCGCCGAGCTGGCGCAGGTCGCTCACGAAAAAGGCCTGGTTACCGGTGCCACCGTCCACGGCTTCAACCGCTGGAGCTGGGCCGAGTGCGATTTCGTCATCGACGGCGTGCGTGACCGCCTGCCCCTGGATGCCCTGGCCGTGAAATACGGCGACGGCGCGCCGGGCGTGAAGAAGGCGCAGATGAACAGCGCCGGCTTCCACCTGCTGGATCGCCAGAACGTGGCCTATCCGCCGGTGCAACTGAACAACGCCGCCGTGACCTACTACAGCCCGGTAGCGACCATCGTCGAGCTGAAGGTGAACAAGGGCAACGGCGACGTCAGCGTGCTCAACCACCACAGCTGGATCGAGTGCGGCCGCGTGCTGGTGCCGGAACTGGTGAAAGGCCAGATCGAGGGCGGCACCGCCATGGGCATCGGCCATGCTCTGCTCGAAGACATGCCGCTGTACGAGGGTGGCCCGGGCGAGGGCGACTGGAACTTCAACCGCTACCGTCTCCCGAAGGCGAAAGACGTGGCCGTCTGGCAGCAGAGCTCGGAAATCCTTCCGCCGCTCTCGCCCAGCGACCCGTCCAAGGGCATCGCCGAAGTGGTGATGATCCCGGTGGTCGGCGCCATCGGCAACGCCGTGGCCCACGCCATCGGCAAGCGCGTCCGCGACCTGCCCATCACCCCCGCTCGTATCAAGGAGGCCCTCAATGGCTAACCGTCCGCTCAACCTGACCCTCAATGGTCAAACCGTCGGTCCGGTCGAGGTTCCCGAGGACCTGCCGATGATCGACTACCTGCACGAATACCAGAACCTCACCGGTTCGCGCCTGGGCTGCGGCCAGGGCATCTGTCACGCCTGCGTGGTGATCGTCGACAACCCCGACGGCACCAGCGAGGAAGTGCGCACCTGCATTACCGGCGCGCACTACTTCGAAGGCAAGAAGGTGCGCACCATCGAGGGCCACGCCAAGCGTGAGGAAGACGGTTCGGTGAAGGAGCTGAACCCGATCCAGCAGAAGTTCGTCGACCGCTTCGCCTTCCAGTGCAGCTACTGCGCACCGGGCTTCGTCAACGCCGCCACGGTGTTGGTGGAAAAGGCCCAGCGCCAGCCGCTGAAGAAGAGCGAGCTGGAGGCAACCATCGAGGCCAGCCTGGGCCACCACATCTGTCGCTGCACCGGGTACGTGCGTTACTACGACGCCACCCGCGAAGTGCTGACCGATCTCGGCCTGGTCAAGGAGGGCTAAGCATGCAGCGTATTCTTTCCGGCCTCGCGCTGGCTGCCGGCCTCGGCCTGGCGGTTGGCGCCCAGGCGGCAGACCAGGAGCTGATCAAGCGCGGCGAGTACGTCTCCCGCGCCGCCGACTGCATGGCCTGCCATACCGCCGAGGGCGGCGCGCCGTTCGCTGGCGGCCTGCCGATCCACTCGCCGTTCGGCACCATCTACGGCAGCAACATCACCCCGGACAAGGACTTCGGCATCGGCGGCTACAGCGCCGACGAGTTCTTCGCCGCCCTCACCGAGGGCAAGCGCAAGGACGGCGCCAACCTCTACCCGGCCATGCCCTACACCTCGTACCACCTCATCACGCGCGAGGACAGCGATGCCCTCTACGCCTACCTGATGAGCCAGACGCCGGTGCACCGCGCCGCGCCCGAAACCAGCCTGAGCTTCCCGTTCAACGTGCGCCTGGGTCTGACCGGCTGGAACATGCTGTACGGCAAGAGCGTCCAGCTGGAAAACACCGACGGCAAGAGCGACGCCTACAAGCGCGGCCAGTACCTGGTGGAAGTGCTCGGCCACTGCGGCGAGTGCCACACCCCGCGTAACCAGATCGGCGCGCTGCAGCAGGACAAGCGCCTCACCGGCGGCCTGCTCAACGGCTACAGCGCTCCGAGCCTGCTGGCCCAGGATCTGGCCGAACGCGGCTGGACCAGCGCCGATCTCACCGGCTTCCTCAAGCACGGCATGAGCCCGCAGGGCAGCATGTTCAACGAGATGTTCCCGGTGATGCACCTGAGCACCCAGCACCTGGGTGACGAGGACCTGGCCGCCATGTCCACCTACCTGCTCGGCGATCAGCCGCCGCAGGCCAAGGTGGTTCAGGCGGTTGCCCAGGACCAGCTCGGCGACAGCGCCAAGCGTGGCCGCCAGCAGTACCTCAACGTCTGCGCCGGCTGCCACGGCAATGACGGCGAGGGCAAGCCGCACATTGCCGTGGCGATGCAGGGCAACACCACCCTGCGCCTGGCCGATTCGCGCAACCTGGCCAAGGTCATCGTCGAGGGCATCCGCGAGCAGCAGTTCACCGGTTTCGAGCGCATGCAGCCGATGCCGGGCTTCGCCGACAAGCTCAGTGACGAGCAGCTCACCGACCTGATCAACTACCTGCGTCAGGCCTGGGGTGGCTTGCCGGGCGACATGGGCGTACAACAGGTCGCTCAACTCAAAGCGGAGTGAGTCGTGCAGCATCTCGATCTGCAAGTGGTCCGCCAGGCGCTCCAGTGGTCCAGCGCCGGCCAGCGCGTGTGGTTGTGCAGCGTGCTCTTCACCTACGGCTCGGCGCCCCGCGCGCCGGGCTCGCTGCTGGCGGTCAACGCCAGCGGCCAGTGGGTGGGCTCGCTGTCCGGCGGCTGCGTCGAGGATGACTTCCTCGAACGCGTCGCCGAGGGCGAGTTCAGCGAGCCGGTAGTCGTCGTGCGTTATGGCGACGGCACCGACACGCGCTCGAACATCCGCCTGCCCTGCGGCGGCATCCTCGATGTGCTGGTGGAAAACCTCGCGCCCGATTGTGAGGTCCAGGCGCACCTGCGCGAGCTGGAGTCGGCGCTGCTCGGCCAGCGCCGCCTGCTGCGTGAAGTGAGCCTGGTCGACGGCTCTCGTCGCCTGAGCGATGACCACGACCACGGCCCGCGCGTAGAGCGTGACGAAGCCAACGTGCGTCTGCGCGTTGGCGCCGCCCAGCGCCTGCTGCTGGCGGGTTATTCCAGTGTCGCGCATTTCTGCGCGGAGTTCGGCAAGGGCCTGGGCTTCGAAGTCATCCTCTGTGACCCCCGCGAGGAAGCGCTGGAGGGTGTGGTACTGGACGGCATCGAAATCCGCCGCGAACTGCCGTCGATCTTCATCGCCGATGGTGGCTGCCACGCGGATACCGCCGTGGTCGCCCTGACCCACGACCCGAAGATCGATGACCTGGCGATGCTCGAAGCCGTGCGCACCGAGGCCTTCTACATCGGCGTGATGGGCTCGCGCACCACCTCGGAGAAGCGCCGCGAACGCCTGCACCGTATCGGCGGCCTGAACGAGGCGGAGCTGGCGCGCATCCACGCGCCCATCGGTCTCAACCTGGGCAGCAAGACCCCGGCGGAAATCGCCCTGGCGGTGCTCGCCGACATCCTGCGCACCCGCAGCGGCATCGCTCGCGAGGCGCTGTGACGGTTGTCGCACTGGTCCTGGCTGCCGGCCAGGGCTCGCGCTTCGGCACCGACAAGCGCCGTGCGACCCTGCCTGATGGCCGCTGCCTGCTGGCGCACAGCGTCGAGCGGGCCCTGGCGGTGTTCGATGAAGTGTGTGTGGTGCTGCGTGAGGGCGAGCGGGCGGAGGACTTCGGTCTGCCTGCCGGTTGCCAGGTTACCCACAGCCCGGACGCCGCGTTGGGCATGGGCCACAGTCTGGCTGCTGGTGCGGTTTCCCTGTGCGACAGCGACGCCCAGGCGGTCGCCATCCTGCTCGGCGACATGCCGTGGATCGCTCCTCAGACTCTGCGTGCGTTGAGCGAAGCAGCCAGCGCTTCGAGCATTCTTTTTCCGATTTTCGAAGGCCAGCGCGGGCACCCCGTGTTGTTCGGCCGCGAGTTCTGGCCCGCGCTGACGCAGCTCACCGGCGATGAAGGCGCGCGGACCGTTGTTCAGGCGAACCGCGATCGTTGCGTCACCCTGGAAGTCGCCGATGCGGGCGTGCTCCGTGATGTCGACACGCCGAACGCCTTGCGCTCCTGACCGGGTTCGCGACACCCGAACCCCATCCCCGTAGGGCGAATAACGCCCCAGCGTTATCCGCCGCAAAAGCCAACGGCGGATAACCTGTTCCAGGTTATGCGCCCTACGAAATCAGCGCTGCGCCAGCCACTGCGCAATGCGCGGCCAGATTTCCTGACTGGCATTGCGCGACAGCAGTAACCGGTTATGGCGGTAGTCCTCTCGCGCACCGGTCTCCAGTCCGAACAGCTCCAGCGCCGCATCACGCCCGCCGAACGCCTTCACCAGCGCCTCGCACCCGGCGACGGGCGCAATGAAGGTATCACCGCTGCCCGCCACGCCGAGCACCGGTAGATCGACGTCAGCAAGTCCCGCCAGATAATCGAAGCCCTCCAGCGAATCGAAGCGCCGCCGCAGGTTCCACTGGCACCACTGCCGCATCAATCGTGCGCTCTCCGCTTCCGGCCCGACATTCTTTGGCCGGCTGGGCGCGACACGCCGCCAGCGCAGCATCCAGTCGAACCCCAGGATTGCCAGCCGGTGCTGCAGGCTGGCTCCGGCCGCCGTGGCCTGGGAACCGATCAGTACCGTCGAGCGCAGCCGACGTTTCGCCATCTCCGGGTTGCGTGCCGCCCACATGGAGACGATCAGCCCGCCGCCGGAATGGCCGATCCAGTGCAGTGCCGTGTGTCCGCTACGCCGACTCACCGCATCGAGAATCGCCGGCACGTCCTGCTCGGCTACATCATCAAAGCTGTGGATAAAGCCGTTGCGCCCGCTGTCGCCATGCCCGCGCCAGTCGAATAGCCAGCAGGCGAAGCCACGGCTGCCAAGATAATTGGCCAGGCCCAGGCAACTGCGATGGTTGGAGAAGGTGCCGTGGGTCAGCACGACCGGTACGCCGTCCGCAGGGCCTGCGCGGCGCAGGGCGAGATCGACACCGTCGGCGGTACGGATCAATTCGGCTACGGCAAGCGGGGATTCCTGTACGGTCATGGCGGCATCCTGGCGGAGGGCGATCCATGCTGCTCCGGCGCGCGTGCCGGAGCAATCCCGCCAGCTTATTTGGTCGCTTTCAGCACCACGAATTTCGGATTTGCCGCCACCTGCTCGACGCCGCGGAACAGGCGTTTGAGCTTGGCGTGGTAGCCAAGGTGGCGGTTGCCGACGATCCACAGTTCGCCGCCGGTGACCAGTGCGGCGCGGGCCTGCTGGAACATGCGCCAGGCGAGGAAGTCGCCGACCACCTGCTGCTGGTGGAAGGGCGGGTTGCACAACACCAGGTCCAGCGAATCCGCCGGCTGGCTGGCGAGGCCGTCGTCCGGATGGATATCCACAGGGCGATCGACGAAGGCGGCCTGCCAGTTTTCCCGCGCGGATTGCACGGCCATGTAGGACTCGTCCACCAGCGTCAGTTCCGCCTGCGGATTCTGCTGGGCGAAGGCGATGGCCAGCACGCCGTTGCCGCAGCCCAGGTCGGCGGCGCGTACGGCATGGTGGTAGTGCGGCAGGTGCGGGAGGAAGGCGCGGGTGCCGATGTCCAGGCCTTCGCGGCAGAACACGTTGGCGTGGTTGACCAGCGTCAGCGCCGGTTTGTCCAGGCGGTAGCGGGTGGGGTAGGGCGACGCCGGCGCCGGACGTTGCTCGGCAGTGGCGACCAGCAGGCGGGCTTTCTTCACCGCCAGCGAGGCCTGCATCGGGCCAATGTATTTTTCCAGCAGGTCGCCGGCGGCGCGGGGCAGGTGCTTGATCATGCCGGCGGCGACCACCTTGGCCCCCGGCGCCAGATGGCCGTGCAGGCGAATCAGTTGTTCTTCCAGCAGCGCCAGGGTCTTGGGCACCCGCACCAGCACGTGGTCGAACGGGCCTTGCGGGGTTTCGCTGGCGGGCACGAAGGTCAGCGGCGCGTCTGCCAGCCCGTTGAGTTCCAGGTTGCGTTGCAGGGCGATGAAGCCCAGGTACGAATCGCCGCTGCTGGTCACGCGTACATGGGGGGCGAGGCTGGCGGCGAGGGCACCAAAACTGTCGTTGAGCACCAGGACCCGGGTGTCTGCGCCGACGCCTTGCTCATGCAGGTGGTTGAGCAGGTACTCGTCGGCCGCATCGAAGGCCTGCAGCGGGTCGCCCTGCTGTTCAGGGTGGCGGACCAGGTCGAGCTGGGCGAAGGGGCTGGCGAGGACAGGCATGGGGCTCTCGAACGGGTGTTTCGGATGGATGGCTCCGGCGACTGTCGCAGGTCGGCCGGAAACCGGAAATTATCGCCTATCCGCGAGGCTTTCGTCTGCGTTGTGCGCAGGCGAGCGATGACCACAAGCCTTGCGGGTGTTTCTCGCGCCGCCAATACGGGAAAATGGGTCGGTTCTTGTGAAAGGAGCGGACGATGACCGCCAGCGAAGAGAAGTTCACCCGCCAGACCCTGCTGGACGTGCAGACGCTCACGCCGAGCCTGTTCACCCTGCGCACCACCCGCGACACCGGCTATCGCTTCCGCGCCGGGCAGTTCGCCCGCCTGGGCGTGTACAAGCCGAGCGGCAGCATCGTCTGGCGTGCCTACTCGATGGTTTCGGCGCCCCATGACGAGTTCCTAGAATTCTTCTCCATCGTGGTGCCCGACGGCGAATTCACCAGCGAACTCAGCCGCCTGCAGGTCGGCGACCAGTTGCTGGTGGACCGCCAGGCTTTCGGCTTCCTCACCCTCGACCGCTTCCCCGACGGCCGCGATCTCTGGTTGCTGGCCACCGGCACCGGCCTTGCACCCTTCCTGTCGATCCTGCAGGACTTCGAGGCCTGGGAGCGCTTCGAGACCATCAAGCTGGTCTACAGCGCCCGCGAAGAGAAGGAACTGGCCTACCGCGAGCTGATCGCCAGTTTCAGCGCGATGGAGCACCTGGCGGAGCACATCCACAAGCTGCAGTTCATTCCGGTGGTTACCCGCGAAAGCGTCCCCGGCTGCCTGAATGCGCGGATCACCACGCTGATCGAGAACGGTGAGCTGGAGCGCGCCGCCGGTCTGGAGCTCAGCCCGGAGCATTCGCGCGTGATGCTCTGCGGCAACCCGCAGATGATCGAGGACACCCGTGCCGTGCTGAAGGCACGCGGCATGAGCCTGGCGCTGACCCGCAAGCCCGGGCAGATCGCGGTGGAGAATTACTGGTAGGGCTTTGTCTTCTGGGGACAGGGTTTGCTCACCCCGCCGATGCGACGGGGTGAGCCGGGGTTCAGGACGAGCGGTTGCGCTGCTCCTTGAGCAGGTCGCGGATTTCGCTCAGCAGTTCCTGGTCCTTGGTCGGCGCAGCGGGCGCGGCCTCTTCCTCGCGCTTGAAGCGGTTGATGGCCTTCACGCCCATGAAGATGGCGAAGGCGACGATCAGGAAGTCCAGGCAGGTCTGGATGAATTTGCCGTAGGCCATCACGACGGCTGGCGTATTGCCCTCGGCGGCCTTGAGGGTGATGGCCAGGTCGGAGAAGTCCACGCCACCGATCAGCAGGCCGATGGGCGGCATGATCACGTCGCCGACGAAGGACGAGACGATCTTGCCGAAGGCGGCGCCGATGATGATACCGACGGCCATGTCGACCACGTTGCCCTTGACGGCGAAGGCCTTGAACTCGCTAAGCAGACTCATGCAGGAACTCCTTGTAACAGAGGGGGACAGGTGGGCAGTTTAGCGGCCCGTCGCCACCTGATCATCCCGAATCGTTCAATGACCGGCGGTGTTGGGCGCTTTTACCGGGTGGTCTAGGCTTAACGGGCAACCCATCCATTAAAGGAGGTCCGCCATGCCGCTCGAGCATCATCCGCTGTCCCGCGAATTTCCCGACCAGAAGGCACTGATGACCCGCTTGCACGGGAAGGACGCCACCTTCACCCGCCTCGCCGCCAGTTACGAGGAGCTGGACAAGAAAATCTACGATATCGAGGATGGCCGCCAGGCGATGGACGACCTCTCGCTCAATTCACTCAAACTGCAGCGCGTGACGCTGAAGGACGAGATTGCCGACCTGCTCAAGCGATCCGGCTGAGCTTGATCGATATCAAGGGTGTGGGTCGGAGCGAGGCGTAGGCTCCTGTCATCCTTTTCCAACTGGTGCCACCGCCATGCGTAAATCCCTCTCGTCCTCTGGCAAGTCCGTCACCAAGTCCCAACGTAACGCCGAAGTCCTCCGTGCCCAGGAGCGCCTGGTTCGCCTGAAGCTGCAATACGAGCTGCTGGACCAGCGCATCGGTCGGGTGGAGGAGGGCGTCGAGCGTCCCGACGGGACCCTGGCGTCGCTGCGCATGCGCCGCGAAAGCCTCAAGTACGATATGGAGTGTCAATATCGCCGCCTGGCAGGCTGATGCACCTGGCCCGATTGGCTATGATGCGGGCTTTGTCTTCGACGGAGTCCGCTCATGGCCAAGGCCAAGCGCATGTACGGCTGCACCGAGTGCGGCGCCACCTACCCCAAATGGGCCGGCCAATGCCCTGATTGCGGCGCCTGGAACACCCTGGTCGAGACCGTCGTCGACACCACGCCCACCGGCGGTTCCGGCAGCAGCTCCGGCCGTGGCGGCTGGGCCGGCCAGCAGGCCAACATCAAGACCCTCGCCGAAGTCAGCGTCGAAGAGATGCCGCGTTTCACCACCGCCTCGGCGGAGCTGGACCGCGTGCTCGGCGGCGGCCTGGTCGACGGCTCGGTGGTACTGATCGGCGGCGACCCCGGCATCGGCAAGTCCACCATTCTCCTGCAGACCCTCTGCAACGTCGCCGCGCGTCTGCCGGCGCTCTATGTCACCGGTGAGGAATCCCAGCAGCAGGTTGCCATGCGCGCCCGCCGCCTGGGCCTGCCGGAAGACAAGCTCAAGGTCATGACCGAGACCTGCATCGAAAGCATCATCGCCACCGCGCGCCACGAGCAGCCGAAGGTGATGGTGATCGACTCGATCCAGACCATCTTCACCGAACAGTTGCAATCGGCCCCCGGCGGCGTCGCCCAGGTGCGCGAGAGCGCGGCCCTGCTGGTGCGTTTCGCCAAGCAGAGCGGCACGGCGATCTTCCTGGTCGGCCACGTCACCAAGGAAGGCGCGCTGGCCGGCCCGCGCGTGCTGGAGCACATGGTCGACACCGTGCTGTATTTCGAGGGCGAATCCGACGGCCGCCTGCGCCTGTTGCGGGCGGTGAAGAACCGCTTCGGCGCGATCAACGAGCTGGGTGTGTTCGCCATGACCGACCGTGGTCTGAAGGAAGTTTCCAACCCCTCGGCGATCTTCCTCACCCGCGCTCAGGAGTCGGTGCCCGGCAGCGTGGTCATGGCCACCTGGGAAGGCTCGCGGCCGATGCTGGTGGAGGTACAGGCGCTGGTGGACACCAGTCACCTGGCCAACCCGCGCCGCGTGACCCTCGGCCTGGACCAGAACCGCCTGGCCATGCTGCTGGCGGTGTTGCACCGCCACGGCGGTATCCCGACCTACGACCAGGACGTGTTCCTCAACGTGGTGGGCGGGGTGAAGGTGCTGGAAACCGCATCCGACCTGGCGCTGATGGCGGCGGTGATGTCCAGTCTGCGCAACCGGCCGCTGGATCACCAGTTGCTGGTGTTCGGCGAGGTCGGCCTGTCCGGCGAGGTGCGCCCGGTGCCCAGCGGCCAGGAGCGTCTGAAGGAAGCGGCCAAGCACGGCTTCAAGCGCGCCATCGTGCCCAAGGGCAACGCGCCGAAAGAGGCGCCGGCGGGCCTGCAGGTGATCGCCGTGACGCGCCTGGAGCAGGCGCTGGATGCGTTGTTCGAATAGCGGCTTTCTTTAGGAGCGAGCTTGCTCGCGAACTCTCACCGGCGGCTCCGGTGTCAGACGGTTCGCGAGCAAGCTCGCTCCTACAAGGTTGGATCAGTGTTCGCTGAGTAGCGTCAGTTCCCGTTCCAGCAGCGATTCGTCGCCCAGGTTGAGCTCCACCAGGCGGCGCAGGTGGCTGATGGATTCCAGGTCGATGTGCTTGCAGTTGAAGCCCAGCAGACCCTCGCGCTCCCAGGCCAGCTCGGCTTCCATATAGACGTTGACGTCGAAGCCCAGGTAGATGCGCACCTGTACCGGCTCCTCGGGCACCACTGCCCAGTGTTCGGGCCGCTGCACTAGCACCCCCTGCAATGACAGGTCCAGCAGGGTGACCTTCCAGCGCTGGTCGCCCTGGCTGATTTCCGTGCCGGCATCGAAGGCAATGCGCTGGAAGCGCCGGCGCTCGGCGTGATCGTCACTCATTGTCGTGGCTCTCCGGCCGTTCTGCTTCGCCTCACTATAGACAAAGCACCGGTCATGCGTTGCACGCCATCTGCCGACCTTTCGTCCGTCAGACACTTCCCGTGCGGGTTTGACAGTCCGCGGTCGCTCGCCAAAGCTCTTTGGGCGTCAATCCAATACCAATTGTGGAGTGCAGAACATGGATAAGAAGTTCGTATGCAAGGGGATCATTCTCGGGGTGCTGAGCGCCGCCAGCCTGGCAGCGCTGGCCGATGAAGCCGGACAAAGCGGTCATGGCTGCGGCTGGGGCAACATGGTCTTCGAAGGTCAGCGCGGCCTGTTCCCGCACCTGCTGGCCACCACAACCAACGGCACCTCGGGCAATGCCACCTTCGGCCTGACCTCCGGCACCAACGGTTGCGATGCCAATCAGCGCATCGGCTACGGCGGCCGCTCGATCTTCGCCATGAACGGCATGCTCGACAATATTGCCGAGAACATGGCCCAGGGCCATGGTGAGGCGCTGGACGCCTATGCGGTCCTGCTCGGCATTCCCACCGAGGATCGCGCGCACTTTGCCAAGGTCACCCAGCAGCACTTCGGTGAAATCTTCACCTCCCAGAACGCCACCGGCGAACAGGTGCTGAGCAACACCCTGGCGGTGATGAGCCGCGACCAGGTGCTGTCGCGCTACGCCAAGCAGCCGGCCTGATCTGCGTTCGACCCGAAAGCCCGCCACCCGGCGGGCTTTTCATTTGTCTGGCGCGCCGCCGGGCGGTATTTGACTTCAGGCAATAAGCGCGTAACCGCTCTAGACTAAGGTCGTATGAATGGGTCGCTGGAAAAGACTAGAATTTTTCTGCGAATTCTCGCCTTCAAACTGTCGGAAGCCTCGCTATGAACAATAACAACAACCTGCTACGTCACCTCGCATGGCTGGTGGTGGCGATAGTCGGTGCATTTGCCTTGGGAGTCGTGGCGTTGCGCCGCGGCGAAGCCATCAACGCACTATGGATCGTCGTCGCAGCGGTCGCCATTTATCTGGTCGCCTACCGCTATTACAGCCTGTTCATCGCCACCAAGGTGATGCAGCTGGATCCCAACCGGGCGACCCCAGCGGTCCTCAACAACGACGGCCTGGACTACGTCCCGACCAACAAGCACATCCTCTTCGGTCACCACTTCGCCGCCATCGCCGGCGCCGGCCCGCTGGTCGGCCCGGTACTCGCCGCGCAGATGGGCTACCTGCCCGGCACGCTCTGGCTGATCGCCGGCGTGGTGCTGGCCGGCGCGGTGCAGGACTTCATGGTGCTGTTCATCTCCAGCCGCCGTAACGGCCGCTCGCTGGGTGAACTGGTGCGCGAGGAAATGGGGCAGGTGGCGGGGACCATCGCTCTGTTCGGCGCGTTCCTGATCATGATCATCATCCTCGCGGTGCTCGCCCTGATCGTGGTGAAGGCCCTGGCCGAAAGCCCGTGGGGCATGTTCACCGTGCTGGCGACCATTCCGATCGCGATCCTCATGGGCGTGTACATGCGCTACATCCGCCCGGGCCGCATCGGCGAGATTTCCGTGGTCGGCGTGGCCCTGCTGCTGGGCTCCATCTGGCTCGGCGGCCAGGTTGCCGCCAGCCCCGAGTGGGCGCCGGTCTTCACCTTCCACGGCGTGCAGATCGTCTGGATGCTGATCGCCTACGGCGCCATCGCCTCGGTACTGCCGGTGTGGCTGCTGCTGGCGCCGCGTGACTACCTGTCGACCTTCCTGAAGATCGGCACCATCGTCGCGCTGGCCATCGGCATCCTGATCGTCTCGCCGGAGCTGAAGATGCCGGCCCTGACCCAGTTCACCGACGGCACCGGCCCGGTATGGAAGGGCGGCCTGTTCCCGTTCCTGTTCATCACCATCGCCTGTGGCGCCGTGTCCGGCTTCCACGCGCTGATCTCCTCGGGCACCACGCCCAAGCTGCTCAACCGCGAGCCCGATGCCCGCTACATCGGCTACGGCGGCATGCTGATGGAGTCCTTCGTGGCCATCATGGCGATGGTCGCCGCCTCGGTGATCGAGCCGGGTATCTACTTCGCCATGAACAGCCCGCCGGCCGTGGTCGGCGCCGACGTCAACGCCGTGGCGGCCACCGTCAGCAGCTGGGGCTTCGCCATCACACCGGACGTTCTGGCCCAGACCGCCAAGGACATCGGCGAGACCACCATCCTGGCCCGTGCCGGTGGCGCGCCGACCCTCGCCGTGGGTATCGCGCACATCCTTCACCAGGTGCTGCCGGGTGAGAACACCATGGCCTTCTGGTATCACTTCGCGATCCTGTTCGAGGCGCTGTTCATCCTCACCGCGGTAGACGCCGGTACCCGTGCCGGTCGCTTCATGCTGCAGGACCTGCTGGGCAACTTCGTCCCGGCGCTGAAGAAGACCGACTCCTGGGGGGCCAACATCGTCGGCACCGGCGGCTGCGTAGCGCTGTGGGGCTGGCTGCTGTACCAGGGCGTGGTCGATCCGCTGGGCGGCATCAACACCCTGTGGCCGCTGTTCGGCATCTCCAACCAGATGCTCGCCGGTATCGCGCTGATGCTCGCCACCGTCGTGCTGATCAAGATGAAGCGCCAGCAGTATGTCTGGGTGACCGCCTTCCCGGCCGCCTGGCTGCTGATCTGCACCAGCACCGCCGGCCTGATCAAGATCTTCGACAGCAACCCGGCCGTCGGCTTCGTCGCCCTGGGCAAGAAGTACGCTGCGGGCCTGGACGCCGGGCAGATCATCGCCCCGGCCAAGGACATCGGCCAGATGCAGGCGGTGATGATGAACGCC
The DNA here is from genome assembly GCF_047902425.1 of Pseudomonas macauensis. Classification (NCBI taxonomy): domain Bacteria; kingdom Pseudomonadati; phylum Pseudomonadota; class Gammaproteobacteria; order Pseudomonadales; family Pseudomonadaceae; genus Pseudomonas; species Pseudomonas macauensis. The sequence continues at coordinate 5,146,518 of NZ_CP138377.1, read as the reverse complement.
TACATCAACGCCGGTCTCACCGTGCTGTTCCTGCTGGTGGTGTTCAGCGTGCTGGTGTACTCCATCAAGGTCGGCGCCAGCGCCTGGACCAAGAAGGAGCGCACCGACAAGGAAGCGCCGTTCCAGCCGATTCCGGACGCGTGAGGGAGGTAGATCATGTTCAACGACCTCAGCCGCATGGGTAAGTATCTCGGGCAGGCCGCGCGCATGTTGGTCGGCATGCCCGATTACGACACCTACGTTCAGCACATGCAGAACAAGCACCCGGACAAGACTCCGATGACCTACGAGGAGTTCTTCCGCGAGCGCCAGGAGGCGCGCTACGGTGGCGGCAAGGGGAGGCCGATCCGCTGCTGCTAACGACGCGGATAGGTGTATAACGGACGGGCCGCGAGCGATCGCGGCCCGTTTTCATTTCTGCCCGTTTTCATTTCTGATTGCCTGGATGTTCCCATGACCGATTCCGCAAGCACGCCGCAGATTCCGGTGACCGTCCTCACCGGCTTCCTCGGGGCGGGCAAGACCACCCTGCTCAAGCACATCCTCAAGGCCGAGCATGGCCTGAAGATCGCCGTGATCGAGAACGAATTCAGCGACACGCCCATCGACGCTCAGTTGCTCGGCGACGATGCGGTGCAGGTGACGACGCTGTCCAACGGCTGTGTCTGCTGCACCATCAATAGCGACCTCGAGCGTGCGCTCTACGTCCTGCTGGAGCGCCGCGACAACGGTGAGCTGGACTTCGACCGCGTGGTGATCGAGTGCACGGGTCTTGCCGACCCGGCGCCGGTGGCACAGACCTTCTTCGTCGACGAAACGCTGCGCGAGCGTTACCTGCTCGACGGCATCATCACGCTGGTGGACGCTGCCAACGCCGATCGCCACCTGCAGGAAGCCATCGCCCAGGCCCAGGTCGGTTTCGGCGACCGCATCCTGGTGAGCAAGCGCGACCTGGTTTCGCCCGAGCAATACGAGGCCCTGGTGGAGCGCCTGCAGCGCATCAATCGTCGCGCCGAAATCCATCCGGTGGAGCATGGCGCCATCGAGCTGGAGCGCCTGCTCGACGTGCGCGGCTTCAACCTCAACGGCGACGTGGGCCTGCGCCCGCTGCTGCGCCCCGTGCGCCCGGCGGCGGACACCACCGACCGCATCACCACCCTGGTACTGCGCAGCGAGCGCGCGCTGGACATCGAGCGCCTGAGCGTCTTCATGGATGACCTGCTGCAATGGCACGGCAATTCGCTGTTGCGCTACAAGGGCGTGCTGAACATTGCCGATGAGGCGCGCCGCCTGGTGTTCCAGGGTGTGCTGCGGCTCTACGGCTTCGATTGGGACACCGAATGGAAGAGCGACGAGAAGCGCGAGAGCGTGATCGTCTTCATCGGTGACAACCTGCCGGAAGAGCAGATCCGCCAGGGGTTCGAAGCGATCACGGGCGGACCTGCCGCCTGAATGAAAACGCCCGGCCAGTGCCGGGCGTTTTCTTCGCTGCTTTTCGTAGGAGCGAGCTTGCTCGCGAATGGAGCTTGCCGGTTGACGCCGGGGTCAGGCGCCACGCGGGGCAGCTCCCTCTCCCTTCCGGGAGAGGGGACCGTTTGGTGCAATCGGACAATACAGGCTTCAGCCGGCCCGTCTGGTTCGCGAGCAAGCTCGCTCCTACAAAAAGCTTCCGTTCGGTTCAGCCACCAATCAGATGCTTGAGCGGGTGGTAATCCGCCTTCAGGTTCCCCGCCGCCTTGAGGATGGCCTGCTCGATGGCGTTCAGGTGCATGCAGGTCAATTCGATGGCCGCCGCCTGGTTGCCCGCCTCGATGTATTCGATCAGCCGCAGGTGCTCGTTGCCCCGGCAGGTTTCGTGGTGCTCGTCGTCCAGGGTGGTGGCGTAGAGCGAGGCGCGTTCGATCAGCTTGCGGAAGAAGTCCAGCAGCACCGGGTTGTTCAGCGCCGCCGCGAGCTTCAAGTGGAACTCGCCGAGCAGGTGGACGAATTGCGCGTGGTCATGGTCGTGGGCCGCGTCCTCCAGCGCCACGTGGTCGCGCAGGTCCTGGATGATAGCGCTGTCCGCGCGGCGGCAGAGTTCGCTGACAATGCCGATCTCGATCAGTCGCCGGGTTTCGAACAGCGAGCGGATCTCCTCGTCGCTGGGCAGTGACACCCATGCACCCTTGTTGAGCGCGCTGGACACCAGCCCATCCGCTTCCAGATGTTTCAGCGCCGCGCGCACCGAAGTGCGGCTGACCTTGAACAATTCCGCCAGCGCCGCTTCGCCCAGCTTCATGCCCGGGCGCAGGCTGCGCTTGCTGATTGCCTCGTAAACCCCTTGGTAGACGCGTTCCACCGTGGACTCGGGGTGCTTCTCCGTCATGAGCGACTCCACCTCTTGCTTGACCCTGGAAAGGATGCCGCAAAACCGTCCGTGCAAAACCAGTTGCAGAAGAAAAATACATCAGCTATTTCTAAGTTGCATTCAAATATTGCATACAAAAACAAGAGGAATGCACCAAAATGAATCACTCGTCGTCAGTCGAGGTCCGTCGGGTCAGCAAACGCTACACCGATGATCCGAACGTCGCCCCCGCCCTCAACGAGGTCTCGGTCGATATCGCCCATAACGAGTTCTTTACCTTGCTGGGGCCGTCCGGCTGCGGCAAGACCACGCTGCTGCGCAGCATCGCCGGTTTCGAGAACGTCACCTCCGGCGACATCCTCGTCGGTGGCGAGCGGGTCAACGACCTGCCGCCCTACCGCCGCCGCATCAACACCGTGTTCCAGAGCTACGCGCTGTTCCCGCACATGTCGGTGAGCGAGAACATCGCTTTCGGCCTGGAAATGCAGGGCCTGGCACGCGGTGAGATCCCCGGCCGGGTGAAGGAAATGCTGGCGCTGGTGCAGATGGAGCACCTGGCGCGGCGCAAGCCGGCGGAGCTCTCCGGCGGCCAGCAGCAGCGCGTGGCCCTGGCTCGTGCGCTGGCGCCCAAGCCCTCGGTGCTGCTGCTGGACGAACCGCTGTCCGCGCTGGACCTGAAGCTGCGCAAGGAGATGCAGGTCGAGCTCAAGCGCGTGCAGGAAGAGGCGGGTATCACCTTCATCTTCGTCACCCACGACCAGGAAGAGGCGCTGACCCTGTCCGACCGCATCGCCGTGATGTCCCACGGCAACATCATGCAGATCGGCACACCCAACGAGATCTACGAGCGCCCGCGGCACCGCTTCGTCGCGCAGTTCATCGGCGACATCAACTTCCTTCCCGGGCAGATGCGCCAGGGCACCTTCCACCCCAACGCCATGCCGGCGGAGATCCAATGCCAGGTGCCTGAGGGCCTGGACCAGAACAGCGTGCAACTGGCCTTCCGCCCGGAACGTTCCAAGCTGGTCGACCCCTCGCAGCCGCACCACCTGCGTGCGGTGATCGAGACGGTGATGTATGTCGGCACCGCCACGCTGTACCGCTGCCGTCTGCCCGATGCTTCGCAGATCACCCTGCGCGAGAGCAATGAAGGCGGGCGCGCCCGTGACGTCGGCGAGGCTGTGGCAGTACATCTGCCGCCCCAGGCCTGCCTGCTGATGGAGGCCTGAGCATGACGGAGTCGCCCACCACCCGCCGCCTGTTGCTGCTCAGCCCGGTGGCGCTGACGCTGCTGGGGCTGATCGCCATTCCGCTGGCGATCATGGGCTATATCAGCCTGCTGCCGCGCAACCTCTACGGCGGCGTTGACTGGCACGCCGACTGGCAGATTCAGAGCTACGTGCAACTGTTCTTCCAGGAAGACTTCGACGGCAACCTGGAGCTCAACTGGGTCTACGCCCAGGCGCTGCTGCGTTCGCTGTTCCAGGCCGGCGGCACCACGCTGCTGTGCTTCCTGTTCGGCTTCCCGGTGGCGCTGTGGATGACCAGCCTCAGCGAGCGCTCGCGCAACCTCATGGTACTGCTGATCACCATCCCGTTCTGGACCAACCTGCTGATCCGCAACTACGCCTGGCTGATCATCCTGCGCGAGCACGGCTGGATCGCCCAGACGCTCAATGCACTGTTCCCCCAGGCCGGCGGCATCACCCTGCTGTACAACGATTTCGCGGTCTGCGTGGGGCTGGTCTACAGCTTCCTGCCGTTCATGATCCTGCCGATCTACTCGACCCTGGAGAAGCTCGACTGGCGTCTGGTCGAGGCTGCCTATGACCTCGGCGCGAACCGCTGGAAGGCCCTGCGTCGGGTGATCCTGCCGCTGTCCATGCCCGGCGTGATCGCCGGCTCCCTGCTGGTGTTCGTACCGAGCCTGGGCGCCTTCATCACCCCCGCCATCCTCGGTGGCGGCAAGACGCTGATGATCGGCAACCTGATCCAGCAACAGTTCGGCACTGCGCGCAACTGGCCGCTGGGCGGCTCGCTGTCGTTCCTGCTGCTGGCGATCATGCTGCTCGCGCTGATCGCGTTCGCCCTGTATAGCCGCCGCGCCGCCAAGGCCGTTCACCTGGGAGGAGCCAGCGCATGATCGCCCAGCACCTGAAGAAACTCCCCGGCACCCGCGAGACCAGCCTGCTGGTGCTGGCCTACCTGTACCTGCCGATCTTCGTGTTGATCGCCTACAGCTTCAACGCCAACCGTTCGGCCACGGTGTGGACCGAATTTTCCTTCGCCTGGTACGGCAAGATCGTCGCCAACCCCTCGATCCAGGCCGCCGCGTTCAACTCGCTGGTGGTGGCGGGCTTCGCCACCGTGCTGTCCACCGCGATCGCCCTGGCGGCGGCGCTGGCGACCTCGCGGCCGTTCTACGGACGTCGGGTGGTGGAGGGCGGCATCAACCTGCCGCTGATCCTGCCGGAGATCGTCATCGCAGTGGCTACCTTGCTGCTGTTCATGTCGCTGGGGATCAAGCTGGGCCTGATGACGGTGATCGTCGCCCATGTCGGCTTCTGCATTCCCTTCGCCTACCTGCCGATCCGCGCGCGCCTGAACGACCTGGACAAGAGCCTGCTGGAAGCCGCCGGCGACCTCTACGCCAGCCCCTACCAGGTGTTCCGCCGGGTGACCCTGCCGCTGCTGTGGCCGGCGGTGCTGTCCGGCGCGGTGCTGGCGTTCGTAGTCAGCCTCGACGACTTCATCATGACCTTCTTCGTCGCAGGACCCGGTTCGACGACGCTGCCGGTCTACATCTTCTCGGCCATCAAGGCCGGGGTAACACCCGAGATCAATGCGATCTCGACGCTCATGCTGGTGATTTCCATCGTCCTCGTGGTGCTGTCGTACTGGCTTGGCCAGCGCGGCAAACCGGACGCCTGATCAAGACTGCCGACCTTTCGCTCTTTCTGGAGAAAACGATGAAGTTGAATGCCCTGCGTCACGGCCTTGCCGGTTTGTCCCTCACTCTGCTGGCCGCCGGCGTCGCCCAGGCCGAGGAGCCCAAGCAGCTGTTCTTCTACAACTGGACCGACTACTACCCGGTGGAACTGTTGGCCAAGTTCGAGAAGGAGACCGGTATCAAGGTCACCATGGACGGCTACGACAGCAACGAAACCCTGCTGGCCAAGCTGCAGGCCGGCGGCGCCGCGTACGACGTGATCGTGCCGTCGCACTCGATCATGCAGACGCTGATCAACCAGAACCTGCTGCTGGAAATCGACACGCCCAAGCTCGTCAACTTCCAGTACGTGAAGCCGGCCTTCCGCGACCCGGCCTTCGACCCGGGCCGCAAGTATTCGGCGCCCTACCTGTGGGGCTCCACCGGCTTCTCCTACGACAGCGCGCGAGTGCCGGGCGGCAAGCTGGATGACTCGTGGAAGGAGTTCTTCGAGCCGCGTCCGGAGCTGCAAGGCCAGGTCGCCGCGCTGGATACCCCGAGCAGCCTGATCAACGCCGCCGCGCACTACCTGAACGTCGACGAGTGCACCGAGAGCCCGCAGGACGCCAAGAAAATCCTCGAGCTGCTGCAGAAGCAGAAGCCCTTCCTGAAGATGTACAGCTCGGACAACACCGTGGACCGCATGGCCTCCGGCGAAGTGGTGCTGATGCAGAACTGGAACGGCTCCACTGCTCGCGCCACCCTGCAGAAGAGCACCATCAAGTACGTCTACCCGCGTGAGGGTGTGGCGTCCTTCCAGGACAACTTCGCCGTGCCGAAAAGCGCCCCGCACCCAGAGAACGCCAAAGTCTTCATCAACTGGATGATGAAACCGGAGAACGCCGCCGCGGTGACCAACGCCATCGCCTATTCCAACGGCATCGAGACCGACAAGCTGCTCGACGCCAAGTGGAAGGTGATGGACGCCATCAACATGCCGCCGGAGTACGCCGAGCGCCTGCGCCTGGAAAAGGAATGCAGCAACAAGTCCCGCGAGCTGCAGGATCGCATCTGGTCCAAGCTCAAGGGCTGATGTGTTGGCCGAGCCCGATTCAGGCTCGGAACTGCTCTTCGTAGGAGCGAGCTTGCTCGCGAACCGCTCAACGCCGGTGCTGAGCCGGACTCCGGTCGCGAGCAAGCTCGCTCTTACAGGTTTCCAGCAGGGCGAGCGCTTCATCCGCCGGCGAGTTCCTCGGCGGATAACCGCAAGCGGTTATTCGCCCTACGTTTTCACAAGATCGAGGTCCCCATGACCGACAGCTACTGGCTGCGCAACATCCGCCCGCTGGGCAACCCTGCGGAAGACTTTCTCATCCGTGACGGCCGCATCGCCGAGCGCCGTCCCGCCAGCAACGCCGTGCTGCAATCCGGCGATATCGACGGCGCCGGCCAGCTCCTGTTGCCGCCGCTGGTGGAAAGCCACTGCCACCTGGACAAGACGCTCTGGGGTCAACCCTGGCGCCCCAACAGCGCCGGCCCGACGCTCAAGGACTACATCGCCAACGAGCGCCGCGTGCTGCGCGAAATCCAAGCCCCCATCGCCGCCCGCGCCGGCGCGCTGCTGGAGCAGTGCATCGCACGCGGTTCGCTGACCTTCCGCTGCCACGTGGACATCGACCCCGAGCTGGGCCTGCGCCACGTCGAAGCCATGATGGCGCTACGCGAGAGCTACGCCGACCTGATCGACATGGAATTCGTGGTCTTCCCGCAGACCGGCCTGGTCAGTCGCCCCGGCACCGCCGAGCTCATGCGCGAAGCCCTGCAGATGGGCGTGGAAAACGTCGGTGGCCTTGACCCTTGCGGCATCGACGACGACCCCATCGCGCAGCTCGATATCGTCTTCGGCCTCGCCGTGGAATTCGGCCGTGGCGTGGACATCCACCTGCACGACAAGGGCGAGTTGGGTCTCTGGCAGATCGCCCGCATCGCCGATTACACCGAGCGCCACGGACTGCAGGGCAAGGTCATGATCAGCCACGCCTATTGCCTGGGCATGGCGCCCTGGGAGCGGGTCGAGCCGCTGGCCAGGCGACTCGCCGCGCTGAAGATTTCCCTGATGAGTTCCGCGCCGGCCGATACTCCGGTGCCGCCGTTCCTCGCGCTGCGCGAGGCGGGCGTGAACCTGTGCCTGGGCAGCGACGGCATCCGCGATGCCTGGTCGCCCATGGGCAATGGCGACATGCTCGAACGCGCCATGCTGCTCGCCTTCCGCTTCGACCTGTGCAAGGACGACGACCTCGCCGCCGCCTTTGGCGCTGCCACCGCCAACGGTGCCCGCGCGCTGGGTCGCGAGCCGGCGCGTATCGAGGTCGGTGCGGCGGCGGACTTCCTCCTGCTGCCGGTAGAAACCCTGGGTGAAGCCGTGGTCGCACGCCCGGCGCAGCGCCAGGTGTTCAAGGCCGGCAAGCTGATTGCCGAGAATGGCAAGCTGCTGGAGTCGCGTCTGTGAGTGCTCCGCGTATCGGCTTGAAAGCCAGCTTCGTCGTCGGCTTCGATGGTCGCCAACATGTGCTCTGGCGCCACGGTGAAGTGGTGTTCGAGGGTGGAAAGATCGTCTTCGTCGGGCGCGGTTTCCCCGGCGAAGTCAGTCAGTGGATCGACTACGGCCACGCGCTGATAGGCCCTGGCTTCATCGACCTCGACGCCCTCGGTGACCTCGACTCCACCGTGCTCACCCTGGACAACGGCGCCGAGTGGAACATGGGCCGCGTCTGGTCCGAAGACTACCTGTGCGCCGGGCCGACCGAGTGCTACAGCCCGGACGAGGAGCTGTTCAAGTACCGCTACGCCTTCACCCAGCTGATCCGCAACGGCATCACCACCGCCATGCCGATCACCTCCATGTACTACCGGCGCTGGGCCGAGCATTACGACGGATTCGCCGGGGTCGCCGCGCTCTCCGCCGAACTCGGCCTGCGCACCTACCTCGGCCCCTGCTACATGAGCGGCATGACCTATGCCCGCGCCGATGGCAGCCCCGCGCAGCATTGGGACGAGGCTGCCGGCCTCGCCGGTTTGCGCGAAGCCGAACGCTTCTTCCGCGACTTCGACGGTGCGCACAACGGACTGGTACGCGGCGCGCTGTTGCCCGACCGCATCGAGACCTGCACGCCCGCGTTACTGGAACGCACCGCCGCCGTACAGCGCGAACTCAATGCGCCGCTGCGCCTGCATTGCTGCCAGTCGCGCTACGAAGTGGAACTGGTGCGCCGTCTGCGCGATACCTCGTCGCTGCAATGGCTGGACAGCTACGGCCTGCTCAACCCGCGCAGCGTGCTGCCCCACGGCATCCTGCACAGTGGCGAGCACGAACTGCAGCGCCTCGCCGACACGGGCGCGAGCCTGGTGCATTGCCCGGTGGTGTTCGCCCGTGAAGGCGACGCGCTGGACTCGTTCGGCCGTTACCGCGCACGGGGCATCAACCTCGCCATGGGTACCGACACTTTCCCGGCGGACATGTTCGACAACCTGCGCCAGGGCCTGAACATCGCGCGAGTGAAGGAGGGCGATGCCGAGCACACGCGCATGCTTGACCTGTACAACGCGGCGACTCTCGGTGGCGCCCAGGCACTGGGCCGCGATGACCTCGGCCGCCTGGCTCCGGGCGCTCGCGCGGACATCACCGTGTTCCGCCTCGGCGACTTCCACCAGGGCCCGTTCTTCGACCCGCTGAAGAACCTGTTCACCGCCGGGCGCGGCGACGACTGCATCGCCAGCTTCATCGACGGCCGCAGTGTGATGCAGGACGGACGGGTGATCGGTGTCGATTACACCGACCTGCAACGCCGCGCCGATGCGCTGTTCCAGAAACAGATGCAGCACCACGCGGACCGCGCCTTCGGCAACCCGCCGTGGCGCACGCTGTTCCATTCCGCGATCCCCTTTGCCGACCCTTACAGCGCCGCCGCACCGCTGCTCGACGCGCCCGCACAGTCTGCCCACTGAAGGATCACCCCATGCTCAGCTTCGACTTCCAGCAGCTGTCCGCCCGCGAGAAATACAAGATCCTCATCGGCAGCGTGGTGCCCCGGCCCATCGCGCTGGTCACGACGATCGACCCGCAGGGTCGTGCCAACGCCGCGCCTTTCAGCTTCTTCAACGCGCTCTCTGCCGACCCGCCGATCCTCGCCCTGGGCGTGGAGAACTACAGCGACCTGAGCCCCAAGGACACCACGCTGAACATCCGCCACAACCAGGAGTTCACCGTGAACATCGTCTCCGATGCACTGGTGGAGGCGATGAACGTCTGCGCCGTGCCCTTCGAACCGGGCTTCGACGAGCTGGTGGCCGCCGGCCTCACCGCCATCCCCGGCACCCGCGTCGGCTGCCCGCGCATCGGCGAGGCGCCGGTGGCGCTGGAGTGCCGGCGGATGATGGCGCTGTCCATCGGCCAGTCGCGGGAAATCATCCTCGGTGAAGTGCTGATGGCCCACGTGCGCGACGACCTGATCGACCCGGCCACGCTGTACATCGACCAACTCGGCCTCGACGCCATCGGGCGCATGGGCGGCCATGGCTATGCGCGCACACGGGAGTATTTCGACCTGCCGACGCGTTCGCTGAAGCAGTGGACTGAAGCACCGGGTGCCGGAGAGCGGCTCTGGGCGCAGTCAGAAGAGCTGGCCTGAGCTGCTCGAACCTTTCCCGCTAGGGGCGAGCGATATCCGCGAGTGCGGATAAGGTTTGCTCCTGCGCATCAAGTGGTCTGCCGGCCATTCGGGGCTGAATTTCAGAAGCTTCTGCCTGGAATTGCCGAGCCTTCCAATTGGAGCGGCCACGCGACATCGTCAGCCTTCCCCATTTTCCCGGGGGAGCTGAGTGCCGTGACAAAGGAATCGAACTGCGACGTGCGCTGGCACGAACAGAAAGTGACCACGCAGATGCGTGCCGAGACGATGCGGCAGCGCGGCGCCTGCATCTGGTTTACCGGACTTTCCGGCGCGGGGAAGTCGACGCTGGCCAATGCGCTGGACCTGGCCTTGCATGCCGCCGGCAGAAAAACCTATCTGCTCGATGGTGACAATGTGCGCCACGGGCTCTGTCGAGACCTTGGCATGGGCGAGGCGGACCGGACGGAAAATATCCGCCGGGCGGGGGAAGTCGCCAGGCTCATGGTGGACGCAGGATTGATCGTGCTCTGCGCATTCATCTCGCCTTATCGGAGCGACCGCCAGTGCTTGCGCGAACTGTTCGAGCCGGGGCGGTTCGTCGAAGTCCACGTTGCCACGCCCTTGGCGCTTTGCGAACAACGCGACCCCAAAGGGCTCTATGGGAAGGCGCGTCAGGGACTGATCCGCGACTTCACCGGCATCGACTCGCCCTATGAGCCACCGCTCGCACCGGACCTGATGATCGATACTGGCGTCGAGCCATTGGACATTTCCATCCGACGCCTGCTTGAGCGGTGTGCATGAAGGCACAGGCTCGTCACAATGAAAACGCCCGGCATCTGCCGGGCGTTTTCATTTCGCTCAAGCGCTTATTGCTTGTGCAGCTTCCACGCATCCCCATGGGGTGCGGTGCCCTTGTCGTAGGGGCGGAACAGCGTCATGTAGGCCAGGCCCAGCGCGATCACGATACCGCCCACCAGGATGATCCCGTAGTTCAGGTACCAGGGCGCATCGGGCGTGCGCGGCCAGGACATGTTGACGATCGCGAGGACGCCATAGATCTGGGCAGCGATGTTTACCGGCCAGCCCCATTTGCCCAGGGTGAAGGCACCGCTGGGCTTCCAGCCGCGTACGCGGGCGAACAGGGCGGCGCCGACGATCATCTGGAACGACAGGTAGATGCCGATGGCCGCAAAGCTCACCACCATGGCGATGGCGTTCTGCAGGTAGAAGCCGGCGCAGACGATCATGCTGGGGATCACCCCGCAGACGATCAGCGCGGCAGTCGGTACGTGGGTGTTGGGCGACAGGCGCTTGAGCAGGCCGCTACCCATTACCATCTCGTCGCGGGCGTAGGAGTACAGCAGGCGGCTGGCGGCGGCCTGCAGGCTGAGCACGCAGGAGACGAACGAGACGATGATCACCGCCATCACCAGGCGCGCACCGGTCACGCCGAAGGCGTTGTCGAGGATGGTGGTCATCGGGTCCTTGTCGGTGCCGGAGATCACGGCTTGCATGTCCGGTACCGCGAGGATCAGTGCCAGGGCCGCGAACATCGAGGCGCCGCCGCCGATCCAGATGGTCATGCGCATGGCCTTGGGAATGCGCCGACTGGGATTCGGGGTTTCCTCGGCGACGTCACCGCAGGCCTCGAAGCCGTAGTAGAGGAACATGCCCGCCAGCGAGGCGGTGAGGAAGGCCGGCCAGTAGTTGCCATCGATGCGGATGTCGAAGGTGTTGAACAGCACCGACAGCGGTTGGTGGCGCTCGAAGATCAGCAGGTAGCCGCCGATCACCAGCGCGCCGATCAGTTCGCAGAGGAAGCCGAACATGGCCACCCGGGCGAGCAGCTTGGTGCCGCTGAGGTTGAGCAGGGTGGCGATCAGGGTCAGTGCCAGCGCGACCATCGTGTTGGTGACCGGGCTGGATTCAAAGCCGAGCAGGGTGGCGATGTAGGGGCCCGCACCCAGCGCCACGGCCGCGATGGTCACGCAAAGGGAGATCGAATAGATCCAGCCGACCATCCACGCCCAGCGCTTGCCCACCAGGCGTCGTGCCCAGGGATAGACGCCGCCGGAAATCGGGAACTGCGAGACCACTTCGCAGAAGATCAGGCACACCAGCATCTGGCCGATGCCCACCAGCAGGTAGGACCAGAACATCGGCGGGCCGCCGGCGGCCAGGCACAGGCCGAACAGGGTGTACACGCCGACCACCGGCGAGAGGTAGGTGAAGCCCAGGGCGAAGTTCTGCCACAGGGTCATGCTTCGTTCGAAATTGGAGGTGTATCCCAGCGCGCGGAGCTGCTCCGCGTCTCGGTCCAGGGCAATGCCTGGCTGGATCGGACTGTTCATCGTGGTTGTCCTGTTTGAGGTTTTCGCGTCGGCAGTGCAACGGAAAGCGTTGTTGTTATTGTTCGGCGCGCGGACCGTGCCGCGCGCCGTCTTCCTTCAAACCTCAGGCCCTGGTTGTTACAGCTTGATCCAGGTGGCTTTCAGCTCGGTGTACTTGTCGAAGGCGTGCAGCGACTTGTCGCGGCCGTTACCCGACTGCTTGAAACCGCCGAAGGGCGCGGTCATGTCGCCGCCGTCGTACATGTTCACCCACACGCTGCCGGCACGCAGGGCGCGGGCGGTGAGGTGGGCCTTGGAGATATCGCGGGTCCAGACCGCCGCCGCCAGGCCGTACGGGGTGTCGTTGGCGATGCGGATCGCTTCCTCGGCGTCTTCGAATTCGATGACCGAAAGCACCGGGCCGAAGATTTCCTCGCGGGCGATCTTCATCGCGTTGCTCACGCCATCGAACAGGGTCGGCTCGACGTAGGTGCCGCCGGTTTCCTCCAGTACGCGCTTGCCGCCGGTGAGAATCTTCGCGCCTTCGTCCTGGCCGGCTTGGATGTAGCCCAGCACCTGCTCCAGCTGGCGGCCATCGACCAGCGCGCCGACGTTGGTTTCCGGGTCCAGCGGGTGGCCCGCTTTCCAGCCTTTGAGCGCCTCGACCACCAGCGGAAGGAACTTCGCCTTGATCGACTTCTGCACCAGCAGACGCGAGCCGGCGGTGCACACTTCGCCCTGGTTGAAGGCAATGGCGGCGGCAGCGGCTTCGGCGGCGGCCTGCAGGTCCGGCGCATCCTCGAAGACGATGTTCGGGCTCTTGCCGCCGGCTTCCAGCCAGACGCGCTTCATGTTCGATTCGCCGGCATAGACCATCAGCTGCTTGGCGATCTTGGTGGAGCCGGTGAAGACCACGGTATCCACATCCATGTGCAGGGACAGGGCCTTGCCGACGGTGTGGCCGTAGCCCGGCAGCACGTTCAGTACGCCGGCCGGCAAGCCCGCGTCGATGGCCAGTTGGGCGATACGGATGGCGGTCAGCGGCGAGCGCTCCGACGGCTTGAGGATCACCGAGTTGCCGGTGGCCAGGGCCGGGCCGAGTTTCCAGGCGGCCATCATCAGCGGGAAGTTCCACGGCACGATGGCGGCGACCACGCCCACCGGCTCGCGGGTGACCAGGCCGAGCTGGTCATGGGAGGTGGCGGCCACTTCGTCGTAGACCTTGTCGATGGCCTCGCCACTCCAGCGCAGCGAGTCGGCGGCGCCCGGCAGGTCGACGTTCAGCGCATCGCCGATGGGCTTGCCCATGTCCAGGGTTTCCAGCAGCGCCAACTCCTCGGCGTGCTCTTCCAGCAACTGGGCGAAGCGGATCATCACGGCCTTGCGGGCAGCCGGTGCTTCCCGCGACCAGACGCCGGAGTTGAAGGTGGCGCGGGCGCTTTGTACGGCGCGTTCGGCGTCAGCGGCGTCGCAATTGGCGACCTTGGCCAGCAGGCGGCCGTCCACCGGGCTGATGCAATCGAAGGTCTCGCCGGAGGCGGCGGCAAGGTACTCGCCCTGGATGAAGGCGCGGCCCTCGATCTTCAGGGCCTTGGCGCGGGCTTCCCATTCGGCGCGGGTTGGCTGGCTCATGCGTATCGCTCCTCGTTCTTGCTGTTGTTGGCGGGGACGGCCGGCAGGTCGTCTCTGGCTAATACATTTAAAACCATATCTTATGAATTGCCGGTTGCCAATACGGGGCGAAAAATGAGCGATTGAAAGGGGTTTTCGTGCGGAAATCCCTTGCTGTAAGCCCGTGAATCGATTTAAAAATATGGAGACATAGTTTTGCGCGAAGCCGCTGCTCAGCTAGCAGGTAGACTTCGTCACCAACGCCGGAACAGGAAATTTCGCGCAGGAAGCGTCCGCGCCCCTCGCACTGCTGCCTATGAACGAATTCAGGAAAGTCCGCCCCGCCACTTTCATGCGCCTGCGCCAGGAAGGGCGCACCGAGGAAGTCGCGCGCCGGCTGGTGGAAATGGTCGATCTCGGCCTGTACGCCGAAGGCGAGCAACTGCCCAGCGAAAGCGAGCTGGCCATGCAATTCGGCGTTGCCACCGTGACATTGCGCGACGCCCTGGCGGAGCTGCGGGAACGCGGCGTGATCGAGACACGGCGCGGGCGCAATGGCGGCAGTTTCGTCTGCTCGCCGCAGCACACCTCCGAGGATGCTCTGCTCGGCCAGCTGCGCCAGATGAGTGCGCTGGAGCTACGCGACCTGGGGGACGAGCATGTGGCCATCGCCGGTGCCGCCGCGCGCCTGGCCGCCCAGCGCTCTACGTCGGATGAGCAGGCGCGCATCGCCCAATACCTCGATGCCCTCGCCAGCGCCACCACGCGACAGGAGCAACGCCGTGCCGATGCGCGTTTCCACATCGAGATCGCCGTCGCCGCCCAGTCCGTGCGCCTGACCCATGCGGAGACGCGCCTGCAGGCGGAAATCGGCGAATGGCTGTGGCTGCCGGTGGAAGGCTTCCCCGGTACGGCGGCCATCGAGCAGGAGCACCGCGCCATTCTCGAAGCGATCAGCGCCGGCGACTCGAACCTGGCCGGCGCGTTGGCCGAAGCCCACGTCACCCGCGGCATCAAGCGGCTGATCAACCTGCGGCTGAGCCTGCTGGCCGACGACGGCTGACTGGCACAGCGCTTGCTGCTTTCCCGACGCGCCCGGACGGGCGCGCGCAACGACTCACCGAACCGATTTTGCGGGCCTCTCTGGCCCGCCCCTGAACCAGAACAACGACAAGAACAGCGAGGCCCCGGCCATGTCCAGCGAGCAACCCACGGATGAACTCCAGCGCTGTGCCCAGCGCATCGACGCTTCCATCCGTAACGTTTTCCAGCGCCTCGACGAGCTGGCCGGCGAGGTCGTGGCAATCTGGCGCGAGCTGGCCCGAGACGGCAAGCGGCCGTCTTCCCGGGACCTGGGCGCATTGCGTCCGCGCATCCAGCACGACCTCACCGATGACGGCACACGCCTGCACGGCACCGGCGTGGTGATCGAACCGGGCGAACTGGCCGACCAGGACATGTACCTGGAGTGGTGGTACCACGGCCGTGGCGACAAAGTCGTGCCCATGAGCCTGAACTTCAACCGGCGCAGCGAGAGCTTCTACAACTACCTCAACATGCCCTGGTTCTCGCGCCCGCGCGCCAGCGGCCAGCCCTCGGTGGTCGGGCCCTTCGTCGATCTCTACGGCACCGATCTGTACATCCTCGCCTTCTCCGTGCCGATCCAGGTGGACGGCCGCTTCATTGGCGTCGCCGCCGCCGACATCGCCCTGCACGAATTCGAAGGCGTGCTGCTGGGCAGCCTGATGCAGATGGGCCACGAAGCCCTGGTGGTCAACGGCGAGGGCCGCGTGGTGGCCGCCAACACGGCCAACTGGTTCACCGGCGACCTTGCCCGACGCACACTGGGCCGCAATGCACAGGGCCGCGAGCAGGAGCTGGCCGAGTCCTTCTCGCACTGGGCAGTCATTGAGCGACCGCTGAACCGCCGCCTGGCCGGTGCCGCCTGAGGCTGCCAAACGCCGCGTAAACGGCTAGGCTAGGGCGGTTCCCTCATCGACGGATGCCGCCATGAGCCAGTCGCTCGACACCCTCTCCGACTTCGAACCCTTTAGTGCAGTGGATGCCCGCGTTCTCGGGTGCCTGATCGAAAAGCAGCTCACCACGCCCGAAGCCTACCCGCTCACCCTCAACGCCCTGGTCACCGCCTGCAACCAGAAGACCAGCCGCGACCCGGTGATGAACCTCACCCCCGGCCAGGTCGGCCAATCCCTGCGCCACCTCGAAGGCCGCGAGATGACCCGCCTGGTCATGGGCAGCCGCGCCGACCGCTGGGAGCAGCGGCTGGACAAGGCGCTGGAGCTGGTCAAGCCGCAGGTCATCCTGCTTGGCCTGCTGTTCCTGCGCGGCCCGCAAACCCTCAACGAACTGCTCACCCGTAGCCAGCGCATGCACGACTTCGACGACACCGAAGAAGTCCGCCACCAACTCGAACGCCTCGCCAGCCGCGGTATGGCTGTGCAACTGGAACGCCAGAGCGGCCAGCGCGAAGACCGCTACATGCACCTGCTGGGCACGGAGGAAGACCGCCAGGCCGCCATAATCGCCAGCGGCAGCCGCGCTTCCAGCGAACGCAACGATGGCGGTGGGCACGACGAAGGCCGCCTGGTCGAGCTCGAAGCCCGCATCGCCGCCCTGGAAGAGCGCCTCGCCTTGCTGGAACTGGGCGTCTCGCGGGACTGAATCAGCTATTTCCCACTGGCCGATCGACTTTGGTTGGCCTGCCCTTCCACTAATCAAGCGTTAACATTCGCCGTCGATAGTCACCGCATTACCCGCTTCAACCCGGAGTCACCATGAGTCGCCAATTCTCCCAGGCCCAGCTGACCGCCGTGCTCAGCCAGCTTTCGGAAACCGACTTGAAGACCGTGAACGACCTGAGCGGCAATCGTGAGCGGAATCTGTTGGCCATTCGTGAACTGTTCCGCCAGGGGCTGATCAGCGGCGTGCTGATCGATGATCCATTCGGCGCCGAAGACGACGACGGCCCGCTGCTCTGCAATGCCGAACGGCTGCGTCTGCGCAAGCCTTGTGTGGAGACGGTCGTGGAGGAACACGCCGAACTGCTAATGCCACGGCTGGGGCTCCTGACGCTCTAAGCAAATCGCGGGCAAGAAAAAAGGCGCTGGGCTTGAGGCTCAGCGCCTTTTTGCTTCGTGGTTCAGATGTAGTGGCATGCTCGATATCTCCTTGATTGAAGGCTGGCGATAGGTTTGCTAAAAAGCCTGCCCCTCTCGCTACAAGGATCGTAGAGTAATGCCAAACAAGTCCTGGGTATTGATTGCCGCTTTCATCGCGCTGGCCGGCTGCAAAGCGGACGCCGAAGAGGCTGACAAGTACACCGTCTCCGATGAGCACTGCACCACCGATTACTGGAAGACCTTGCCAGATGACAAGGCTCGAGAGGATCTGGTCGAGAAATGCATGACCCGTGGCTCCTACCAGAAATCCGAGCCGAAGACCTGGTAACGGTGCTCACACCATCTGATCTGTTTGTGCCCGGCAAGCCGATTTGATGGATTTCGATGGCAAAAGAAAAAGCCCCTGAAATTCACTAGGAAAATCAGGGGTTTATCGTTTGCGTTTGGTGGAGCCGGGGGGATTTGAACCCGTTTTAGGGCACGGTCATTGATGGTCATTTTTGGCTAATACCACTGAAGCCGGGGAGTTCAGCTGGGCCATCCTGGGCATTGGTGGCAAGTATCGGTAAGTGATTTCGACACTTTTTCGACAGTGGCTGGCGAAGGCGAATGAATGGTGGCACATTAATGGTGCATCCGGATTGTGCCAGGAAGGTACAGAAGGAAGAGTCGGCACTGGCGGTGCAAAAAAAAAGCAGCCTTTCGATATCAAGGAATTGATATGCCTAACTTTATTGTTAATCAAAACCCCCAAGCTAATGGCGATCATGAGGTTCACAATACCACCACAGGGTGTACCTATATGCCAAAGCAGGAAAACTGTATTTTCTTGGGAACCTTTTCAAGCTGCCATGAAGCGGTAGCATCTGCGAAGGTTAGATGGCCTCAGGCAAGAATCAATGGCTGTTATTATTGCAGCTATTCCTGTCACACTAGTTGATTTTTCTGGGGCGGCCTCCGAAACCTCAGGCCGCCCATATTTCAAACTAATGCTTCGAGAAAAACTTGAAAACTTTTAGAGGTATTTAGTTGGGGGTCCATTTTTGCAGAGACTTCTCTGGCGAACTCCGCCTTCCTGAGTCCTGTCTTAAAATAACCGACTCCCTTTAGTACGCGCTCCATCGCTTCCCAAGTTCCTCCTTTGATTGCATCTGGGTCTCGGAATCCTGCTCTTTTTGGGATGTCAACAGAAACTTTTGGGTAGGCAGCTTTTACTGCTTGCCAATCCCCGAAGAACCATGCCTCCAGCTCCTCGATGGCGATTCTGTTTACAATCTTAAATGGTGCGTTTGGCGCTGCTGCTGTCTTGGACACTAGGCCGGCTTGAGCGGAAATATTCTCAAGCTGCTGCTTCAGTCTAATACAGTTGTCGTCATCGCGATCAACAAGTACGACAATTCTCCAGTTGTCTGGTATCCAAGACGCATAAGCTCTTAGTCTTCCCTGTAGTTGCTTTAATAAGTCATCTTTGCATTGAAATCTTATTATCTCGAAGTCGATATCTGTGATAACTTTGGGGAGTAATTCCGTTAGTGTGACTTCCATCGAGTACTCCTCGATAAGAAAAATAATCTTCTCAATCATTATTTTTCCTTTTTCGAGGAGGTTTTGGGGCGCCATGATTAGTTAGAGGGTCTCCCATTCCAAAGGAACCCTCGATCCACAAGTAACCTAGAGACGCGCCGTTCTTTAAAGATTCTTTTACACCCTGGATGTCGCTAGCCCGGACTGCTTGAGTGAAGCCCTCTTCATCACGATAGAGAATCCTAACTTCTTCTGGTCTCATTGCATTCAAAAGGAATGGCGAGTGCGTGGTTATTAAAAGCTGAGACCGCTCCGCAGAAGCTCGGCATTCCTCCGCTAGCTCAGGAAGTAATCTCGGATGAAGAAAGTTCTCCGGCTCTTCAATTCCTATAAATTTTGGCGGTTCTGGATCATAAAGAACCGTCAAATAAGCAAGCATCTTAAGTGTTCCATCTGATGCGTACTTCGAAAGAACCGGCCTGTCGAATGGTGCATCTTTAATTTGAAGAAGCAAGCGGCCATCCGGCATGGGGTCTGCTTCAACCCGTTCTAGTCGAGGGATTCTCTTTTGTAATACAGAAAATATTTCCTCCAAACGCTTCGGATGTTGCTCTTTAAGATACTGAACAACATTTGGAAGATTTTCTCCGCCCTTGCTTAATCTTTCCTGTGGGCCGGCCTCTGGTTGGTTTCTGGTCTGATCAATTGAAAGATAGGAAACGTACCAGTCTGTTATGAATTCTCGTAAAGCAGCGACACGAGGGTGTTCTGAGAATTGTCCTAGAGTGTTTACTGCGATCAGGTCTGCTGATCGCAGGTTAGTTTGCACCCTTTTATCTGTCTCATCGGGTGCGTCACCGCTAGCGGCTTCACCAACACCACGCGCAAAATTTAAAAAGCGAAATGGTTTGCCCGATTGGCCGCGCCGCCATTGCAACCACTCCTCAACAACTTCAGGGCCGCGTACGCCTTCATCAATAGCAAGGTGATAAGTAATAAGAGGAGCTTTGGGGCTTTCGCGATATTTTAAGTCAAAGACAATTGGGCCAGACGCTCCTCTGGTCTTAAGCTCCTTTCCTCTACCTCTCCTATCCCATGCGTAGCGCAAGCCAAACTGGAAACACTCGGAAAGGAAGTTGAAAATATCAAAAACTGTGGATTTGCCGCTGCCATTTGGTCCCAGCAAAACAGTAAGTGGTGTTAAATCGTCTAAGATTACCTTTCGCAATGCGCGATAGTTTTCAACCCGCAGTGATTCGATACGGGGAATACTCGTAGGACTTCTTGTCGCCATTAACATTGCTCCAGATATTTAAGCACTTAGACCTCTAAGCTTTCCTGTCCTGATTACGGGCATACCAACGCCTAGTTACTTCCTTTGTGATCGCTATCCCGCGTTCTGACCTGTCAAGTTTCGATTGGCCTCGTCGTAGTCAGGGCTCGTTTGCCCAATTTCGGGCATAACTTCACCGGTCGAAAGCCACCATCGGTATTGGGGGTAGACCATTCCGAGGATTTCGATCTCTTCGGCTCCCACTCGGGCACGCCCTCGTTTGATGCTGACCCATCGGTTGTAGTCAGTTTCACCAGCCCGAGTCAGCACACTAAGGTTGCTGCGGCCTATTAATAGAAGTGCTCTCTCAGTAATTCTCATCTAATAGAAAATTATCATTGTTGAACTATGTACATGCACATAGTTCATGGCTATTGTTTGGCTAGGTCTTGAACATAGTCCAAGGCCATAGTCCTCTATTGACCAGCATAGTGCAGCAAAGGCCATGAATGTGGAAGGAATCAACCTGTCTCAACGAGACCTTTCTAGCCCGCCTCCGGTGATGCCCTGGAGAGAGTTCGCCGACTGGATTCGCATGGGTGACCGCCATGACGTCGTCTGGGGTTGGATTCGCAACGGCTACATCCCCCACGAGAAGGTCGGCAAGCACGTGTTAGTCAACGTCGCGTTGTTCACCAGCCAGCTTATGGAAAAGGAGATGCCCCTATGAACGAACATCAATCGAGCCCAGACATTTACACCATCCCGGCCTTCGCCAAGATGTGTGGTGTGAGTGTTGAAGAAGCTGAGGAATGGGTACGTAACGGCACCATCCCTAGCACCACCATGGGGGAAATGCAGGTGGTGAACATGGTGCGCTTCCGCGCCGATCTGCTCAGCGGCAAAGAGAATTTCGAAGCGGGGGATTACAACGATGACTAGCAGCCGCGTCGCCCTGGATACCGAAAGCGCCCTGACCTATCTGGGCAAAACCGTTCTGGTCGAACTGGTCTGGGAACAAGACCCCGAGCCGCTCTGGTGCCTCCTGCATATCGTGGGTGTTGTCCTAGCGCTCGAAGGGGTCTACAGCGATCCCTATTTCCTCGTCATCGACGCCAATAGCGAGCGTGACTACCCAAACGAAATGTTCTGGTCCGACATTCGCACGATCCGGGTGATGCGGCACCGCGACCGGCATGGTTCCGGCAACGTACTGGACCGCATCGCCCACCCTAACGATCCGCGCTCAAGGGCCGCGCTCCCGGCTCGTCGGAACAGCCCTACCGTTCCGGCGAACGGAAGCACGGGCGTAGCGAACCCTTGAACGCATGCCCGCCACCAGCCTTGGCCGGTGAGCGTGGGGCAGCTTCTTCGCCCCGCGCTCCCGAGCCCTCGGCGGCAAGAGCGGGATGACAAGGGCAGAGCCCTTGGTGTTGGGCGATGCCGGTTACGCATATCGGATCGGGGTGAATGGACTTAATTGGAGAACGTTGGACTACGTTTCCGGTCGCATTCCCCTTCGGCATACCCCCGCTTCAGCACCTGATTTTGTGGTGAGATAACCACAGCGGCGCGCCCCAGAGCCCCGTTCCAAAGCCTTTCACCTTCACCATTTCCGAACGCTGAATCACTGGCGCGAGCGCCTGCATTCCAGCGACGGGCACCCTCATGCCCAGGAAATGCAAACGAGGAAAACGCGATGAGCCTAGAGGGACTGATCAACGTTGTTGCTCTCGTGCTGATGGCCTACCTCCTGGGCGGCGGCGCTCAGTTCAATCAACCCACCATCCCATCCTGTTGGCTCAGTCCGGTGCAACTGGAGTGCTGGACGTTCGCCGCGACGCCGGCCGGGAGCGCAAGGCATGAGCGGTAGGCCGAAGGCGCGGCGACGTCCCTGTAACACGTCTAACAACACACGTAGCGAATTGGACATTAATGGATAACGTTGGAGAATTCAGATGGCAAAGTTCAGTGATCAACGTCGACTGCTAGTACAACCGGACGGTCAAATCATCGACTCACCGCGTGGCCGCCTCTTCATCGACTGCTACACGGCGAAAATGACCGACCTATCCGGAGTGCGCGTATTGCGCTGCGGTGTGGATACGGTCCGCCAGTTGTACAACGGGCTGATTCGCCCCGAAGTCATCGCGCTGTTCGACTCCCAGGAACCGATTGTCGAGTTCGCCGGCTATGAGTGGTCCAAGGGGCGTATTGGGCGCGACTCCGGGTATCAGTTCCGTCTGCAGAACGCAGACCTCGGCCTGATCCTGCTGATCAAGAATCACAACATGAAGCTGGAAACCATCGGGGCACACCTCAAGATCGAGGTTTCGCCACACGCGATTGATGGTGTGGCTCCGAAAGCGCTCCAGGGACTCATGGATTCACTCGCCGCGGCGGTGATGACGCACTGCGAGCCCAACCAATGTGCCGTTCACATCGCTCTGGATGTACAAGGCTGGGCACCGAAAGAAAACATCGTAGATCGCATGTACTGCCGATCTAATCGGGTACGCCAGATCAGCGGCATCGACCGAATCGAGTTCAACGGCAACGCCTCGGTTTACGGACGCGGTGAAACCTATATGTTCGGCTCGCCAACAGGGATTCAGTTGGCTGTCTACAACAAGTCGCTACAGGCCCGCGCTACCGACAAGCTCGATTATTGGAACGCAGTCTGGTCCACCCACAACGGCAATCCGTTTGGTGACAGCGACGCAGCCTACAACCCCATGGAGCCGGTCTGGCGTATCGAGTTTCGCTACCACCACACCATCATCAATCAATTCGCTCAGGGCTCCGTAAAGGCCTCTGGCGGCGTGATCGGCACCCGGACCTATGAGGGTATCTCCCAGCACCTCGATCACCTCTGGGTGTACGGCTGCGAGGCCTACAGGCTGCTTGGTCTGCGCACCCAACATGACCCGTTCTGGACGCTGATCATGCAAGACGTGAAGGTCCAGGTAGAGGCCGATCCGCTCATCGAGCGTGTCGAGTATCGGCGCTATCGCAAGACGGCCATGGGCTTCTCCGGCAAGAACTGTGAGATGTTCCTGGGCCAGTTCATCAGCCTGATTGCACGCGAGCGTATCCCCGCAAAAAAGGCGATTGAGTCCGCCTACAGCCTCGAGTTCTGGCACGTGATCGAAGACCACTATTTAGCGAAGGGTTGGACTCGGAGGGACCTCGAAAAACACATCAAGAACTTGATCTCAGACCGCTATTTGCGAAGAGGATATGCCGTCTGATGGCAATCACGAAGCTGGAGGACGGACGCTGGCTGGCTGATATCGAGCCCATCAAGGGCAAGCGCTTTCGCAGACGGTTCAAGACCAAGGGCGAGGCTCAACGCTTCGAAACCACGGTTCGGCAGAAGTGCATCGAGAATCCTGCGTGGAGTATCAAGCCTAAGGATCGCCGCAGGCTCTCCGAGCTGGTGCAACTCTGGTACGACCTGCATGGCCACTCACTGCGCGACGCGCCCCGGCGACTCTCGAAGCTGCTGCAATTGGCTGCGCGATTGGGTGATCCGGTTGCAACGGCCCTGGATGCTTCTTCGTATGCGAGCTTGCGCCGGAGGCGGCTGGAGGAGGGGATATCCGGGAAGACCCTGAACAACGAGCTGGGCTACATCCGCGCGGTGTTCAATGAGCTGAAGGACTTGAAGCAGATCGACTACGGCAACCCGCTGGCGGGGGTAAAGCTGCTCAAGCTGCAAGAGCGGGAACTGTCGTGGCTGACAACCGAGCAGATCGGCGAGCTTCTCGACTCCATTCGCAACCGTTGCGACAACCCACATACGGAGTTGGTGACACTGCTATGCCTAGCTACCGGCGCTCGATGGTCTGAGGCGGAAAAGCTCCCCACGCAACGGCTTCAGGGTAACGTCGTAACCTATGCCGGAACCAAGTCAGGGAAGGTGCGGCACGTCCCGATTCCACCAGAGTTGGCTGACCGGGTGAGAGAACACTGGCGGATGCATGGCCCGTTCACTTCCTGCATAACATCCTTCCGCCGTGCTCTGGAGCGAACGACAATTCAACTGCCGCAAGGTCAGGCTAGCCACGCTCTCCGGCATACCTTCGCGAGTCATTTCATGATGAATGGGGGCAACATCCTTACGCTCCAGAAAATACTGGGGCATTCGACCCTGACGATGACCATGCGATACGCACATCTTTCGCCTGATCATCTCCAGGATGCGCTGCGGTTTGGGCCGCTTTCGCTAATTAATCAGGTCCAGCCGTTGTGCTCTTCACACCAGTCATGAAGCAGAATGATTTGCTCTAGCTCGTAGGTGGCTCGAAAAAGAATCCCCGTCAGTTTGCGTTCACTTAAGCCGTCAAGGGAGTTCGTTATGGAGTGGTCGAGAAGAAATTCATGCGCGATGTAGTTGCGCTGGTCGACGAGATTATCGAGCAAGGCGATGAAGTCTGGGCGAATGCCTCTGTTCTTGAGCTCGTTCTTGGTCATCCCCAACGTCCATCTTTCCATTTTCTCTGTAGGGACATTGAAGCGCCGGCCAAGCAGGTTTTTCAGCCCGAACTCAAG
This sequence comes from Pseudomonas macauensis, assembly GCF_047902425.1. Lineage (NCBI taxonomy): Bacteria > Pseudomonadati > Pseudomonadota > Gammaproteobacteria > Pseudomonadales > Pseudomonadaceae > Pseudomonas > Pseudomonas macauensis. The sequence continues at coordinate 5,122,137 of NZ_CP138377.1, read as the reverse complement.
AATTTGGGCCTTCCCCATAAACATCGCGAATTGTTCTAGTAGGCTGAGCCCTTTGTAGCCGTCGATTTTCGCGTGTACGTGCTGAGCGATCTGCTCGGCGGTCAGCATGGGTGGATTCTCCATTCCTCGATCTCCTTGAAGTCACTTCGAGTCTTCGACTCTTTTTCGACAGTTGGCGCTAGAAACGAAAAAGCCCCTGAAATTCACTAGGAAAATCAGGGGCTTATCGTTTGCGTTTGGTGGAGCCGGGGGGATTTGAACCCCCGTCCGCCAGTTCTCCGCTGTCGGTTCTACATGCTTAGCCATCTCTACTGAGTTAACTCCGCGCCGCCCGAGTGGCAGGGTGCTTGGAGCGAGCTGTATAAGTTTTAGCCGTTACGCCTACAGCGAACTTGGCGGCGATCCTGTTCTATATGACAGACCTAATCGTCGGGTTTACAGGCATCCCCTAGGGTCTGCTAGCGGCACTTAGGCTGCTAGGGCGTAGTTGTCGTCGTTGGCAACTATAAAGTTGTGGCAGCTGATTTACGAGAACTGTCACCTACTCGGCATGCCCCTCGAGTTTTGTTACCGGCGTCGAATCCTAATCGGCCCCAAAACCTTTGAAGGTCGTCGACCATTCTACGGGAAAGCCGCCCCAAGGTCCAACCGGGGCGGCGCAAGTCATTGTCAGGTTAGGAATTTCAGCACGGCCTCAGCCACCGCTTCGGAGGAGGCGGGGTTCTGGCCGGTGATCAGGCCCCGGTCGACCTCTACATGGCTCTGCCAGTCGGGGCCTTTGCTGTAGCGGGCGCCGTTGGCCTTGAGCATGTCCTGGACGAGGAAGGGCACCACGTCGGTGAGGCCCACGGCTTCCTCTTCGCTGTTGGTGAAGCCGGTGACGTGTCGGCCTTGCACCAGCGGTCGGCCATCCAGCCCGCGCGGGTGGCGGAATACGGCGGGGGCGTGGCAGACGGCGGAGACGGGTTTGCCGCTGGAGTGGAAGGCTTCGATCAGCGCCACCGAGGTTCTGTCCTCGGCCAGGTCCCAGAGCGGGCCATGGCCACCGGGGTAGAAGATGGCGTCGTAGTCGTCGGCGTGTACCTCGGTCAGTTTCACGGTATTGGCCAGCGCGGCCTGCGCTTCGCTGTCCTGGCGGAAGCGGCGGGTGGCCGGGGTCTGGGCGTCTTCCTCATCGCTCTTGGGGTCGAGCGGTGGCTGGCCGCCTTTGGGCGAGGCCAGGGTCAGGGTGGCGCCGGCATCCTTGAACACGTAGTAGGGCGCGGCGAACTCCTCGAGCCAGAAGCCGGTTTTCTTGCCGGTGCTGCCGAGCTGGTCGTGGGAGGTCAGGACTACCAGGATTTTCATGCTCACTCCTTCGGCGTATCGCTGTGACGAGCGGCTGCCGCAGCAACGGCAGCCCAGACTGGTCAGTGTAGGCGGTACGCCGTACTCGTCAGCGTGACAGGGTGATGCCCAGATAGGCGGCGTATAGCACGCCGTTGAGCAGCAGCACCCAGACCGGGAACCCGTCGCGCTGGGCATTGAGGCGAAGCCAGAGAGCGGCGCCAAGGGTGATCAGCACGCCGGTGAGGACTTCGGTGCGCGGTTGCCAGGGGGTGAGCAGGATGCCGATGGCGGGCAGCAGGGTGCCCTGGAAGACCATGGCGCCGCTGATGTTGCCGAAGGCCAGGGTGTCCTTGCCGCGACGGACCCAGAGGATGCTGTTGATCTTTTCCGGCAATTCGGTGGCGATCGGGATGATCAGCAGCGACAGCAGCAGCGCGGAAACTCCCAGCAGGTGCGACAGCCCCTCGACGCCGTGGATGAAGCCCTTGGCGCCCAGCACCAGCAGAGCCAGGCCTAGCAGCAATTGCAGCAGGATGGTTCCCAGGTTGGTCGGCAAGCCGATGCGAGACAGGTACATGTGGTGGTCGGCCTCGGTGCCGTGGCCGTTCTCCACCAGTTCCTGCGAGGCACGCAGCGTGAGGGTGATGTAGGCGACGTAGGTGAGCACCAGCAGCAGGCTCAAGCCAAGGCGCACCGTCAGGTATTGCGTCGGCACGAACATGGCGACGGTGGCGAGGCTGAAGGCGATCAGGAAGAAGTTCAAGTCGCGCTGCAGGCCGGTGCGCTCGGGGCGTACGCGTCCGGTCAGGCCGCGTGCGCGCAGGACGAAGCAGGCCATCAGGCAGGTGGACAAGGTTGAGAGCATCAACGGCGCGCCGAGGATGGCGCCGACGCCGACTTCCTGGTTGAGGTTGGCGTTACTGGTGCCGGCGAACAGGGCCAGCAGAGGGATCAGGGTCTCCGGCAGGGCGGTGCCGATGGCGGCGAACAGCGAGCCGGTAACGCCTTCGGAAATGCCCAGGCGCTCGCCGAGATGCTCCAGCGCGTTGGTGAAGACTTCGGCGGCAATCAGGATCACCAGCAGCATGCCGAGCAGTTCGAGGATGAAGGTCAGCATGCGTGGGGCTCCAGGATGGAGCGAGGTGCGGGATAGTGCATCACGGTGAAAACTCCCGGCCGGTTCGATACCCATGACCACGCGCTCCCCGGCTGTTTGGAGGCTGCGTGGTCAAAGGTCTTGCCGGGCAACGTATCGCTAGCGACGCCATGGCCTGAAATCTGTCTACGATCTGCTGCGCCCAGTTCTGCTCTAGCTCGCGAGATCGTCAACGGATTTGGGCCAAGTGTGTTGACGTCGCCCCCGCTCGCACGAGCGGTCGGCTACTCCCCAATGACGCGCGCATTCTAGCCGATCACAAGCTTAGCTCAACCCGACCGGTCACCAGGTGTCGATCAGTGGGCGCTTCTTCCCCTGGCGAGGCGCCGGGCGCGGCACCGAGGCGAGGCCACGCAGCAGCCAGCGGCGGGTATCGGCCGGGTCGATCACGTCGTCGATTTCCAGGTAGCTCGCCATGTTCAGTCCCTTGCCATTGCGGTAGGCCGCGGCGACCAGCTTGTCGAACAGCCTTTGCCGCTCCTGCGCATCTTCCACTGCGGCCAGTTCCTTGGCGTAGCCGAGGCGGATCGCGCCTTCCAGCCCCATCGCGCCGAACTCGCCGCTGGGCCAGGCCACCGTGAACAGCGCCGCGTGGAAGCTGCCGGCCGCCATCGCCTGCGCACCCAGGCCATAGCCCTTGCGCAGCACCACGGTGAAGAAGGGCACGGTCAGGCTGGCGGCGGTGACGAACATGCGCGACACGTGGCGCACGGTGGCGGTCTTTTCCGCCTCCGGGCCGACCATGAAGCCGGGGGTGTCGCACAGGGAAATGATCGGCAGGTCGAACGCGTCGCACAGCTGCATGAAGCGCGCGGCCTTGTCGCCGGCTTCGGCGTCGATGGCGCCGCCGAGGTGCATGGGGTTGTTGGCGATCAGGCCGAAGGGTTTGCCCTCGATGCGCACCAGCGCGGTGATCATCCCCGCGGCGAAGCCACGGCGCAGTTCCAGCAACGATCCGCTGTCGGCCAGTTGTTCGATGACCTGGCGGATGTCGTAGACGCGCAGGCGGTTCTCCGGCACCGCGTGGCGCAGCAGGCGCTGGTCGGCGCATTCCCAGTCGGTGGTGTCGCCCTGGAAGTAGGCGAGGTATTGGCGGGCAATGTGAGTGGCTTCGGCCTCGTCTTCCACCAGCACGTCGATCACGCCGTTGGCGCTCTGCACGTCGCTGGGGCCGACTTCCTCCGGAGCGAATTTACCCAGCCCGCCACCCTCGATCATCGCCGGTCCCGCCATGCCCAGGCTGGTATCGCGGGTGGCGATGATCACGTCGCAGCAGCCCAGCAATGCGGCGTTGCCGGCGAAGCAGCGACCGGAGACCACGCCCACCAGCGGCACCAGTCCGGAGAGCCGCGCCAGGCCGACGAAGCTCATGTTGTCCAGGCCGGCGACGCCAACGAAATCGGTGTCACCCGGCCGCCCGCCGCCGCCTTCGGCGTAGAGCACCAGCGGGATGCGCCACTGCTCGGCGAGGTGCAGCATGCGGTCGGTCTTCTTGTGGTTCATCACGCCCTGGGTGCCGGCGAACACCGTGTAGTCGTAGGCCAGCACCAGGCAGCGCGCCTTCTCGTCGCCGAACTGCGCAGCGTTGATGCTGCCCAGGCCGCTGACCAGACCGTCGGCCGGGCTGCTGGCGATCAGTTCCTCGACGCTGCGGCGCCGGCGCTGGGCGGCGATGGCCAGGGCGCCGTACTCAATGAAACTACCTTCGTCGAGCAGATCGGCGAGGTTCTCGCGGGTGGTGCGCTTGCCAGTCTTGTGGCGCTTGGCAACAGCATCCGGACGGCGCTCGTCGAGGCCGATGGCATGGCGCTCGATGACTTCGGCGAGGTCGGCGCGGATCGCGTCGAGGTCGATGGCGGCGGCGTCCTGGCTGCCCTGCGCCGCGATGTCCGCCGGTTCCACGAACAGCAGTGCATCGCCTTCGCCCAGGCTGTCGCCCGGCGTGGCGGCCAGGCTGTGGACGATGCCGCTGGCGCTGGCCTTGACCTCGAATTCCATCTTCATGGCTTCGATCACGGCGATGGTCTGGCCTTGGGCGACGGCGTCTCCGGGCATCACCTGGAGGCTGACCAGCACGCCGGTGCTGGGCGTGGTCAGCGGGATGCAGCCGGCGGGTGCTTCGCTCGCGCGCTGCTCGACTTGCGCGTGGCCGGCGTGGCTGAAGAAGCGGTGGGGATGTGCGTGTTCCTGCGCGCCGAGCAGACTGGGTAGGTGCTCTTCGATATAGCGGATGGTCACAAGATTCTCGGCGACTTCCGGCTGGCGCAGCAGGTTGAGCAGCAGCGGAATGTTGCTCGCCACACCCTCCAGGCGGAACTCGCAGAGAGCACGATAGGCGCGCTGCACCAGCTGCGGAAAACCGGCGTTGCCGTGGACGATCAGCTTGGCCAGCAGCGAGTCATAGCCGGCGCTGTTGCGGTAGCCGGCGTAGCCATAACCATCCACACGCAGGCCGGGCCCGCTGGGTGGTTCGTAGGCGCTGATCTGGCCGCAGGCGAGTTGCGGGGTGCCGTCGCTGGCGAGGCTTTCCAGGTTGATCCGCAGTTGCAGGGCATGGCCGCGCGGCGCGGGAATCTCGGCCTGGGTCAGGCCCAGTTCGGCCAGGCTGGCGCCGGCGGCGATGCGCAGTTGCGCTTGCACGAGGTCGATGCCGGTCACCGCTTCGGTGATGGTGTGCTCTACCTGCAGGCGCGGGTTGGCTTCCATGAACACGAAGTCGCCGCTGTCCTCGTCCAGCAGGAATTCGAAGGTGCCCAGGCCGCGATAGTTCACCGCTTCGGCCAGGCGCACGGCGGCAGCGAGGATGGCGCCGCGCAGGCGCGGATGCAGGGTGGGGCTGGGGGCGATTTCCAGCAGCTTCTGGTTGCGCCGTTGCAGGGTGCAGTCGCGTTCCCACAGGTGGCTGATGCTGCGGCCGTCGCCGATCACCTGTACTTCGATGTGCCGGGCGCGCGGGATCAGGCGTTCGACGTACAGGCGATCATCGCCGAAGGCTGCGCGGGCTTCGGCCTGGCAGCGTGCGTAGGCCTCGGCGATCTCGGCCACCGTGCGTACCGCACGCATGCCGCGCCCACCGCCACCGGCGAGGGCCTTGATCATCATCCCGGAGCCGCCGGGCAACTCGCGGAAGAAGCGTTCGGCGTCTTCCTGCGAGGTGGCGCGGTTACTGCCGGCGGCCAGCGCCACGCCATGCGCGCTGGCCAGGTCGCGGGCGCGGGCCTTGTCGCCGAAGCATTCCAGGATATCCGCCGGGGGACCGACGAAGGTCAGTCCGGCGGCTTCGCAACGGCGGGCGAAGTCGGCGTTCTCGGAGAGGAAGCCGTAGCCGGGATGCACGGCATCGCAGCCCTGGGCCAGGGCGAGGTCGATCAGTTGCTGCTGGTCGAGGTAGGCGCTGGCGCCGCGTCCGCGCAGGGGCTGCGCCTGGTCGGCCTGACGGGTGTGCAGGGAGCCGGCATCGTCTTCGGCGTAGACGGCGAGACTGCGGATGCCCAGCTCGGCGGCGGCGCGGGCGATGCGGATGGCGATTTCGCCACGGTTGGCGATGAGCAGGTGCGTCAGGGGCATGGCGATTCCGGTTGTGATTCTTGTCGGTCGGCAATCGCTACATCTTAGGTAGGTGCTCGGGTGGGGGAATGAACTGCTTTCTCGCGAATGGCGTGCGCTTCGTGGGGTTTATGGGCGCACGGAACCCGCGGATGCTGGTAGCACCCGGGAAGCAAGGCGGCCGGCCACTCCGGCCGGCCGCTGAGCGGGATCAGGACTTACCGCTCTGCTTTAGCAACTTCAGGGCTTTTTCGGTTTGGGCGATGCAAGCCTTGGTATTACCAGCCTGCTGGGACTGGATAGCCTTTTCCTGTAGGCGCATGGCTTGATCCTGGGTCTGGGCGGTGCCGGCATTGGACTGCACGGCAGCATCGATTTTCTGGAGATTGTCGCTGCACAGGTCGGCGGCGAAGGCCGGCGACGCCAGCAAGGCGGCGGTAATGAGCAAGGCGGTACGTTTCATGGCTGTACTCCTGGCAAATCGACCGAATTGTGGCGGACCGTTCACGCGGACCGTAAAGGGTGGACGGTCGGATTTCGCGCCAGGTTCACTCTTTTTCGCCAGTGGTTGCCGGTAGTTCGACGCACACGCCCAGGCCGGTGCCATCCAGTCCTTCGTGCAGGCTGATGCGGCCGTGGTGGATCTCCACGATGCGCTTGACGATGGGCAGGCCGAGCCCGCTGCCGGCGCTGCTGGCCACGCTGGGGCTGCGGTAGAAGCGGGTGAAGATGGCCGCTTGTTCGGCTTGCGCCACGCCGGGGCCGTTGTCGCGCACCCAGAGCAGCAACTGGTCGCCCGTGCGTTCCAGGCTCACCGCTACGCGGCCGCCTTCGGGGGTGTAGCGCAGGGCGTTGCCGACCAGGTTGGTGAGGATCAGTCCAAGCCAGACCGATACCCCCATCAGTGTGGTCCCCGGGTGGGTGTCGAGGGTGAGTTCGATCCGCCTGTCGATGGCCTGGGGAGCGAGCTCGGCGATGGTTTCTTCGGCGAGCAGGCCGAGGTCGACGCGGCGGAAGGTTTCGTGCAGTTCCTCGCCGTCGAGCCGGGCCAGCAGCAGGATCTGCTCCATCAGTGCGCTGATGCGCTCCACGCTGCGGCTGACCTGCTGCAGGCCATGGGCATGGGCTGCCGGGTCGGAAGAGCGCAGCGCCACCTGGGCGTGGGTGCGTAGGCTGGCCAGCGGTGTGCGGATTTCGTGGGCGGCGTCGCTGGTCAGGCGGCGTTCGGCCTCCATGGCCGACTGCAGGCGCTCCAGCAGCAGGTTCAGTTCTCTGACCAGACTGTGCACCTCCACCGGCGCCCGGCTCAGCGACAGCGGATGCAGGCTGTGGGCGGTACGCTGGTGGACCTGGGCGATCAGGCTGCGCAGTGGCGCCAGGCCCTGGCGAACGCCGAGCCAGACCAGTACGAGGAACAGCGGCAAGGCCAGCAGCAGTGGGAACAGCGCGCTGAACAGCAGCAGGCGCAGCGTCTTGGAGCGGTAATGCAGGTCCTCGAATACCCAGATCCGCACACCGTCCGGGCCCGCCGAGGCAATCTGCAGCACCCGCCAACTCACATCGCCCTGTTCCAGTCTGGAGAAGCCCAGGGGCTGCTGCTCGACGCCCGCTGGCGGCTCGTCGGTGGTGAGCAGGCGCTGGCCCTGGTACCAGATGGAGTAGCCCAGCGTGGCTTCCCGGCGTATCAGCGGCAGGCCTTCGATGGCCTTGCGGCTGCGGGCGATGATGTCGCCCGGAGGCGTGGGCTGGGCATCGATGGAGTCGGCGATATCCACCAGGCTCAGGGCGGCCTGGCCGAAGTCGATCATGTCCTGGTCGTAGAGACCGTTCACCTGCTGGCGGGTCAGGTGATAGGTGAAGAAGCCGGCGACCAGCCAGCACAGCGAGATGCCGCCGATCAGCAGCAGCAACAGGCGGCGGCTGAGCGAGCCGGCGCGGCGCGGGACAGGACTCACGGCGAGGACGGATTGTCGGGGCGGTCGATGCCGTAGCCGATACCCCGCACGGTGCGGATCAGGCCATTGCCGAGCTTGCGACGCAGATGGTGGATGTGGACTTCGATGGCGTTGCTCTCCAGGTCGCCGTCCCAGCCGTACAGGGCTTCCACCAGGCGGGTGCGGGACAGCACCTTGCCGCGCTGTTCCAGCAGCAGGCGCAACAGTGCGTATTCGCGCGGGGCCAGTTCCACCGGCGTGCCGCAGAGGCTGACCTGGTGGGTAGCCGGGTCCAGCATCAGTTCGCCGTGCTGCAGCAGCGGCGCGGCACGGCCGGTGCGGCGGCGGGTGAGGGCGCGGACGCGGGCGAGCAGTTCGTCGAGGTCGAAGGGTTTGGTCAGGTAATCATCGGCGCCGGCGTCGAGGCCGGCCACGCGGTCGGCGACCTTGTCGCGGGCGGTGAGAATCAGCACCGGTGTCAGGTCGCCGCGCCGGCGCAAGCTGCGCAGTACTTCCAGGCCGTCCTTGCGCGGCAGGCCGAGGTCGAGGACCAGCAGGTCGAACTCGTCGGTCTGCAGCGCCTGGTCGGCAGCCTGGCCGTCCTGGACCCAATCCACGGTGTCGCCTTCCAGGCCGAGCCCGGCGCGAATGCCGTCACCCAGCAGTTGGTCATCTTCCGCCAGCAGGATTCTCATCGGTGCCCCCTCATCGCACGGCGCCGCCGCGACTGTCCCGAGCAGGATAGCCGCAGAGGCAGTTTCGCGGCAGAGGGTCGCAGCCCTGGCTTAACGAGGCGTTAAGAGGGGAGTGAGTTTGCTAGCGAACGGACCGGCCGGCCGTGCCGGCGTCGGGCGGTTCGCGAGCAAGGGCTAGGCGCCCCCCTCGATCCTACGAAAAGCATCCTACGTTCTTGCGCGGGTGACGCGATCCACCAGGTAGACCACGCCGCGATAATCGATGCCGCCGTGGGCGGACAGGCCGATCTCGCAGGTGCGGCTGGTGGAGACGCCTTCCTCACAGTACTGCACGGCATCCCTGAGCGTACGCAGCGAGTGCGCATTCAGTTCCGGTGTGGTGAAGCCCTTGTCACCGGCGAAGCCGCAGCAGTGAATGCCTTCGGGGATCACCACTTCGCGGGTGCAGCGCTTGACCAGGTCGATCAGCGCCTGGCTCTCGCCCAGGTGCTGGGTGCTGCAGGTGACGTGCACGGCCACCGGCTTGTCCTGCGGCTGGAAGTCCAGGCGCTCCACCAGATGGGTGCGGATGAACTTCACCGGGTCGTAGATCTTCAGCCGGTCGTCCGCCAGCTCCTGTACCAGGCGCAGGGTGCAGGGGCTGGTGTCGCAGTAGATCGGATCGAGGCCGCCACGGCTGGCGCGCAGCAGCTCGGCGAGCAGCTCGTCGCGCTTGGCGTCGGCCTGGTCCTTGTAGCCTTTTGAGGCGAAGGGCTGGCCGCAGCAGAGGTTGTCGGCGTTGTCGGGGAAGACCACCTGGTAGCCGGCCTTTTCAAGCAACTGGCGGGTCTTGTCGATCAGCGGCATCTGCTCTTCGTCCGCCGCTGCCGGGCCCATGGCGCGGGACACGCAGGCGGTCAGGTAGACCACGCGCGGGCGGCTGTCGTCGAGCGTGCGCGGTGGTGTGGCGAGGCGAACCGGTTGCGGCATGGCTGGCGTCCACTGTGGCACGCGGCCCTTGCTCGCATTACTGATGGAGGCGCTGAGGCTGGCCAGGCGCGGCGCCCCTAGCACCCTGCGTGCACCATTGGCCGCATGCAGCATGAAGCGAGCACCTTTCATCGCCGTGGCGAAGTTGCGGGCGAGCCAGGTGGCGGTGCCGGCGTGGTGCGCTTGTCCGCCGCGCAGCTTTTTGATGAGCTCGCCGGTGTTGATGTTCACCGGGCAGCGCTGGGCACACAGGCCGGTGGCGGCGCAGGTGTCGATGCCCTGGTACTGGTAGTCGCGCTCGAGCTGCGTGGTGTCGATGCCGGCGCGGCGCTTGGCCTGGATATCACGCCACATGACGATGCGCTGGCGCGGGCTGAGCGTCAGCCCCTTGGACGGGCAGACCGGTTCGCAGAAGCCGCATTCGATGCACTTGTCGACGATCTCGTCGGCGGCCGGCAGTGGTTTGAGGTTCTTCAGGTGCAGCTGCGGATCGTCGGTCAACACCACGCCGGGGTTGAGGATGCCGGTGGGGTCGAGCAGGCGCTTCAACTGCCACATAAGCTGGTAGGCGTCGTGGCCCCATTCCAGCTCGACGAAGGGCGCCATGTTGCGCCCGGTGCCGTGCTCGGCCTTGAGCGAGCCACCGTACTCCACCGCGACCAGGTGCGCGACGTCGTCCATGAAGGCCGAGTAGCGGGCGATCTGCTCCGGCGTTTCGAAGCCCTGGGTGAAGACGAAGTGCAGGTTCCCTTCCAGCGCGTGGCCGAACAGTATGGCTTCGTCGTAGCCGTGCTTGTCGAACAGCGCGATCAGGCGGTTCACGCCTTCGGCCAGTTGTTCGACGGGGAAGGTGACGTCCTCGATGATCACCGTGGTGCCGGTCTCGCGCACCGCGCCGACGGCCGGGAAGGTGTCCTTGCGGATGCGCCAGAGCTGGTTGTAGACCACCGGGTCTTCGCTGAAGTCGACCTGTTTCTCCACCGGGTAATCGGCGATGGAGGCGTTGATCTGCGCGAGTTGTTCATGCAGCAGCGACTGGGTCGCGGCGCGGGATTCGATGAGCAGCGCGCAGGCGCCTTCGGAGAGGCTCTTCACCCACGCCGGCATGCCCTGCATGTTCTCCACCGAGCGCAGGCTGCGGCGGTCCAGCAGCTCTACGGCGGAGACCGGTTGCTGCTTGAGCACGGTCACGGCCTTGCAGCAGGTCTCCACATCGGGGAAGACGATCAGCGCGCTGGCCTTGTGCGGGTGGTCCGGCACGGTGTCGTAGGTCACTGCGCTGATGAAGCCCAGGGTGCCTTCGGAGCCGACCATCAGGTGGGTGAGGATATCCAGCGGCTCGTCGTAATCAACCAGCGCATTCAGCGACAGGCCGGTGGTGTTCTTCAGGCGGTACTTGTGGCGGATCTTCGCGGCCAGCGAAGGGTTGGCGCGGGTCTGCCGGCCCAGTTCGGCGAGCTGGTCGAGCAGGGCGCCGTGGCTGTCGCGGAAGGCGGCGACGCTGTCGGGCAACTCGCTGTCCAGCAGTGTGCCGTCGGCCAGCAGCAGGCGCATGCCGGCCAGGGTGTGGTAGCTGTTCTGCGCGGTGCCGCAGCACATGCCGCTGGCGTTGTTGGCGACGATGCCGCCGATCTTGCAGGCGTTGATCGAGGCCGGGTCCGGGCCGATCTTGCGGCCGAAAGGTGCCAGCCAGGCGTTGGCCTGGGCGCCGATGACGCCGGGCTGCAGGCGAATCTGCGTACCGCCGTCGCGGATGTCGCGGCCATTCCAGTTGTCCCCCAGTACCAGCAGTACCGAGTCGCTCACGGCCTGGCCGGAGAGGCTGGTGCCGGCGGCGCGGAAGGTCACCGCGACCTGGTGGGCGTGGGCGGACTTGAGCAGGGTGGCGACTTCGTCTTCGCTTTCGACGCGGATCACCAGCTTGGGGATCAGGCGATAGAAGCTGGCGTCGGTGCCGAAGGCCAGGGTCGACAGCGGATCGTCGAAGCGACGCTCGCGGGGGATCAGGTGTTCTACCGTGTCGAAGAATGCGGCAGGGAGGCTCATGGCGGCTCCAGTCATCATCGGTGAGCGTGGACCGCTGGACGGTCCATCGGTGTTCTTCTATCGAACGCGCCGAGGCACGGTCTGGCTCGCTCCTACGAAAAGAGGGCGTTTACGCGCCCAGTTCGCGCACCAGCGAGTCACGGGTGATCTCGCTGATGGACTTGGCGCCAGTGAGCACCATGGCCACGCGCATTTCCTTTTCGAACAGGTCCAGCAGGTTCTTCACGCCGGCTTCGCCGTGGGTCGCCAAAGCGTAGAGGAAGGCGCGGCCGATGAGCACGGTGTCCGCGCCCAGGGCGATCATGCGCACCACGTCCAGACCGTTGCGGATGCCGGAGTCGGCGAGAATCTTCAGGTCGCCCTTCACCGCGTCGGCGATGGCCGGCAGGGCGCGGGCGCTGGATAGCACGCCGTCGAGCTGGCGGCCGCCGTGGTTGGAGACGACGATTCCGTCGGCGCCGAATTTCACTGCATCCTTGGCGTCCTCGGGGTCGAGGATGCCTTTGATCACCATCGGGCCGTCCCAGAAATCACGGATCCACTCCAGGTCCTTCCAGGAGATCGACGGATCGAAGTTGGCGCCCAGCCAGCCGATGTAGTCGGCCAGCCCCGTGGGGTTGCCACGGTACTTGGAGATGTTGCCCAGATCGTGCGGCTTGCCCAGCAGACCGACGTCCAGCGCCCAGGCCGGGTGAGTCATGGCCTGCCAGACACGACGCAGCGGCGCGTTCGGGCCGCTCATGCCGGAGTGGGCATCGCGGTAGCGCGCGCCGGGCACCGGCATGTCGACGGTGAACACCAGGGTGGTGACGCCGGCGGCCTTGGCACGCTCCAGGGCGTTGCGCATGAAGCCACGGTCTTTGAGCACGTAGAGCTGGAACCACATCGGTCGGTCGATGGCTGGGGCGACTTCCTCGATGGGGCAGACCGACACTGTGGACATGGTGAACGGAATGCCCTTCGCGGTCGCCGCACGGGCTGCCTGTACCTCGCCGCGCCGGGCGTACATGCCGGTCAGGCCAACCGGGGCCAAGGCCACCGGCATGCTCAGCGTCTCGTTGAACAGGCGCGTCTCCAGGCTCAGCTCGGACATGTTCTTCAGCACGCGCTGGCGCAGGGCGATGCCGGCCAGATCGTCGACGTTGTTGCGCAGCGTGCGCTCGGCGTACGCGCCGCCGTCGGCGTAGTGGAAGAGGAACGGCGGCAGCTTGCGTTGGGCGGCGGCGCGGTAGTCGGTAGAGGCAGAGATGATCATTGGACGTCTCATCAATCGTGGTCTTGTTGCGGGCGTCGTCCCCGCGAAGGCGGGGACCCAGAGAAAACTAGCTGCTCAATCCGGATTCCCACAGGCGGGAATGACGATCCAGTGCCATTTCCCTTAATGCACGAGCATGCCGGTGAAGATGTACGCCTGGGCCAGGGTGATCAAACCCACCATGGCGGCGAACATCAGGCTGTGCTTGAGGGTGAAGCGGAACAGGTCCGATTCCTTGCCGACCATGCCGGTGGCGGCGCAGGCCACGGCGATGGATTGCGGCGAAATCATCTTGCCGGTCACGCCGCCGCTGGTGTTGGCGGCCACCAGCAGGGTGTCATTGACCCCGATCTGGTGCGCAGTGGTGGACTGCAGCGAGCTGAACAGCGCGTTGGACGAGGTATCCGAACCGGTCAGGAACACGCCCAGCCAACCGAGGAACGGCGAGAAGAACGGGAAGGCCGCGCCGGTGCCGGCCAGGACCAGCGCCAGGGTGGTGGACATGCCCGAGTAGTTGGTGACGAAGGCGAAGGCCAGCACCATGCCGATGGAGAGGATCGGCCATTTCAGCTCGATCAGGGTCTCCTTGAAGGTGGTCAGACCAGTTTTCGCACCGATGCGCAGGATGAACATCGAGACCACGGCGGACAGGAAGATTGCGGTGCCGGTGGCCGAGACCGGGTCCAGCTTGAACACGGCGGCGATCGGCGTCGGGTTGGCGACGATGGGGGCGGTCTTCACGACCAGCTGGTCCAGGTGCGGAATGGCGAAGTTGAATACCAGGCTGTAGAGCGTGCCGCCCGGCGCGAACATGGCCTTGAACGGCTTCAGGGTCCAGATGGTGACCAGCACGGTCAGCACCAGGAAGGGCGACCAGGCCTTGAGGATTTCGCCGAAGCTGTAGGGCGAGGGCTCGGTGCCGCGGGAGCCGTTGCCGCCCATGACCGCTGCGCCGCCAGCGGTGGCGACCACTTCACGCTCGGCTGCCGGCTGCCAGACCTTCAGGAACAGGGTCAGGGAAATCAGGCTGACCAGGGCGGAAGTGATGTCCGGCAGTTCCGGGCCGATGAAGTTGGAGGTGAAGTACTGGGTGATGGCGAAGCTGCCGCCGGCGACCAGCGCGGCGGGCCAGGTTTCCTTCACGCCCTTGAGGCCATCCATCATGAATACCAGCCAGAACGGCACGAGGATCGACAGGAACGGCAACTGGCGGCCGGTCATGGCACCGATCTTGAAGGCGTCGATGCCGGTGACCTGGCCCGCGACGATGATCGGGATGCCCAGGGCGCCGAAGGCCACCGGCGCGGTGTTGGCGATCAGGCACAGGCCGGCTGCATACAGCGGATTGAAGCCCAGGCCGACGAGCAGGGCGGCGGTGATCGCCACCGGCGCGCCGAAGCCCGCCGCGCCTTCGAGGAAGGCGCCGAAGGAGAAGCCGATCAGCAGCACCTGCAGGCGCTGGTCGCCGGTGATCGACAGCACCGAGCTGCGGATCACTTCGAACTGGCCGCTCTTGACCGTGAGTTTGTAGAGGAACACCGCCGCGACGATGATCCAGGCGATCGGCCACAGGCCATAGGCGAAACCATAACCGGCGGCGGCGATGGCCATGTCGGCGGGCATGCCGAAGGCGGCGATGGCGATGATGATCGAGAGGGCGAGGGTGATGCTGCCGGCGACGTGGCCCTTGAGGCGGAACACGGCGAGGGCGAGGAAGAAGAACACGATCGGAATGACGGCGACCAGCGCGGACAGGCCAAGGCTGCCGAGCGGGGTATAGATCTGCTGCCAGGTTTGCATCTGGTTGGCTCCCTAATTGTTTTTGGGTGGAGGGCCTTGTTGCCGGTCGGGCGATTCCGTTGCGCTTGTGGCGCGCTGGCAGGCGGTCGACTGATCGCGGCGTAGTTGTCGTGTAATCGACTTTGCGGTAAATTGGTAAGACCAATTTACAAAGCCGAGCGCTCAGGGTAAAAGCCCTGCTGTCGGCGTGTCAATTTGCTGCGATTCAACTTTTGTCGATAACGCCCGGGTGGGCGGGGTGGTCTTGTTGCCGGCTTCGGGGTTGGTCAGACTGCCGCGCTCGGCGCGCAAGTCGCGGCGCAGAGCGTTTTGCCGTGGGAGATCACGAAGATGGGATTTGGTCAGGTCAAGCAGCGCCGTCTGTCGGATGACATCGTCGAGCGGCTGGAGGCGATGATTCTCGAAGGCACCCTCAAGGCTGGCGAGCGCCTGCCGGCGGAGCGAGTGCTGGCCGAGCAGTTCGGCGTGTCGCGGCCGTCACTGCGCGAGGCGATCCAGAAGCTGGGGGCCAAGGGCTTGCTGGTCAGTCGCCAGGGGGGAGGCAATTACGTTAGCGAAGGGCTGGGCTCAATGTTCAGCGATCCGCTGTTGCATCTGCTGGAGAGCAATCCGGAAGCGCAGCGCGATCTGCTGGAGTTCCGTCACACCCTGGAAGGCTCCTGCGCGTACTACGCCGCGCAGCGTGCGACCGAGGTGGATCATCAGCGCCTGAAGCAGGCTTTCGACACGCTGCAGGAGTGCTACCAGGGGCACGGCAAGGTCAGCCGGGCGGAGGAGGGAGCGGCGGACGCGGCCTTCCACCTCGCCATCGCCGAGGCCAGTCACAACGCCGTATTGCTGCACACCATCCGCGGCCTGTTCGACCTGCTCAAGCGCAACGTGGTGACCAATATCGGCGGGATGTATGCGCAGCGCGACGAGACCCGCGAGCAACTGATGCGTCAGCATCGTGAGCTCTACGAGGCGATTGTCGGCGGGCATGCGGAGGCGGCGCGGGAGATTTCCCAGCGACACATCGATTACGTGCAGGAAGTACTGGCCGAAGCCCAGGCGCAGGAAGTACGCCTGCAGCGGGCGCAACGGCGCCAGGGCGCAGTGGACGCCTGACCGGCAACGCGCCCTCGCTGAGGGAGGGCGCTGAAGGACTCAGTCGTCCTTGCCGTGGCGAATGGCGCGCTGGACCTCGCGGTTGGCGTCGCGCTCCTTCGCCGTATCGCGCTTGTCGTACTCTTTCTTGCCCTTGGCCAGTGCGATCTCGCACTTGATCAGGTGCTTCTTCCAGTACATCGACAGCGCGACGCAGGCGTAGCCTTTCTGCTGCACGGCACCGAACAGCTTGCCCAGCTCGCGCTTGTGCAGCAGCAGCTTGCGCGTGCGCACCGGGTCGGCGATGACGTGGGTGCTGGCAGTGGTCAGCGGCGTGATGTGGCTGCCCAGCAGCCAGGCTTCGCCATCCTTGAGCAGCACGTAGCTGTCCACCAGCTGCGCCTTGCCGGCGCGCAGGCTTTTCACTTCCCAGCCGGCCAGGGCGACGCCCGCCTCGAAGCGCTGCTCGATGAAGTAGTCGTGCAGAGCCTTCTTGTTCTGCGCGATGGTCCCCGAAGGGTGTTTCTTCTGTTTAGCCATAGGCCGCGCATTATAGGGAGTCGCTCGCCGCGCCGCTATCGGGACGGTGCATGCCGGCATGCAAGCTTGAGGGGGCGTGGCTAATCTCGGAGAATGCGCGCTGTTTTTTTGATCAGCGGGCGGGTAATCGCCCCATAACAAAGCGAGACGTCTATGAGCACGCATATCCAGCGTTCGGCGCTGCTGCCCTACCCGGCGAAGGCGCTGTACGACCTGGTCAATGATGTGGCGCGCTACCCGGAGTTCCTGCCCTGGTGCTCGGCTTCCACTGTTCTGGAGGAAAGCGAGGTGGCCATGCGCGCCGAGCTGACCGTGGCCAAAGGCAGCATCACCCAACGCTTCACCACGCGTAATGCGCTGGTGCCCGGCCAGAGCATCGAGATGAACCTGGAGGAAGGCCCTTTCACCCAGCTGCACGGCGTTTGGACCTTCAAGGCCCTGGGCGACAAGGCCTGCAAGATTTCCCTCGACCTGACCTTCGATTACGCCGGCGCGCTGGTGAAGGCCACCCTCGGCCCGCTGTTCACCCAGGCGGCGAACACCATGGTCGATGCCTTCTGCCAGCGCGCCAAGCAACTCCATGGCTGAAGCGGCGAGCATCGCCATCGAGGTGGTCTACGCACTGCCCGAGCGGCAAGCCCTGCTGCGTCTGAGCGTGCCCTACGGCACCCGGGTGCGCGAGGCGGTGCTGCTGTCGGGCATCGCTGCGCAGTTTCCTGATCTGGATGTGCAGAATTGCCCGCTGGGGATTTTCGGCAAGGCCGTGGCCAAGCCCGATGAGCGCGTGCTGGAAGACGGGGAGCGGGTGGAGATCTATCGTCCGCTGATCGCCGATCCCAAAGAGGTTCGCAAGCAGCGCGCGGCTCGGGCCAAGGCCGCCAGGGGCTGAATGCCCCGGTCCTGAAACAGCAGGCAACAAAAAGCCCGGCATTGGCCGGGCTTTTTTGTCGGGCAGACCCTTATTGCGGGTTCTTGTCCAGCGGTTCCGGGGTCGGGACCGGCACGGTTTCCACCTGGTCCACTTCCTTCTGGATCTGCTCTTCCACGGAGCCGGGCTTGGCCGGTTCTTCCTTGGGCTGTTCGGGTTGCTGCTGGGTCGGTTCCGACGGCGTGGTGGTCGGGCCACCTTCCTTGCCGAGGATCGACTCGTCGCGGCTTACGCCGGGCATGAAGTCGCCGTTGAGGCCGATCAACTGGTCGCTGTCGCTGAAGTACAGGCTCATGCGCTCCTGCTGGCGCTGACCGCCACCGGGCTGGATGCTGTACAGGTAATCCCAGCGATTGGGATGGAAAGTGTCGACGATCAAGGGGTTACCCATGATAAACCGCACTTGGCGCCGGGTCATTCCAGGCTTCAACTGGTCTATCATGTCTTGTGTTACGACGTTGCCCTGCTGGATGTCGATCTTGTAAACCCCCGGGAAAGAGCAACCGGCGAGTGCGGCGAGTCCCAGCGCGAAGGCGAGACTGGTCAGCATGAGCTTGGCGTTTTGCATCGGGTGGTGACTTCCACTATCTTGGCTGAGCGACGAAACCCCGATCATACCTGCATTGAGGGAAGCTGCGAAGCATCCCGCGCCGAGAAAGCACACATGGTTGAAAATAGCGAACTGCGCAAAGCCGGACTGAAGGTCACGCTGCCGCGCGTCAAGATCCTCCAGATGCTCGATTCCGCCGAGCAACGCCATATGAGCGCGGAGGATGTCTACAAAGCGCTGATGGAGGCGGGTGAGGACGTAGGTCTGGCCACTGTCTATCGCGTGCTGACCCAGTTCGAGGCCGCGGGCTTGGTGGTGCGCCACAACTTCGATGGCGGCCATGCCGTCTTCGAGCTGGCCGACAGTGGCCACCATGACCACATGGTCTGCGTCGATACCGGCGAAGTCATCGAGTTCATGGACTCGGAAATCGAAAAACGCCAGAAGGAGATCGTCAGGGAGCGCGGCTTCGAGCTCGTCGATCACAATCTGGTGCTCTACGTGCGTAAAAAGAAGTAAGCACACGCAGATGCAGAAACGGCGACCCTAGGGTCGCCGTTTTCGTTTGTGGCACGGTTCGTCGGGCGTAGGGCGTATAACGCTCCGCGTTATACGCCGATTGACCATGGTCCCGCTTCGCTCTGGTTCGACCTGGGAATGATTGGCCAAGCTCAGCCGCGAAGTCAGCGATGCGGTAGGTGTATCGACGTACAACCGCGACCGGTTGTACGCCCTACGGGTCAGCCCTGTATGGCGGAGTCCACCATCTTGCGTGCGTGGGCCAGGGATTCCTTGGTCAGGTCGACCCCGCCGAGCATGCGGGCGATTTCCTCGATGCGTTCGGCCTTTTTCAGGTTGGCCACGGCGGTGCGGGTTTCGCTGGTGTCGCGGTCCTTGTGCACGAACAGGTGCTGGTGCCCCTGTGCAGCCACCTGTGGCAGGTGGGTGACGGTCAGTACCTGGCCGCGATCGCCCAGACGCCGCAGCAGTTGGCCGACGACTTCGGCGGTGGGGCCGCCGATGCCGACGTCCACTTCGTCGAAAACCAGGGTCGGGATGCGCGAGGTCTGCGCGGTGATCACCTGGATCGCCAGGCTGATGCGCGACAGCTCGCCGCCCGAGGCAACTTTCGCCAGGCCCTTCATGGGCTGGCCGGGGTTGGCGCTGACCAGGAACTCCAGCTGCTCCAGGCCGTTCACCTGGGGTTCGTCCGAGTTGGCTTCGCGCAGGTCGATGGCGAAGCGGCCACCGGGCATGCCCAGGCGCTGCATTTCCACTTCCACCGCCTTGGCCAGCTGCGGCGCGGCGGTTTGGCGGATGCGGCTGAGTTCTTCGGCCTTCTCCTGGTAATGACGGGCATAGGCGGCCAGTTCGTCGCCCAGGCGCTCGACGGCTTCATCATCGGCGTTCAGCGCTTCCAGCTCATCCAGCAGGCGCTGCTGCAGGTCCTGCAGTTCGTGGGGTTGTACGCGATGCTTGCGGGCCAGGCTGTAGATGGCGTCCATGCGTTCTTCCAGTTGTTGCAGGCGCATGGGATCGGCGTCGAAGTTGTCGACGAAGCGGTTCAGCTCGCCAATTGCCTCTTCCACCTGGATCTGCGCGCTGGACAGCAGGTTCACCGCTTCGCCCAGCGCCACCGGCTGGCTCGGGAAGGCAGTGAGGCGATTGAGGCTCGAAGTCAGGGCTGAAAGCACGTTGCCGGCATCGCTTTCGCTGCACATTTCCACTACTTGCCGGCACGCGGCGATCAGGCTGCCGGCGTTGCTCAGGGTCTTGTGTTCGGCTTCCAGCGTCTCCAGTTCGTTATCACCCAGGCCGAGGTTTTCCAGTTCTTCCAGCTGGTAGCTGAGCAACTGGTGGCGAGCGCGTTGCTCGTCGCCATTGCGCGACAGGCGGTCCAGCTCCTGGCGGGTCTGCTTCCAGCGCTGCGCGGCAAGGTGCACCTGGCGCGCCAGGTCCTGGCTGCCGGCGTATTCGTCGAGCAGGCGGCGGTGGGTGTCGGCCTTGAGCAGGGACTGGTGCTCGTGCTGGCTGTGGATGTCGATGAGCAGTTCGCCCAGGTGCTTGAGGTCGCCCAGAGGGCAGGGCGTGCCGTTGATATAGGCGCGGGAGCGGCCTTCGGCGGTGATCACCCGGCGCAGGATGCACGGGCCGTCCTGCTCCAGGTCGCGCTCGGCCAGCCAATCGCGGGCTTCGGCAATCGCGCTGACATCGAAGCTGGCGAGAATGTCGGTCTTGTCGGCGCCGGGGCGCACCACGCCGCTGTCGGCGCGGTCGCCCAGGGCGAGGCCGAGGGCGTCGAGCATGATCGACTTGCCGGCGCCGGTTTCGCCGGTGATCACGGTCATGCCAGCGGCGAGCTCGAGATCGAGGTGCTCGACGATGGCGTAGTTGTGCACGGACAGGTGAACCAGCATGGGCGGCGGCTCCATCAATAAGTCTGGTTATTTATACAGTATTTTTTGCCGCTGGCAATTCTCTCCTGTCGCATTGGGGTGCCCATGAGGTCGGCGCCCTTGAAGTCGAAAAAATCCGCCCCATATAGACGGCAGAGCCGCGGACCAATAGGTTCGCTTTGTTTTCAAAGGCTTATTTTCTTTTTTAGGAGAGTGGCATGTCTGACGAACAACAGACTCGGGATTCCCAGTTCAACGAGCAGCCGGAAACCGGTGCTGCCGAGGACCTGAACGCCCGCGTGCTGGAGCTGGAAGAGCAGCTCGCCGCGGCCAAGGATCAGAGCCTGCGCGCCGTCGCCGAACTGCAGAACGTCCGCCGCCGCGCCGAGCAGGACGTGGAAAAAGCGCACAAGTTCGCCTTGGAGAAATTCGCCGGCGACCTGCTGCCGATCGTCGATACCCTCGAGCGCGCGCTGGAGATGTCGAACCCGGAAGACGAGGCGATCAAGCCGATGCGCGAAGGCATCGAGCTGACGCTGAAGATGTTCCACGACACCCTGAAGCGCTTCAATCTCGAGCCGGTCGATCCGCACGGCGAGCCGTTCAATCCCGAGCATCACCAAGCCATGGCGATGGAAGAGAGCGTGCGTCTGGAGCCGGGTAGCGTGGTCAAGGTGTTCCAGAAGGGTTACCTGCTCAACGGTCGCCTGCTGCGTCCGGCGATGGTCGTGGTCAGCAAGGCGCCCGAACAAACCCCGCCTTCGATCGACGAGAAGGCTTGAAATCCACCACCCGGTCCCCATCTGGGTAATCAACCGAGCCAAAGACCCGCAACAGGGTCAGCGCGGAATCTAATTTCTGGAGAGTGAAATATGGGCAAAATCATTGGTATCGACCTGGGGACCACCAACTCCTGTGTGTCCATCCTGGAGAACGGTAACGTCAAGGTCATCGAGAACGCCGAAGGCGCTCGTACCACCCCGTCGATCATCGGTTACGCCAACGACGGCGAAATTCTGGTCGGTCAGCCGGCCAAGCGCCAGGCCGTGACCAACCCGAAGAACACCCTGTACGCGGTGAAGCGCCTGATCGGTCGTCGCTTCGAAGAAGACGTCGTACAGAAAGACATCAAGATGGTGCCTTACGCCATCGTCAAGGCTGACAACGGCGACGCCTGGGTCGAGGCCAAGGGCCAGAAGATGGCTCCGCCGCAGGTCTCCGCCGAAGTCCTGAAGAAGATGAAGAAGACCGCCGAGGATTACCTGGGCGAGCCGGTCACCGAAGCGGTCATCACCGTTCCGGCCTACTTCAACGACAGCCAGCGTCAGGCCACCAAGGACGCCGGTCGTATCGCCGGTCTGGACGTCAAGCGCATCATCAACGAGCCGACCGCGGCTGCGCTGGCCTACGGCCTGGACAAGGCCAAGGGCGACCACACCATCATCGTGTATGACCTGGGTGGCGGTACCTTCGACGTTTCCGTGATCGAAATCGCCGAAGTCGATGGCGAGCACCAGTTCGAAGTGCTGGCCACCAACGGCGACACCTTCCTGGGCGGTGAAGACTTCGACCTGCGCCTGATCGACTACCTCGTTGAAGAGTTCAAGAAAGAGTCGGGCATGGACCTGAAGGGCGACCCGCTGGCCATGCAGCGCCTGAAGGAAGCTGCCGAGAAGGCCAAGATCGAGCTGTCCTCGACTCAGCAGACCGACGTCAACCTGCCGTACGTCACCGCTGACGCCAGCGGCCCGAAACACCTGAATGTCAAGGTTTCCCGCGCCAAGCTGGAATCCCTGGTGGAAGACCTGGTCACCCGCACCATCGAGCCGTGCCGTGTTGCGCTGAAAGACGCAGGCCTGGACGTCTCGAAGATCGACGAAGTGATCCTGGTCGGCGGCCAGACCCGTATGCCGCTGGTGCAGAAGACCGTTGCCGAGTTCTTCGGCAAGGAAGCTCGCAAGGACGTCAATCCGGACGAAGCCGTTGCCATGGGTGCTGCCATCCAGGGTGCCGTGCTGGCCGGCGACGTGAAGGACGTGCTGCTGCTCGACGTCACCCCGCTGACCCTGGGTATCGAAACCCTCGGTGGCGTGATGACCGCGCTGATCGACAAGAACACCACCATCCCGACCAAGAAGTCGCAGGTGTTCTCCACCGCCGATGACAACCAGGGCGCCGTGACCATCCACGTGCTGCAGGGCGAGCGCAAGCAAGCCGCGCAGAACAAGTCGCTGGGCAAGTTCGACCTGGCCGACATTCCGCCGGCTCCGCGCGGTGTGCCGCAGATCGAAGTGACCTTCGACATCGACGCCAACGGCATCCTGCACGTCGGCGCCAAAGACAAGGCTACCGGCAAGCAGCAGTCCATCGTGATCAAGGCTTCCTCCGGCCTGTCCGAGGACGAGATCGCGCAGATGGTGCGTGACGCCGAGGCGAACGCCGAGGAAGACCGCAAGTTCGAGGAGCTGGCCGCTGCCCGCAACCAGGGTGATGCGCTGGTCCATGCGACTCGCAAGATGGTCACCGAGGCTGGCGACAAGGCCACTGCCGAGGAGAAAGCTGCCATCGAGAAAGCGCTGGGCGAGCTGGAAGTTGCCGTGAAGGGCGACGACAAGGCCGAGATCGAAGCGAAGATGAACGCGCTGTCCCAGGCGTCCACCCCGCTGGCGCAGAAGATGTACGCCGAACAGCCGCAGCCGGGCGCTGCCGCTCAGGGCGAGGCCGCTGACGACAAGGCTGGCGACGATGTCGTCGATGCCGAGTTCGAAGAGGTCAAGGAGAACAAGTAAGCCGCGTGCTTGCTTCCGCTCCGGCGCACCGACCAGCGTGTCGGTGCGCATGAAACGTCACGCGGGGGCTTGCTCCCGCGTTGGCGTGTCTGGGGGAGAGGTTTTCAAGGTGCAAAGAATTTATGGCCAAACGTGATTTTTACGAGGTACTGGGTGTCGAGCGTGGCGCCAGCGAGTCGGACCTGAAGAAGGCCTATCGTCGGCTTGCCATGAAGTACCACCCGGACCGCAACCCCGGCGACAAGGAAGCCGAGGACAAATTCAAGGAGGCCAACGAGGCGTACGAGGTCCTGTCCGACGCCAGCAAGCGCGCGGCCTACGATCAGTACGGCCATGCCGGCGTCGACCCGCAGATGGGTGGCGGTGGCGCCGGCTTCGGTGGTGCGAGCTTCTCGGACATCTTCGGTGATGTCTTCAGCGACTTCTTCGGCGGTGGCGGCGGTCGTGGCGGCTCCCGTGGCGGCCCGGCGCGTGGCGCCGACCTGCGCTACACCCTCGACCTGGATCTGGAAGACGCGGTTCGCGGTACCACCGTGACTATCCGTGTTCCCACCCTGGTCGGCTGCAAGACCTGCAGCGGAAGCGGCGCCAAGCCCGGCACCACGCCGGTCACCTGTACCACCTGCGGCGGTATCGGCCAGGTGCGTATGCAGCAGGGCTTCTTCTCGGTCCAGCAGACCTGCCCGCGCTGTCACGGCAGCGGCAAGATGATCACCGACCCCTGTGGCTCCTGCCACGGCCAGGGGCGCGTGGAAGAACACAAGACCTTGTCGGTGAAAGTGCCGGCCGGCGTCGATACCGGTGACCGCATCCGTCTGACCGGCGAAGGCGAGGCCGGTGCCCATGGTGGCCCGGCGGGCGACCTGTACGTGGTGGTGAACGTGCGTGAGCACGACATCTTCCAGCGCGACGGCAAGCACCTGTACTGCGAAGTGCCGATCAGTTTCGCCGACGCGGCCCTGGGTGGCGAGCTGGAAGTGCCGACCCTGGATGGTCGCGTGAAGCTGAAGATTCCCGAAGGCACCCAGACCGGCAAGCTGTTCCGCCTGCGCGGCAAGGGTGTTGCCCCGGTGCGCGGTGGCGGTGCCGGCGACCTGATGTGTCGCGTCGTCGTGGAAACCCCGGTCAACCTGGACAAGCGTCAGCGCGAGTTGCTCGAAGAGTTCCGCGGCACCCTGCAGGGCAACTCTTCCCATTCGCCCAAGGCCAGTGGCTGGTTCGAGGGCATGAAGCGCTTCTTCGACGATCTATGATGCAAGGCCCTGGACGATGTGAATCGTCCGGGGCTTTCTAGCTTTGGAGCAGTTTTATATGCGACGTATAGCCGTAATGGGCGCCGCCGGGCGCATGGGCAAGACCCTGATCGAAGCGGTGCAGCAGACCAATGGCAGCGCCGGCCTGACGGCGGCGGTCGACCGCCCGGACAGCACGCTGGTGGGCGCTGACGCGGGCGAGCTGGCGGGCCTGGGGCGCATTGGCGTGCCGCTGTCGGGCGACCTGGTCAAGGTGGTCGACGAGTTCGACGTACTGATCGACTTTACCCACCCGACCGTCACCCTGAAGAACCTGGAAGTCTGCCGCAAGGCCGGCAAGGCCATGGTTATCGGCACCACCGGCTTCACCGTCGAGGAGAAGGCGCTGCTGAGTGATGCGGCCAAGGATATCCCGATCGTCTTTGCCGCCAACTACAGTGTGGGGGTGAATCTCTGCCTGAAGCTGCTCGACACCGCTGCTCGCGTGCTGGGTGATGAGGTGGACATCGAAATCATCGAGGCGCACCACCGTCACAAGGTCGATGCGCCATCCGGTACTGCGCTGCGCATGGGTGAAGTGGTCGCCAATGCGCTGGGGCGTGATCTGGAAAAAGTGGCCGTCTATGGTCGCGAAGGTCAGACCGGAGCTCGTCCGCGCGAGACCATCGGCTTCGCCACCGTGCGTGCCGGCGACGTGGTGGGCGATCACACCGTGCTGTTCGCCGCCGACGGCGAGCGCGTGGAAATCACCCACAAGGCCTCGAGCCGCATGACTTTCGCTCGTGGCGCTGTGCGTGCAGCGCAGTGGCTGGAAGGGCAGGCCAATGGCCTGTACGACATGCAGGACGTGCTTGGCCTTCGCTGAGCACCCGCTTTCGATCTGTTGCGCGTCGTCCGGGCGGCGTTGGATAGGAGCCTCGGGTGCTCATTTAGCACGTGTAAACTCCGTGCCCTCGATTCCTATCCGCCTTGCCCGACTCTAGCTCGCGAGATCGAAAGCTGACGCTGGGTGGCATAGCCGTACGTCGTGCAAAAGGTGGACCATGATGTCGCTTTTCTGTAAACTACAGCTTTAGTGTGTCCACTAAAAGCAGCGCAGCATGATCACATAAAAAGCGGGATGACTTCTTCTGATGTCATCCCGCTTTTTTACAATCTGCGCACGCCCAGCCAGGCTTGAACTACGGGAGGTCTTCTTGACTAAGCCAGCCATACTTGCACTTGCCGACGGCAGCGTTTTTCGCGGTGAAGCCATCGGCGCCGACGGCCAGACCGTCGGAGAGGTGGTGTTCAACACCGCCATGACCGGCTACCAGGAAATCCTCACCGATC
The DNA here is from genome assembly GCF_047902425.1 of Pseudomonas macauensis. Classification (NCBI taxonomy): domain Bacteria; kingdom Pseudomonadati; phylum Pseudomonadota; class Gammaproteobacteria; order Pseudomonadales; family Pseudomonadaceae; genus Pseudomonas; species Pseudomonas macauensis. The sequence goes on along the minus strand of NZ_CP138377.1, from coordinate 5,096,533 downwards.
CTTCCTACGCCCAACAGATCGTCACCCTGACCTACCCGCACATCGGCAACACCGGCACCACGCCGGAAGACGCCGAGTCGAACAAGGTCTGGGCCGCCGGCCTGATCATTCGCGACCTGCCGCTGCTCTCCAGCAGCTGGCGCGACAAGCAGTCCCTGCCGGACTACCTGAAAGAGAGCGGTACCGTTGCCATCGCCGGCATCGATACCCGCCGCCTGACCCGCATCCTGCGCGAGAAGGGTTCGCAGAACGGCTGCATCCTGGCAGGCCCCGACGCCACCGAGGAAAAAGCCCTCGAACTGGCGCGGGGCTTCCCGGGCCTGAAAGGCATGGACCTGGCGAAAGTCGTTTCCTCCACCGAGCGCTACGAGTGGCGTTCCAGCGTGTGGAACCTGGAAACCGACAGCCATCCGGAAATCGCCGCTGCCGACCTGCCGTACCACGTGGTTGCCTACGATTTCGGCGTGAAGCTGAACATCCTGCGCATGCTGGTAGCCCGCGGCTGCCGCCTGACCGTCGTGCCGGCACAGACCCCGGCCAGCGAAGTGCTCGCCCTGAATCCGGACGGCATCTTCCTCTCCAACGGTCCTGGCGACCCCGAGCCGTGCGATTACGCCATCCAGGCTATCCGCGAGTTCCTCGACACCGAGATCCCGGTGTTCGGCATCTGCCTCGGCCACCAGCTGCTGGCCCTGGCTTCCGGCGCCAAGACCCTGAAAATGGGCCACGGCCACCACGGTGCCAACCACCCGGTGCAGGACCTGGATTCGGGCGTGGTGATGATCACCAGCCAGAACCACGGTTTCGCCGTGGACGAGGCGAGCATGCCGGCCAACCTGCGCGCTACCCACAAGTCGTTGTTCGACGGCACCCTGCAGGGTATCGAGCGCACCGACAAGGTAGCCTTCAGCTTCCAGGGTCACCCGGAAGCCAGCCCTGGTCCGCACGACGTCGCTCCGCTGTTCGACCGCTTCATCGCGGCGATGGCCGAGCGCCGCTGAGTCCGGCCTGGTGCGAACTAGACGGAAGAGGTAGAAGAAGATGATGCCGACCCTGGGAATCACCGACCTCTGGACCTACGTCCTGGGTACGTTGTTCATCGTCCTGCTGCCGGGGCCGAACTCGCTGTTCGTCCTCGCCACCGCCGCCCAGCGCGGCGTGGCCTCGGGCTATCGGGCGGCGAGTGCGGTGTTCCTGGGTGATGCGATCCTGATGTTCCTGTCGGCGCTGGGTATCGCCTCGGTGCTCAAGGCCGAGCCGATGCTGTTTCTGGGTCTGAAGTACGTCGGCGCCGCCTACCTCTTCTACCTGGGGATCGGCATGCTCCGCGGTGGCTGGCAGAAGCTGCGCCACCCGCTGGAAGCGGCCGCCGCGCCGGCCAAGGAAGTGGACGTCAACCAGCCGTTCCGCAAGGCGCTGCTGCTGAGCCTGTCCAACCCCAAGGCGATCCTTTTCTTCATCTCCTTCTTCATCCAGTTCGTCGACCCGGGTTACGCCTACCCCGGCCTGTCGTTCCTGGTGCTGGGCACGATCCTCGAGATCATCAGCGCCCTGTACCTGAGTTTCCTGATTTTCTCCGGTGTGCGTCTGGCGGCCTGGTTCCGTCGGCGGCAACGGTTGGCTGCCGGCGCCTCGAGTGGCGTCGGCGCCCTGTTCGTCGGCTTTGGCGTGAAGCTGGCCAGCGCAACCCTTTCCTGAATATTGCAACGAGAGTCCCATGCCCAAGCGTACAGACATCAAGAGCATCCTGATCCTCGGCGCCGGCCCGATCGTCATCGGCCAGGCCTGCGAGTTCGACTACTCCGGCGCACAGGCCTGCAAGGCCCTGAAGGAAGAAGGCTTCCGTGTCATCCTGGTGAACTCCAACCCGGCCACCATCATGACCGATCCGGCCATGGCCGACGCCACCTACATCGAGCCGATCAAGTGGCAGACCGTCGCCAAGATCATCGAGAAGGAGCGCCCTGACGCGCTGCTGCCGACCATGGGCGGCCAGACCGCTCTGAACTGCGCCCTGGACCTGGAGCGCCATGGCGTGCTCGAGCAGTTCGGCGTGGAAATGATCGGCGCCAACGCCGACACCATCGACAAGGCCGAAGACCGCTCGCGCTTCGACAAGGCCATGCGTGACATCGGCCTGGCCTGCCCGCGCTCGGGCATCGCCCATAGCATGGAAGAAGCCTATGGCGTGCTGGAGAAGGTCGGCTTCCCCTGCATCATCCGTCCGTCCTTCACCATGGGCGGCACCGGTGGCGGCATCGCCTACAACCGCGAAGAGTTCGAAGAAATCTGCGCCCGTGGTCTGGACCTGTCGCCGACCAATGAGCTGCTGATCGACGAATCGCTGATCGGCTGGAAGGAATACGAGATGGAGGTTGTCCGCGACAAGAAGGACAACTGCATCATCGTCTGCTCCATCGAGAACTTCGACCCGATGGGCGTGCACACCGGTGACTCCATCACCGTGGCGCCGGCCCAGACCCTGACCGACAAGGAATACCAGATCATGCGCAACGCCTCCCTGGCGGTGCTGCGTGAGATCGGCGTGGAAACCGGCGGCTCGAACGTGCAGTTCGGCATCTGCCCGAACACCGGCCGCATGGTCGTGATCGAGATGAACCCGCGTGTATCCCGTTCCTCGGCGCTGGCTTCCAAGGCCACTGGCTTCCCGATCGCCAAGATCGCCGCCAAGCTGGCCGTCGGCTACACCCTTGACGAGCTGCAGAACGACATCACCGGCGGCCGCACCCCGGCGTCCTTCGAGCCGGCGATCGACTACGTCGTCACCAAGATCCCGCGTTTCGCCTTCGAGAAATTCCCGAAAGCCGACGCCCGCCTGACCACCCAGATGAAGTCCGTGGGTGAAGTCATGGCCATCGGCCGCACCTTCCAGGAATCCGTGCAGAAAGCCCTGCGCGGCCTGGAAGTCGGCGCCACCGGCTTCGATCCGAAGCTGGACCTGCACGATCCGGAAGCTGAGAGCATCCTCAAGCGCGAGCTGACCGTGCCCAACGCCGACCGCATCTGGTACGTCGCCGACGCCTTCCGCGCCGGCAAGAGCATCGCCGAAGTCTTCGACCTGACCCGCATCGACGAGTGGTTCCTGGTGCAGATCGAAGACCTGGTCAAGGACGAAGAGCGCGTGAAGACCCTGGGTCTGTCCGCCATCGACCGCGACCTGATGTACAAGCTCAAGCGCAAGGGCTTCTCCGACGCCCGTCTGGCCAAGCTGCTCGGCGTGACCGAGAAGAACCTGCGCAGCCATCGCCAGAAGCTCAAGGTGCTGCCGGTGTACAAACGCGTGGATACCTGCGCCGCCGAATTTGCCACCGACACCGCCTACATGTACTCGACCTACGAGGAAGAGTGCGAAGCCAATCCGTCGACTCGCGACAAGATCATGATCCTGGGCGGCGGTCCGAACCGCATCGGCCAGGGTATCGAGTTCGACTACTGCTGCGTACACGCCGCGCTGGCCATGCGTGAAGACGGTTACGAGACCATCATGGTCAACTGCAACCCGGAAACCGTCTCCACCGACTACGACACGTCCGACCGTCTGTACTTCGAGCCGGTAACCCTGGAAGACGTGCTGGAAATCGTCCGCGTCGAGCAGCCCAAGGGTGTCATCGTGCAGTACGGCGGCCAGACTCCGCTGAAACTCTGCCGCGCCCTGGAAGAGGCCGGTGTGCCGATCATCGGCACCAGCCCGGACGCCATCGACCGCGCTGAAGACCGCGAGCGCTTCCAGCAGATGGTCCAGCGCCTGAACCTGCGCCAGCCGGCTAACGCCACCGCGCGCAGCGAAGACCAGGCCCTGGAACTGTCGAAGAACATCGGCTACCCGATGGTGGTGCGCCCGTCCTACGTGCTGGGCGGCCGCGCGATGGAAATCGTCTACCAGGAAGAAGAGCTCAAGCGCTACATGCGCGAAGCCGTGAAGGTTTCCAACGACAGCCCGGTGCTGCTGGATCGCTTCCTGAACTGCGCCATCGAAGTCGACATCGATGCGGTGTGCGACGGCGAGACCGTGGTGATCGGCGCGATCATGCAGCATATCGAACAGGCTGGCGTGCACTCCGGTGACTCCGCCTGCTCGCTGCCGCCGTACTCGCTGCCCGAGCACATCCAGAACGAGATCCGCGAGCAGGTCAAGAAGATGGCCCTGGAACTCGGCGTGGTCGGTCTGATGAACGTGCAGATGGCCGTACAGGGCGAGGATATCTACGTGATCGAGGTGAACCCGCGCGCGTCCCGTACCGTGCCGTTCGTCTCCAAGTGCATCGGCGAATCCCTGGCCAAGGTCGCGGCCCGCGTCATGGCTGGCAAGTCCCTGGCCGAAGTCGGCTTCACCGAAGAGGTGATCCCGCCGTACTATAGCGTCAAGGAAGCGGTGTTCCCGTTCGCCAAGTTCCCCGGCGTCGACCCGATCCTCGGCCCAGAGATGAAATCCACTGGCGAGGTGATGGGTGTCGGCGACAGCTTCGGTGAGGCATTCGCCAAGGCCCAGCTGGGTGCCAGCGAAATCCTGCCGAATGCCGGTTGTGCCTTCATCAGCGTCCGCGATGACGACAAGCAGCAGGCCGTCCAGGTCGCTCGCGATCTGATTGCCCTGGGCTTCGAGGTTGTCGCGACTGCCGGTACCGCCAAGGGCATCGAAGCCGCCGGTCTGCCGGTGCGCCGCGTGAACAAGGTGACCGAAGGCCGTCCGCACGTGGTCGACATGATCAAGAATGACGAAGTCACTCTGATCATCAACACCACCGAAGGTCGCCAGTCCATCGCTGACTCGTACTCCATCCGTCGTAACGCCCTGCAGCACAAGATCTACTGCACCACCACCATCGCGGCGGGTCAGGCGATCTGTGAGGCGCTCAAGTTCGGTCCCGAGAAGACCGTTCGCCGACTGCAGGATCTCCATGCAGGAATCAACGCATGAGCAAATTTCCAATGACCGTCCAGGGCGCTCGCGCCCTGGAAGAAGAACTGAAACACCTGAAGACCGTTCTGCGCCCGCAGATCACCCAGGCCATCGCCGAAGCGCGTGAGCTGGGCGACCTGAAGGAAAACGCCGAGTACCACGCCGCCCGTGAACAGCAGGGCATGTCCGAGGCTCGCATCCGCGACATCGAGGCCAAGCTATCCAACGCGCAGATCATCGACGTGACCACCATTCCGCACACTGGCAAGGTGATCTTCGGTACCACCGTGGATATCGCCAACGTCGAGACCGATGAGACGGTGACCTACCAGATCGTCGGCGACGACGAGGCTGACATCAAGAACAGCAAAATCTCGGTCAACTCGCCGATCGCCCGTGCGCTGATCGGCAAGACCGAAGGCGACGCCGTACTGGTGAAGACTCCGGGTGGCGACGTCGAGTACGAGATCGTTGAAGTCCGCCACGCCTGATCGGCAAAGTCCAAGCGCAGGCACCATCAGTTGGCTGCTGGCCCAGACATTCTGGGTCGGCGGCCTTTGGCTGCTTCAGTTCGTGATGCTGCCGGCGCTGGGCAAGATCGGCTTGGCGCCGCTGCTGGTGGATGCGGTGGCGCAGGCCCTGAAGCCGTTGCTGCTGGGTTTCGCCGGTTTCTGCGCGCTGCTCCAGGCCCTGGTGCTCTGGCAGGCGCGCGGATTCGCCGCCTTCACGCGCGAGATGCGTGGGCAGTTGCTGCTCAGCGTGCTGGTGATGACGGTGGTGTATTTCGGAGTGCGCCAGGTTGCGCCTGACGCTGAGCGCTGGCTGCTGTTCAACTACCTGGTGGTGGCGCTCTGCGGGTTGCTGCTGGTGCTGCAGCCGGCGCCGGGGCGGGACGAGCGGAGTTGACGCTGCGGAGCCTTGCCGGCTCCGCGCTGCCGGGCTTGACTGTCAGAGACCGCTGTAGCGGCTGATGTTTGACAGGTTCTTGTTCGGCTTGGGATTGCGGCGATAGATCAGCGCCATCTTGCCGATGACCTGGATCAGTTCGCAGCTGCCGTTCTGGCAGAGTTCGTCGATCAGCGCGCGACGGTCGTCGCGTTCGGCGATGCGGAACTGCACCTTGATCAATTCATGATCGTTGAGCGCACGCTCAAGCTCGGCCATCACGCCTTCCGACAGACCGTTTTCAGCAACGGTCAATACGGGTTTCAGGTGATGCCCGATAGATTTGAACTGCTTTTTCTGCTCCTGAGAGAGCGCCATAATCTGACCCCTGGGAAAAAAGGCGGATATTCTACCCGAGTTTCGGTTATACCGGGATGCCGCTCAGACGAGGTAATACGTGGCCCGTTCCAAGACTAGCCATCGCTGGCTGAAAGAACATTTCGACGATCCGTACGTGAAGATGGCACAGCGCGACGGTTATCGCTCGCGCGCCAGCTACAAGCTGCTGGAAATCCAGGAGAAGGATCGCATCCTGCGTCCAGGCATGACCGTGGTCGACCTCGGCGCGGCACCAGGCGGCTGGTCCCAGGTCACCAGCCGGGTGATCGGCGACAAGGGCATCCTGATCGCCTCGGACATCCTGCCGATGGACAGCATCCCGGATGTCACCTTCATCCAGGGTGACTTCACCGAGGACGAGGTTTTTGCCAATTTGCTCCAGGCTATCGGGGAAAATCCGGTAGACCTTGTGATTTCGGATATGGCCCCCAATATGAGTGGACTGCCCGCCGTGGACATGCCGCGCGCCATGTTCCTCTGCGAGCTGGCCCTGGATCTCTGCACTCGTGTGCTGCGTCCGGGGGGCGATTTCCTGATCAAGATTTTCCAGGGTGAGGGTTTCGACGCTTACCACAAGCAGGTTCGCGAGAACTTCGAGAAGGTGCAGATGCGTAAACCACTGTCGTCCCGCGATCGTTCGCGGGAGCAGTATCTGCTCGCACGAGGCTTTCGCGGCGCCTAGACTGGAATGATTGTGCCGGCTATTGGTCTATAGCCCGCAGCTTTTGCTTGTGCCGGCGTAAGCCGGGGTTCATAAAGGGTTACAGACGACGCCTGCCTGGGGTGGGAGTTGTGTAGTAATTTTGGCCGGAAGGAGTCTGGCCGTCGTGCGAAGCGGTTTCCAGGGCGGAGCCGGCTTCAGAGGGTAGTCAATTGAACGACATGGCAAAGAACCTGATCCTGTGGCTGATCATCGCGGCGGTACTCGTCACCGTGATGAACAACTTCTCCAGCCCGAGCGAGCCGCAGACGCTCAATTACTCGGACTTCATCCAACAGGTGAAGGACGGCAAGGTCGAGCGCGTAACCGTCGACGGTTACGTCATCACTGGCAAGCGCCAGGATGGTGACACCTTCAAGACCATCCGCCCGGCGATCCAGGACAACGGCCTGATCGGCGACCTGGTCAACAACAACGTGGTTGTCGAGGGTAAGCAGCCCGAGCAGCAGAGCATCTGGACCCAGTTGCTGGTCGCCAGCTTCCCGATCCTGGTGATCATCGCCGTCTTCATGTTCTTCATGCGGCAGATGCAGGGCGGCGGTGGTGGCCGCGGCGGCCCGATGAGCTTCGGCAAGAGCAAGGCGCGCCTGCTGTCGGAAGACCAGGTGAAGACCACCTTTGCTGACGTTGCCGGTTGCGACGAGGCCAAGGAAGAGGTCAGCGAGCTGGTGGAATTCCTTCGCGATCCGGGCAAGTTCCAGCGCCTGGGTGGCCGCATCCCGCGCGGTGTGCTGATGGTCGGCCCGCCCGGCACCGGTAAGACTCTGCTCGCCAAGGCGATCGCTGGCGAGGCCAAGGTGCCGTTCTTCACCATTTCCGGTTCGGACTTCGTGGAAATGTTCGTCGGCGTGGGCGCCTCGCGCGTTCGCGACATGTTCGACCAGGCCAAGAAGCACGCGCCCTGCATCATCTTCATCGACGAGATCGACGCCGTCGGCCGTCATCGTGGCGCCGGCCTGGGCGGCGGTCATGACGAGCGCGAACAGACCCTCAACCAGTTGCTGGTGGAGATGGACGGCTTCGAGATGAATGACGGCATCATCGTCATCGCCGCGACCAACCGTCCGGACGTACTCGACCCTGCGCTGCTGCGTCCGGGCCGCTTCGACCGCCAGGTGGTGGTCGGTCTGCCGGACATCCGTGGTCGCGAGCAGATTCTGAAAGTGCACATGCGCAAGGTCCCGCTGGGCGACAACGTCGATCCGGCCGTGATTGCGCGCGGTACCCCGGGCTTCTCCGGTGCCGACCTGGCCAACCTGGTCAACGAGGCTTCGCTGTTCGCCGCTCGCGCCAACAAGCGCATCGTCGACATGCGCGAGTTCGAGCTGGCCAAGGATAAGATCATGATGGGCGCTGAGCGCAAGACCATGGTCATGTCCGAGAAGGAGAAGAAGAACACCGCGTTCCACGAAGCCGGCCACGCTATCGTCGGCCGCCTGGTTCCGGAACACGATCCGGTCTACAAGGTTTCCATCATCCCGCGCGGCCGGGCCCTGGGCGTGACCATGTTCCTGCCGGAAGAGGATCGCTACAGCCTGTCCAAGCGTGCCCTGGAAAGCCAGATCTGCTCGCTGTTCGGTGGCCGTATCGCCGAAGAGATGACCCTGGGCTTCGAAGGCGTCACCACGGGTGCCTCCAACGACATCATGCGGGCCACCCAGCTGGCGCGGAACATGGTGACCAAGTGGGGCCTGTCGGAAAAACTCGGTCCGCTGATGTACGCGGAAGAAGAGGGTGAGGTCTTCCTCGGTCGCAGCGCCGGTAGCCAGCACGCCAACGTCTCCGGCGAGACCGCCAAGATGATCGACCAGGAAGTGCGCCGCATCATCGACGACTGCTACGGCACCGCCAAGCGTCTGCTGGAGGAGAACCGCGACAAGCTCGACATGATGGCTGACGCGCTGATGAAATATGAAACCATCGACGCCGATCAGATCGACGACATCATGGCCGGCCGCACTCCGCGCGAGCCGCGCGATTGGCAGGGCGGCAACTCCGGCTCCTCCGGCAATGCTGCTTCGCCGCGCGACGAAGGACGCCAGGAAAACCCGATTGGCGGGCCCGCTGGCGAACACTGAGAGCACTGAATGAGTTCGTTGTACCACCCGACCCGGTTGCCTTGCGGCAACCGGGTTCTTGATTTAAGTCGCCCGCACGTCATGGGCATCCTCAACGTCACCCCTGATTCCTTCTCCGACGGCGGCCGTTTCAATCGGCTGGATGTGGCGCTGCGCCATGCGGCTGAGATGGTCGAGGCCGGTGCCACGCTGATCGATGTCGGCGGTGAATCGACCCGGCCGGGTGCGCGCGTCGTTTCGCCAACCGAAGAGCTGGAGCGCGTGGCGCCGGTGGTCGAGGCCATCGCTCGCGAGCTGGATGTGGTGATTTCAGTGGACACTTCGACCCCGGCGGTGATGCGCGAAACCGCGCGGCTGGGGGCTGGGTTGATCAATGACGTGCGTTCGCTGCAGCGCGATGGCGCGCTGGATGCCGCGGTCGATAGCGGTCTACCGGTCTGCCTGATGCACATGCGCGGCGAGCCGGGGAATATGCAGGACGATCCGCGCTACCCGGACATCCTTCAGGAGGTTTTGGGCTTCCTCGAGGAGCGTATCGCGGCGTGCGAAGCGGTGGGCATTGCCCGGGAACGGATCATCGTCGATCCCGGCTTCGGTTTCGCCAAGACTCAGAATCACAACCTCAGCCTGTTCCGGCAGATGGAGCGAGTGATGGAGTTGGGCTGCCCAATGCTGGTCGGGGTATCCCGCAAGAGCATGGTCGGTCGCGCGCTGGGTCGAGAGGTCGATGGGCGTCTCTATGGAAGCCTGGCGCTGGCAGCTCTGGCGGTGGCCAGGGGTGCCAGCATTATCCGTGTCCATGATGTCGCCGAGACCGTGGACGTGGTTCGGATGATTCACGCAGTAGAAAGTGCTAGAGAAGAGGGGATGCCCGCATGAGCAGGAAGTATTTCGGCACCGATGGTATTCGCGGCCGTGTAGGCACGCCGCCGATCACGCCGGACTTCGTGCTCAAGCTGGGTTGGGCCGTCGGCATGGCGTTCCGTCAGCAGGGCAAGTGCCGTGTGCTGGTGGGCAAGGACACCCGGATTTCCGGTTACATGTTCGAATCCGCCCTGGAAGCGGGGCTGTCCGCGGCTGGCGCCGATGTGATGTTGCTTGGCCCGATGCCAACCCCGGGCATCGCTTATCTGACTCGCACCTTCCATGCCGAAGCCGGTATCGTCATCAGTGCCTCGCACAATCCGCATGACGATAACGGCATCAAGTTCTTCTCCGGTCACGGCACCAAGCTGCCCGATGAGGTCGAACTGGTTATCGAGGAACTGCTCGATACCCCAATGACCGTGGTTGAGTCGGCCCGCTTGGGGAAAGTGTCGCGCATCAACGACGCGGCGGGCCGCTACATCGAGTTCTGCAAGAGCAGTGTGCCGTCGAACACTGACTTCGCCGGGCTGCGTATCGTGGTCGATTGTGCCCATGGGGCGACCTACAAGATCGCCCCGAGCGTGTTCCGTGAGCTGGGTGCCGAGGTGTCGGTGATCGGCGTGCAACCGAACGGCTTGAACATCAATGAAAACTGCGGCTCGACCCATATGGAGGCGCTGCAGGCTGCCGTGCTGGCCGAGCAAGCCGACATAGGGATCGCCTTCGATGGCGATGGCGACCGAGTGATGATGGTGGATCACACCGGTGCGGTGGTCGATGGTGACGAGATTATCTTCCTCATCGCCCGCGACCTGCTCGATCGCGGCAAGCTGCATGGCGGCGTGGTGGGGACGTTGATGAGCAACCTGGGTCTGGAGCTGGCATTGCAGGACCTGAGCATCCCGTTTGTGCGCGCCAAGGTCGGCGACCGTTATGTGATGTCCGAATTGCAGGCGCGTAACTGGCAGTTGGGCGGCGAGAACTCCGGTCATGTCGTATGCTGCCAGCATACGACCACCGGTGATGCAATCATTGCGGCATTACAGGTGCTGATGGCGCTGAAAACGCGTGGGCAGAATCTGGCCGAGGCGCGCATGGGCATCCGCAAGTGTCCGCAGGTGCTGATCAACGTGCGCTTTGCCGGCGGTGACGTGGACCCGCTGGAACACCCTGCAGTCAAGGAGGCCTGTGCCAAGGTCACCGATGAAATGGCGGGCCGTGGCCGAGTTCTTTTGCGCAAGTCCGGTACCGAGCCGTTGGTTCGGGTGATGGTCGAGGGTGACGAAGAGACTCGGGTGCGAGCTTATGCCGAGCAGCTAGCGAAAGTCGTGACCGAGGTATGTGCTTGATTTCTCTTGTCAGTTCTAAATCTGTCGAGTAATATCTGCGCCCACTTTGCTCAGCGAGGTACAGCATGCGTCGACCCCTGGTGGCCGGTAATTGGAAAATGCACGGTACCCGCTCCAGCGTAACGGAGCTGATCAAAGGCCTGCGGCAACTGGCTCTTCCTACGGGTGTCGACGTGGCGGTGTTTCCGCCCTGTCTGTACATCAACCAGGTCAAGCATGGTCTGGAAGGTAAGGCGATTGCCGTCGGTGCGCAGAATTGCGCGGTTGAACCCATGCAGGGTGCTCTTACGGGCGAGGTCGCAGCCAGTCAGCTGGCGGATGCGAGCTGCTCCCTGGTGCTGGTTGGCCACTCCGAGCGTCGCCTGATTCTGGGTGAAAGCGATGGCGTGATCAGTCGCAAGTTTGCAGCGGTTCAGTCGTGCGGCCTGGTTCCGGTGTTGTGCGTGGGTGAGACCCGCGAGCAGCGCGAGGCGGGCAAGACTTTGGAAGTCGTCGGGCGCCAGTTGGGCTCGGTGATCGAAGATTTGGGCGTCGGGGCGTTTTCCCGCGCCGTTGTGGCTTACGAGCCGGTGTGGGCGATTGGGACGGGGCTGACAGCTTCTCCCGAGGAAGCCCAGGAAGTGCACGCGGCGATCCGTGCGCAGCTTTCGGCGGAAAACGCTGAAGTGGCCCGCGGTCTTCGTCTCCTGTACGGCGGCAGCGTCAAGGCAGCCAATGCTGTCGAGCTGTTCGGAATGCCGGATATCGATGGGGGGCTCATTGGTGGGGCTTCCCTGAATGCGGATGAGTTCGGTGCGATCTGTCGCGCCGCAGGAAACTGAAGATGCTGGAAACAGTTGTAATCGTGATTCACCTGCTGATGGCGCTGGGTCTGGTTGTGCTGGTCCTGCTTCAGCATGGCAAGGGTGCCGACGCTGGTGCGTCGTTTGGTGCAGGTGCTTCGGCCACCGTTTTCGGTAGCCAAGGTTCTGCTACCTTCCTGAGTCGTTTTACTGCTATACTTGCTGCAGTTTTTTTCATTACTAGCCTGGGTTTAGCGTATTTTGCTAAAGAAAAAGCTGATATGATTCGTCATGCCGGCCTTCCTGATCCGGTAGTGATGGAGCAAAAGCAGGAAAAGGCTCCGGCAGCTAACGATGTGCCGGGTTCGCAAGAGCAGCAGCAAGCTCCTGCGGCCGGTAATAGCGATGTTCCGGCAGCTCCTGAGCAGAAGTAAGCAGGCAAGAGTTTTTGCCGAGGTGGTGGAATTGGTAGACACGCTACCTTGAGGTGGTAGTGGCCATAGGCTGTAGGGGTTCGAGTCCCCTCCTCGGTACCATATACGAAAGGCCCGCTGTGCGGGCCTTTTCGTTCCGGAGTTTCGGTTGACCTTCAAGGGGCTCAACCGTATAATTTCGCACCAGCTTTGACGCGGGATGGAGCAGTCTGGTAGCTCGTCGGGCTCATAACCCGAAGGTCGTAGGTTCAAATCCTGCTCCCGCAACCAGTTTGGCAGAGCCCCTTTTCAGGGGCTTTTTGCTAGCTGGACAGTCCGTGCCGCCAGGTCAGGGCGGTCCTTAAGGGATGGGCGTTTCGCCCATTTTTTATTTCTACAGCATACGCGAGGCGATCAGGTGTCGAGCAAGCTAGAACAGTTGCAGGCCTTGTTGGCCCCTGTAGTAGAAGCGCTCGGCTATGAGTGCTGGGGCCTGGAGTTCATTTCCCAAGGTCGCCATTCCCTGCTTCGGGTCTATATCGACCGTCCGGAAGGCATCCTGATCGATGACTGCGAGATCGTCAGTCGTCAGGTCAGCGGCATCCTGGACGTGGAAGATCCGATCAGTGGCGAGTACACCTTGGAAGTGTCGTCGCCCGGCATGGATCGGCCTCTCTTTACGCTTGACCAGTTCGCCCGCTACGTCGGCGAACAGGTAAAGATCAAGCTGCGCACGCCCTTCGAACGGCGGCGCAATTTCCAGGGCATTCTCCGTGGTGTGGAGGAGCAGGATGTGGTGGTCCTGGTGGACGACCATGAATACCTGCTGCCGGTCGACTCGATCGACAAGGCCAACATCATTCCCCGATTTGAGTGAGCCGCCACAGCGCGGATTCCAATGGATTGAAAGGCGAGGCGTACGATGAGCAAAGAAGTACTGCTGGTTGTTGAGTCGGTATCCAACGAAAAGGGTGTACCGCCTGGCGTGATTTTCGAAGCGCTGGAACTGGCCCTGGCGACCGCGACCAAAAAGCGTTTCGAGGACGAGGTTGACCTGCGCGTGGAAATCAACCGCGCCAATGGCAACTACGAGACCTTCCGTCGCTGGACCATCGTCGAGGACGAGGACTACTCCAATCCGGCATCGGAACTGACCGTCGAAGACGTGCAGGAAGAGCACCCCGGCATGAAGGCCGGCGAGGTCATTGAAGAGAAGATCGAATCCATCGAGTTCGGCCGTATCGCTGCGCAGACTGCCAAGCAGGTCATCGTGCAGAAGGTTCGCGAAGCCGAGCGCGCTCAGGTGGTCGATGCCTACCGCGAGAAGGTCAACGAGATCATTTCCGGCACCGTCAAGAAGGTCACCCGCGACAACGTGATCGTCGACCTGGGCAACAACGCCGAAGCGCTGCTGGCCCGCGACCAGATCATCCCGCGTGAAACCTTCCGCGTCGGTACCCGTGTGCGTGCCCTGCTCAAGGAAATCCGCAGCGAGAACCGTGGTCCGCAACTGGTCCTGTCGCGTACCGCGCCGGAAATGCTGATCGAGCTGTTCCGCATCGAAGTACCGGAAATCGCCGAACAGCTGATCGACGTGATGGCCGCCGCCCGTGATCCGGGCTCGCGCGCCAAGATTGCCGTCCGCTCCAAGGACAAGCGTATCGACCCGCAGGGCGCCTGCATCGGTATGCGTGGTTCCCGTGTCCAGGCCGTTTCCGGCGAATTGGGCGGCGAGCGTGTGGACATCGTCCTGTGGGACGACAACCCCGCGCAGTTCGTTATCAACGCCATGGCTCCGGCCGAAGTGGCCGCGATCATCGTCGACGAAGATACCCACACCATGGATATCGCCGTCGCCGAGGACAACCTGGCCCAGGCCATTGGCCGCAGTGGCCAGAACGTACGTCTGGCCAGCCAGCTCACCGGCTGGACCCTGAACGTGATGACCGAGGCCGATATCCAGGCCAAGCAGCAGGCTGAGACTGGCGACATCCTGCAACGTTTCGTCGACGAGCTGGATGTCGACGAGGAACTGGCCCAGGTGCTGGTGGAAGAAGGCTTCACCACCCTGGAAGAAATCGCCTACGTACCGATGGAAGAGATGCTCAGCATCGACGGCTTCGACGAGGACATCGTCAACGAGCTGCGCTCGCGTGCCAAGGACCGCCTGCTGACCAAAGCCATCGCCACTGAAGAAAAACTTGCCGACGCACAACCTGCCGAAGACCTGCTCAGCCTCGATGGCATGACCAAAGAGCTGGCCGTTGACCTGGCGCTGCGTGGCGTAACCACCCGTGAAGATCTTGCCGAGCAATCCATTGACGATCTGCTCGACATCGACGGCATGGACGAAGAGCGTGCCGGCAAGTTGATCATGGCCGCCCGGGCCCATTGGTTCGAGTAAGCATTCGCGGCCTGAGGAGAGAAGTGCATGACGCAAGTCACGGTGAAAGAACTGGCCAAGACGGTCGATACGCCGGTAGAGCGCCTGCTGCAGCAGATGCGCGAAGCGGGTCTGCCGCATAACAACGCCGAGCAGGTGGTGACCGACAGCGAGAAGCAAGCGCTGTTGGCCCACCTGAAGGGCAGCCATGGTGAGCGCGCGGAAGAGCCGCGCAAGATCACCCTGCAACGCAAGACCACTTCGACCTTGAAAGTCGCTGGCAGCAAGACCGTCAGCGTCGAGGTCCGCAAGAAGAAAACCTACGTCAAGCGTGACCCCGCAGAGCTCGAGGCCGAGCGTCAGCGTGAGCTGGAAGAGCAGCGCGCCGCGGAAGAAGCGGTGCGTCTGAAGGCTGAGGAAGATGCCCGTCAGCGTGCCGCCGAAGAGGAAGCTCGCCGTCAGGTCGAGGCTGCCCGTCAGGCCGCTGAAACTACTGCAGCGGTTGCCGCTCAGCCCGCTGCCGCGGATGCTCCGCGCGCCGCCGCACCGGCAGCTGCTCCGGCTGCCGTCGCTGCAGCAGCCCCGGCTCCGGCCGCGGATGACCGCAAGAAGGAAGAGCCGCGTCGTGCGCCCAAGCGCGAAGACGAGGACGAGCGCCGTGATCGCAAGCATGCCCAGCATCGCCCGTCGATCAAGGAAAAGGAAAAGACCAGCGCTCCGCGTGTCGTCCGTGCAGGCGTAGACGACGAAGACAGTTTCGGTCGTCGCGGCGGTGGTCGTGGCAAGGCCAAGCTCAAGAAGCGTAACCAGCACGGGTTCCAGAGCCCGACAGGACCGATTGTGCGCGAAGTCAGTATCGGCGAGACCATTACCGTGGCTGAGCTCGCTCAGCAGATGGCGGTCAAGGGTGCCGATGTCGTCAAGTTCATGTTCAAGATGGGCAGCCCGGTCACCATCAACCAGGTGCTCGATCAGGAAACTGCCCAACTGGTAGCCGAAGAGTTCGGCCACAAGGTCAAGCTGGTCAGCGAGAACGCGCTGGAAGAACAGCTGGCCGAGTCGCTGAAGTTCGAAGGCGAGGCCGTACCGCGTGCGCCGGTGGTGACCGTGATGGGTCACGTCGACCACGGCAAGACCTCGCTGCTCGACTACATCCGTCGTGCCAAGGTGGCGGCGGGCGAAGCCGGCGGCATCACCCAGCACATCGGCGCCTACCACGTGGAAACCGACCGCGGCATGGTCACCTTCCTCGACACCCCTGGCCACGCCGCGTTCACCGCGATGCGTGCCCGTGGTGCCCAGGCGACCGACATCGTCATCCTGGTGGTGGCGGCGGACGACGGCGTGATGCCGCAGACCCAGGAAGCCGTGCAGCACGCGAAAGCCGCTGGCGTGCCGATCGTGGTCGCGGTGAACAAGATCGACAAGCCGGACGCGAACCCGGACAACATCAAGAACGGCCTGGCCGCTCTGGATGTGATTCCGGAAGAGTGGGGTGGCGATGCTCCCTTCGTCCACGTATCCGCCAAGATGGGTACCGGCGTCGACGAACTGCTCGAAGCGGTACTGCTGCAAGCCGAAGTACTGGAACTCAAAGCCACTCCGTCGGCCCCGGGCCGTGGCGTGGTGGTCGAGTCCCGCCTGGACAAGGGCCGTGGCCCGGTAGCCACCGTGCTGGTCCAGGACGGTACCCTGCGTCAGGGCGACATGGTCCTGGTCGGCGTCAACTACGGCCGCGTCCGTGCGATGCTCGACGAGAACGGCAAGCCGATCAAGGAAGCCGGTCCGTCCATTCCGGTCGAGATCCTCGGCCTGGATGGCACCCCGGATGCCGGTGACGAGATGACCGTGGTGGCCGACGAGAAGAAGGCCCGCGAAGTCGCTCTGTTCCGTCAGGGCAAGTTCCGCGAAGTCAAACTGGCTCGCCAGCAGTCCGCCAAGCTCGAGAACATCTTCGAGAGCATGGGCCAGGACGAGAAGAAGACCCTCAACATCGTCCTCAAGGCCGACGTTCGTGGTTCTCTGGAGGCCTTGCAGGGCTCGCTGGTTGGTTTGGGCAACGACGAAGTGCAGGTTCGCGTGGTCGGCGGCGGCGTCGGTGGTATCACCGAGTCCGATGCCAACCTGGCGCTGGCCTCCAACGCGGTGCTGTTCGGCTTCAACGTCCGTGCCGACGCTGGTGCGCGCAAGATCGTCGAGTCCGAAGGCCTCGACATGCGTTACTACAACGTGATCTACGACATCATCGAAGACGTCAAGAAAGCCCTGACCGGCATGCTCGGCAGCGATGTTCGCGAGAACATCCTGGGTATCGCCGAAGTGCGTGACGTGTTCCGTTCGCCGAAGTTCGGCGCGGTCGCTGGCTGCATGGTCACCGAGGGGCTGGTGCACCGCAACCGTCCGATCCGCGTGCTGCGCGACGACGTGGTGATCTTCGAAGGCGAACTGGAATCCCTGCGTCGCTTCAAGGACGACGTCGCCGAAGTCCGTGCCGGCATGGAGTGCGGTATCGGCGTGAAGAGCTACAACGACGTTCGCGTCGGCGACAAGATCGAAGTGTTCGAGAAGGTCGAAGTCGCTCGTACTCTGTAAGGGTATTCGAGCGTGAACGCAGCGCCCGGGCCGGCTTTCCAGTCGTCCCGGGCGTTTGCCGCTTTCAGACCCGCAGTCTCAGGGCTCGGGTAAGCAGGTTAGGAAAATGGCCAAAGAGTACAGCCGTACCCAGCGTATCGGCGACCAGATGCAGCGTGAACTGGCGCTGCTGATCCAGCGTGAAATCAAGGACCCGCGTCTGGGCCTGGTGACCATCACCGGCGTCGACGTGGCCCGTGATCTGTCCCATGCCAAGGTGTTCGTCACCGTGATGGGACAGGATGACAATGCCGCGGTGGTGAAGCAGAACACCGACATCCTCAACGATGCCGCAGGCTTCCTGCGTATGCAGTTGGGCAAGGCGATGAAGCTGCGTACCGTTCCGCAATTGCACTTCAGCTATGACGCCAGCATTCGTCGCGGCGCGGAGCTGTCGGCGCTGATCGAGCGGGCGGTGGCGGAAGATCGCCGCCACGGCGGCGACTCCGAGGAGTAAGGCGTGGCCCAGGTGAAACGCATTCGCCGTGCGGTCAACGGCGTGCTGGTGCTCGACAAGCCGCGCGGCATGAGTTCCAACCAGGCCCTGCAGAAGGTGCGCTGGCTGCTCAATGCCGAAAAGGCCGGCCACACCGGCAGCCTCGATCCGCTGGCCACCGGTGTGCTGCCGCTGTGCTTCGGCGAGGCGACCAAGTTCTCCCAGTACCTGCTGGATGCCGACAAGGCCTATGAGACCGTCGCTCAGTTGGGCGTCACCACTACCACCGGCGATGCCGAGGGTGAGGTGCTCGAACAGCGCGAAGTGACCGTCGGTCGGGAAGCGGTGGAGGCCATGTTGCCGCGCTTCCGTGGCGACATAGAGCAGGTGCCGCCGATGTATTCGGCATTGAAGAAGGACGGCCAGCCGCTGTACAAGCTGGCGCGTGCAGGAGAGGTAGTGGAGCGCGAGGCGCGTTCTGTTACTATTGCGCGCTTGGATTTGCTCGCCTTCGAGTCGCCCTGTGCGACGCTGGCCGTTTCCTGCAGCAAGGGCACCTATGTTCGCACCCTGGTCGAAGACATCGGCCGCGAACTCGGGTGTGGCGCCCACGTCGCCGCCCTGCGCCGGACCCAGGCCGGGCCGTTCCAGCTGAACCAGTCGGTGACGCTGGAGGAGCTCGAGAAAGTCCATGCCGAGGGTGGCAACGAAGCCCTCGACCGCTTCCTGTTGCCGGTGGATGCCGGCCTGGAGCACTGGCCGCTGCTGCAGCTTTCCGAGCACAGCGCCTATTACTGGTTGCACGGGCAGCCGGTACGCGCTCCCGAGATGCCGAAGTTCGGCATGCTGCGGGTGCAGGATCACGAAGGTCGTTTCATCGGTATCGGTGAAGTGACTGATGACGGGCGCCTGGCGCCGCGTCGACTGATTCGGTCTTAAGGCCGAAACCGAGGGTGGCTGTCAGCAGGCACGGTCACTCCTCTTACTATGAACACAGGGAGAAGTCCCTGGCCTGTTACCTCAGAGGAAGCCCCATCATGGCACTGAGCGTCCAAGAAAAAGCCCAGATCGTTAACGAGTACAAGCAAGCTGAAGGCGACACCGGTTCCCCGGAAGTGCAGGTTGCACTGCTGTCCGCCAACATCAACAAGCTGCAGGACCACTTCAAGGCCAACGGCAAAGACCACCACTCCCGTCGTGGCCTGATCCGTATGGTTAACCAGCGTCGTAAGCTGCTGGACTACCTGAAGAGCAAGGACACCTCTCGTTACAGCGCCCTGATCGGTCGCCTGGGCCTGCGTCGCTAAGACGGCAAGCCTGAAGTGGGAAGCTGGGAGTCCGGGGTCGATGAGCGGTTCATACCGCTCATCGGCTCTGGCTCCCGGCTTTCTCGCTTTTATAGGGAATGAATTCGGGTCCGACTCCCGGCATTTCCACGATTTCCCCCAAGGCAACAAAGAGAAGGTAGAGAAACCGTGAACCCGGTAATCAAGAAATTCCAATTCGGTCAGTCGACCGTAACCCTCGAGACTGGCCGTATTGCACGCCAGGCCACCGGTGCCGTTCTGGTCACCATGGACGACGTCACCGTACTGGTCACCGTGGTCGGCGCCAAGTCCCCGGCCGAAGGCCGCGACTTCTTCCCGCTGTCCGTGCACTACCAGGAGAAGACCTACGCTGCCGGCCGTATCCCGGGTGGCTTCTTCAAGCGTGAAGGCCGTCCTTCCGAGAAGGAAACCCTGACCTCGCGCCTGATCGACCGTCCGATCCGTCCGCTGTTCCCCGAAGGTTTCATGAACGAAGTGCAGGTTGTCTGCACCGTCGTTTCCACCAACAAGAAGTCCGATCCGGACATCGCGGCCATGATCGGCACCTCCGCCGCCCTGGCGATCTCCGGCATTCCGTTCGCCGGCCCGATCGGCGCCGCCCGCGTCGGCTTCCACCCGGAAATCGGCTACATCCTCAACCCGACCTACGAGCAGCTGCAGAGCTCCAGCCTCGACATGGTCGTGGCCGGTACCTCCGACGCCGTACTGATGGTTGAATCCGAAGCCGACGAGCTGACCGAAGACCAAATGCTGGGCGCCGTGCTGTACGCCCACGAAGAGTTCCAGGCCGTTATTCGCGCCGTCAACGAACTCGCTGCCGAAGCCGGCAAGCCGTCCTGGGACTGGAAAGCCCCGGCCGAGAACACCGTGCTGGTCAACGCCATCAAGGCCGAGCTGGGCGATGCCATCTCCCAGGCTTACACCATTACCATCAAGCAGGATCGCTACAACCGTCTGGGCGAACTGCGCGACCAGGCCGTTGCCCTGTTCGCTGGCGAAGAAGAAGGTAAGTTCCCGGCCTCCGAGGTCAAGGATGTCTTCGGTCTGCTGGAATACCGCATCGTTCGCGAGAACATCGTTACCGGCAAGCCGCGTATCGATGGCCGCGACACCCGCACCGTCCGTCCGCTGAAGATCGAAGTCGGCGTACTGGGCAAGACCCACGGTTCCGCCCTGTTCACCCGTGGTGAAACCCAGGCCCTGGTCGTTGCCACCCTCGGCACCGCCCGTGATGCGCAGCTGCTGGACACCCTGGAAGGCGAGCGCAAGGACGCCTTCATGCTGCACTACAACTTCCCGCCCTTCTCGGTGGGCGAGTGCGGCCGTATGGGCAGCCCGGGCCGTCGTGAAATCGGTCACGGCCGTCTGGCCCGTCGTGGCGTCGCTGCCATGCTGCCGACCCAGGACGAGTTCCCCTACACCATCCGTGTAGTCTCCGAGATCACCGAATCCAACGGTTCCAGCTCCATGGCTTCCGTGTGCGGCGCATCCCTCGCGCTGATGGACGCTGGTGTGCCGGTTCGCGCTCCGGTTGCCGGTATCGCCATGGGCCTGGTGAAGGAAGGTGACAAGTTCGCCGTCCTGACCGACATCCTGGGTGACGAAGACCACCTGGGCGACATGGACTTCAAGGTCGCCGGTACCGACAAGGGCGTTACCGCCCTGCAGATGGACATCAAGATCAACGGCATCACCGAAGAGATCATGGAGATCGCCCTGGGCCAGGCCCTGGAAGCTCGCCTGAACATCCTCGGCCAGATGAACCAGGTCATTGCTGCTCCGCGCGCCGAGCTGTCGGAAAACGCTCCGACCATGATCCAGATGAAGATCGACACCGACAAGATCCGCGACGTCATCGGCAAGGGCGGCGCCACCATTCGCAGCATCTGCGAAGAGACCAAGGCCTCGATCGACATCGAGGACGATGGCAGCGTGAAGATCTACGGCGAAACCAAGGAAGCTGCCGAGGCCGCCAAGCAGCGCGTCCTGGGTATTACCGCGGAAGCCGAGATCGGCAAGATCTACGTCGGCAAGGTCGAGCGCATCGTGGACTTCGGTGCCTTCGTCAACATCCTGCCGGGCAAGGATGGTCTGGTGCACATCTCGCAGATCAGCGACAAGCGCATCGACAAGGTCACCGACGTTCTGCAGGAAGGCCAGGAAGTCAAAGTCCTGGTTCTGGATGTGGACAACCGTGGCCGCATCAAGCTGTCCATCAAGGACGTTGCCGCTGCCGAAGCCTCCGGCGTCTAAGCAGTAGCGAAATGAAGAGAGGGCCCCTTGCGGGCCCTCTTTTTTTGCCTTGGAATGTGCTATTCCCCGATCTCGCTCCAAGGATGCCCCGGGATGGACAAGCAGTATTGCCACTATCACAGCGCCCAGCCTGCCACCTGGCAGTGCCTGCCGTGCGAGCGACATTACGGGGATTGTTGCGTACCGCTGAACTCCGATGCCCCGGAGTATGCGCCGGCTTGTCCGCTCTGCCGGGGTGCGCTGCGCTTTCTCGGCGCTGCCAACACCGCCCAGCCGTTCTGGGAGCGCCTGCCGCGCTTCTTCGCCTATGGCCTGCAAACTGGTCCCCTGGCCTTTGCCGCACTGCTGGCGTTGGCGTGCGTGTTCATGCCCAGCGTTCTGCTGCTCTGGCTGCTGCTGTTCGCGGTAGCGACCAAGTACCTGCACAGCGTGATTGAGGCCGCCAGTTTCGGCAGCCAGGAGGCTCCGGGCCTGGTCGAGGCGTTCCGCCTGGACAGCCTGCGGGCGTTCTTCCAGCAGTTGGCGGTATTCGTCATTGTGCTGGTGCTGCTCTGGTTGGCGGCGGACTTCCACAGCGAGGCGATCTACTGGGGCGTCAATGTCGCAATCATGCTGGCATTGCCGGCGAGCATCATCCGCCTGTCGCTGGACAAGAGCCTCGGCGCGGCGCTGAGTCCGGCCGATATCGGCCAGGTCATGAGCGCCATGGGTTGGCGTTACCTGATCCTCTGCGTGTTCCTGTTCATCCTCTGGCAGTCGCCCAGCTATGTCGGCTGGTTCCTGTCTCAGGGCTTGCCCCGGGTGGTGATGGTGCCGGTGGTGGCCCTGCTCAGCGGCTACTTCGGCGTGGTGATGTGCGCCATGATGGGGTATGCGGTGTTCCAGTATCAGGGCGAACTGGGTTATGTGGCGGCCGGCGACGAGGCCCCGGCGGGATTCGCCGCGCCGGAATGGCGTCGCCGCAAGGCGTTGGCCGAGGCCGAGATACGGGTCAAGGAAGGGCAGAGTGGCGCCGCGCTGGAGATACTGCTGGAGGCGTTGCGTGAAGGGGCGCAGGACCTCAAGCTCAATGAGCGCTATCACCAGTTGCTGTTCTCGGTGAATGCCCGCAGTGAGTGCCTGAAGCATCTGCCCCACTACCTGCCGCTGGCGGTTCGTCTCAATACGCCCTTGGCGGTGACGGCATTCCTCAATGCTCGCCAATTGCAGGCGGACTACCTGCCGGATGATCCCCTGGTGTGCGAGCGCATCGCCGAGGTGCTGCTGGAGCGGCACAAGGCGCGAGAAGCACTGAGCCTGCTGCGCAATCTGCACAAGCGCTTCCCGGATTACCCGGGAGTCCCCCGGGCCTATCTGCTGGCGGCGCGGGGTTTTTCCGAGGAGCTTGGACAGGTCGAGCCGGCTCGCCAGTTGCTCGCTTTCATTCGCCAGCGCTACCCGGCATTCGAGCAAATGAGCGAGGTCGTGCAGTTGGAGGCCGTTCTGGCCAATCTCGGCAAAAGCGCTTGAGCGCGGCGATGCAAATTGCATGGTGACGCCGGAGCGACTGTGCAATCTGCATAGCGTTTAATTTTATAACTGCCTGATTTATTTGTATTTTCATGGCTAAGCAAGGCTGGCACAGGGCTTGCGAGACTACTGATGCAACTGCCGCCAGGAGGAGGCAGCAGTCTTCACCCATCAGGAGAGACCGCCATGAAACATCGCTTCAGCAAACTGGCCCTTGCCGCCGCCACCGCAACCGCCCTCAGCTTCTCGTTCGCCAACTCGGTGTTCGCCCAGCCGACGACGCTGGCCGCGAACGATACGGTTCAGAAGACCGAGCAGGCGGTTTCCGACACCTGGATCACCAGCAAGGTGAAATCCATGCTGATCGCCAACAAGGACATCGGCGCTACGGGCATCAAGGTCGAAACCAACCAGGGTGTGGTTTCCCTTTCCGGTAACGTCAAAACTGACGCTGAACGGCAGCTGGCCATCAAGACTGCCCAGGACACCAAGGGCGTGAAGGCCGTTTCCGCCGACGGACTGAAGTCGACCGACTGAGTGTGCCGGCCGCAGCCCCGCCAGGCTCGATCTGGCGGGGCTTTTTCGTTCAGGGCGTCCGGGGGGCCAGGTGCTGCTGGTAGATGAGGATCTGCCGGGTCGGGTCGGCGTCCGGGAAGTGCTGGTGAAGGAAGTGCGTCATCTCGGCGATGGTCCGGCCGTCCTGGCGTGGATTAAGGCGCTTGGCCAACTGCAGGGTCAGTGACGGCAGCTGTTCGGGCCGTTGCCCGGACGTGGCCAGACGACGCCAGCAGCCCAGCGCACGCACCGGTTCGTCGAGTAGCAGCAGTTTGCGCAGCAGGTGAAGCTGGATGGCCGGATGGTTCAACAGCTGCGGGTCGTTCGCGCCGCTCTCGTCGGCCAGCCGGCGAACCAGAGCGTCGGTCGCCTGGCTGCGAGGCAGGGCGAACAGTTGCTTGAGCACTGTGCTCATCAGGGCGCGGTCCTGGCGTGCCTTGGCGACTCCGTACAGGCGCTCGATCAATGGAAGACGGCCCGGATAGCGTTCGAGCAGTTCGTTCCCGCGTGCCGCCGCCTGGTCGAGGGCGAAGCGGCCGATCTGTTCGTCGAGGCTGTTCAAGGCACGCTTGAACGGCGCGTCGGGATCTTCCTTGGCGAGATAGGCGTGATCGACTTTCAATCCACCCAGCTGGCGGGGCAGCCAGACGGCGATGAATCCCGATACCAGGCCACCGATGTGCGCGTAGTAATTGACGTGATCCGCTGCACGCAGCAGGCCAAAGAGCTCCTTGCCCAGCCATAGCGGCAATATCCACAGTGCCGGGGCGCTGAAGTAGCCGATCAGGGGCCCCAGCCAGTAGAAGAAGCGGATGCGTCGCAGCCCGTAGGCGCCGATGTACATGCCCATCAACCCGGATATCGCGCCGGAGGCGCCGACTCCCGGCACCCAGGCCGGGTCCAGTGCCCACCAGAGCAGCCCCGAACACAGCCCGGAAAGCAGGTACAGGCCTAGGTACGTCCAGCGGCCCAGGGCGATCTCCAGGGCAAAGCCGAAGATGAACAGGAACACCATGTTGCCGGCCAGGTGCCAGAAGTCGCCGTGCAGGAACATCGAGCCGAACAGGCCTTCGACGGTGAAGCGCGCCGGAACGAAGCCGAAACGCAGGCTGCTCAGGCGATCCCGTGCGCTTTCCGCCTTGGCGCGGGCGGTTTGCCAGGCGGCATCCTGGTCGTAGGCCGGCAGGCTGCGCAGGTCATGGCCGAACTCCAGGTCGCTAAGGATGAGCCAGGCCAGTTGCTGGCGGGGCAGGGCCTCCACCGTCTGGCGTTGATCCGCCTTGATCCGCTCGCGGCGCTCCAGGGCGGCGCTGAACAGGGGGCGCTCGCGGCTCAGCAGGTCCTCTTCGAGATAAACCCGGACTGCCTGCTCACGCCGCTCGCCATCGCCACTCTGGTAGCCGAAGAAGATCAGGACGTTGAGCAGGATGAGCAGCAGCGTGACGACTGGAGGCTTCTTCCAGTCCAGCGGGTGTTCAGCGGGTACGATGACCATGGGCGACCGATCCTTGGCGCAAAGATGCCGCAGGCTAGCACTGGCGGGGCCAGGGTGTCAGTTGCCGCCGCTGCGTTTGCTCTGGATGGTGGTCAGGCGGTTACCCTCGAAGCGCACGAAATACAGCATGCCGTTCCAGGGGCCGTAAATCCATTCCTCCACGGCCACCTCGTTGCGCTGGCCCCAGTCGCCGACGACTTCCTTGTAACCGAGGAACGAGCGGTCGACGGGCGGGCCGCAGCGATCGAGCACCTCGCTGGTGAGGTTGCCGGTGCTGATCAGCTTGCTGTTGCAGCGCAGGCTGGCGGCTTCGGACTGCCCGGCGAGCAGCAGGAGTATCAGCAGCGCCGGGCGTAGGCTCATGGATAGGGTCAATTGCGTTTGAACTCGATGCTCTTGAGCCGGTTGGCTTCGAAGGTGAGGATGTAGATCGTGCCGTTGCGCGGGCCGTAGACCCACTCCTCAATGCGGTACTCGCGATTGTCGTAACTGCCGAGGGAATAGCCGACCTCATCGCGGTGCTCAGGCGGGCCGCACTTCTGTTCGACCTCCCAGGCGCGGTCGCCCGCGTTGACCAGGGTACTGCCGCACCGCATGCTCTCGGCCTGCGCGGTAGCCGCGCAGAACAGCAGTGTGCAGACCGCAAGCGCTTTCATGGTGCGGAACCTCATTCGCTGTCCAGGTGGAGCTGAGTGGCCACGTTGCCACCATTCTCCGCCTCGCCGAGGCTTACGTCGATCAGATAGACACGGTCGTCACTGAGGCCGCCCTTGGACACCAGATAGTCCTTGATCTGCGTGGCGCGCTCCTGGCCGAGCTTACGCAGCAGCAGTTGGCTGTCACTCCAGGAGGCCAGCACCGCCTGCTCCAGCTTCACCGTGCGGTCGGCCCGGCTCAGGTCCTTCCACTCGTCCGGCGGCTGCTTCTTCAGGCGCGTGCGGTAGATCCCTTCCAACAGGGCCGGCTGCAGGTCCTCCGGTACTTCCAGCTTGCTGGCATCGCTGGGCACCTTGTCGCCGCGACGTTGCAGCATGCTGTAGTAGTTCTTGCGGTACTCCTCCTGCAGACGCTTGCGGGCCAGCAGCGGGCCGTCGCTGCTGGCCGCGCTGACACCTTCGACCTCCAGCTTGAGCGCCGGGCGCTGCTTGAGGGCATCGGCCAGCTTGTCCAGATTGGCCTGTGCGTCGGGCTCCAGCTCGCTGGAGCCGGGGGCGAACGTCACGCTGCCCAGGTCGGGCCCCTCGCCAGCGGCGAGGCCTGCGATGAATTTGAAGGGCGCCTGGACCGCGCGCAGCACCAGGTTGCGCAGGGTTTGCCAGACGATGGGCATGACGCTGAACTGCGGGTTGTTCAGATCGCCCTCCACCGGCAGCTGGATATCGATGTTGCCGTTGGCGTCCTTGAGCAGGGCTACCGCCAGCTTCACCGGCAGGTCCACGGCGTCGGGGCTGTCGACTTTCTCGCCCAGTTGCAGGTGTTCCACCAGTACCTTGTTGTCGGCTTTGAGCTTGCCCTGGGTGATCTGGTAGTGCAGGTCCAGGTTCAGCCGTCCCTTGCGGATGCGGTAGCCGGCGAACTTGCCGGAGTAGGGCGTCAGGGTAGTCAGCTCGACGCGCTTGAAGCTGGTGGCGATGTCCAGCTTCTCCAGCGGCGAGAAGGGGTTCAGGCTGCCCTTGATGGTGACCGGCGCGTACTTGTCGACCTTGCCCTTGATGTCCACCGAAGCCGGTTGCGGATTGCGGTTGTCGAGGGTGCCGATTTCCCCGCTCAGTTGCTGGATGGCGGTGGCGAAGTCCGGGCGCAGGGTCAGGTCGGCGAAGTTGGCCGAGCCGTTGTTCACCTTCACGCCGCCGATGTGGATGCCCATCGGCTTGCCGCCTGCGGAGCTTGCGCTACCGGACTTGCCGGCTGCGGCGGGGGCCGAGGCGGGTTGCGGGATGATCAGCTCGCTGACGTTGGTGGTGCGGTCTTCGTTGATGATGAAGCGAGCGTAGGGTTCTTCGAGCGAAACGCTCTGGATCGCCAGGCTGTCGCCGTGGCGGTAGGCCAGGCCGTCCAGCGTGAGCGTGGTCCATTTGATGAAGTCGCGGTTCTTGATGGTGTCCAGGGTATGCAGCTGGGTGACCTGGGCGCTGCCGTCGATGCCGAAGGCGAGTGGTTCGGTGCTCTTCAGGTCGACGTTGAGGTCGCTGGCGAGGAAGCCGCTGCGTAGCTCCAGGCGAATGAACGGATCGATGTAGGCCTGGGCGACGCGCAGGTCGATGTCGCGGGTGGCGACTTTCAGCTTGGCATTGACCGGGCTGAGGTTGACCTGGCCGCTGGCCTCGATCTGCCCGCGCTGGCCCAGGCCGGTCTTGAGTTTGAGCTGCAGGGGGGAGGTGAGCTGGCTGTCGAGGTTCTGCAGGTCCAGGTCCAGCGGGCCGACTTCCAGCGCGACCGGTTTGGCCGGCGCACGATCGGCCAGGTGGGCCTTGTAGCCACGCAGCTGGGTATCGCGCAGCACCACATGCCAGGCCTTTTCCGCTTCCGCGGCTGGAGCCGGCTTGTCAGGCGTGGTAGCCGCAGGTGCCGGGGGCTGCGTGCTTTGGGCGGTGGGCGGCGAGGTCTTCTCAGGTGCCTGGGCGGCAGTTTCTACCGGTTTGTCTGTGCTGGGAGTCGCCGCCTTGGCAGCGGTGGGCTGCTCGGTGTTCTGCGGCGGCGCCGTTTCGGTCTGGGGAGCCGGTTCCTGCGGGCGCTTGTAGGGCTTGAAGCTGGCGAACAGTTTTTGCCAGTCCAGTTGCCCGTCCTTTTCCCGCGCGGCCCAGGCTTCCAGGCCCTGGCTGCGGATCTGGCCCACCATGACCTCGCGCTTGGCCAGGTCCAGAGTGGTTTCGCCGACGTCCAGGCTGGCCAGTTTGGCCAGCGGCTTGCCGTCGGGCGATTTCAGGCTGAGTTCGCGCACGCTCACCGCCGCCTTGTCGAGCAGCAACTGGGTGCCCTGGGAGAGGTCCAGATGGTAGTCGGAGGAGACGCCGAGAATGCCGCTCTCCAGATTCAGCGGGGCGTTGTCCCGTACATAGGGCCACCAGGCTTTGAGCGGGACGCCCTGAAGCGACAGGGTGCCCTTGGAGGTCAGCGGCACCAGGCTCAGGTCGCCTTGCCAGTCGAGCTTGCCGCCGTGCGGTCCAGTGGCCACAAGGGTCATCCTGGCGCCATCTTCAGGCAGGGTACTGAGGTTGCTCAGCTCGAAACCCATCGGGTTGAAGAGGAACTCCACCGGTTCGCTCGGGCGGCGGTCCAGGAAGTGCAGGCTGCCTTCGGCCAGGCGGATACGATCAATGCGTAAGGGGAAGGGCCGGCTGGGCTCCTCCTGCTGAGGGGCGGGCTGACTTGGCGGCAGCTTGAACAGCTGGGTCAGGTTCAACGTGCCGTTCTCGGCGAACAGCAGCTCCGTGTGAGGCGCATCCAGCTCGATGTCGGCGAGATGCACATGGCGCTTCCACAGGCTGTCGGCCTCAAGGTTGGCGTACAGGCGCTCGAAGCGCACCTGCTCTTCGCCGTCCTTGCCCAGATGCAGTCCCCACAGGGTCAGTTCGAGGCTGAACGGGTTGAGTTCGATGCGCTCAAGGCGCGCCGGGACGTTCGCATACTGGGCCAGTTGCTGGTTGACCACGCGCAGGGCGACCCCGGGAAGGATCAAGAAGCCCAACAGGCAGTAGAAGAGGAACAGCAGCAACAGTGCGCCGATTGCGCGTATCAATCCTTTGGGCATGGCGGGTGTCGTTTTCCGTCGTGACGTGCCGGTGAAGTATGGCACGGCTGAGCGTTTGCGATCACACGAATGCCCTTTCGGGCGTTGTTCGCGCGTGGATCAGTCATTGAGGTGATGGGTGCGGGCGAACTCCACCAGATCCACCACGCTCTCCAGGTTGAGCTTCTCCAGGATTCGGGTCTTGTAGGTGCTGACAGTCTTCTGGCTGAGAAAAAGCTCCTCGGCGATGTCCTTGTTGCTCATGCCGCGCACCAGACTGCGCAGGACGACCAGCTCCCGCGGGGTGAGACTGGCGACGGGGTCCGTATGGCTGGCGATGTTGAGTGACTTTTCCGGGAAGCAACGGTAGCCGGAGACCAGCATGCGCGCTGCGTTGAGGATAGCGCTGGTGTCATTGTTCTTGCTGACGAAACCGTGCGCACCGGCGGCCTCCACCTTGCTCGAATACAGCCGCTCGTCCTGGGAGCTGAGCACCAGCAGGCGGATGTTCTCGTCGAAGATGTGGATGCGCGCGAGCAGATCCAGGCCGTCCATGCCCGGCAGGTTGAGATCGAGGATCACCAGGTCCGGACGCTCCTTGCGAACGGCATCCAGGCCTCCATGACCATCGGCGGCTTCACGGACGACTTCGAACTGCGAGTCCTGCCCGAGTAGTGAGCGGATCGCCAGACGCATCGCGGGGTGATCTTCGATCAACACGACTCGCTTCTTCATGTTTCACTCCCTGAGTGTGGCTATGTCGGCGAATTGAGCTTGAAAATAGCCCAAATGTTCAGCGTCTCACGGAAAAATCCTAGGCTTGCGGAGAAAAGCTTGCTCGGGGTCAAGGATCGATCCCCTGCCACCGAGCGCGGGAATAAAGACTTGCCGGGCAGAGGGAACTCTGCCTCTGAAGAGCCAGCTCAGCGCAGCGGAGGCAATCCCATGCGCCGCCGCGCCCGGTGCAGCGAGCCATTGCGTACGGCCCAGCGCAGCAGCGGCACGCTGCGCCTGACGCTGGAGCGGATCAGTTGGCGCTGCAGGTTGCCCAGGCTCAGGTCGAGCTGGTCGGCGGCCCATTCCGGCAGCAGGTCGACGCCGGCGCGCATCATCAGCATGCCGAAGGGTTTGGCCAGGAAGCTGGGTGCCGGGGCGTTGAACAGCACGCTGACCACCTCGCGGGTGCGCTCGTCGTAACGCAGTTGCGGACGCATGCGCTGCAGGTAGGCCGCCACTTCTGCACGGGAGCGCGGCACGTCGCGCGCACCCAGACGCTCGGCGATCAGGGCGATCTCGTCGTAATAGCGGTCCTGGTCTTCGCCGGACAGGTTGGGGTTAAGGTAGCGCAGGTGCGACGCGAGGAAGCTGCTGACCTCGGCCACGTGGACCCAGGTGAGCAGGTCCGGGTCATTGGCCGAGTAGCGGGTGCCGTCGGGGAGCGTGCCCTGGACGCTGTCGTGGATGCGTCGCACGCGCTCGATGAGTTTGTCCGCGTCCGCCCGCGAGCCATAGGTGGTGGCGGAGATGAACTGCCCGGTGCGGCGCAGGCGGCCGAGCATGTCGGCACGGAAGTTGGAGTGATCCCAGACGCCACCCAGCGCGCCGGGATGCAGCATCTGCAGGAGCAGGGCGGTGATGCCGCCGATCAGCATCGAACTGAAGTCGCCGTGGACTTTCCAGCAGATCGAGTCCGGGCCGAACAGACCCGGATCACCCTTGGGCGATTCGAAGTCGACCCCGCCCAGAGCGAGGCCGGTCAGGCTCAGCACCTGGCTTTCGATATGGCGGCGAACAGTTTCCATTGCGGCGAACAGGCCTCGGGGCAAGGACGGCAGGTCTGTACTTTTAACCTAACATCTTTGCGCCCGGGGCCTGAAGCAGGATCAACGATTCAGGCGGTTGTCGATCAGCCCTTGCACCACGCTGGGATCGGCCAGCGTTGAGGTGTCGCCGAGGTTCTCCAGTTCGTTGCAGGCGATCTTGCGCAGGATGCGTCGCATGATCTTGCCCGAGCGGGTCTTGGGCAGGCCCGGCGCCCACTGGATCATCTCCGGCTTGGCGAAGCTGCCGATTTCCTTGCTTACCAGCGCCAGCAGCTCCTGCTTGAGCGCGTCGCTGGGCTGGATGCCGTTCATCGGTGTGACGAAGGCGTAGATGCCCTGTCCCTTGAGGTCATGCGGATAGCCGACCACCGCGGCCTCCGCCACCGAATCGTGCAGCACCAGTGCGCTTTCCACCTCGGCGGTGCCGATACGGTGGCCGGAGACGTTGATCACGTCGTCCACGCGGCCGGTGATCCAGTAGTAGCCGTCCTCGTCGCGGCGCGCGCCGTCGCCGGTGAAGTAGTAGCCGGGGTAGGGCTTGAAGTAGGTATCGATCATCCGCTGGTGGTCGCCATAGACGCTGCGGATCTGACTCGGCCAGCTGGCCTTGATGGCCAGTACACCGGAGCCGGGACCGTCGATTTCCTTGCCCTGCTCATCGAGCAGAACCGGCTGTACGCCGAAGAACGGGCGGGTCGCCGAACCGGGCTTGAGCGCAGTGGCCCCGGGCAGCGGGCTGATCAGGATGCTGCCGGTTTCGGTCTGCCACCAGGTATCGACGATAGGGCAACGCGCGTCGCCGACCACGTGGTAGTACCACTCCCAGGCTTCCGGGTTGATCGGCTCGCCCACCGAGCCGAGCAGGCGCAGGCTGCTGCGTGAGGTCTTCCTGACCGGATCCTCGCCTTCGCGCATCAGGGCGCGGATGGCGGTGGGGGCGGTGTAGAAGATGTTCACCTGGTGCTTGTCGATCACCTGCCAGAAGCGCGAGGCGTCCGGGTAGTTGGGCACGCCCTCGAACATCAGGGTGGTGGCACCGTTGGCCAGCGGACCGTAGACAATGTAACTGTGCCCGGTGACCCAGCCGACGTCCGCGGTGCACCAGTAGATGTCGCCGTCGTGGTAGTCGAACACGTACTTGTGGGTCATCGCCGCGCCCAGCAGATAGCCACCGGTGGTGTGCAGCACGCCTTTGGGTTTGCCGGTGGAGCCGGAGGTGTAGAGGATGAACAGCGGGTCCTCGGCGTCCATCGGTTCCGGCGCGCAGTCTTCGCTGGCGCCGCGCAGGGCCTCGTGGTACCAGATGTCGCGGCCTTCGACCCACGGGATCTCGCCCTGGGTGCGCTCGACCACCACCACGCTGGAGACCTTCGGGCAGTCCTTCAGGGCTTTTTCCACGTTCTGCTTGAGCGGGATGTACTTGCCGCCGCGTACGCCTTCGTCGGCGGTGATCACGACGCGGCAATCGGCGTCCAGGATGCGGTCGCGCAGGGCATCGGGGGAGAATCCGCCGAAGACCACCGAGTGGATGGCGCCGATCCGCGCGCAGGCCAGCATCGCGTAGGCCGCCTCGGGAATCATCGGCATGTAGATGCAAACCCGGTCGCCTTTCTCCACCCCACGGCTCTTGAGCACGTTGGCCAAGCGGCAGACATGGCTGTGCAGCTTGCGATAGGTGATCTGCGCCGATTCGGCCGGGTTATCGCCTTCCCAGATGATCGCGACCTGTTCGCCACGGGTTTCCAGGTGGCGGTCGATGCAGTTGTAGGTCACGTTGAGCTGGCCGCCCTTGAACCAACTGGCCTGGCCGCGGGTGAGGTCGCCGTGGTGGACCGAGGTCCAGGGTTTGAACCAGTCGAGGAAGGCCTTGGCCTGTTCGCCCCAGAAGGCTTCCGGGTGGTCCACCGACTGCCGGTACAGGCGCTGGTAGGCGTCGTTGTCGAGGTAGGCACGCTGGCGTACGGCCTCCGGGACGGGGTGAAGGCTGATCTCGTACATGGGGAATCCTTATTGTTGTGTGAGGCGAGATGCCCACAAGGGTGCATCCAAGGCCTGGCGGGTTCAAGGGTTGTCCATGCTGTTTCGACGCGCCTGCCGGGCGGATCGTTCAGGCGAGACGTATTCGAGCTGGGCGGCGACCAGTTGCCGGGTCGGCTCGCCATAGCGGCTGGCGATGGCGGAGAGGGTCTGCTCCAGGCCGAGCATGGCGCTGCCGGACGGCTGCGGCAGCTCCGGCTGGCCTGCACCCTCGTCAGGGAGGAACAGCAGGCCACCAGCGCTGGTGACCGGCTGCCGGGCCTTCGCTTTCACCTCGGTGCGGAAGGTACGCGTCCAGGCATCCACGTTCAGCGCCAGGCTGACTTCATCGAAACCCGGTTGCAGCACCACGGCGAAGGTGTCGCGGCGCCAGAACGCGAGGTAGTTGCCCGCGGCGGTCAGGTAGCCGCTGGCGCCCAGGGCGAAGTGCTGGCTGTCATGCCGTGACGACCACTCCGGCACCCCCAGTTCCTGTGCCAGCTCCATGGCCCTCGCCGTTCCAGCGATGGCGTCCACCAGCGCCAGGGAGGCGGGCAGGGCGGCGGTGACGCCGGCGGTGGTCATGAGATTGCCGTCGACCACGTAGCGGCGGTTCTCCAGCCAGAGCGCATCGGGAAAGTCGGCCAGACGCTGGCCGCGCGAATACCAGTGGCCGGTGGCGCGCCGCTGGTGCAGCAGACCGGCGTGGCCCAGCACCAGCACGCCATCGCAGACGCCGATCACGATCGCGCCCTTCGTTGCCTGCTCGCGGATGAAGCCGACCAGGGCAGGGGCTTCGCTGTCATGCACGGCTGGTACTACCACATAGTCCGCGCCTTGGGGAAAACGTTGCCTGAACTCGTCGAGGGTGGCCTGCGGCTGTATTTTCAGCGCCGGCAGCAGTTGTACCGGGCCGGATTCGGTCGCCAGCGCCTGGACCTCCGCCACAGCGGAGCGGCGCAGCACGCCGAGCGGTACCACATAATCGGCCAGTTCGGTCATGCGGTTCTGGGCTACCACGGCGATCACCGGCCGCTCTCGGCCGAAACGCGGTTGATACGGCGGTAACGATGCTTCGCCGGCCTCTGTCTGGGCCGCGACGATCAACAGGACGATGAGCAGGAAAGTGTGGGGGCGCATGGCGATCTCCAGGGCGGGACTTTCAGCTTGCCCGGAGCGAATCTGTCACTTATGACAGCAATGAGTGAATATCTGCCAATGGCCTTCCTGGAGATTGCCCGGATGAGTACTCCTCACCCTGTGCTGTTACTGGTCTTCCCCGACTTCCAGTTGCTGGACGCCACGGGACCGGCGGACGTGTTCGCCGCGGTGGATGAACACCTTCTGCCGGTCGCGCGACCGGCTTATCGTCTGCAGGCCCTTTCACCTGTCGGCGGGTTGGTGCGCTCCAGCACCGGCCTGGAACTGTCCACTTCGCCACTGCCTGAGCCGGCGGAAGCGTCGGGGTGCACGCTGCTGGTCGCCGGCGGTTACGGCGTTCAGTCGGCCATGCAGCAAGGGGAAATCGCCCGCTGGCTGGCACAGGCGGCGCCCCTGGCCGCACGTTGCGGCTCGGTGTGCACGGGCGCCTTCCTGCTGGCCCAGGCCGGGCTGCTGGACGGCCGTCCGGTGGTGACCCACTGGCGCTACACCGAGTTGTTGCAGCGGCTGTTTCCTCGCGTGCAGGTGATGCCGGACGCCCTGTTCGTACGTGACGCGCAGCTCTACAGCTCCGCCGGGGTTACCGCCGGCATGGACCTGTGCCTGAGTCTGGTGGAGGAGGATCACGGTCGCGAGCTGTCACTGAACGTTGCGCGAGGACTGGTGATGTATCTGCGCCGTCCCGGCGGGCAACGACAGTTCAGTGCGGAATTGCTGGCCCAGCAGGCTCCGCCGAACGGGCAGATGGAGCAACTGGTGGCATGGCTGCGGAAGAGGCTTGATCAGACGCTGGACGTGGACGCGATGGCCGCGCAAATGGCGATGTCGACGCGGACCCTGCACCGGCATTGCCAGGCGGAGATGGGCATGACGCCGGCCAAGCTGCTGCTGCAGTTACGTCTGGAAAAGGCCAGCAAATTGCTGGAGGGTGGAGAGTCTTCGCTCAAGCGTGTGGCGCAGCACACGGGGTTCGGCAGCGAGTACAACCTGCGGCGCGCCTTCGTGCAGGCTCTGGGTGTAACGCCCGGGGAGTACCGGCAGCGCTTTTGCCGATGAGCAGGGACGGATGCGCGGTGCGCATCCGTCCACTCTGGCCTCAACCGCGGTGGCGGCCGCGGAAGAAGTCGATCAGGCCTTGGGTGGAGGCGTCCTCGGCGGCGCTTTCCTCGCTGCCCACCAGACGGCCGTAGATCGCCTTGCCCAGCTCCTTACCCAATTCCACGCCCCACTGGTCGAAGGCGTTAATGCCCCAGAGGATGCTCTGCACGTAGACCTTGTGCTCGTACATGGCGATCAGCGCGCCCAGGCGGCGGGCACTGATGCGCTCCATCACCAGGGTGTTGCTCGGGCGGTTGCCCGGGATCACCTTGTGCGGCGCCAGACGCTGCACCTCCGCCTCGTCCAGGCCCTTGGCGCGCAGTTCGGCCTCGGCTTCGGCGCGGCTCTTGCCGGTCATCAGGGCCTGGCTCTGCGACAGGCAGTTGGCGTACAGCCATTGGTGATGGTCGGCCACTGGGTTGTAGCTGGACACCGGGACGATGAAGTCCGCCGGAATCAGGTGGGTGCCCTGGTGCAGCAACTGGTGGTAGGCGTGCTGGCCGTTGCAGCCCACGCCGCCCCAGATCACCGGGCCGGTGCCGGCGGAGACCGGGGTGCCGTCCTGGCGCACGCTCTTGCCGTTGGACTCCATGTCCAGCTGCTGCAGGTGGTCGGTGATGTTCCGCAGGTAGTAGTCGTAGGGCAGGATCGCGTGGCTGCGAGCGCCCCAGAAGTCGCCGTACCAGACGCCGAGCAGGCCCAGCAGGACCGGAATGTTGCGCTCGAAAGGCGCGGTGAGGAAATGCTGGTCCATGTTGTAGGCGCCGGACAGCAGTTCCTTGAAGTTGTTGATCCCCACCGACATGGCGATCGGCAGGCCGATGGCCGACCACAGCGAGTAGCGACCGCCGACCCAGTCCCACATGGGGAAGACATTTTCCGGGCGGATGCCGAAGGCGGCAGCCGCCTCCTTGTTGCTGGAAACCGCGATGAAGTGGCGGTAGAGCTCTGCTTCGTTACCGCCCTGGGCCAGGTACCAGGCGCGGGCGGCCTGGGCGTTCTTCAGGGTTTCCAAGGTGCCGAAGGACTTCGACGAGACGATGAACAACGTGGTCTCGGCGTTGAGCTTGGCGGTCATCTCACGGAACTCACTGCCGTCGATGTTCGCCAGGTAATGGCAACGCACGCCTTTCTGGGCGAACGGCAGCAGCGCCTCGGACACCAGCTGCGGGCCGAGGAAGGAGCCGCCGATGCCGATGTTCACCACGTCGGTGATCGGCTTCTCAGTGTAACCGCGCCACAGGCCGTTGTGCACGGCGGATACCAGCTCGGTCATCTGGTGCAGTACGCGGTGCACCTCGGGCATCACGTCCTTGCCATCCACCAGCACCTTGTCGCCGATGGGGCGGCGCAGCGCGGTGTGCAGTACCGGGCGGCGCTCGGAGGCGTTGATCACGTCACCACGGAACATCGATTCGATGGCCTCGCCCAGCCTGGCCTCTTCCGCGAGCTTGACCAGTAGCTCGAGGGTGTCCTGGCGGATCAGGTTCTTCGAGAAGTCGAGGAACAGGCCGCAGGCGCTGAGGGAGAAGCGCTTGAAGCGCTCAGGGTCCTTGGCAAACGCCTCGCGCATCGAGAAGTTCTGTAGCTCCTGGCGATGGACGGCCAGCGCCTGCCAGCTCTTCAATTGCGTGGCATCCAGCGGAGTGAGGTGGTGTTCCATGACGTACCTTCGGGGGTGTGGCGTGCGTGTTTGAACGTTTGCTCTCGACCTTGAAAGAAGCCCGGTGGTTCCGGGCTTTTTCTGGGTCAGGCGAGCTGAACCGGGATGGCGTTGCTGGTGTGGCTGAGTTCGTTGCCGGGCGCCATGTACAGCATGCGCGGCTTGTAGCCTTCCAGCTCGGCGTCGCTGAACTGAGCGTACGCGCAGATGATCACCCGGTCACCCACCTTGGCCTTGTGGGCAGCGGCGCCGTTGACCGAAATCATTCGCGAGCCTTCCTCGCCACGGATGGCGTAGGTGGTGAAGCGTTCGCCGTTGTCGACGTTGTAGATCTGGATCTGTTCGTACTCGCGGATCCCCGCGAGATCGAGCCATTCGCCATCGATGGCGCAGGAGCCTTCGTAATCGAGCACGGCGTGGGTGACTTCGGCGCGGTGCAGTTTGGCTTTGAGCATGATGCTCTGCATGGCGTGGCTCCTCTTTTTCTGGATACGGGAGTGCGGTGCGAGTATGCCCGAGCACCGGAGACCCCTCAAGGCCGCGGCTGGCGCGGCCTTGAGGCGAGATTCCGGTAGTCGTGCGGGGGTTTAGTCGATGTGGAAGGCGAGATTGTCGATCAGGCGAGTGGTGCCGAGGAAGGCCGCCACCAGGATCACCAACTGACGATCTTCTGCCGTTGCCGGACGCAGCCCGGCCGATTCGCGGATTTCCAGGTAGTCGATGCGCAGGCCGGCCTGTTCGATCTGCTGGCGCCCTTCGGCGAGCAGCGCTGCGTAATCACGCGCACCGCCACGAACCTGCTCGGCGAGCTGTTTCAGGGTGCGGTAGAGCACCGGCGCGGTAGCGCGTTGGTCATCGTTCAGGTAGCCATTGCGCGAGGACAGCGCCAGGCCGTCCTCGGCGCGCACGGTCGGCTCGCCGAAGATCTGCACCGGCAGGTTCAGGTCGCGCACCAGCTTGCGAATCACCGCCAACTGCTGGAAGTCTTTCTCGCCGAACAACGCCATGTCCGGCTGGACCATGTTGAACAGCTTGCACACCACGGTGGCGACGCCATCGAAGTGCCCAGGACGGCTGCCGCCGCACAGGCCTTCGGAGACGCCGGTCACGTGCAGGCGGGTCTGGCCGTCCATGCCGTCGGGGTACATCTCCTCGACGGTCGGCGCGAACAGCAGGTGGCAGCCGGCGTTGAGCAATTTCTCCTGGTCGGCGGCGAGGGTGCGCGGGTACTTGTCCAGGTCTTCGCTGGGGCCGAACTGCAGCGGATTGACGAAGATGCTGGCAACGACGAAATCGGCGCGCTGGCTGGCCTTGGTCACCAGCGCGGCGTGGCCGGCGTGGAGGTTGCCCATGGTCGGGACCAGCGCGATGCGCTTGCCTTCGCTGCGTGCGCGGGCCACCGCGGCACGCAGCTCGCGGACTGTTTTTACCGTGTTCATGAGGCGAATCCGTGCTCCGGGCCGGGGAAGGAGCCGTCTTTCACGGCCTTGACGTAGGCGACCATGGCCGAAGCGATATCCGGCTGGCCCTCCATGAAGTTCTTCACGAACTTCGGCGCGCGGCCGGTCAGCGACAGGCCGAGCATGTCGTGCATCACCAGGACCTGGCCGTCGGTGCCGGCACCGGCACCGATGCCGATCACCGGGATTTTCACCGCTTCGCTGATTTCCTGGGCCAGCGCCGACGGAACGCACTCCAGCAGCAGCATGGCGGCACCGGCCTGTTCCAGGGCGATGGCGTCGGCGCGCAGCTGGCGGGCCTGGTTTTCCTGGCGGCCCTGGACCTTGAAGCCTCCGAACAGGTTGACTGACTGCGGGGTCAGGCCCAGGTGCGCGCATACCGGAATGCCGAGCTGCGCCAGGCGCACGATCGGCTCGGCGAGCCAGGCGCCGCCTTCCAGCTTGACCATGTGGGCGCCGGCCTGCATGACCGTTACCGAATCGCGCAGCAGACGTTCCAGGGACGTACCCGATTCGAACGGCAGATCGGTGAGGATCAGCGAACCCTTGTTGCCGCGCTTAACGGCGGCGGTGTGGTAGGCCATGTCCTGGATGGTGACCGGGAGCGTGCTGTCGTGTCCTTGCAGCACCATGCCCAGGGAGTCACCGATCAGCAGCACGTCGGCGCCGGCCTGGCTGGCAACGTGCGCGAACGTGGCGTCGTAGGCGGTCAGCATTGCGATCTTCTCGCCGCTTTGCTTGAGACCTTGCAGGGTGGTCAGGGTGACATCAGGCATGAAAGTGTCCTCAGTTCTGCGCCGGGCAGGGGCAAACGGGCACCTATAGTCCGGATGGGGCGGACCGAAGTCAATTGCGGGTGTTACCGGACTGTTACGGCGTTACTGCCACTGCGCCCCACATGGGGCGCAGGATGCCTCAGGACAGCCGCTCCAGGCCGGAGAACGGACAGGCGGCCAGCAGGTCGGGCAGCGTCTTGCCGTTGGGCAGTTGCAGATTTGGGGCGAGGTCTGCCAGCGGGTAGAGCACGAAGGCGCGGGCGTGCATGTGGTAGTGCGGCACGCACAGGCGCGGTTCGTCGATCAGGCGGTCGCCGAACAGCAGGATGTCGAGGTCCAGCGTGCGCGGACCCCAGCGTTCGTCCTTGCGCACCCGGCCCTGTTCCAGTTCGATGGCTTGCAGGGCGTCGAGCAGCGCCAGCGGTTCCAGTTCGGTATCCAGCGCCGCCACGGCATTGACGTAGCGCGGCTGATCCGGCGGACCCAGCGGGTCGCTCGCATAGAGAGGGGAGACCCCCGCCAGCGTGGTCGCCGGCAGTTGCTGAAGGGCCTTCAGCGCCGCCTCGAGTTGCTGGCGCGGCTCGGCGAGGTTGCTGCCGAGTCCGAGGTAGACGCGCTCGCTCATTCGTTACCGACGCCTTCACCGCTGTTACGCGGACCGCGACGACGGCGATTG
This sequence comes from Pseudomonas macauensis, assembly GCF_047902425.1. Classification (NCBI taxonomy): domain Bacteria; kingdom Pseudomonadati; phylum Pseudomonadota; class Gammaproteobacteria; order Pseudomonadales; family Pseudomonadaceae; genus Pseudomonas; species Pseudomonas macauensis. The sequence goes on along the minus strand of NZ_CP138377.1, from coordinate 5,057,125 downwards.
GCACCGCCACGACGGCGCTTGCGCGGCGCGCCGCTGCTTTCTTCCTGGCTGGAGAGGTTGCGGATCATGCCGCGACGCTCGCCATCGCTGGCTTCCTGGTAGTCGGTCCACCAGTCGCCCAGGCCGCCGGTTTCCTCGCCGGCGCTCTCGCGCAGCAGGAGGAAGTCGTAGCCGGCGCGGAAGCGCGGGTTTTCCAGCAGCAGGTCGGCTTTCTTGCCCTGGCGGCGCGGCAGGCGTTCCTGCATGTCCCAGATCTCGCGGATCGGGATGGTGAAGCGCTTGGGCACCGCCGTGCGCTTGCACTGCTCGATGATCAGCTCGTGGGCGGCTTCCTGCATCGCAGGGATCGGCGGCATGCCGCGCTCCTGCAGCTTCAGCGCGCGAGCGGGCAGGGCGGGCCAGAGTAGCGCGGCGAACAGGAAGGCCGGCGTAACCGGCTTGCCCATGCGGATGCGTTCGTCGGTGTTGGCCAGCGCCTGACGCATCAGTTTGCCGGCGTATTCGGGGTCTGCTTTCAGCGCCTTGGCACTGGCCGGGAACAGTGGTGCGAACAGGTCGTACTCGTTGAGCAGCTCGAAGGTGCGCTCGGCCTTGCCGCTCAGGAACAGCTTGAGCACTTCGTCGAACAGGCGCGCCGAAGGGATTTCGTTGAGCAGGTGCGCCAGGCGGCGGATCGGCGCGGCGCTGTGCTTCTCGATCTCGAAGTCCAGCTTGGCGGCGAAGCGTACGGCGCGCAGCATGCGCACCGGGTCTTCCAGGTAACGCTGCTCCGGATCGCCGATCAGGCGCACCAGGCGGTTGCGGATGTCATGCACGCCGTGAGCGTAGTCGAGGATGCGCTCGCCGGTGACGTCGAAATACAGGGCATTGATGGTGAAGTCGCGGCGTTGCGCGTCATCTTCCAGCGTGCCGTAGACGTTGTCGCGCAGGATGCGCCCGGCTTCGTTGCGCGAGGCGTGGGCGCTGTCGGCATCGTCATCGGTCTGCGGATGATTGGCACGGAAGGTGGCGACTTCGATGATCTCGCGGCCGAAGTGGACGTGGACCAGCTTGAAGCGGCGACCGATCACCCGTGCATTGCGGAATTCCGCGCGAACCTGCTCGGGGGTTGCGCTGGTGGCGACGTCGAAGTCCTTCGGCGCAATGCCCAGCAGCGGATCGCGTACGCCGCCGCCGACGATGTAGGCCTGGTAGCCGGCCTTCTGCAGGCGTTCCACGACATTCACCGCGTTCCTGCTGAACTGATCCCGCCGCAGCGAATGCTGATGGTTGCCAATGACTTCCGGGGTAGTGCGGACGGCGCGCGGACGGCGCAGTGGGGATCGGATGGACTGGATCAGCTTTTTCAGCATGTGTGCACTATCGGGGAATGAATGTAGGGGTAGCCAGCGCAGAACCCTGTAGCCTGGGGCTTTCGAGGGGATGTCTGCTGCCTGGAAACAAATGGCAGCAATTCCGGTGCCGTCTGCGCCGCGGCGATTCTAGCATCGTGGGGTGGGATGATGAAGAAAAGAGGAAAAAAGGACTTGCGGGGAGAAGGGGAGAGGGTGTAGCGAAAGCTACTGGGGGAGCCGAGGCTCCCCCCCAAATAGGTGCGTGCTTTGTTTTTATTATGATGCCGGGCTTGTTGTTTTTGTTTGTTGACCCGTCCCTCGAAGCCAGTTGCTTCGGGGATGCTCCCCATGAGGGGATCCAATAGCAAACGGATTGCTTTGGTCGCTGAGTAAGCGATGATCTTGCGATCCAACCAGTCCTCGTGCTGCCTTCAAGCAGTTTTATTCTTCTCTGACTGGTTGCGGGACTGATCCCGACGGCTACTCTTCTCCAAAAGAATCAGTTAGCTGCGCCTCCGCGATTTTGTTTTTGTTGTGCTGGAGTCGTTTCGTCTTGTTCTTATTTTGAGTTGTCGTGCTTGTTATTGTTGTTGTGCCAATAACAAAGCAGATGCCGTGCCAACTTTTGCAAATCCTTATTTTTCAAGGGTTTGCGAGGATTCATCCCTGAGGGGCGGGCACAAAAAAGCCGGGTTTTCGTTACCGATGAACCCGGCTTTTGTTACGGAGCATGTCCCCGGTAACAGTGTGGGGACCTGTTACGAGTCCGCCGACGCACCCGATTTGCGGCGCGGGATACCCAGGCGCTGGCGACGTTCCCACAGGCATTTGCGGCTGATCCCCAGCTTGCGGGCCAGCTCGGTTTCGGTCATGTGATCCTGGTGTTCGAGGACGAAGTGCTGGAAGTAGTCTTCCAGCGACAGGTCCTCGGTGGGCTCGTGGTTGCTGGCGTTGCCGTTGGCGGGGCGGGCGTCGAGCTCCTCCGCGAAGTCGTCTTCCAGATCGTCCAGTTCGATGTCGATGCCCAGCAGGTCGGCCGGAATCTCCAGGCCTTCGCTGAGGATCACCGCGCGCTCGATGGCGTTCTCCAGTTCGCGCACGTTACCCGGCCACGGGTAGTGGCGGATGGCCTGTTCGGCTTCGTGGGAGAAGCTCAGCACCGGGCGCCCCATCTGGGAGCACTGGCGCGCCAGGAAGGCGCGTGCGATCTCCATGACGTCCGCGCCACGCTCGCGCAGGGGCGGCAGCTTCAGCGAGATGACGTGCAGGCGGTAATAGAGGTCTTCGCGGAACTGGCCGGTCTTGGCCAGCATCTTCAGGTCGCGGTGGGTGGCGGCGATCAGACGCACGTCGACCTTCTGCGACTGCACCGAGCCCACGCGGCGGATTTCGCCTTCCTGCAGCACGCGCAGCAGGCGCGCCTGGGCTTCCAGCGGCAGTTCGCCGATCTCGTCGAGGAACAGGGTGCCACCGTCGGCGGCTTCCACCAGGCCCGCGCGGCCGGCGCTGGCGCCGGTAAATGCCCCCTTCTCGTGGCCGAACAGTTCGGATTCGATCAGGGTTTCCGGGATCGCCGCGCAGTTCACCGAAATCAACGGTGCCTTGGTGCGCTTGGACAGGTTGTGCAGGGCGCGGGCGACCAGTTCCTTGCCGGTACCGGACTCGCCCTGGATCAGTACGTTGGAATCGGTGGGAGCGACCTTGCGAATCTTGGTGTACAGCTCCTGCATCGGCGGGCAGGAGCCGATGATGCCGATTTCGCCGTCCGCCGGGGCGGTGTTACCGCTGCTACGCTCGGCCGCCTTGGCGTTACCGCGGGCTTCCGCCGGGGCGTTACGGGCTTCCTGGCGATCCTTGAGGATGCGCGCCACGGCCTGGAGCATTTCGTCGTGGTCGAAAGGCTTGGCGATGTAGTCCACCGCGCCCATCTTCATCGAGTCCACTGCCGAACGCAGGCTGGCGTAGCTGGTCATGATCAGCACCGGGGTGCCCTGGGCCAGCTTGATCAGTTCGGTGCCGGGTGCGCCGGGCAGGCGCAGGTCGCTGACGATCATGTCGAAGGTCGGGATGCTGTAACGCTCCTGGGCCTCCTGCACCGAGCCAGCTTCGCTGACCTGGTACTGGTTCCGCTCGAGCAGCCGTCGCAGGGCGGAACGGATGATGGTTTCGTCTTCGACGATGAGGATATGTGCCATGTATTCAGCTCTCTCGACGTGCTCGTTTACTGCTCGGCCGTCGGGCCAGGATGCCGCGGCAAAGTGACGCTGATGCGGGTGCCGCATTCGCGTTCGGGGTCAGCCGGGCTGTCTATGGTGATTTGCCCATAATGCTCTTCCACGATCGAATAGACCAGTGCGAGGCCCAGGCCGGTCCCCTTGCCGGGGTCCTTGGTCGTGAAGAAGGGCTCGAACAGGCGCTCGATGATCGACTTGGGAATCCCGCTGCCTTCGTCCTCGACGATCAGGTCGACGGTTTGCTCCTGAGCCTCGGTGCGTACGCGGATCGCGCCATTGGGCGGCGAGGCGTCGCGGGCGTTGGAGAGCAGGTTGATCAGGACCTGGGCCAGGCGCTGGGAATCGCCTTCGACCCAGTGCGCCGGATCGCACAGGTTGAAGAACTGCACGTCGACGCTGCGCTTGTTCAGCGACAGCAGGCCGATGGCTTCCTGGGCGACGTCGGCCAGGCACACCGGCTCGGCCGCCACCTGCTTGCCGCCGGCATGAGCGAAGCTCATCAGCGACTGCACGATGCGCGACACGCGCTTGGTCTGTTCGAGGATCTGTCCGCTGATCTCGGTCAGCTCGCTGTCGCCCTCGCGTTCTTCGCGCAGGTTCTGCGCGAGGCAGGCGATGCCGGTGATCGGGTTGCCGATCTCGTGGGCGACGCCGGCGGCCAGGCGGCCGATGGAGGCCAGGCGCTCGGAGTGGATCAGCTTGTCTTCCAGGGACTGGGTCTCGGTGAGGTCTTCCACCAGCAGCACCAGGCCACTGTTACCGGGCGCGAGGGGCTCCTCGATCGCCGCCTTGTGCAGGTTCAGCCAGCGGGTCTGGCCCTCGATGGACAGGCGTTGTTTGTGCAGGTGTTCGTCCGGCGCTTCGATGAAGCCTTCCAGAAGCCCCTTCCAGGGATCCGGCAGGGCGGCCAGGCGCGAGCCGACCACGCGTTGCGCGCTGACCCCGGTGAGGTCTTCGATGGCGCGGTTCCACATGAGGATTTCCTGGTCCTTGGCCAGCGAACACACGCCCATTGGCAGATCCTGCAGGGTCTGCCGATGGTAGCGACGCAGGGTGTCCAGTTCGGCGGCCAGGCCGGTGAGCCGGGAGTGATAGTCCTCCAGGCGGCTCTCGATGAAGTGGATGTCCTCGGTAACGTAGCTTTCGCTGCTGGCTTTATAGGGCAGGAAGGTTTCCACCATGTCCTGCGCCACGCTCGGGCCCATCAGGCCGGAGAGGTTGGCTTCGATGCGATCGCGCAGGCGGCGCAGGGCATAGGGACGGCGCTCGTCGAAGGGCAGGTGCAGGTCGCGCAGGGCTTGCTCCACCTCGCGCTGGGCGGTTTTGGCGCCCAGTGGCTTGGACAACTGGCTGGCGAACTCCTGCGGGGAGACGGCGATCAGCTCGCGGCGTTGCGGGCGGCGGACATTGTCCACGGCACAGGCTTCGGCGGCGCCCTTTTCCTCGTCGCTGGCCTCGGTGAACAGCGAGACCAGGGTGAACACCAGCACGTTGGCGGCCAGCGAGGCCAGCGCCGCGAGGTGCCAGGTGGTGTCGTCGAGCACGTAGAGCGAATCGAACAGCGGCACGTAGATGCTCTGCAGGTTCGCCATCAGCGGGGTGAGCATGGTCATGCCCCACACCAGCATGCCGGCCACCAGGCCGGCGATGAAGCCGCGACGGTTGGCGGTCGGCCAGTAGAGCACGGCCAGCGCGCCGGGGAGGAACTGCAGGGTGGCGACGAAGGAGACTATCCCTAAGTTCGACAGGTCCTGCTCGGCGCCCAGCAGCAGGTAGAAGGCATAGCCGGCCATGATGATCGCGGCGATCAGTGCGCGGCGGGTCCACTTCAGCCAGCGGTAGATGTTGCCTTCGGCTGGCGGCTGGTAGAGCGGCAGCACCAGGTGGTTGAGCACCATGCCCGAGAGCGCCAGGGTCATCACGATGATCAGGCCGCTGGCGGCGGAGATGCCGCCGATGAAGGCGGTGAGCGCCAGGGCCGGGCTGTCCACCGAGATACCCAGGCCGAGGGTGAAGTATTCCGGGTTGGTCGAGGCGCCCAGGTGCAGGCCGGCCCAGAGGATTGGCGGCACTGCCAGGCTCATCGGCAGCAGGAACAGCGGCAGTCCCCAGCTGGCGCTGAGCAGCGCGCGCGGGTTGAGGTTCTCGGTGAAGGTCATGTGGAACATGTGCGGCATCACGATGGCCGAGGCGAAGAACACCAGCAGCAGCGTGCGCCACGGTCCCTCGGCCAGCGGCGTGTGCAGGGTGCTCAGGGCTTCCTGGTTCTGCAGCAGCCAGACTTCCAGGCCATCCGGCCCGCCGAACACGCCGTAGAGGGCGAACAGGCCGATGGCGCCCAGCGCCACCAGCTTGACCAGCGACTCGAAGGCGATCGCCATTACCAGCCCTTCATGGCGCTCACGGGTGGCGATGTGGCGCGCACCGAAGAGGATGGCGAACAGGGTGATCAGCGCACAGAAGGCCAGTGCCGCGCGGTTGGGCTCGGACTCGCGGGTGAGGATGCTGATCGAGTCGGTCACCGCCTGGATCTGCAATGCCAGCATCGGCAGCACGCCGATCAGCATGAACACCGTGGTCAGAGCGCCGGCCCAGGTGCTGCGGAAGCGGAAGGCGAACAGGTCGGCCAGCGAAGACAGCTGGTAGGCGCGGGTGATGCGCAGGATCGGGTAGAGCAGCACCGGCGCCAGAAGGAAGGCGCCGGAGACGCCCAGGTAGATCGCCAGGAAGCCGTAGCCGTACTGGTAGGCGAGGCCGACCGTGCCGTAGAAGGCCCAGGCGCTGGCGTACACACCCAGCGACAGGGTGTAGATCAACGGATGGCGCACCAGCCAGCGGGGCACGAAGCCACGCTCGGTGATCCAGGCGACACCGAAGAGAACCATCAGGTAGGAGGCGCTGATCAGGATCAGCTGGGTAAGGCTAAAGCTCGTCAGCATCGCGCTGGCTCTGCAGGATGAAGGTGACGACGATCAGGATCAGCCACAGCAGGTAGGGTCGGTACCAGGCGCCGTGGGGCTCGATCCACCAGTCCATGATGGCCGGTGAGAACAGGTAGATGCCCACGACCAGGAGCAACACCAGTCGATAGATGTACATGTCGTCTCTCTCGTTGTTCGGCGGGCAGGCTACCTGTGCGCACAGTCGCCGGCAAGCCGGCCAGCGCTTGGCAGATCTTGTAGGAGCGAGCTTGCTCGCGAACGAACCCCGCGGTGGGGACCGGGTTCGCGAGCAAGGACTCGGCGTCCCCCTCGCTCCTACGAAAAGCAGTCCGCGAAACTCAGCGTGGCGCGATGTGCGCCACGGTCAATTGTGCAGCCTTATACAAGTCTAGAGGCGCGCGTCTTCCAGCGTCAGGCTGCGGGGGATGGCGGTCGCGTCCCAGTTTGCGATGCCCCAGGCGAGCACGTCGCGTGGCGTGGCCTGCAACAGCTCGGCGGGCGGGTTCTGGCCCAGCGCTTTCAGCGCGCGTACCAGCAACGGAGCGGCCTGGTCGGCTTCCAGCGGCGGCGAGCGGTAGGACTTGCCCAGCTTGTGGCCATCGGGCTGGATGATCAGCGGTACGTGCAGGTAACACGGCACGGCGATGCCGAGCAGTTCCTGCAGGTAGAGCTGGCGCGGGGTGTTGTCCAGCAGGTCGGCGCCGCGAACGATATCGGTCACGCCTTGCCAGGCATCGTCCAGCACCACGGCCAGCTGATAGGCGAACAGCCCGTCGCGGCGGCGGATGATGAAGTCGCCCACTTCGCGGCCCAGGTGCTGGCGGAACTCGCCCTGCAGGCGATCGGTGAAGCGGTATTCCAGTTCCGGCACGCGGATGCGAATGGCGACGTCGCCGTGCCAGTCGTGCTGGGCGTCGCGGCAGGTACCTGGATAGATGCCGCCGGTGCCTTCGAGCTGCTTGCGCGAGCAGGTGCAGGCGTAGGCCAGGCCGCTGCGCAGCCATTGCTCGACCTGCGCGGCGTAGGCATCGCCGCGCTCGCTCTGGCGTTCCACCGGGCCGTCCCATTCGAAGCCGTAGCGTTCGAGGGTCTCCAGGATCGCTGCCTGGGCGCCGGGCATCTCTCGCGGCGGGTCGAGGTCTTCCATGCGCACCAGCCATTTGCCGCCCACTGCGCGCGCGTCCAGGTAGGACGCGACGGCGGCCACCAGCGAACCGAAATGCAGGTAGCCGCTGGGCGTGGGGGCGAAACGTCCGACGTAGCGGGAGGCGGGCATGAAAGCTCTCTGGAAAGAAAAGGCATAAACGAAACGGGGCGCCGCAGCGCCCCGTTCGGGATCAACCAGGCTCAGGAGCCCAGCTGCTTTTCCTTGATTTCCGCCAGGGTCTTGCAGTCGATGCACAGGGTGGCGGTGGGGCGGGCTTCCAGACGGCGGATGCCGATCTCGACGCCGCAGGAGTCGCACCAGCCATAATCGTTGTCTTCGATCAGTTGCAGGGTCTCGTCGATCTTCTTGATCAGCTTGCGCTCGCGGTCGCGGGCGCGCAGCTCGAGGCTGAACTCTTCTTCCTGGCTGGCACGGTCGGCCGGGTCCGGGAAGTTCGCCGCTTCGTCCTGCATGTGGTGCACGGTGCGGTCCACTTCTTCCATCAGCTCAACTTTCCATTTGTTGAGGATGGAGGTGAAGTGCGCGCGCATGCGATCGCTCATGTACTCCTCGCCCTTGGTTTCCTGGTAGGGCTCGAAGCCACGAATCAGTTGGCTGCTCTGTTGTTTTGCTTTGGTGGGCATGGATGACCGCCTCTCACTCTCGCTAATCCTCTCGCGGATGGTCCTTCTCCGGCACTGCCGGCCCCGCGCTCGCAAGCGGGCGAACTTACCAGAACGATAACCGCGATGCTACTCCCGGTTGTCGAGCCTGCCGTCTCCCGCACATGACCTGGCGACCTGGTCGCCGATTCGATGGCCATCGCTATCGAATTTTCTATAAACACTTGCACGATCGCCTGTTTTTCATGAACGAAACGTGCATTTTCAACCAGTAATGACCGGGTTTCGGTGGTGCCCCTGTGTCACTCGGTGGCCTGTTAGAATCCCTACCTTGTCGCAAAGTTCGGAAAACCTATGGCTACTTCCTTCAGTGCACGCAGCCGCGCCATCGAGCCCTTCCACGTCATGGCGCTGCTGGCGCGCGCCAACGAGTTGCAGGCCGCGGGCCATGACGTCATACACCTGGAAATCGGCGAGCCGGATTTCACCACCGCCGCGCCGATCATCGCCGCAGGCCAGGCCGCGCTCGCCGCAGGACATACCCGCTACACCGCCGCCCGGGGCATACCGGCGCTGCGCGAGGCCATCGCCGGCTTCTACGCCGATCGTTATCGCCTGTCGATCGACCCGCAACGCATTCTGATTACGCCCGGTGGCTCCGGCGCGCTGCTGCTCGCCAGCAGCCTGCTGGTGGACCCGGGCAAGCACTGGCTGCTGGCCGATCCGGGCTATCCGTGCAATCGCCACTTCCTGCGCCTGGTCGAAGGCGCCGCACAGCTGGTGCCGGTGGGGCCGGAGAGCCGCTACCAGCTCACGCCCGACCTCATCGAGCGGCACTGGGATCATGACAGTGTAGGCGCTCTGGCGGCATCGCCGGCGAATCCTACGGGCACCGTGTTGCACCGGGATGAACTGGCCGCGTTGTCCTCCGCGTTGAAGGCGCGCGGCGGCCATCTGGTGGTCGATGAGATCTACCACGGCCTGACCTACGGCATGGACGCCACCAGTGTGCTGGAAGTGGATAATGATGCCTTCGTGCTCAACAGCTTCTCCAAGTATTTCGGCATGACCGGCTGGCGCCTGGGCTGGCTGGTGGCGCCGACCGACGCGGTGGGTGAGCTGGAGAAGCTGGCGCAGAACCTCTACATCAGCGCGCCGAGCATGGCCCAGCATGCCGCGCTGGCCTGCTTCGAGCCGGAAACCCTGGCGATCTTCGAGGAGCGCCGTGCCGAGTTCGCCCGTCGCCGCGACTACCTTCTGCCGGCGCTGCGGGAACTGGGCTTCAGCATCGCGGTGGAGCCGGAGGGTGCCTTCTATCTGTACGCGGATATCAGCGCCTTTGGCGGCGATGCCTATGCGTTCTGCCAGCACTTCATCGAAACCGAGCACGTCGCCTTCACCCCGGGGGTGGACTTCGGCCGCTACCAGGCCTCGCACCATGTGCGCTTCGCCTACACCCAGAGCGTCGAGCGCCTGCAGCAGGCGGTGGAGCGCATCGCCCGTGGCTTGAAGAGCTGGCGTCCCTGATGCGTTTCGAGCCGGCGCTGGAGGAGGCGCGCCTGATCAAACGCTACAAGCGCTTCCTGGCAGACATCGAGACCGCCCGTGGCGAGCGTCTGACCATTCACTGCCCGAACACGGGCTCGATGCTCAACTGCATGAGCGAGGGCTGCCGGGTCTGGTTCAGCCGCTCCAGTGACCCCAAGCGCAAGCTGCCGGGCACCTGGGAGCTGGTGGAAACGCCGCAAGGGCGCCTGGCCTGCGTGAACACCGGGCGCGCCAACCGGCTGGTGGAGGAAGCGCTGCTGGCCGGCCGCGTGGCTGAGCTGACGGGCTTCGACGAGCTTCGCCGCGAGGTGGCTTATGGACAGGAGAACAGCCGCGCCGATTTCCGCCTGATGTTTGCCGGCAAGCCGGTGTACGTCGAGGTGAAGAGCGTGACCCTGGGTTTCGACGACACCAGGGTCGCCGCCTTCCCGGACGCCGTGACCCAGCGCGGCGCCAAACACCTGCGCGAGCTGGCGGCGCTGGCCCGCGAGGGCATGCGGGCCGTGCTGCTGTATGCGGTGAACCTCTCGGACATCGACGCGGTGCGCCCGGCGGCGGAGATCGACGCGGCCTATGCCGCAGCGCTGGCGGAGGCGCATAACGCCGGGGTGGAAGTGCTGGCCTATGGTGCGCAGATCGATACGCAGGAAATCCGTCTTGGCCAGCCGTTGAAGGTATTGTTGTAGTCCGGATTCCGCTGCGAGGATCGTTCGCGAGCAAGCTCGCTCCTACAGATCTGCGTCGCGCTGCTCTTTGTAGGAGCGAGCTTGCTCGCGAACCGGCCCAGGTAGAGTTCCCAACCTAGTCCTCTTCCTGCTCATCCAGCCAGATTCCCTGCTCATCCTCATGACAGGGCAGGGCCTCCAGCCCATCCCTCAGGCACGGCCCCTGGATGCACTCCCCGGTTTCGATCAGGAACAACGCCCCATGGTGGCCGCACTGCAACAGGCGGCCACTGCTATCGAGAAAGTTCTCCGCGTCATAGCCCAGCGGGATTTCCCGGTGTGGGCAGCGGTTGCGGTAGGCGTAAAGGCGGCCTTGGCGGCGCACTACGAAGAGGTTCAGGCCGCCGGCCTTGAAGCCCCGACTCTGGCCTTCGGCCAGTTCGTGCGGGGCGCAGAGCAGGATCATCAGGTTCTCCATCCGGGGCGGGCATTATCCGCGCACGGATGGCGGCACCGGAAGAGGGTGCACATCCTTGTGCTGAAGAGGGTGAGCCGGCTGGCCGTGGCATGACGGTCGCGCAGAGTGCAGCGATCCGGTGACGGCTGTTCTCGAAGAGGGGGACGCCAGGGGATGTTCAGCCAGCCGCTTGTGCCCGGCAGTCATCGCCGCCAGGCGTGTACGGGGTCGGTTTCGTCGATGTCGTGCCGGGGCTGTGCCAGTGGCCAGAGCGGGCCGCTGTCGAAGCGATTGCAGGGCCACATCATACCCTAGGCAGGGGGCTCCATGGATTGGGGGCGCTGTGTAGCGGCGGATCGAAGATGGGTGGGTGAAAACTCGGCACAGACCATAGCGGCAGACAAATCTAAATGCAAATTGTTATCAGTGGATGATTTGCTGTGGCACGGCTTCTCTGTTGCACGGCGCGACGGGTTTCCCATGAACGAGGATTTCTGCGATGCCCAAGCACCGTGCTGCTGCTCGGGCATGCCGGCGGCCACAACCTGGCCACGCTCGCGGGCTACAAGGCACTGTCCATCGAGGCGCTGGTCGCGCCCGACCCGCAAGTGGTGATACTCCATCCGACGTTCCTGGAGGGCGGTCTGGGGCCGAGCATTCCGGATGGATTGGCCAGTCTCTCCCGAGCCTTTTATCCTTCCGCGCAGGCCCTGAACTCGGAAGGTCGTCCTTGACTCGGATCGTTGTTGCTCGACCGCTGCTCCTGCTACTCGGTTTTCTTCTGCTGCTGGTTGTCTGGCTGTCGCTGGCCCTTGGCCCGGTGAGCCTGCCGTTGGGCGACACCTTGCGGGCACTGGCGCGCCTGATCGGCTTGCCGGTGTCCGCCGACGCCCTGGGGCAGGCTGAACTGATCGTCGGCCAGATCCGCCTGCCGCGTACCCTGCTGGGTGTCGCCACCGGCGGCGTGCTGGCGCTGGCTGGCGTGGCCATGCAGGGGTTGTTCCGCAATCCGCTGGCCGACCCCGGCCTGATCGGTGTTTCCAGCGGCGCGGCCCTGGGGGCGGCGATCGCCATCGTCTTCGGTGCCTCCATCGGCGGGCTGCCGGAAGCACTCGCACCTTATCTGCTGTCCGCCTGCGCTTTCGCCGGTGGCCTGCTGGTGACGGCGCTGGTCTATCGCCTGGGCCGGCACAACGGGCAGACCAGCGTGGCCACCATGTTGCTGGCGGGCATTGCGCTCACGGCGCTGGCCGGGGCGCTGATCGGGCTGTTCACCTACCTGGCTGACGACGCCACGCTGCGTACGCTGACCTTCTGGAACCTGGGCAGCCTGAACGGCGCCAGCTATCACCGGTTATGGCCGTTGCTGCTGATCACTCTGCTGGTGGCCTGCTGGTTGCCGCGTCGGGTGGATGCGCTGAATGCGCTGCTGCTGGGCGAGTCCGAAGCGCGTCATCTGGGCTTCGACGTCGAACGCCTGAAGGTCGAGCTGATCCTGTGCACCGCGCTGGGCGTCGGTGCGGCGGTGGCGGCGGCCGGCATGATCGGCTTCATCGGCCTGGTGGTGCCGCATCTGCTGCGCCTGATCGTCGGCCCCGATCACCGGATACTGCTACCGGCGTCCATGTTCGGCGGCGCCATCCTGCTGCTGCTCGCCGACCTGGTGGCACGGCTGGCGCTGGCGCCGGCGGAACTGCCGATCGGCATCGTCACCGCGCTGATCGGCGCGCCGTTCTTCCTTTACCTGCTGATACGGGGGCGCTCCTGATGCTGACGGCGGAGAACCTGCTGGTGAAGCGCGGCACGCAGACAGTCCTGCAGGACGTGAGCCTGGCCTTGCAGCCGGGCGAAGTGCTTGGCGTTCTGGGGCCGAACGGTGCTGGCAAAAGTACCTTGCTGGGCGCTCTCAATGGCGAGCTGCCGCTGTCCGGCGGTGCCGTGCGCCTTGATGATCGTCCGCTGGCGGATTGGCAGGGCACCGACCGGGCGCGCCGCCTGGCGGTGCTGCCGCAGTCGTCGACGCTGAATTTCGCGTTCACGGTCGAAGCGGTGGTTGGCTTCGGTCGCCTGCCCCACGACAGCGGCCGCCAGCATGACCGCGATATCGTCGCGGCGGCGCTGGAGGCCGCGGATGCCGCCCATCTGACCGGACGCAGCTACCTGGCGCTTTCCGGAGGGGAGCGTCAGCGTGTGCATCTGGCGCGTGTACTGGCACAGCTGTGGCCGGGCGGTGCGGAGCAGGTGTTGCTGCTGGATGAGCCGACTTCGGCGCTCGATCCGCTGCACCAGCACACCACGCTGCAGGCGGTGAGCGAGTTCGCCAAGCGCGGCGCGGCGGTGCTGGTGATCCTGCATGACCTGAATCTGGCGGCACGTTACTGTGATCGCCTGCTGTTACTGCACCAGGGGCGGTCGCATCTGCAAGGCACACCGGAGGAGGTGCTGCGCGCCGAGCCGCTGCGCACCGTGTTCGGGCTGGACGTGCTGGTCCAGCGGCATCCCGAGCGCGATCATCCACTGATCATCGCGCGCTGAATGGAGTTCACGTGAAGTACCTGCTGATTCCTGTGCTGGCGCTGTTGGCCGCTTGCCAGAGCCACATTTCCGCGCCGCCGCTGCCGACCTGGCAGAGTCCGGAGGGGCGTGACAATGTCGAGCTGGGCGTCATTCGCGACCTGCACAGCGGCGAGCAACTCACGCCGCAACAGTTGCTCGACCGGCTGGCCTCGGCGCCGCGCGTGCTCGTGGGCGAGCAGCACGACAATCCGGACCATCACGCCCTGGAACTCTGGCTGGCGCGCGCCTTGGCTGCGCGCCGCCCGAGCGGCAGCGTGTTGATGGAGATGATCAATCCGAACCAGCAGTCACGTGTTGCCGCCGCCCAGGTGGCAGCGGCCAGGGACGAGATGCCGACGGATCTGCTCGGCGCATTGGCGTGGCAACCGGGGTGGGACTGGTCGCTCTACGGCCCATTGGTGACCTGGTTGGTGAAGCAGCCGGCGGCGCTGCTCTCGGCCAACCTGGATCGCGGCGAGATCATGCGCATCTATGCCGAGCAGCCACAGTTGAAGGGCGTGCGTTCCACGACGGATGCCGTGCGCAACAGCCTGTTGGAGGACATTCGCGAATCCCACTGCGGCCTGCTGCCGGAAAACCAGTTGCCAGCAATGCTGGCGGTGCAGCAACAGCGCGACCGGCGCATGGCGGAGCGCCTGAAGGCGGCGCCGGAGCCTGCGCTCATGATCGCTGGTGGCTTCCACGCGCGGCGCGATCTGGGCGTGCCGCTGCACCTGGAAGACCTGGGGGCGACGCAGGGCATGCAGGTGCTGATGCTGGCCGAGGTGGGCAAGACGGTTGCGCCGGCGCAGGCGGATTACGTCTGGTACACGCCGGCGCTGCCACCGACGGACTATTGCGCGGCGCTGCGCCAGTAGCTCAGGCAGCCAATCATGGACGGGGCCTGAAGGCCCCGTTTTCGTTGGCGTTGTATTTGGCGCGGGCAAAAAAAGACCCGGCAAGGTGCCGGGTCGAAACCGTGATTAGCCTGATGAGGAGATAATCTGAAGAGTCCGACTACGTGGTCTCTCGAGCTTATCCAACTGGCTTCGCAACCAGTTGGTTAATAATAACCATTATCAATTGAGAGTCAATGCTTTTTTCTGCCCGTGATCGATGGCGGGATTGGGGGGATCGCCGCCCTCGATGAAAAAACGCAGGCAAAAAAAGACCCGGCAAAGTGCCGGGTCGAAACCGTGATTAGCCTGATGAGGAGATAATCTGAAGAGTCCGACTGCGTGGTCTCTTGAGCTTACCGTCTGGCCTCGCGACCAGATGAGTCAATAATAATCATTATCATTTAAGAGTCAACCTCCTTTCGCAAAGTTTTTCGCGCCCGCGAAAACGTTCCGCCGAAAAACGAAAAGCCCGGCACTGGGCCGGGCTTCCGCTGGGGATGCGCCTCAGCTGGCCTGTCGTTGCACGCGCAACTGGGTGACTTCCTTGTTCAGCAGGTCGATGCGCCGGGCCATGCCTTCGATCAGGCTGTGGGCGATGCGCGGGTTGCTCTGCATCAGGCCGAGGAACTGGTCCTTGGGGATGACCATCACCGTGCAGGGCTCGCTGGCGATGACCGAGGCGCTGCGTTTCTCGCGGGTGAACACCGCCATGGCGCCGAAGATCTCGTCCTTCTGCACGTCACCGACCTTCTGCCCGTCGACGAAGGCTTCCGCGTGGCCTTCGATGATGATGAACACGTGCTCGGCGTCGTCGCCCTGCTCGATCAACTGAGCGCCGGCGGCGAAATGCTGGAAGCCGGTGGCCGGGCGGATCTCTGGCTGCTTCAGGTGCGCCAGGGCGTCGGAGAGCAGGGCGGTATGGCCGATCAGGTAGTGCAGGAACAGCTCCTGGCGGTGCTCGTCGGCATGGATATGGCGGAGCACGTCGCTGCGCAAATACGGGATCAGGCACAGCGGCTCTTCGGTGACGTATCGGCAGGGCGGCAGATCGATGCCCTGGCGCAGGCCGACCAGGTCGCCCTCCTGCAGATAGAACAGCGGGCGTTCGTCCACCAGGGCATGGACCAGGCCATTCTCGATGAGAAACAGATGCTTGTCGGGCAGCTCGGCCTCGAGATCGTCGGAACGTTCGAGGCGAATCGGATCGCCGCTGGAGGCCAGGCCAGCAAGCAGTTGCACCGGAATTCCCTGCAGGCGGTTGATCAGCTCATCGGCATAGGCAGGTTGTTCACCGAGTAGGTACATGGCCGTAATTCCTTGAATGGCGGCAGTCGAGGGCGCACGAAGGGCCCTGAGACCATAAGCGGACAGGTACTTTTGCGTAAAGATTTTCCCACGGAGCTTGTGAGCTAGCTCTTGTTCCTCATGGGGAAAGTCTCAAGCTCGCCCAGGAGCGCGGCCTTGTGGGCCGGTGGAAGGTCATTCCAGTGCACGTCGAGCAGGGCCCCTTCGATGGCATACAGCAGCACCTTCGAAGCACGGAAACCACGGGCCCTGACCGCCCGGTAAGCGCCAACGGCGCCCAGCCGGCGGAGGTCGGAGGCACTGTGGATGCCTACGGCATGCAGCCACTGGGCGGAGGTCTTGCCAAGATTCTTCAGGTGCAGCAGTTCGTCGTTCATCGTCGGTCCTTGCGATGCGGCACGATCAGGCATGGGGTTCAGGGCCGTGAACTGCTCATAGCGGCCGGGTATACACAAGGCAAGTGTAGCGTGGCTTTGTGATATCGCCCTGCGCGAGCGGCAGGGCGGGAAAGGGCGGGGATACGCGGGCCGGAGCTGCCTTCCTGGCGATTCCGGCCGGTGCAGGAGTCAGAGCCCCGGGAGGCGCTGGCGGATGCTGGCGACCAGGGCGTCCAGGCTGGCGGCATCCGGGGTGTCGACGCGCTTGCTGTGCTGCTGCTCTTCGTCGCTGAGCGGCTCGCGGGCGGCCTGCTGGGCCTGGACGGTCGCCAGGGTGGCGTCCGACGGGTCGTTGCCTTCGCTCTGGCGTTGGGCGAGCCAGCCGGCGATGACGCTTTCCGGCGCATGGCAGTCGAGGATGAGGAAGGGCACGCCGGTTTCCTCGGCCATCTTCCAGGCGGCCGCACGCTGGTCGCGCTTGAGGAAGGTGGCGTCCAGCACCACCGGGTAGCCGGCGCGCAGGATGTCCGCGGCCAGGGCGTTCAGGCGCTGGTAGGTCGCCAGTGTGGCGTCGGCGGAGTAGATGCCGCTCTGGTGCTGGCCGCGTTGCTCGGCGCTTTGTTCGCCGAACAGGCGCTTGCGCTCGACGTCGGAACGCAAGCGGATGGCGCCCAGGGCTTCCACCAAGCGCAAGGCCACCTGGCTCTTGCCAACGGCGGATACGCCGACGGTCACGGCCAGGAAGCGCGACGGGATGGCACTGTAGCTTTCCGCCAGGTTGGCGTAGTTGCGGTACTGGCGCAGGGTCGCGGCCTTCTGCACGGCGTCGGTCTGGTGCGCCAGGCTGAACAGAGCGATCTTGGCGCGCACCAGGGCGCGATAGGCCTTGTAGAAGTTCAGCAGCTCCAGCGACTGGTAGTCGCCGGTGAACTCCAGGTACTGGCTGACGAAGCGCCGCGACAGGCACTTCAGGCCGCGGTCTTCAAGGTCCATGGCGAGGAAGGCGTAGTCGGCGGTGACGTCGGTGAAGCGGAAGGGTTCGTTGAACTCGATGCAGTCGAACAGCACCACCTTGTCGTCGATGATGGCGGCGTTGCCCAGGTGGATATCGCCGTGGCACTCCCGGATGAAGCCGTTGGCCTTGCGCGACTCGAACACGCCGTGCAGGCGCTCGAAGCTGGACTCGGCCCAGGCTTCCAGGGCATCGAGCTGCAGCAGGTCGGCCTTGTCCGAGAGCAGCGGGCGGATCTGCTCGAAGTTCTGGCGCACGGGAGCCATGCAGGCGTCCGGGGTGCCCAGCGGGTGTTCGGCTGGAACCTGCGGGGTGCGCAGGTGGAACTCGGCGATCTGCAGGGCCAGTCCGTCGATATGCGGGGCGCCGAGTTCGCCGCGGGCCTGCACTTCGCTGAGCAGCTGGGATTGCGGGAATTCACGGCACTGGATCATGTACTCGATGGCCGGACCCTCGCCGCCCAGGCGCGGAGCACTCTCGCTGCCGGTGATCGGCAGCACGTCGAGGTACAGGCCTTCGGTGAGGCGCTGGTTGAGGCGCAGCTCTTCCTCGCAGAAGTGCTTGCGCGCGGCCAGGTCGGTGAAGTCGAGGAAGCCGAAGTTGACGGGCTTCTTGATCTTGTAGACGTAGGAGCCGGTGAGCAGGACCCAGGAAATGTGGGTTTCGATGACCCGGAAGCTTTCGACCGGATGAGGGTAGAGCGCCGGGTTCTGCAGCGCAGCGATCAGAGTCTGGCTCACGTTATGTCCTTGTCTGTCTATTTTCGAGAGGCAGGCATTATGGCCGCTGGGTCTGGTGGTGCAAACCCGCGAGGCAACCATTCCGTCGCGCCGATGTCGAAGCACGGCAGTCCCGGCGCCACCGTGCACCAGTGCCTCGCAAGAACCCGGATACCGTCTGGAACGGTGTCTGTCCCCTGTGGATAAAGTACGTATAATGCGCCGCCATGACGCGTCCCCGATCTTCCAAATCCCGTAAAAAAAGCGGCAAATCGTCGCCTGCCATGCGCAAGTGGCTGGGCTGGGCTCTCAAGCTCGGCCTGGTCGGCATTGTGCTGCTCGCCGGTTTTGCCGTGTATCTCGATGCGGTTGTCCAGGAGAAGTTCTCCGGCAAGCGCTGGACCATTCCCGCCAAGGTGTATGCCCGTCCGCTGGAGCTGTTCGTCGGCCTGAAACTTGGCAAGGACGACTTCCTGCGCGAGCTGGATGCGCTGGGCTATCGCCGCGAAAACGCGGTGAACGGTCCGGGTGCCGCCTCGGTCTCCGGCAATTCGGTCGAGCTCAACACCCGCGGCTTCCAGTTCTATGAAGGCGCCGAGCCCGCCCAGCGGATTCGCGTGCGCTTCTCCGGCAACTCCATCACCGGGTTGAGCGCCGCCAATGGCGCCGACCTCGCGGTGGCGCGCATGGAGCCGCTGTTGATCGGTGGCCTCTACCCGGCACACAACGAAGACCGCATCCTGATCAAGCTCGATCAGGTGCCGCCGTACCTGATCGACACGCTGGTGGCGGTGGAAGACCGCGACTTCTGGACTCATCACGGGGTTTCGATCAAGTCGATCGCCCGTGCCGTCTGGGTCAACGCCAGCGCCGGCCAGTTGCGCCAGGGCGGCAGTACCCTGACCCAGCAGTTGGTGAAGAACTTCTTCCTGACCAACGAACGCAGCCTGTCGCGCAAGCTCACCGAAGCCATGATGGCGGTGCTGCTGGAGCTGCATTACGACAAGCGCGAAATCCTCGAGAGCTACCTGAACGAGGTGTTCCTCGGCCAGGACGGCCAGCGCTCGGTGAATGGCTTCGGTCTCGCCAGCCAGTACTTCTTCAGTCAGCCGCTGTCGGAGTTGAAACTGCCGCAGGTCGCGCTGCTGGTCGGCATGGTGAAGGGGCCTTCCTATTACAACCCGCGCCGCAATCCGGAGCGCGCGCTGGAGCGCCGCAACGTGGTGCTCGACGTGCTCGCCGAGCAGGGTGTCATCACTCCCGAAGAGGCCGCCACCGCCAAGCAGGCGCCGTTGGGCGTGACCCGTCAGGGCAGCATGGCCAACAGCTCCTACCCGGCCTTCCTCGACCTGGTGAAGCGTCAGCTGCGCGAAGACTATCGGGATGAAGACCTGACCGAAGAAGGTCTGCGCATCTTCACCAGCTTCGACCCCATCCTGCAGATGAAGGCCGAGTCCGCCGTCAGCGAGACCTTCAAGCGCCTCGACGGGCGCAAGGGTGTTGCCGAGACCGAAACCGCGATGGTCGTGACCAACCCGGAGACCGGTGAGATCCAGGCGCTGATCGGCAGCCGCGATCCGCGCTTCGCCGGCTTCAACCGTGCCATCGACGCGAAGCGGCCGATCGGTTCGCTGGTCAAGCCGGCGGTCTACCTGACCGCGCTGGAGCAGCCGAGCCAGTACACCCTGACCAGCTACATCCAGGACGAGCCGTTCCAGGTGAAGGGCAAGGATGGGCAGGTCTGGAAGCCGCAGAACTATGACCACCAGGCGCGCGGCACCATCTTCCTCTACCAGGGGCTGGCCAACTCGCTGAACCTGTCCACGGCCAAGCTCGGCCTGGACCTGGGCGTGCCGAACGTGCTGAAGACTCTGGAGCGTCTGGGCGTCACGACGGACTGGCCGGCCTTCCCATCGATGTTGCTGGGCGCCGGTGCGCTGAGCCCGATGCAGGTGGCGACCATGTACCAGACCATCGCCAGCGGCGGCTTCAACACGCCGCTGCGGAGCATTCGCAGTGTGCTGGCGTCCGATGGTCAACCGCTCAAGCGCTATCCGTTCCAGGTCCAGCAGCGCTTCGATCCGGGCGCCATCTATCTGGTGCAGAACGCCATGCAGCGCGTGATGCGCGAGGGCACCGCGCGCTCGGTCTACAACCAGCTGCCGTCCTCGCTGACCCTGGCCGGCAAGACCGGTACCACCAACGATTCCCGCGACAGCTGGTTCTCCGGCTTCGGTCAGGACCTGCTGGCGGTGGTCTGGATCGGCCGCGACGACAACGGCAAGACGCCGCTGACCGGCGCCACCGGTGCACTGCAGATCTGGACCAGCTTCATGCGCAAGGCCGATCCGCTGCCGCTGGACATGCCGATGCCGGATAATGTGGTGCAGGCCTGGGTCGATCCGCACACCGGGCAGGGCACCGATGCCAACTGCCCCGGCGCGGTGCAGATGCCTTATATTCGAGGAAGCGAACCGGCCGCTGGCGCCGGTTGCGGAATCCAGGCGCCGGCCAACGAAGTCATGGACTGGGTGCGTGGCTGGCTGAATTGATGCGAGAGGTTTGGAAGTGAGAAAAGCTTGGTTTGCGGCGTCGGCGACACTGGCGCTTCTGTCCGGTTGTGCGACCCCGCAGCACGGGGCGATCCCGGTGCAGGACTCCGGTACCTCCGTTTCCAACTCGGAGCGCGTGGGACGCAGCGGTGGCAACTATAAGGCGCCGGTTTCCGCCAGCGCCGGCCAGAGCATTCCCCAGGGTGACTCCGGCGTTACCGTGATGATCCCGAAGGATGCGGGTGCCGCACCGATCCAGACCTTCCCGGCACAGACTGGCGCGGCGCCGATCAGCACTTCGCCGATGACGACCGCGCCGGGCAATACCAGCGCACCCTATTCGCAGCAGCCGATCTCCACCAGCGGTGGCATCACCTCCAACGGTGGCTTCCAGTCGCAGACCTACCAGCAGCCGGCGTACCAGACCCCGCCCGCGGCACCGTCCAGCCAGGGCAGCACCTACAACCAGGGCGGTGCCTACAAGGCGCCGTCGGGCATTCCGTCGAGCAACACGGGCCTGGCTGCTGACGAGCAGCTCGATGGCCCGGTACTGGCGCTGCTGACTACCGCCTCGCAACAGCAGGGCGGTGGTGATCTCAATGGCGCCGCCGCCAGCCTGGAGCGCGCCCAGCGCATCGCTCCGCGCGAGCCGCAGGTGCTCTACAAGCTGGCCCAGGTTCGCCTGGCCCAGGGCGATGCCGCGCAGGCCGAGCAGGTCGCGCGCCGCGGCCTGACGCTGGCCGGAGGTCGCCCGACCCTGCAAGCCAGCCTGTGGGATCTGATCGCCAAGTGTCGTGAGCGGCAGGGTGACGCCGCCGGCGCCGCCGAAGCCCGGCAGAAAGCCAAGGTAACCCTGTGATGGATGATCGACTGCCAGCCATAGCGGATCAGCTACTGCTGATCGAGCAGGAGATGCGTGGCATCGGCCTGTGGGGAAGTGAGACTCCGTCGCCCGAGCGGCTCTCCAGTCACGAGCCGTTCTGCGTGGATACGCTGGCGCTGGAGGAGTGGCTGCAGTGGATCTTCCTGCCGCGGATGAAGCAGATCGTCGAGAGCGGGGCTGATCTGCCTGCCGCCTCCGGCATCCGCGAGATTGCCGAGGAGGCCTACGCCACTGAGGGGGCTCGCGTGCTGCGGCTACTGGAAGCGCTCGGCGAGTTCGACCGGCTGATCACTGCGGGGCGCTGAGCGCTCCCGCACTGCCTCAATTGCAGTTTTCCTGGACGGCCTTTTCGTTCTCGACGATGCGCGCCTGCCGTTCTTCTTCGGTGATGCGGCGGTACTCGCCGTTCTCTTCCTTCACGCGGACGCGTGGATTGTTCTTCAGCTGAGCCACATTCTCCCGCGCCTGGCTGCAATTCTGCGCGCGCGCGGCTTCCTGCTGGGCGACGTCCTGCTTCACCTTGTCATCCACGGCTTTCTGCTTTTCATCCACGGGGGGAGTTGCCACCGGCTTGGGTGGGGGCAGCGGGAAGTTCGACTTGGGCGGGGCAGTGTTGGTGTTGACGGCCGAGGCATTGGTGCCTTCCGGCGGCTGCGCACCGAAGTGCGTGACACCCTGGGCGTCAACCCATTTATAGACCTGCGCGGCCATCACGGTCGGGGCCAGAGCGAGCAGCAGGCTGCCCATGAAAATCGTCCGTCGCATGAGTTGTCGATCCTTGGGGTGCGGAGTCTGTCGATAACTATAACCAAAACGCCAGCTTATTCATCCGGAGAAGTTCACATCCCGGCTTCATCCAAAAACTATATATGGCTTGACTTGCCCGCTTCGTTTCAGAAGAATCCAAGGTTCGCTGCAGTGGGCCGGCCGCAAGCTGGTTTTACTCGGCAGACAAGAGGTGCTACCCGCGCCGCAAAGTTTCACCCTGTTTCGCGTTACCTCGCGCTGGGTGGAGGCTCTCCGTAACACAAACAGGAGTGTCTCCAGGTTCTGCTCAATCGGCAGTCGACGTAGCCGGCGATTACATTCGCCCATGTCTGCCGGGCAGCCATCCAAGTCGGTCCCCCACGTTGGGGGTTTCCGTATATAGCGTTCTAGAGGTGACAACGTGGAACTTTTATCCGGCGCTGAAATGGTCGTCCGCTCGCTGCGTGACGAAGGCGTTAAGTACATCTACGGGTACCCGGGCGGTGCCCTCCTGCATATCTACGACGCTCTCTTCAAAGAGAACGAAGTAACCCACATCCTGGTTCGCCACGAGCAGGCCGCCACTCACATGGCCGACGGCTATGCGCGTGCCACCGGCAAGCCCGGCGTGGTGCTGGTGACCTCCGGTCCCGGCGCGACCAACGCCGTCACCGGCATCGCCACCGCCTACATGGACTCCATCCCGATGGTGGTGATCTCCGGCCAGGTGTCGAGCAACATGGTCGGTACCGACGCGTTCCAGGAAACCGACATGGTCGGTATTTCCCGTCCGATCGTGAAGCACAGCTTCATCATCAAGCACCCGTCGGAAATTCCGGAGGTCATCAAGAAGGCCTTCTACATCGCCCAGTCCGGTCGTCCCGGCCCGGTGGTGATCGATATTCCGAAGGACATGGGCGATCCGACCCAGAAGTTCGAATACAACTACCCGAAGAAGGTCAAGCTGCGCTCCTACAGCCCTGCGGTCCGTGGTCACTCCGGCCAGATCCGCAAGGCTGCCGAGATGCTGCTGGCCGCCAAGCGCCCGATCATCTATTCCGGTGGTGGCGTGATCATGGGTAATGCCGCCGAGCCGCTGACCGAAGTGGCGCGCATGCTCAATGTGCCGGTGACCAACACCCTGATGGGCCTGGGCGGCTATCCGGGTACCGATCGCCAGTTCGTCGGCATGCTCGGCATGCACGGCAGCTACACTGCGAACCTCGCGATGCACCACGCTGACGTGATCTTCGCCGTCGGCGCGCGCTTCGACGACCGCGTGATCAATGGCGAGACCGCTGCCAAGTTCTGCCCGAACGCCAAGATCATCCACGTCGACATCGACCCGGCTTCGATCTCCAAGACCGTCAAGGCCGACATCCCGATTGTCGGCCCGGTGGACAGCGTCCTGACCGAAATGGTCGCGATCCTCAAGGAAATCGGCGAGACCCCGAACAAGGAAGCCCAGGCTGCCTGGTGGAAGCAGATCGAAGAGTGGCGCGGTACCCGCGGCCTGTTCCCGTACAACATGGGCGACGGCAGCATCATCAAGCCGCAGACCGTGATCGAGACCCTCTGCGAAGTCACCCATGGCGATGCCTACGTGGCGTCCGACGTGGGCCAGCACCAGATGTTCGCGGCCCAGTACTACCGCTTCAACAAGCCTAATCGCTGGATCAACTCCGGCGGCCTGGGCACCATGGGCTTCGGCTTCCCGGCCGCCATGGGCGTGAAGCTGAACTTCCCTGACGCCGACGTCGCCTGCGTGACCGGTGAAGGCAGCATCCAGATGAACATCCAGGAGCTGTCCACCTGCCTGCAGTACGACCTGCCGGTGAAGATTATCAACCTGAACAACGGTGCGCTGGGCATGGTCCGCCAATGGCAGGACATGCAGTACAACAGCCGTTACTCGCACTCCTACATGGAATCGCTGCCGGACTTCGTCAAGCTGGCTGAGGCGTATGGCCACGTTGGCATGCGCATCACCGACCTGAAGGACCTGAAGCCGAAGATGGAAGAAGCCTTCGCGATGAAGAATCGCCTGGTCTTCCTCGACATCCAGGTTGATACCAGCGAGCACGTCTACCCGATGCAGATCCGCGGCGGTGCGATGCGCGACATGTGGCTGAGCAAGACGGAGCGTACCTGATCATGCGACACATCATTTCCCTGCTGCTGGAAAACGAACCCGGCGCGCTCTCCCGCGTCGTCGGCCTGTTCTCCCAGCGCAACTACAACATCGAAAGCCTGACGGTCGCCCCCACCGAGGACCCGACGCTGTCGCGCCTGACCCTGACCACCGCTGGTCAGGATGAGGTCATCGAGCAGATCACCAAGAACCTCAACAAGCTCATCGAGGTGGTAAAACTGGTGAATCTCTCGGAGAGCGCACACATCGAGCGCGAACTGATGCTGGTGAAAGTGAAGGCTACCGGCGCCCAGCGCGCCGAGGTCAAGCGCACCACCGACATCTTCCGCGGGCAGATCGTCGACGTCACCAGCAGCGTGTACACCGTGCAGCTGGCCGGCACCAGCGACAAGCTGGACAGCTTCATCCAGGCCATCGGCACCGCGTCGATCCTCGAAGTCGTCCGCAGTGGCGTCACCGGCATTGCCCGTGGCGACAAGACTCTCAGCATCTGATTTGAAATACGGCCCACGAGGCCAACTGACAGGGGAATTCCCAAATGCGCGTTTTCTACGATAAAGACTGTGACCTCTCCATCATCCAGGGCAAGAAAGTTGCCATCATCGGTTACGGTTCCCAGGGCCACGCCCATGCCTGCAACCTGAAAGATTCCGGCGTCGACGTTACCGTCGGCCTGCGTGCGGGTTCTTCCTCCGTTGCCAAGGCTCAGAACCACGGCCTGAAAGTCGCTGAAGTGGCCGAAGCCGTTGCCGCTGCTGACCTGGTCATGATCCTGACCCCGGACGAGTTCCAGGGCCGCCTGTACAAGGACGAGATCGAGCCGAACCTGAAGAAGGGCGCTACCCTGGCCTTCGCTCACGGCTTCTCCATTCACTACAACCAGGTCGTTCCGCGCGCTGACCTCGACGTGATCATGATCGCGCCGAAGGCCCCGGGCCACACCGTTCGCTCCGAGTTCGTCAAGGGCGGCGGCATCCCTGACCTGATCGCCATCTACCAGGACGCTTCGGGCAATGCCAAGAACGTCGCCCTGTCCTACGCCTGCGGCGTTGGCGGCGGCCGTACCGGCATCATCGAAACCACCTTCAAGGACGAGACCGAAACCGACCTGTTCGGCGAGCAGGCCGTTCTGTGCGGCGGTTGCGTCGAGCTGGTCAAAGCTGGTTTCGAAACCCTGGTCGAAGCCGGTTACGCTCCGGAAATGGCCTACTTCGAGTGCCTGCACGAACTGAAGCTGATCGTTGACCTCATGTTCGAAGGCGGCATCGCCAACATGAACTACTCGATCTCCAACAACGCCGAATACGGCGAGTACGTGACGGGTCCGGAAGTGATCAACGCCGAATCCCGTGCTGCCATGCGCAATGCCCTGAAGCGCATCCAGAACGGCGAATACGCCAAGATGTTCATCTCCGAAGGCGCCACCAACTACCCGTCGATGACCGCCTACCGTCGCAACAACGCTGCCCACGGCATCGAAGTTGTTGGCGAGAAGCTGCGCGCCATGATGCCGTGGATCGCTGCCAACAAGATCGTCGACAAGACCAAGAACTAAGGTCTTTTCGACAAACGAAGAAACGCGGCGCTTGCCGCGTTTTTTCGTTCTGGGGCGGTGTTCTGGTATAAAGCGGGGGCGCCGGGCAAGTCAGCGCAGTAGCGTGCCCCGGCGAATCTCAGCCTCAACGAGTTCTCAAGGAATCGTCCATGAGTGAAGGTCACGAGGAGCCGAACAAGGCTTCCGACACCGAAGAAAGTCTGTTGCCCATCGATGAGCACATCGAAGAGGGTCACGACGCCGAAGGCCGCAAGGTCCGCCATCGCGGCATTTACCTGCTGCCGAACTTGTTCACCACCGCGGCGCTGTTCACCGGCCTGTACGCCATCATCAACGCCATGAGCGGCGATTTCTCAAATGCCGCCATTGCCATCTTCGTCGCCATGGTGCTCGACGGTCTCGACGGTCGTGTTGCGCGCCTGACCAACACCCAAAGCGCCTTCGGCGCCGAGTACGACTCGCTGTCCGACATGGTCGCCTTCGGCGTAGCGCCGGCACTGGTGGCGTTCGAATGGGCGCTGAGCAGCCTGGGCAAGGTTGGCTGGATGGTCGCCTTCATCTATGTGGCTGGCGCCGCGCTGCGTCTGGCGCGCTTCAATACCCAGGTGGGCAAGGCCGACAAGCGCTACTTCATCGGTCTGGCCAGCCCGGCTGCCGCGGCTCTGGTCGCTGGTACCGTATGGGCCTTCGCCGACTTCGACGTTCAGGGCGCCAAGGTGTCCCTGCTGGTTGCGCTGATGGTCGCCGCGGCCGGTATGCTGATGGTCAGCAACATCAAGTACTACAGCTTCAAGGACCTCGACCTGCGCGGCCGCGTGCCGTTCGTGGCGATCCTGGTCGTGGTGCTGGCGTTCGCCGTGGTCTTCACCGACCCGCCGCGCATCCTGTTGCTGCTGTTCCTTGCATACGCCGCCTCCGGCCCGGTGCAATACTTGCTTCAGTTGCGCCGTCGCAAGCAGCCGCCTGCCGTGTAATTTCCAGCGGGCTCCGCAGTCTACTGGCGCATACAGCCAGTCGTTGCGGAGCCCGCCATGCTGATCAAGTCTTCCCGCCGTTCCGATTGCCACGAATCGGAAGTCACACCTGAATCCCTCTACTTCTCCCGTCGCCAGTTCATGTCTGGTGCGATAGCGGCTGCCGCGCTGTCCGGATTGCCTCGTTTGAGCTTTGCCGAGGGAGGGCGTTACGCCGATGTCGAAGCAGTGCAGTCTCCCGCCTGGCTGAGCGAGAAGTTCGCCGCCACGCACTGGGATGCCGTCACGGTGAAGAATGAGGCGATCACGCCTTTCAAGGACGCGACGAACTACAACAACTTCTATGAGTTCGGCCCGGATAAAGGCGATCCTGCTGCCAATGCCGGAGCGCTGAAAACCGAACCCTGGTCGGTGGTGATCGACGGCGAGGTGAACAAGCCCGGCAAATACGCCCTGGAAGACTTCATCAAGCCGTATCAGCTGGAAGAGCGCATCTATAGATTGCGCTGCGTCGAAGCCTGGTCGATGGTCATTCCCTGGATCGGCTTCCCGATCTCCGAGTTGATCAAGCGGGTTGAGCCGACCGGCAAAGCCAAGTTCGTGCGCTTCGAGACGCTGGTGGACCGCCAGGACATGCCCGGTGTGCAGTCCAACTTTGCTCTGATCGATTGGCCCTACGTCGAGGGGCTGCGCATGGACGAGGCCATGCATCCCCTGGCCATTCTCGCGGTCGGCATGTATGGCCGGGTGCTGGCTAACCAGAACGGTGCGCCGTTGCGGTTGATCGTGCCGTGGAAATACGGCTTCAAGGGTGCCAAGTCCATCGTGCGCATCAGCTTCGTCGAGGAGCAGCCGAAGACCACCTGGCAGAGCCTCGCGCCCGACGAGTATGGCTTCTATGCCAACGTCAATCCGACTGTCGACCACCCCCGCTGGAGTCAGGCGCATGAGCGTCGCCTGCCCAGCGGACTATTCAGCCCCAATGTTCGTCCCACTCTCATGTTCAACGGCTATGCCGATGAGGTGGCCTCGCTCTATGCGGGCATGGACCTGAGGAAGGAATACTGATGCGCAATCCATTGTGGCGTGGCGGTGTGTTCATCGCTGCCTTGTTGCCGCCGCTCTATTGGCTGTACCAGGCGTGGATCTTCGCCCTTGGGCCGGACCCGGGAAAGGCTCTGGTCGACCGGCTGGGGCAGGGCGGATTGATCCTGCTGTTGATCACCTTGGCGATGACGCCGCTGCAGAAGCTCACTCGCTGGACTGGCTGGATACAGGTGCGCCGGCAACTGGGCTTGTGGTGCTTCACCTATATAGTGCTGCACCTGAGTGCCTATGCCGTCTTCATCCTCGGGCTGGACTGGGCGCAGTTGGGCGTCGAACTACGCAAGCGTCCTTATATCTTCGTCGGCGCCACCGCCTTCCTGGGCTTGCTGGCCATGGCGATCACCTCCAACCGTTACAGCATGCGCAGGTTGGGGACTGGCTGGAAGAAACTGCATCGCCTGATATATGTCATCCTCGCCATGGGGTTGTTGCATATGCTGTGGGTCGTGCGTTCGGATCTGGAGCGCTGGGCCATATATGCGGCTATCGGGTGTTTCCTGATGCTTTTGCGGTTGCCGCCAGTGGCGCGTCAATTGCCCTTGTTACGCAGTCGATTCGTGCCCAGCTGAAAATTCTTACAGAAATGTGTTGACGGGTCTTTTTAAGTCCCTATAATGCGCACCACTCCCAGCGACGAAGCGCTGAAAGAGCTTGAAAATCAAGCACTTACAAAGATTTGAAGTTGGGGGTGGTGGTCCGGCAGGTGAATCACTTGCCGCTGTTCATTCGCTGCTCCGGCAGTGAGTCGAAAAGAAGATCATCGAGGTGCTTGACAGTGAGTTTGATCGCTGTAGAATGCGCCTCCCGCTGGTGAGAAGGTTTCCTTCTCCGAAGCGCAAGCGGTTGAGTAGAAAAGAAAATTTTCGAAAACAACGCTTGACAAGATGAGGCGCTGCTGTAGAATGCGCGCCTCGGTTGAGACGAAAGCCTTGACCAACTGCTCTTTAACAAGTCGAATCAAGCAATTCGTGTGGGTGCTTGTGATGTAAGACTGATGATCGACTGATTATCAGCAACGCAAGTAACACTCGTGAATTCGAGAGTTTTAGCTCATTAAATTGAGCATGCGATTGCTGAGCCAAGTTTAGGGTTTTCGCAAAACCCAAGCAGTATTGAACTGAAGAGTTTGATCATGGCTCAGATTGAACGCTGGCGGCAGGCCTAACACATGCAAGTCGAGCGGATGAGTGGAGCTTGCTCCATGATTCAGCGGCGGACGGGTGAGTAATGCCTAGGAATCTGCCTGGTAGTGGGGGACAACGTTTCGAAAGGAACGCTAATACCGCATACGTCCTACGGGAGAAAGCAGGGGACCTTCGGGCCTTGCGCTATCAGATGAGCCTAGGTCGGATTAGCTAGTTGGTGGGGTAAAGGCCTACCAAGGCGACGATCCGTAACTGGTCTGAGAGGATGATCAGTCACACTGGAACTGAGACACGGTCCAGACTCCTACGGGAGGCAGCAGTGGGGAATATTGGACAATGGGCGAAAGCCTGATCCAGCCATGCCGCGTGTGTGAAGAAGGTCTTCGGATTGTAAAGCACTTTAAGTTGGGAGGAAGGGCAGTAAGTTAATACCTTGCTGTTTTGACGTTACCAACAGAATAAGCACCGGCTAACTTCGTGCCAGCAGCCGCGGTAATACGAAGGGTGCAAGCGTTAATCGGAATTACTGGGCGTAAAGCGCGCGTAGGTGGTTTGGTAAGATGGATGTGAAATCCCCGGGCTCAACCTGGGAACTGCATCCATAACTGCCTGACTAGAGTACGGTAGAGGGTGGTGGAATTTCCTGTGTAGCGGTGAAATGCGTAGATATAGGAAGGAACACCAGTGGCGAA